>JAPKAY010000112.1 GCA_028825045.1 Halioglobus sp.
TGATGAATTGAAGCTCAGCTCCACCACCTCCGGGATGACACCCACCGCGTCGCGCCATTGTTGTGCAATCTCCAGGGTGCTTATCTCGCGCTGATCACCTGGTATCAATTGCATGGTGACCTCTGCAAGATGTCCGCCCGTGGGTGACGCGCCACCGGCAAAGATCCCACCACCCGCATTACTCACTGGCTGACCGCCCAAAGCCGCCAGGATGTGAGTGACCGGAGGCGCCTCGGGGTGCATTGCGTTCAGTTCCGCACCAAGTTCTTCCCCAACCGACCTGATGGAATCAATGATGTCCTCCGTTACCGTCGCCGATGTACCCAGAGGCATGGTGAGTCGCGCCATAACGGCATCAGCAGGAATTGACGGAAAGAAAGAAAATGGCATGTGGCCGCCAGAGATTGCCCCGATAGTCGTTATGAACACTGCCAGTGCGGCGGCCACGGTCACATAACGCGCCTTGGTTGCTTTCGTGACCAGCCAGCGAAATTTTTGTTGTATCAGGTTCTCCAGCCCATCAGAAAAATGCTGCTGTCGATCAATAAGCCCCGCTGCAAACTTTTCGTACCCACCATGCAGATGCCAAGCCACAAATACACCTAACGTCGCGATAGTCAGCGCAAGATAGCTGCGGCCACTCCATGAAACTTCCCACAAGATAATTCCGAACAGCGGTATTAGCATCAACCCGACCTCGCCACCAGCAGAAGACACGCTCTTGTGGCCCAGGTGCGATGGCAAAATCAGTTGCGATTCGATCAGGGAAAACGCCAGACAACACAGCACAATAGTCGCAATAACACTTTGTATCTGACCAATAGAACCCGGCCCCAGCATCACCGGCACAAAGGCCGTAGCTGTTGTGAGTACGCCGAAAATCACCGGGACCGACACTTGCCGGGTACCGTCGATAGCGGCAGTCAGCAGGTTTTCATCGGTCTGGGCTATGCCGGAACGGTATTGCATGGAATAAACGCGCTCTCCGACCACCACAGCATCGTCAACCAATATCCCGAGCACCAGGATAAAGCCAAAGGTCGAGATACCATCGATGGACATACCCAGTAGCGACGCCAGAAAGATAGCGCCCATAAAGGCAACCGGCACGCCCACACTGACCCAGAACGAGAGCCGCGGCCGCAGGAAAAGTGCAAGCAGTATCAGTACCAGCAAAAAACCCTGACGCGCACTGTCAAACAGGGTATCCAGCCGTTCACGCAGGAAGACAGAGCCATCGTTCCAGACTGTCAGTTCCACACCTTCTGGCAGGTGGTCGACACCGCTATCTATATAGTCCTTTACCGCATTGCTGATATCAAGAACGTCCTGGTCAGCAGTCCTGGCAACACGAATCAATGCGGCGGGTCGCCCATCAAACCAAAGCTTCTGCTCGGTATCTTCAAATCCATCAACCACTTCTGCCAGGTCGCGCAAATAAACGCGGGTTCCGTCGGCTGCCGTCAGAATCACCAGCTGCTCAAATTCCGGACCCCAGTAGGCCTGGCCTTTTGTCCGTAGCAGGATCTCACCACCTTCGGTCTTGATTGACCCACCTGGCAGATCCAGAGATGTGGCCCGAATGGCGTTCGCCACCTGCTGGAAGGTCAGGCCGTAACGGCGCAACGATACTTCTGAAATCTCTATGGAAATTTCATAGGGCCGCGCGTTGGCCAACTGCACCTGCGTAACGCCGCGGAGCGAGGCAATCTCATCTCGCACCTGCTGACCGATCGCTTTTAATTCATGCTCATCAGTGGGCCCAGTTACCGCAATATCCATCACGGAACGCTCTGTCGTAACCAGTGTAATCACCGGCTTTTCTGTTTCCTGAGGGAATGTGTCAATGGCATCAACACGGTTTTTTACATCGCCAAGCGCCTTAGACGCATCGGCACTTTCTAACAATTCAACAGAAACCGAGCAGACACCCTCTATCGCGCTAGAGCTTATTTTTTCTACGCCCTGAATACCTTCCAGGGCCTCTTCGACCCTGATGCACACACCCTCCTCCACTTCCTCTGGTGCGGCACCAAGATAGAGCACGGAAACTGTAATAAGATTGAAATCCAGGTCAGGGAATGATTTCTGTGACATCGACGGCAACGATGCCAATCCTGCCATCACAATGGCACCGAGCAGGAGATTGGCCGCGATATGGTTCCGTGCAAACCAGGCGATGGGGCCGCTCATGACGAAGTTGCGTCCTTCACAACCCGAACCAGCATGCCATCAGCGGTGCTCTGCAACGCTGAAACGCATACGCGTTCACCCACGCTCAGGCCCTCGCCGATATACACTTGATCATCAACCAACCTCAGCACATTAACGGTACGGAAGCGAAGCCTGTCCTGTTCATCAACCACAAACACCTGGTTGCCCCGTCGCAATGCTGACCGTGGCAATACCGTGGCATTGCTGATGGTCTTGCCATGGATCGTCGCATCGACAAACAACCCAACTGCCAGGGGGGCACGCTGCTGGCGGCTATCGTAAGGATTGGCTATCTGGGCCACGACATGAACCATGCGGGTCATTGGGTCAAGCTCCCCTTCCGTGCGCACCACCTTGCCCTGCCAGGAATGTAAGCTACCTGCGAATTCGGCGCTCAGCGTTACCTTGGACTGTGTCGCGAGAGCCTGTCCAGCCTTACTGATCGGCAGATCCAAATATGCCAGTTCATTCGCGTGAATCGGCAGCCGAACCTCGGCAAAGTCAACCGCGTAAATCGTACCTATCGCCTCGCCCCGCCGCACAAACTGCCCTGCATCAACCCGCTCCGAGCGCACCCGGCCATCGTAAGGTGCGGTAATGCTCGTTCTCGCCAGGTCTCGTTCCGCCCGCGCTAGTCGCGCCCGAGCTTCACGGAGCGTGGCTTTGGCGATCGTGACACGGTTAAGGGAGTTATCTAACTGGGAAGCGCTGATCGACCCTTTAGTGACCAGGTCTTCCTGCCGCTCGTGATCCTTCCTCTCATTGTCAAGATCACTCTCGGCTCGCGCTATACCCGCTCTGGCCTGTTCCAGCGCCACGTCATAGTCCAGCGAGTCTATTTCCAGGAGCACGTCGTTCTTTGAGAAAAAGCCGCCAGACACGAGCGCGGGCGATACTCGAAGCACGCGCCCATCCACTTCAGGCACTAACTCACTTTCGGTCCGTGGAACCACGCTGCCATGTGTGCGCACATTGAACTGATGGGTGCCGGGTTGCACTGTCAAGGTCCGCACCAGCGGCGGAACTAATTTGGCTGCCTGAGGCTGAACCTGGGGACCAGTGGCGATCAATAAAGCGGCTGCTGCGAAACCACCTAACACCACAAACAGCGGAAGAAAGCGTTTCATCCGATTCCATCTCCTTTACGTGAGTTGTTCATGCTCGGAGGCTGGCCGAGTCCGGTAACCACAAAATTAACGAATTCATCGATGCACTGTTGTTTAGAGACTTCAGGCCGCGCAGCGCCACTGGACATCAGCGGTGATCTATAGCGAACTAGAAAGTCTCGCGCCAAGCTTTTCAGTAAAATCATTAATATCCAGCGTGCGGTTTCACGCGACCCTAAAATTCGTCGTGAAATTCTACTATTGAAGTAACCTCAGGACTATAGAGGTCAAGAAACATTAAATTCTCCCGATCAACAGCTAAACCTTCCCCCACTTTTTTTGGTTGAAATAGG
>JAPKAY010000063.1 GCA_028825045.1 Halioglobus sp.
CTGACTGGGCCGGCACCGCCGCTTATCAAAGCGGTAATTACGAATCTGCTATTGAACACTTCGATAACGAAAACAATGCAGACAGCCTTTACAACAGGGGGAATGCTCTTGCCCGAGCCGGCCAACTGGACGAGGCTATCGTCTCCTATGAGGAATCTCTAGGGCTAAAACCCGAGCAAACTGACGCTGCTGAGAATTTGGCGTTGTTGAAACGACTCAAAGAACAACAACAGGAACAGGAACAGCAGAATGGCGAGGGCCAGGATCAGGACGAAGAGCAGAATCAAGATCAGGGCCAACAACAGGACCAAAACGAACAGCAGGATCAGGATCAAGGCCAAGGCGAAGAGCAAAAGGAGAACCAGGAGGGGCAGGACGCCGAAGCATCGCCACAGGATCAGTCTCCCGGTGATGACGGGGAGCAGCAACAGTATTCCCAGGAGCAACTAGAACAGGAACAGGAGCAATCCGAAAATTCACAAGGCCAGCCGCCAGACGATGAACAAACCGAAGAACAAACCGAAGAACAGAACGATACGGAAGCAACAACAGAAAGTGAGTCTGAGAAAAATGCCGAAGAAGAACAGGCACCGCAGCCTGCACAGGTTGAGCCTGGTGATCAGGAGCGGGATCAGGCGATGGAACAGTGGCTACGACGAGTCCCTGATGATCCATCGGGCCTGTTACGGGAAAAATTTCGCTATGAAAGTCTTAAGCGACAGGAAGAGGGGGCCCAAAGGAGTGATGAAGTCTATTGGTAACACACTAGTGGGTCTCGCCCTGCTAATCATAGCGCTTGGTGCAACCACTGCCGTCAGTGCAGTGACCGCCACGTTGAATCGTAGCAATGTGGCGCTAGGTGACACATTGCAGCTCACAATTACCTCCGATGCCGACGAAGAACTCAATGAAATTGATTTGCAGCCATTGCTGTCCGATTTTGAAATATTGCAGCGCTCAAGCAGCAGTAATACCAGCATTGTCAACGGCCGCATTTCGCACACCAATCAACTGATCATCGCGCTCACGCCCAGAAGACAGGGCGATCTGGCGATACCCTCGCTGGGTCTAGACGGACAGTCCACCGCAAGACTGCCCCTTACCGTGGGCGCCACGCCCGAGGTTCCGGCGGGGGAAGAAACCGTACTGTTTGAGGCCGAGGTAGATCAGGACACTGTCTATGTTCAGGCCCAGGTAATTTTCACCCTGCGCATACAACAGGCCATTAATCTGGATGGGCACAGTATCTCGGAATTAGCGCTGGCCAATGCCTTTGTTAAGCCGTTGGAGCAAACTACCTTTGAAAGAACCGTGAATGGCCGCCCATGGCGAGTGCATGAATTGCGTTATGCGATTTTCCCGGAAAAAAGTGGCACCCTGGAGATACCAGCCCAGGTTTTTTCGGCCAGGGTCGCTCAGGGTCGGCGTAGCCTCTTCGACCGCGGTGACAGCGGTAAACGTGTGCGTCTCACGACTGGGGCAATTCCAATCACGGTCCTGCCCCGTCCTGAGAGTTATGACGCGCCGACCTGGCTACCCTCTCGACGAATCACAATCCAGGAGCAATGGTCTACTCCCCCGGAGCAGTTACGCGTCGGAGATTCTGCAACCCGCTCCATCCAGATACTGGGTGAGGGCCTGCAAGGAGCACAGCTTCCACCCATATTGTTTCCAGCGATTGACGGACTAAAATACTACCCGGATCAACCGGAGATCAGCGAGCGTGAGATTGCCACCGGCTTACTGGGTGTGCGCAAAGACAGCGCCGCATTGGTCCCCACCCGGGCTGGCACCTTCCTGATTCCGGAGATCAGAATACCCTGGTGGGATACCCAGACCCGACAGATGCGTTACGCGGTAGTGCCCCAGCGGGAGATCACCGTAGCGGCCGCAGATGCCGGGAGCAGCGCCGCACCAGCGATATCACTATCTCCCCTGACTCAGACGACCACGCCTACTCTCTCCTTGGCACCCTCTCCGGCACAAAAAGATTCGATAAGATGGAAGATTATCAGCGCCGTCAGCACCGCCGGTTGGCTCACGACGCTGCTGGTTTTCTGGTGGCGGCGGCGACGCCCAGTTTCAAATACCCCTTTGCCAACCGCTGAAGACGTTTCCGAGAAACAGGCGTTTAGAGAGCTACTTTCGGCTTGCTCAAAGGGCAACTCAGCTGCAGCGCGAGCAGCATTTATAGCGTGGTCGGCAGCACTGACCGGCGAAGCAGCAGCCTACTCCCTGAACGAGGCTGCCAGTCGGTTTGGGGACGATCGCCTCAAACGGGAACTCGAGATTCTGGATGGCAGCCTTTACAGCACCACCCATAACGCATGGGTTGGGACCAGTCTAGCTGAACACGCGCAAACAGTGCGCGCGCAATACCGCAAGAGCAAACTTCAGCCGTCAGATGAACTGAAACTCTACCCTTAGCGAAGCTTGGGCCGGATAATCAAACCTTTTCATCGGACAAAAAAAAGCGGTGGCATAGCCACCGCTTCCTCTACTTAGTACCAGAACTAGCCTGGGATGACATTGTTGGCGCATGGACCTTTCTGGCCCTGCCCAACTTCGAACTCTACCGCTTGTCCGTCGTTTAGAGTGGCAAAACCGCCGCCGCTCTTGATTTCAGAATGGTGAACGAAAAGATCCTTACCGCCATCTTCAGGAGTAATAAAACCGTATCCTTTGTCCGCATTGAACCACTTGACCGTACCTTTACTCATATTACATACTCAAAATTATTGGTGAATTATTGTAATGAACCACATTCGCATTCACCGGCACGAAGTGGAATTTTCAATTCTAATACGCTTTAACTGCTCTCATTCTCTGCAGGTTGGCCCTCAACAACGGGAGCTGCTTCGCCCTCCTTAGGCTGCTCAAGACTCTCTGCGGCTTTTCGTTGACGCTTTTCTTCCTTCTTCTTCTTCTTCGCCAGTTCTCGCTGCCGCTTTTCAAATGAGTAATTCGGTTTAGCCATGGATAATCTCTTGTCTAACGTTTAATGCTCAGGTTTTTCGGTATCACCTGCCTTCCCAAGGGTTGAAATTGGCCAATGGGACTGCCCGAGTTTGAATTTCAGGTGCGTCGAGACCCTGCGACGCAAGTATTAATTCCCCAATATACCACAAATTTGTTGAAATAGTGTTATTAGTTACTTTGGGCAAAGGCCGTCCTACCACCGAAAAATCACGCATTTACACCTGTTGCAGTGACTTGGCCACCACCTCATAGACATCTGGCGACAGATCAGCCTGTTCCTGGAGGCGTTCCAGTTCTGCGCGCATTAAATCCGCCCGCCCGGCAAAGCTGCGCCACTTGGTCAGGGGGGTCAGCAATCGGGCAGCCAGTTGCGGATTCAGCGTGTTTAGGGCAATAACGACATCACTCAACAAGCGATAACCTGCGCCATCGAGACGGTGAAAATTCACCAGATTCTGATTAGCGAAAGCTGCGACCAACGCTCGCGCCTTATTGGGATTTCGCAGATCAAAGGCCTCGTGGGACATCAATGACTGTACCCGTGCTATTCCGCCAGCATCCGGAATCGCCGCCTGCACCTGAAACCACTGATTTACCGCCAATACTTCATGTCGCCAGTCCTCATAAAAACTGTCCAAAATATCGCTGCGAAGATCATCGTCACCATGGAAGGCGATTTCTTTGAACGCAGCCAGCCGGTCAGTCATATTGGCGGCCAATCGATACTGCTGGGACGCCAGCTTAAGATGTTTCACATCCGCGCTTACCAAATAAGCCAAACAGGTATTGCGCAAACAACGATCAGCGACCTGCCCCGCATCAGGTGCATAGGAAGCTGGGGATTCAAGACTATGGTAACGATCCAGAAACTGCTGCGTGAGTGCGCCCCCGAGGACTTTGCGCACGGCATTCCGCGCCTGATGAATGCTATCGACATTCGCGCCGCCAGTCTGGCTGGCCAATTCGGATAAATAGTTTTCACTGGGGAGAGTCAACATCTCCGCCACCATGGCGGGGTCCAATGATTCATCGCGCAACAAGTCACTGCACGCACTGATAAGCAGGGGATCAACATCCAATGGAGTATCCGCAAGCAATTGTGCTTCCACCTCAAAAATAATTCGGGTGGCCAGAGACTGAGCACTGTCCCAACGCACGAATCCATCGCCGTCCCGACGCATCAACGCACACAGGTCTTCTCTACTGTAGTTGTAATGCATCCGCACTGGCGCCGAAAAACCGCGCAAAAGGGAAGGCACGGGGCGCTCGGTCACGTGCTGGAAGACAAATGACTGCACAGACGCATCAATGGTCAACACCCTGTGGGTATTGTCACGGGTATCTGGGTCCGCGTCGGTTCCTGCAAGATGCAACGGCAGATTACCGGCCTCACCGAGAAGACCCATCGCCAGGGGAATCACGAAGGGCTCTTTACGCTTCTGGCCCGGCGTTTCGGGACAGGATTGCTCTACATGCAGGGAGTAGGTTTGGGCCGCCTCATCATACTCGTCCGTGATTTCCAGTTGCGGTGTGCCTGCCTGAAAATACCAACGACGAAACTGGTCTAGCGATACGCCGCTGGCATCTTCCATAGCCAGTATAAAGTCTTCACACGTCACGGCCTGTCCGTCGTGGCGATCGAAATACAGATCAGAACCAAGCCGAAAATTCTGCTCACCCAGCAGAGCATGAATCATGCGCACTACCTCTGCGCCCTTTTCATAAACCGTCAGCGTATAGAAATTGTTGATTTCCATATAGGACTCAGGCCTCACCGGATGCGCCATGGGGCCGGCATCCTCAGCGAATTGAGCCGTGCGTAACAGGGTAACGTCTTCGATTCGCTTGACCGTAGGAGAACCCATGGCAGCAGAGAATTGCGAATCCCGAAATACAGTGAAACCCTCTTTGAGGCTGAGCTGGAACCAATCGCGGCAGGTAACGCGGTTACCGCTCCAATTGTGGAAGTACTCGTGCGCGACGATCGCCTGCACACGCTGATAGCCAGCATCTGTCGTAATATCCGGACTGCACAGTACGCAGGAGGTGTTGAAGATATTGAGGCTCTTGTTCTCCATAGCCCCCATATTGAAATCGTCTACCGCAACAATATTAAACAGCTCCAGGTCGTACTCGCGGCCGTAAACTTCCTCGTCCCAGCGCATTGACTGTTTGAGTGAATGCATTGCATGCGCACACTTGTCCAGGTCCTTCTCCTCTACGTAAATCCGCAGGGTGACCTCGCTGTTGCCTACGGTAGTAAAGCGGTCTTCTATGTGGGCCAGGTCTCCGGCCACCAGTGCAAAGAGGTAGGCAGGCTTGGGAAAAGGGTCGTGCCAGACCGCCCGATGTCGCCCTTCAGCAATTTCCGTGGCCTCAGACAAATTGCCGTTACTTAACAACACAGGGTAGCGCTCGCGGTCAGCCTCCACAGTCACAGTAAATACCGACATCACATCGGGTCGGTCCAGATAATAGGTGATTTTGCGAAAACCTTCGGCCTCGCACTGAGTACAGAACAAGGCCCTCGACCGGTAGAGTCCCTCCAGGGAAGTATTGTCCTGGGGTCGAATGCGCGTCTTGCACGCTACCAGGCTCTGCACTCCCACGGAGTGAATACGCAGGGAATCTTCACTGACATGATACTGATCAGCGGACAACTCCACACCGTCTACGGATACTGACAATAGCTCGAGTTCCTGACCGTGCAGTTCCAGCGAGGTATCCTCCGACACAGAATCGTCGCGCAACAGATGCAGTCGTGAGGAGACAATCGCACACTCGTCATATAACTCAAAGTGCAGCTCGGTTCTATTAATCAGGTAGGACGGCGGCGTGTAGTCTTTGAGGAAGACCGTTCCTGAGGAGGCGTCTTGCATGATTCTATCCGGAGACCTGCAGGGACAAATGATAACCGCCGTATTTGCGCATATTGATCACGCCAGTATCGAAAATGAGATACTGCCCCTTGATGCCCATCAGCGTTCCACCAATTGTCGGTGTTTTATCCAGGTTAAATGACTTTACCTTGAGCGGATACTCCAGCACGGGGTAGTTGATGTGGACCTCCGGCTCATCGGTCAATTCTGTTACCGCCTGTATGCCCCGCTCCTGCACCAGTGCCTCTAGTTCATCGACGCACTCAGCCATCAATTGCTTGCGCGCCTGTTCCAGATCTCGCGGTTCTGCGCTGCCTTTGAGCATAGCCTGCCAATTGGTTTTATCCGCGACGTGGTTTTTAAATAAAACCTCAACCAGGCCCGAGTGCAGGCGCGAATTGACCCGGAAAATGGGTTTGGCCTGAGTCGCGCCCTGATCCATCCAGCGCGTAGGCACCTGTGATCCCCGGGTGATACCCACTTTCAGGCCCGAAGTATTAGCAAGGTACACAACGTGATCGATCATACAGTTCTCTTCGCCCCACTCGGGCTCTCGACAAGTACCCGCCGCATAGTGACATTTCTCGGGACTGACGATACAGGTATCACACTGCGCAAGGCGCTTAAAGCAGGGATAGCAATAGCCCTGGCTAAAGCTCTTGTTTGTCTTGCGGTCGCAATGGATACAATTGATAGCGCCCCCAAAATCTAGCTGCAAATGACTGCCAAGATAATCGTTCAAGGGAATCTCGTGCTCACCCAGTAACATGGTATAGCGCACCGGATTCTCTAGCTGCGTCTTCATTTTGCGCACAGCACCGCTAGCCACTAAATCGGCCAATTCATTCTCCTACTCTTTCCAACTCAGGGGTGTTTCCGGCGGGCTATCGCAGCCCTCGACGGTCTTCTTCTTTCTCTCAAGATGGCCTACACGATCCTGCTCACTCAGATGCCGTTGTCCCCACGCGATGATGGCCTGCAAGGCATTCTCGCGCTGCTCACTAGTGAGCGCTTTACCATCGGGCCACTTGCCCAATTCCACCGCGCGTTTGAGACTCTCGAAGGTCTCGCGAGGCATGGATTCGACTAATTCCTGGTATTTCATAGAGGCTTCATAGTGTGCGGCGAGTGATTATACGCATGCAACTCAGGTCCTGTCGCCACCGTAGCGGGACAGGCCGCCAAATAGCGCGCCCAGCAGTACGCCACTGAGCAAGCCGCCCACATGCGCTGCATTAGCAACCGCACCGAACCCGAGCACTGAGACCATACCCACCAGACATGCCACTAACCAGCCGATCATGAATAGCATGATAGTGGACGAGGGTTGAATCGCCCATGCTGGCTGAAACAAAGGTGCCACCCAGGAGAAGCCCAACAAGCCATAAACCACACCGGACATACCACCAAAAAGGCTTGGCCCGGCGAAGGCAAACTGGCTGGTATTGGACACCACGGCTATCACTAAAAACAGCATGAACAGATTGAAATGTCCCATTACCTGCTCCACCCGTCTACCCAATTCCCACAACCAGAGACTATTAAAGACAATATGCAGCCAGCCAAAGTGCAGAAACACCGGCGTTACCAGTCGCCAGTATTGCCCATCGGCACTTTGAAACTGAAGTTGGCCACCCACCAAGATCTGAAAAGGCGTATAGGTCAGATAACCGACCCAGAATGTTGATGCGAGTAAAAACCCACAGACACTGAGAATAACAAGACCCAGAGTGACTGGGGCCGTGCGCCACTGCGTCGCAATGGACTTAGGCGTTTGCAGGGTATCTCGATGCTGCAGCTCGATCGCTACCTCGCCTGCACGCCACGCCCGGTAAAGCTCCTGCACCTGCTCAGCATGATCTTCGCGACCTACGGTGACGACCTGCCGCCCTCCCTTCTCAAAGATACGGTGCATCACCCCCTTCTGGTGGAGCAGTGCGCTCAACGGCAATAGATCTTCCTCAACGCTAACGCTGAGAGCTGTATGCGCATCGTACATCAATTGACCAATGCATTGCTCCAGTGCAGTTTATCCCTGCAGCTGGCGTAAAAGCTGTGGCCCAACGGATGCAATAAAGTCAGACGGTGCGGGTTTTTACGAATGTATACCGAGTCTCCCGGCCGCGCCTTTACAATGAACTGCCCATCACAGGTAAGGGGCGGGTGAATGCGGTTGCGCGCCAGTATGTCCAGTCGAATTTCAGAATTTCCATCGACCACAATTGGACGGCTACTCAGCGCATGTGGAAACATCGGCACTAACACAATTGCATCCAGTGTGGGGTGCATAATGGGTCCACCCCCGGAAAGGGAATAAGCGGTGGAACCGGTCGGGGTCGATACGATCAGTCCATCTGCGCGCTGTCGGTAAACAAAGGTATCGTCGATATACAATTCGAACTCTATCATCTTCGCCGAAGCACCCGAATTGACCACCGCATCGTTCAGCGCATCGCCGTGACCAATAATTTGGCCGTCCCGCCGTACCTCTGCATCAAGTAAAAACCGACTTTCGGGCTCGAATTTACCAGCCAGAACCTCAGGCAATTGCTCGGCAATTTCATCCGGCATAATGTCGGTGAGAAAACCCAACCGACCGCGATTAATCCCCAGAACCGGGGTTTCATACTTTGCCAGCGTACGCGCTGCACTGAGCAGGCTGCCGTCGCCGCCGACCACGATAACCAGGTCAGCTTCCTGCCCAATGTCATCCAACGTGGCGAGACGTTGCTGATGATTGGGCACGACATCGCCAAGCTTGTCTTCTAACACAACTTCAAGGTCTGCTGCTTCTAGTTGGGCCAACAGAAAGCGTAGAACGTCCGTTAATCCACGCTGACGACTGCGACCCGCCAAACCAATTTTTTTGAAAGATGCCTGCATGGAACCTGCTACCTCGCCTGAAGGGTTGCTATTATACCCACGAACCAACAGTGTAGTGCAGTGATTCGCATTTATCCCTTCCAGACACAAGAAGTCAGGGACCTCGCTTGGGCCTGTTTTTCGCCTCCCCTGCTCCACATGGATCAGGTGACCAGCGATACCAGCACCATCAGCGCCTGCGCCCTGCAGCTCACGCCCGCAAGACAGCTTTGGCTGGAGAGGCTGGACCGAGATGCAAGCGCCTTATTGGAGCACTTGCAGCGCCGGCCCACGCATCGACTGGGGGTCTATTTTGAACAGCTGTGGCAGTTTTTTCTGCAGCAGGATCCGGACGTCGAATTGATCGCGCACAATCTCCCGATTCACGACAATGGCAGAACGCTGGGGGAATTCGATTGTATTTATCGTTGCCACCAACGCGAACGCGATGTGCATCTGGAACTGGCTGTGAAGTTTTTTTTGGGGCTGCCGTACAATAGCGGCGAGACGAATAGCGGCACCGGTCAATTGCAAGAGTGGCTGGGCCCGGATGCACGCGATCGCCTTGACTTGAAACTGAACCACCTTCTGGAGCGCCAGATTCTGCTGGGCGAGCGCCCACAAGCCCGGAAACGCTTGCGGGCAATGGCCGTGGAAAACCTCTCCACCGAGATCGCTTTCAAAGGGTATCTTTTCCAACACGAACACAACGCCCCGCCTCTTCCTCCGGGTTACAACACGGATCGCAAGATGGAGCGATGGGTAGCATTCACCCAGATACGCCCTTACCTCAGCACATTAGATGCCCAGGTCTTTCTGGTCGTACCGAAGATGATGTGGCTGGGAGCCGTGCATTGTGATAATCCGGACCGGACGTTGACCGCAGAGGAGCTGTCATCCCAGATGGCCCTGCATTTCGAGGCCGATCACTACCCGCTGCTGGTGGCGGCTTTGGATAGCTCAGGCGTAGAATCAGCGCGTTTCTTTGTTACGCTTCCTGACTGGCCCAATCAGCCTAACGAAAGTCCGTAGTCGTTTCTGCCGCCAGATAAATAAGCGCGGCGTAGGCCGCAACATTCTGATTCAAAGCACTGGGTGTAATCTTATCGAGGGTATCGTCCGCGGTGTGATGAAAGTCAAAATAGTCTTGTCCATCCTGAAGCAGACTTGCAATCGGAACACCCGCCTCGCGCAGGAAACGTAAATCGGGCCCGCCCCTGGCGGTATTGTTGCCCGGCGCAATATCCAGTGGTTCCAACACGGCGGCAATGGCGGCCATCAACGGCAATTTTTCCTCCACAACTCGACTATCAAAACGCCATATGTCACCGCTGCCAAAATCCGATTCCGCAGCAAGGACATGATTGGCCAATGTGGCCTCGTGTTGCTGGGCATAAGCCCTTGCGCCCACTACTCCAACCTCTTCAGAACCAAATAACACCACGCGAACTGTTCGCCGAGGCGACTGCGGTAGCGTGTCTATCAAGACTTTAACTGCGCCCAACACAATACCCACACCTGCCCCATCGTCTACAGCACCGGTGCCCAAATCCCAGGAATCCAGGTGTGCGCCCACGAGAACAATCTCCTGCGGCCTTTCACGACCGACGATTTCACCGACCACATTGCCAGAGACTGCCGGTGGCAGAAGCCTGGGGGTTATCACCAGCTTGACGACCACTGGCTTGGCATACGCCAGACTGCGGACAAGCTGGTCTGCATCCGCTGCGGTCAGCGCCGCGGCGGGCACACCTGCCTCCACCGCAGAACCGACCCGCTGCATTTGACCGGCATGGGCAAATCGGTGACTGCTGGTACCAACTGAGCGTATCAGGGCGGCAACCGCTCCGAGGCGTTGAGCCGTATAGGCCGTCTGCCGTCGCTTTAGCACCGCTGCACCATAACCGGAGCCATCACGACTGCGTACCATGACTTCATCAATAAACACAATTTTTCCCTGGACGGCTCCTTTGGAACTTTGCTCCAACGCGGCAAGTGATTCAAATAGGGCCACTTCCGCCTCCACGCCCTGAGGGCCTGTACTAGCACTGCCACCGAGTGCGGTAATAGTTAATGGCTGAGGGAAAGGCGAGACTATCTTTGCGCTCTCCTCGCCGCGCAGCCACAGCGGGACTTCAAATGTTTCCACCCGAATATTTTTGAGCCCAAGCGAGGTCATTTTTTCCACGGCCCATTGGCGAGCCCTCGCTTCTGCTTCAGTACCGGCCAGCCGCGGCCCCACTTCTGTGGTCAGGGAATCAACAATGGCATACGCCTTATTTGTGTGTTGCGCCGAATCCATCAACTGATTTGCGGTTGTTACCATGGCCGGTGTAATCGACGTTGAAATATCCTCGGCGAGCACGGGGATTGAACTCGACAGGAATACAATCCAGCACATAAAAATTCGCATAACCCTTCCTCTAAACGTAAAGTAATGGTGACTTCAGCTACGCAATGGAGTGTAACCAATCGTATTTAACCTCGATACTATTACCACGTGTTTCGGCAAGATGCAGAAGTACTAGATACTGATACACTTGTCTCGCGACGCAACTTATACTGCCCAGTCAATCCACTAGGGGGAACTGAATGTCGAGCCACCCGGAGCCCAAATGGCCCTTCCGCTGGGATCTTCTCCTGCGTTACCGCTTTATCGAAACCCTCGTTCTGTGGGAGGGACGTCTGACTACACGCCATCTGTGTGACACTTTCGGTATTGGCCGACAGCAAGCAAGCAAAGACATCAACAACTATATCCGCGAAGTTGGGCCCGGCAATCTGGAGTATGACAAATTTCTCAAGGGCTATAAGCCAACGGCAACGTTCAAACCACAAGTCACCGAGGGACTGGCAGACGAGTATCTGCACTTGATGGCGCGCAACAATGAGCTGATGAATGTATTTGAATCACTATCTCTGAATGTGGCAAATGCCGAGGTTCTCTCGGTACCCGTACGCGATGTCAAACCCGAGGTGCTGCGCCCCATCATGCAGGCTGCCAGGCAGCAGAAAAGACTGGACGTGGACTACGTTTCCCTCAACCACCCCGACCGAGAGGGACGCGTTATCGTGCCCCATACGTTGGTCTATACGGGATTACGCTGGCATGTCCGCGCCTGGTGTGAAAAGAACGGCGAATACCGCGACTTCGTGCTCAGCCGCTTTCGCGAAATTCCTGACATCATGGACGATTCCGAACACGGCGCAGATGGCGATGAACAATGGAATACCTTTGTCGATCTGTGCATTGTTCCGGACCCCAGGCTCAGCAAGGAGCAGCAGGAAGTCGTAGAAGCGGACTACGGCATGAACACAGGCACGCTACAGGTTTCTACACGCGCGCGTCTCGTTCCCTACGTGCTGCAATTGCTACATATCAACCCTAATGAACTGGCCGACGACCCCACAGCGCAACAGATAATCCTAAAAAACCGAGACGAATTAGCGCCCTGGTTGTTTGGCTAAGAGGTGGCGAACAATGCGTGATGATAATAAATTTGAAGCTGCATATTCCGAAACTGGTTTCTGGGACAAGCTGAAGCACTACGCCAAGGGAGCGGGCAGAGAAGTCGTTGAAAAGGCTCTACTTCTATTCTATGCGGCCCAGGAGGAAGATGCCCCGGCCTGGGCCAAAGCCACAATTGCAGCAGCTTTAGGCTATTTCATCGTACCGCTGGATGCGGTTGCCGACCTGACGCCGGCAGTCGGTTATGCCGATGACCTGGGCGTACTGGTACTGGCGATCGCCGCCGTTTCCCGCTACATCAATGACAATGTACGCAGTAAAACTGCAGACAGAATGCGCGCATGGTTTGGAGACACATCACTGCCGGCCACCGACGCAGTCCCGCTCAACAACGAGGGGGATGGAGTGGACAAGTGAGCGGGTAAGCAGGCCTCTCAGACAGAGACTAACTGAGCTCGCGCCGCAACCAAACCAGTGGAATCTTGCGTTCCGCCATCTCCAGATACTCGCCCTGGTGCTTATTTATCTTCACAATGGTTTCCCACAATGCCGCACACTCGTCCTCTTCAACATCCTCCGCAATGGCCTGGTAATGCTCCCTCCCCTCCTGAACGGCGACAGACGGATTCGCCTGCATATTCAAGTACCAGGCCGGGTGACTCTCCTTGCCGCTATTGGACGCCGATACCACAATAGAATCACGATAGGGGTAGCAGGCAATCGGGATGCAGCGCAGTCGCCCCGACTTGCGACCAATAGTCTCTACCAACGCGACATCGATCCACCCCATACGCGAGCCAAGACGACCACCCGTCCACTGGTATACGCGCTTGTGGGCTCGTCCAAAGTACTTCCATTTATCCATCGTTAATCCAGGTTTGTGCTCAGGTTTGCAGAGCAGGCAGATTCCCTCTTTTTAAGGGCGCTCTTGCCTCAGTGAAGTCACCAAAATTCAGACGCGCAGCCTACGCACCTTCCCCACTGACTACGCGGTGTCGGATGAGCGCGAGAAATACCGCGGTAGAAATTCCCGCTGACGCAAAGATCATACACATCACCATAATCTGATAGCGCGCAGCGATGAGTGGCGAAACACCGGAGAGAATCTGACCCGTCATCATACCCGGGAGCGATACAATGCCCACGGCAAACAGCGCATTAAACACTGGAATCATAGCAGCCTGATAGGCAGCTAGCCTCGCCTCTTCCCAACCCTGCCCGTATTTTAGCTCAGCATATAATCGCTCAGCAGCGAGGCTCACGGACGTCATGGCATTCGCAAACACCATGCCTGCCAGAGGAATCATGTAGCGCGGTAAATACCAGGGCTCAATTTGCAGTACCGCCTGAGTGATAAGCACCAGCGTCACGCCACCGCCCAACACTATTGACACCAAAGAGGCGCCCAACAGCAACCGGCGATGCTCTTTCACGGTGCCCAGCGCAATCCAACTGGAGGCCAGCAACATAATCGCCAGCACCAGCAGTATCAACCAGCCATTCCCAGCGCCAAAGATCCAGGCCAGTATGTAGCCAATCAATAACAATTGGGCAAGCATACGGCCCAGAGCGTACAGTGCATTACCTACGCGGTAGGACCATTTTACGAGGATAAACAGCGCTATAGCCACTGGCACGAATGCCAATGCAAGCTGAGGCAATGACAATGTGATGACAGCGTTATCCATCGTGGTATCCAGACCCTAATGCGCTGGTGCACATTATCAGCTTTACCTGGGAGACATTCGAGTCGATAAAATTACCACATCGCCACGGGGTTAATAATCATTTGTACCGTGCCTTTAATTCTCGCTTGACCAAGAACAAACATAAACTCATGCACACTTTCACTGGCTAGCCGTCCCGTGTTCATGGTCTCCAATATATAGATGCCCTTTTTCTTCAGAAATTCCACATGCCCATAGAAGATCTTGTCTCCCTCTATCGGTGGCACCACGTCAACACCCCAGGTATCAGCGCCTACCGCCATCGGCTCTAGGGACGCGACATAGGCGGCGGCCTCGTTGCTCAGGCCGGGCTCGCCGGCGGCCCACGCCTGAGGATGTGAAACCAGCATGCCATCTGTCCACCCGGTATGAAACAACACCACGTCACCCTGCCGTATTTGCACACCTTGTGCCTTGGCGGCAGCCTTAATATCGATCGAACTTATGCTCTGACCTGCAGACATGACCTCTACGCCAAAATGCTTGGCCATATCCAGTAGAACGCCTCTGCCAACCAAAGGCGGTACTTTTTCAGTCCCCAGTTTTTTCAGCCCGGCAATATCAATAAAGTCGACCGCAGCATTACAGTTGTAGTACTCGCCGGCCTCTCCCATATGACCCAGGCCATCCAGCTGCGGACCAATGCCAAACCAGAGGCTCGCCTGATCATCGTTGTAGACAACATCCCAACCAAATTCCTGATGCAGCTGACGGCCGTTATGCTGTCCTGGCTGAACAATCACCAGCGACATTGAACGCGGCGGAAAAGCGGGCATCCCTGGATCGACCACAATGCCCAGGGGGTGAACTTGCCCCTTTTTCACCAATTTAACAGCCATTAAAACTTGCTCTGGCGAAACGTAATTTGCCGAACCTATTTCATCGTCCGGGCCCCATTTCGATGGTATGCACGACTCCGCCAGTGTGAACTGGCTTGCCAGAAGCAGGCTACCAGTCAGTGCCATTCGAAATGCGCACATGATTATCGTTTTCAAAATGCAGACCTTTTTGTTGAGAAACTGATGCGTGAAGTCACTGTAGACTAGTATCCACCAATTTACATGCCCGGAACATGGTATCGTTGCTAGCATCGGTCTTCTATAGAGGCAATCAGGCGCCACAAATGCGCAGCATTTCTAATGACTGTAGGAAGACAATGCCTGTAGCCCTGCACTAGGCGTTTTTAAGGCACGCCCGCTGTGAACCTCGATATAGTCCGGGGAGACATCAGCGTCTTTATTAATCGAGCCTATTTCCGCCTGGCTCCGCAAGAGAGAAATCGAGTCATGTTTCAGCCAAGCTTGAACAATGCATTGGATCGACGCAGATTTCTGCAGTTGGTAACACTGTCTGCGGCAGGCGCCATCCTTCCGTCCTGCAGCACTGACGATCCGGGGACCCGTTATACCGGTGAAGACATCGCCCGACTGGCGCAACAACGACTCGACGAAGGAACGCGCGCCGGACAGGGGCCCTTTGGTCCACTGCGTTTCAAGGGGTATCGCGGACTTGCTGAACTGCCCTGGTTCGAACTGGACAGTGAGGGAGAACTGCACACTGTCGCTATGCTAGACCTACCCAAAGCCATCGATATGCATTGTCACCTGGGTATGTCCTTGTTAATCGCGCCCGAAGTAGATTTGCAGCAGCGCACCGAACACGTCATTCACCTACTGGACTGTGATGGCACCAACCCCGGTTGTGAACTTGATCTGGACGTCTATATCAACCGCAACTTTAGCGATGAGGCCCTCGACGAATTGTGGTGGGGCTCCGCCGCGCAGGGCCTGTGGGGCAGCTCAAGGTCTGCCACACAAACCATACCCAACCTTCTGCACGAGATGGATGCCTGCGGTGTTGAACGTGCCAGCATTATGCCCATTGCCTTCGATCTGCCCTTTGGCGATGACTTAACGGAGCGCTGGATACAGGCGATCAATATTGCCGGTGCGCGAGAACGGCTGATACTGGGATGCTCCGTACATCCGCAAGACCCTGCGCGGTTTGATCGGCTGCGCCAGTACGCCGCTGACGGTGCACGTATCATCAAATTCCACCCGATCATGCAGCGAGCCTATCCCGATTCCGATGTGATGATGGAACTGTACGCCGAGTGCGAGCGACAGGGCTTAATCGTTTTTTTCCATTGCGGACGCGCAGGCATTGAGCCCGAGTCAACTCGCCGCTATGCCCTGCCCCGCCACTACGAAGCCGCACTGAAGACCTTCCCCAATCTACAATTTATTCTCGGGCACTCTGGCGCCAGAGATGTAGCAGAAGCAATACCGCTGGCGATGCGTTACGACAACACCTGGCTGGACACCCACGGACAAGGCGTAAGCACTCTGCACGATATGCTCGAACGCACCGGAGGTGAACGCATGCTCTTTGGCACCGACTGGCCTTTCTATCACCTGGCAGCCAGCCTCGCCAAGCTGCTCATCATTACCGAAAATCGGCCCAGTGATCGCTACGCCCTATTACGCGGTAATGCTCAGAGATTGCTAAACATGACAGGCATGCGCACCTGACTCCCGCGCAAAGCCGATAGAACGGCGGTTTTAGTGAGTGCCTTTAAGCCGCAGCCCGGGGCAAAGTTAGTCTCTGCCCAACACAAGAACCGTCCCTGCGGCCAGCGCCACCCACAACAGCTCCTCCAAATAGCTTCCCACAATAAAAAGAATTGCTGTCGCTGCCAAAACAGCGATGAGACGGTCGGGCCATATTGCATGATCCTGTCGCTGCGCCTCGTCGGCTTCCCTGCGCTTCAGTAGTTGCCGAGTAATTTGATATTCGATCGCCTTTGCCGCTGTCATAGTTTTTCCCTGGATGGTCGCTTGCAGTGAACCCTATAATCCGTGCAAGCGGACGCACGTGCCATCTGTCCACTTTTCAACACGATTGAAAACACGACAGGTTGGCAACAACATCCAAGTGGTAAAAAGAACGTACAGCGGCATCGCTTTTCCGCTAGGCTGCGCTCATGAACGGAAACGTTAAGGAAGTGTGGCTGCTCGCTGCGATCAACGCTATCGCCATGAGCAGTGTGCCTATGATGATGCTAATCGGCAGCATCATAGGCGCAGAGCTGGCGCCCGCCGAAGAGTGGGCAACCTTGCCCATTGCAATGATGGTCATCGGTACCGCACTCGGG
>JAPKAY010000064.1 GCA_028825045.1 Halioglobus sp.
GAGAAGTAATGCAGAGTGCTTCCGCAACGCAGCTAACCCCTGCGGAGAAAAGCGCTTACAGCGCGCCGTTTCCAGACCAGAGCTATATGGCCGGTGCACGCAAGTTCCCTTCTCTGGTACCGGTGTTTAATGATGAGCCGGAGGTCGAAGAGAACAAAGCAGCATGGAAGGTGTTACACCAATTTGATAAACCCTTCATGACCGCATTTTCCGATCACGATCCCGTCACTGCCGGCGGTGAAGTCAGGTTTCAACAAGAAGTGCCGGGTGCAAAGGACATTGCACACCGAACGATTGTAAATGCAGGACACTTCGTGCAACAGGAACAACCCCAATTATGTGTGCAGGCCATTTTAGATATAACGGGTCGCCACACCTCATCATGATCTTTACAGATAGGAGATAGACAATGGATACTCGATTAAACGAAGAAGATCTGGCATTCCAGAAAGAGGTACGCCAGTTCCTCACTGAATCCTGGGACGACGAAGTGCGCGCTCGCTGCAGCAATCCTGCGACCATGAAAGAGGGTGCTGAAGAATGGCAAGACCGGCTCTACAAGAAAGGCTGGATGGCGCCACACTGGCCAGTGGAGCACGGTGGAACTGACTGGAGCGTTACCCAGAAGTTCATTTACAACTCAGAGCGAGCGACCTTCGGCGCGCCTGAGGCAGTCCCTTTCGGGGTCACAATGGTGGCATCTGTCATCATCGACTACGGCAGTGATGAGCAAAAAGCAAAGTTTTTGCCGCGAATACTTCAAAGCGACGACTGGTGGTGCCAGGGCTACTCTGAGCCGGGGGCGGGTTCTGACCTCGCCTCGTTAAAAACGCGTGCAGACCTGGACGGTAATGAATACGTCATCAACGGCAGCAAGATATGGACAACTTATGCCCAGTACGCCGACTGGATATTTTGTCTGGTACGAACTGATAGTTCGGGACGCAAGCAGGAGGGTATTACCTTCCTGCTTATTGACATGAAAACACCAGGTATTACGGTACGTCCCATTGACACTATTGATGGCTTTCATCACTTGAATGAGGTGTTTTTCGATAACGTGCGGGTGCCGGTGGAGAACCGTATCGGCGAAGAAGGAAAAGGCTGGACCTACGCGAAATCACTGCTTGTTCAGGAGCGTCTTTCGATTGCCGAGGTGGCGGACTCAAAACGTGCTCTTACAGAATTGCGCGAATTAGCCAGAGGCGAAGTCAATGGAGGTAAAACTTTATTGGAAGATCCCTTGTTTGCAAAAAGATTAACCGATGTAGAGATCGAACTGATGGCAGTGGAATTCACCGAGCTACGCGCACTAGCGTCTATTGCCGAGGGTGATGAGCCGGGACCTGAATCTTCTCTGTTGAAATTGCAGGGCACGGAAATCCAACAGGCTATCCAGGAACTCCGCATGGATGTGGCTGGTTATTACAGCGGTACATTGCAGGGAGATCTGGGCGCCGACCAATTGGGGCACGACTTTGCTGATTCCGCACAAAAAAACTTCTTCCGAGGAAGAGCTGCATCGATCTACGGGGGCTCTAACGAGGTCCAAAAGAATATCACTGCCAAGTACGTACTTGGCTTGTAGGAGATAAGACATGAATTTCAATTTGAGTGAAGAGCAGAACTTGATTCGCGATAGCATTGCGCGCTTTGTGTCCGAGAACTACGGATTTGATCAGCGCAATACCGTTGTCGCAATGGACCACGGTTTCAGTACCGAACATTGGCAGCAGTTTGCTGAACTTGGCTGGTTGTCGATTCCGTTTGCTGAGGCGCACGGTGGTTTCGGTGGAGGCCCCGTCGATACAATGTTAATTATGCAAGAGTTCGGACGTGGACTAGTAGCAGAACCCTATCTTCCAACTGTATTGCTGTTCGGCGGACTCCTGCAGACCGCTGCAGACGCTGCGCTGCAGGAGAAGTATATTCCGAAGATCATTTCCGGAGAGCTACAGGGTGCTTTCGCCTATTTAGAGCGCCAGAGTCGCTATGAAATGACCGACATCGCCACGACTGCACGTCAGGAAGGCAGCAACTGGGTGCTCAATGGCGAGAAAACAGTTGTCTTGAACGGCGGCGCTGCACAGAAGCTGATAGTCGCGGCGCGCACCTCCGGAGAGCAATTTGACCGAGCCGGCATTACCCTGTTTTTGGTGGATGCAGGCAGCAATGGCTTCAAGAGCACCACGTACCGTATGACTGATGGTCAGGAAGCGGCGAATTTGACCCTGTCCGATGTAACAGCTGAAGCTGTGATCGGTACTACGGGTGATGGCCATGCACTGATGGCACCGATCATCGCGGCCGCGTGCACGGCAGTCTGTGCCAACGCGCTGGGTGCGATGGAAGCACTGAATGCGCTGACGCTCGAATACTGCAAGACGCGTGAGCAGTTTGGCGTTGCAATTGGTTCATTTCAGGCATTACAGCACCGCATGGTAGACATGTTTGGCGCTTGTGAGAACGTGAAGTCGCTCATGTATAGAGCTGTGTGTACCGCGCAGGAAGGCGATGACGATGCCCAGCGGAGTATGCTGGCACTGAAAGTAATGACCGGTCGGGCAGGGCGCTTGATTGGTGGCGAGGCGATTCAGCTTCACGGCGGCATGGGCATGACGGACGAGCTGTCGGTTGGGTTTTTCGTAAAGCGCCTGATGATCATCAACACGCTGTTCGGCGATGCCGACTATCACCAGCAGCTGTTTGCCAAATTGGTGAACGTGTCATCTTCTGAGCAAGGCGAGCAGAGTTCAGAAGCTGCATGATTCTTGGCGGCCGCCTTCAGTAAAGCCCCGCGGTAATTCAGGAACAACAAGGCGCTCAGCACTACATACCTTTGCTGGTGATAATAATATCTTTCGAGCCGGCCGGTAGCGTGATGGCAGTGCCATCCTGCCCCACTGTGTAATCTACAAAGACGTCAGCCACTCCTTCGAGCCAGGCGGCTTCCATCCCGGGGAAGATTAGTGGAGGAACGATATGATAGTACAAGAGGTGGCCCACGTTGGCATCGCGGGCGGTTTCAGCCGCTCCCACCGGGCTGGCGTGATAGTCCAGGATATCATTGGTGATTGTTGCGGTGCTATCAATCCCTGCGTTTGTAGCAACTCTACTCAGCAGCTCTACGAGATTCGGCGCCAAGGCATCGTGCACCAGCAAATCAACACCTTGTGCAAATTTTTCAATGTTGGCTGATTTGTTCGTGTCTCCGGTAATCAGCACGGTACGATCTTTGTACGTGAACAGATAGCCTACAGCCGGATCGATAGGGTGATGCTCAACCATCAGGGCCTGAATCTTCAAGTCGCCCTTGTCATAAACAGTTTCCAGTTCACCCTCGGCAGGCTGTGTAAACGGGACCGGCTCCATACCATGCCCAGACAAATTCACCACGCTGTCGCCGTGATGATCATGGCGGTAAACAGAATCTTGCTGGTAGGCGCGATTAAAACCCTCAACCACCTCTTGCACACCCTCAGGGCCGATAACCGGTAGGGGCTCCTCAGTACCACTAGAATTCACCCAGCGGATGGTGGCCATTTCTCCAAGGCCATCGATGTGATCTGAATGAAAGTGCGTGAGCAATACGGCCTCAATGTTGCCTGCTGGATAGCGCATAGCGACGAGGTTACGTAATCCGCCAGTACCGGCATCGACGACAAACAATTGCTCACCCGCAACGACCGCAACACAAGGGCCAGAGCGCTTAGGGTCGGGCAGGGGGCCGCCAGCTCCGCACAATGTTACATGCAGGCCGTCTTCAAAGTCTGCGATGATATCGGTTGTCATCGCTCGCTCGGCACCTTTTTCCATGACAAACAATGAAATATTTGCACGCTGGTTATAGGCAATTATGCCTACCATCACGAACACTGCCAAAATAATTACAGACCTTCTCACTGTGATTTTCCCTGTATCAGTTGCCCTGAAATATTCTAATAACTGTATCTGAGGCAGCAGGCCTCAACATACTATTAACTGAATTTTTCATTGTTGCTCTTCATAATCTTATGATTCTGCGAGCGTTTGTTGTAAACGGTTCATGCCGCTAATCCAACGATCGTAATCAGAACTCTTGCGCTCCATGTAGGTTTTCACTTCCGGGTGGGTGAGGATGAGAAATGCGTCCCGCTCCAGGTGCTCAACCACAATATCCGCCAGTTGGTCTGGCTCCATCATTCCATCACCGGCAGCCGCTTTAGTACCCTGATCTTCAGCATTTGCCGTCATCGCAGTGCGCACTGCCTGGGGACATAAGAGGGAAACTTTAATACCTTGGTGTGCGTAGGTCATTGCCAACCATTCGCCAAACCCAACCGCTGCGTGTTTGGATGTCCCGTAGGCCGCACCGCCTATCTGGTTCAAAAGACCTGCGGCGGAAGCGGTATTGAGAAAATAGCCGCCCCCACGCTTAATCATGCGCGGTACAAGGTGTCTGGCGGCGTATACATGAGACATCACGTTAATCTCCCAGATCGCTTGCCACTCTTTATTAGAGGACTGTTCGCTTTCGCCAATCGCTACTCCGGCATTGTTGCAGAACAGGTCTATCGGGCCGATTTCTTTCTCCGTATCTTCAATAATGCGAATAATATCGTCTTCTTTGGCGACATCAGCAGACATTGCAATGCAACCCAACTCGGAGGCAGTTTGCTGACTCGTCTCCGCATTAATATCCACAGCAACAACAGCTTTCGCGCCCTCAGAGATGAACTTTTTCACCAGAGCCTTGCCAATCCCACTGCCCGCACCCGTAACAACGACTATCTTGCCTTCAAGCTGCATAATTTAATCTCCTACGACGATCAATATGTTGGCATAATAACTGCCATATTTTATAATGTCACCCTGCCATTGAATCGTACAGCGAAAGGAAGCAGCCATGGAAGTAATCAACACAGTACTGCCCAATAAAAAACAAATGGAAGGATTCCTCGCGCCCGACGACGGTATGGCTGTCTGTATGGTTAATCTACTCAAATACAAAGACAAGGCCGAATATGCCGATGGCCGTGTAACGGACTTAACCGGCCAGGAAGCGTATTACCTCTATTCCAAAGGGGTGAAAAAGCTTCTAGAGAAGGTTGGTGGTGAGGTTACTTTTAGTGGCAATGTACGTCGCTTAACCTTGGGCGAAGTCGAGGATCTCTGGGACGATATTGCGATCGCCATGTATCCCAGTCGCAGCGCCATGTTAGAAATGATGCAACTGCCCGAAATGGCGGAAATCAGCGTACACAGGTCAGCGGGCCTGGCAGGGCAATTGAATATCGAAACGGTGGGCTCACCGAAGTTTTAACTCCGATCACAGAGCAGCATGTGGACGGCCTCCCCGGGTGTAAGCATATCTGCCCTGCGGTGACTCCTGTCATGAAAGAGGGGGAGACGAGGGCCGTTCAGTCGTTAAGCATGGCGTAGCACCTGCACGGTAATGGGCGCCGTGGGCACAATGATCGTATCCCTGATGAGTATGTTCCCGGCAACGCTCTGATAACTTTCGCTGGCGATGAGATCAGCAAAGTAACGGGCATTAGGATAGTGAATTATATGGACCTCATTAAATCGTAGGCCACCTTCCAGCGCAACGGAACGGCCCCTGTGCAGGGGTCCGTATTTCAACGCAGCTATCCGGCTGTACATTTCACTAATATAAGGTTGATCTACTGCGCGCTGTTGTACGGTTCCCGTTTTGACCAGATTGTAAACGACCAGACCCTCTCTATTGATTTCGTGCAGAGCCCTCAGCCTGTTCACTCTACTGCGCCAAATTTCAGCATCGGGCGAAGCCCTATAAAGCGCGGAGGGCCGCAGCGGTTCAATACGCCATTTCCCCCTGAGGAGGTCCCTCAGGCGACGTTGCAATAGAAGCTGGGGGGTGCCCATGTTGGCCCTGCAGTTTCGTCGCATTCCGTGAATATAACTATCGGCAAACAACTCCCTGGCCTCGCAGGTCTGGGGATCTGCAAAACTCTCTTCATAGTCGAGGCGAGAAGGATACTCAAACAATAGAACGCCATCCCAGTCGCGCTTTCCCAGTTGTGCGGATTTTATGCTGAAGGCTGCCTGTCCGGCATAAACCAATCGAGCCTTCCCGGAAGACATAACCTGCTGCTTGAATCGAGCGGCGGTCTCAACTACTTTTTCTCCACCGCGTATTCTGAAAAATATCAAAATATGAAAGGTAGCACCCGAATGCAATAGCCTTTGCAGGTCTTGAGCCGAGGTGCGTCGTTTACGCAAATAAAGAAAATGTTGCCAGACAGATGCCAGCATAAAGATAGCCAGAATAATTGCGAACAGTGCGCGCATCTTTGGTTCGGTAGCTCCCTTAAAAGTGTCAGCGCGCTGTGCAACGTGTTTTTACCGCGAGGAACCTAACTCAAATAGTGTTCCAGAATTCCGCGTCCGGCAAACAGCGCCTTAACAGATTTTTTATCAGCCGCGCCATACTCCAGCAACTCATCCTGCACATGAAGTCGTGCAAGATTCAATCGCCTTTGAGTACGTGCCCGGGTTGAACCAAAACCGTAGTCATATTCGTAATACTTCTCGCCCGCTAGTCCAGCGGCAATATTGGCCCGCGCAAATTCGAAGTAGGTACCCTGAGCGTAGTCCAACACAGTATTTAGCGAGTCCGGCACGCTGTCGTTCTCCGGCCAGTCGCAATCGCTGTAACTTTTTTCGCCGAACAGGCGGTCAGTATAATCAAACAACATACCACGGAACTCTCCAAGCCAACTAGAGGGAGTCGGGTCGGTGACAAAGTGTGCTTTGCAGGCGCCCGCCAGGGCGAAGTCTGCAAGACAGGGGCGAGCACCCAGTAGAAAATCGTTGCTGGAAAAATGTGTGTCCAGTGCGCGAAGCATAGTCATGTAGTCACCGCGTACGGACTCTTCCTGGTCGGGCCCCACACCATTATAAGCGCAAACATTTTTTCCAAAGCCCTCGTACATCATGTCGCCTATCGGTGCGAAATCCTTCAGCTCCTGCTCTGTGAAGGGCTCCTCTATCGACCGGTTCATAACTGTATTTGCACCGAAGCGGGGGCCAACCCACGCAATGTTTTCCGGATAGCACCAGCGGGTATGTACAGCGACGCGTCCCAACCAGTGATTGAATACATCCTCCAGAATAAAACAGCAGGAACGCTGCAGCGGTGTGGAGGGAATGACCGGGGTCTGGTGAAATCGATCGTTTAGCAGCGGGCCCAATGCGATAGTGTCGTGGATCATCCACTTTTCAGGGGTGAGGAGGGCAGGGATAAAGTGCGTACCAGTGCGGGCTTCTATTTCAGCTGTTCGCTCCTGTGTTTTAAAATTCCAGTACCAGGGGATTTTCTGGAAGCGCAGCTGAGCTTCCAGCTTACGCGAGAACATGCTCAACTCGATGCCTATCAGACCATAGTCTCCACGATACATAGCTTATTTTCTCCTGGTGATTGTTCTAGCGAGAGTTACATAATGGCATAGAATGTGTCAATATAAAGTCTACTGCATGTGCCCGTCATCGACGTCTTAAGCAAAAAATTGATCTAATGGGAGAATCTGCTTTGTCCACGCAAGAACGACTGCGCCTCGTTGGGGCTACCGGCTCACCTTATACGCGCAAGATGGTCGCATTGCTCCGCTATCGTCACATTCCCTACAGTATTACCTGGGCAGATCCAGCAGGGGCTCTCGATGCCATGGGCATCGAAAAGCCAAAGCCCACGTTTCTTCCCACCTTCCTGTTCGAGGATGATAATGGCGACGTTCAGGCCACTTGCGATTCCACCCCCATCATACGTCGGCTGGAGAAACTCTACGCGGGCCGCAGTGTCATCCCTTCCGACCCGGCTCTGGCCTTTCTTGATTATCTGATCGAGGACTTTGCTGATGAGTGGTGCACCAAGTATATGTTTCATTACCGGTGGTATCCGGCAGCGGATGCCGACAACGCCGGCACACTACTACCCTTAGGTATGGGCGTCAGCCTTCCGTCTGAAAACCACAAATCAGTTAAAGAACTCTTCTCGAAACGACAAATCGATCGCCTGTACGTGGTGGGCTCTAACGACACAACAGCACCGGTGATAGATGCCAGTTACCGGCGCTACCTGGCCGCATTGGAAGCACACCTGGAACAACAACCCTTCATGCTCGGCAATCGTCCCGGCGCTGGGGATTTCGGCATGTTTGGACAATTGACTCAATTGGTGGGCTTTGACCCGACGCCACGCGCAGTGGCACACGAGGTGTCACCGCGCACGGTCGCCTGGGTTGACCTCATGGAAGATCAATGCGGCCTTGAACCACAGGACGGCGACTGGACCCGACTTGAAGATATGCCTGCAACGTTGAAAGGGCTGCTGGATGAAATCGGCAGAGTATATACCCCAGCGTTACTTGCCAATGCCAAATCGGTGGAGGCAGGGGAGAAGACCTGGGAAGCCGAGATCGATGGCGCGCCCTGGACGCAGAAGACCTTTCCATACCAGGCTAAGTGTCTGCGCTGGGTCAATGAACAATACCGTGCTTTGAGTGATTCCGATAAAACACGTGTAAACACAGTGCTGGCCGGAACGGGCTGCGAAGCCCTATTATCAGATCGCTAGACAAGCGTTTCTATTTACAAGGACTAAATACAGACTATGACCGACACACCATTTGACAATCGCGTCACCCAAATGACCGGTACCCGTTATCCGATTATCCAGGCCCCAATGGGATGGATAGCGCGCGCACAACTGGCCTCAGCGGTGAGCAACTCCGGAGGCATGGGCATCATCGAGACGTCCTCAGGCGAGCTTGATAATATCAAGGCCGAAGTCGCGAAAATGCGCACCCTGACGGACCGGCCCTTTGGAATGAATGTGGCCTTGTCCTATGTAAAAGGTTCCAACATCATCGAATTCGTTATCGCGCAAGGGATCAAGTTCGTGACGACCTCGTCAGGTAGCCCGAAGGTATGTACTGCCGACTTTCAGGCGGCGGGCATCAAAGTCTTTCATGTGGTGCCGACACTGGAAATGGCACTCAAGGCCATCGATGCCGGAGTAGATGGGCTAGTGGTGGAAGGCGGGGAGGGTGGCGGTTTTAAAAACCCTAACCCGGTTTCCACTATGGTCCTGCTGCCACTGATACGCTCTCGCGTTGATGTACCCATTATCGCCGCTGGCGGCATGGTTGATGGCGCCTCCATGGCTGCGGCTTTTGCGCTAGGTGCCGAGGGTGTACAGATGGGCACGCGCATGCTCTCTTGCGCGGAATCACCCGTACATGACAACTGGAAGCAGGCCGTGCTCAATGCTGCTGAAACAGACACCGTTTTTCTGAATCAGGAATCGCGACCTGCATTGCGGGCACTGCGTACACAAAGAACTGCGGCTCTAGCCCCGCTGGGTAAGTTTAATGTGATGGAGAATATGGTGGATCTGCAGTCGCTGTATTTTGGTGGCGATATGGAAGCGGCAATTCCACTGTCTGGGCAGGTGTGCGGACGGATAGATTCGATTAAAAGTGCTCAGGAGATTGTCGAGGAAACGGTGTCGGGGTTTCGGGAGATTATGCGGGATCTGGCGGGGCAGTATGCTACGTGATTCACCCCGCGCTTCAAGTGTCAGCAGGTAGTTTTAGAATGGCCCGGATCGCGGTATAACCTCAGTATCGCTCGATGTTTGGCCGGGACATACACGCTCCCGGAAGGCTTCCAGAGGTTATAGACAACTCGCCCCGACAGCATCCCGCACTGCTATAGTTATTGCAATCAAACCCTAACAACATAGAACCAAACGAAGGAGATCAAACACAATGGGATTCCAACCAAGCGAACGTGTTCAGGAGATCAACGCCAAACTACAGGCATTTATGGACGAACACATTTATCCACGAGAGCATGAATGGGACGAGTTCACCCAAGACCCAGTCAATCTGTGGCAGACACCAGACTGGTTCTTCGAACTCAGAGAGAAGGCCAAGTCACAGGGCTTGTGGAATCTGTTCCTGCCCCATGAATACGAACCCTGGAGTCCAGGCTTAAGCAATATAGAAATCGCCACCGTATTTGAGACCATGAGCAAAGTCAGCTGGGCCCAATCCGTATTCAATTGCAATGCACCAGACCGAGGCAACATGGAGGTACTGGCCAAATACGGAACACCCGAACAGCAGGAACAGTGGCTGCACCCGCTTCTCGATGGGAAAATTCGATCCGCCTATGCCATGACCGAACCGCAGGTCGCCTCTTCGGATGCCACCAATATGGAACTGGAAATCACGCGTGATGGAGAGGAGTACGTCTTGAATGGCCGCAAGTGGTGGACCACGGGTGCCGTCAACCCACACTGCAAAATTATGTTGGTGATGGGCAAGTCAAACCCCGAAAACGATCGCCACCGGCAACATTCAACCATCCTGGTGCCGCGGGATACACCTGGCATCACACTGGTACGCACACTGCGAGTATTCGATAACCTGCATTCTCCGGGCGGGGAAGCTGAGTTGTTATTTGAAAACGTACGTGTGCCAGTTAGCAATATGATTAAGGGCGAGGGCTGTGGGTTTGAGATTGCACAGGGGCGTCTCGGCCCTGGCCGATTCCAATACGCCATGATGTTTGTCGGCATGGCTCAGCGCTGCCTCGAGCTGATGTGTGCCCGGGCTGAAGAGCGTGTGGCATTTGGCGAGAAGCTGAGTAAAAAAACCAGTGTGCAGCATGAAATAGCACGCTGTCGTTGCGAGATCGAGCAGTGCCGCCTGTTAACGCTGCACGCTGCGGAAATCATGGACCGTGAGGGTGTCAAAGCGGCGATGGCACACATTTCGATGTTGAACATTGTTGCACCTAGTATGGCGCAGTCAGTTGCCGACCGCGCTATGCAGGTATTTGGTGGCATGGGCGTCTGTCAGGACACACTGATTCCCTCCGTATTTACCACCGCGCGTTTCTGCAGAATCGCCGACGGCCCCGATGAGGTACATATGTCGCAGTTAGGCAAGCTCACGATCCGCGACCTGGTAAGCTGATATGGGTCTTGTGGCGAACACTCGCGAAGTCGGAAGAGTACTCGCAGAGGCGTCAAAAGCCTTGTCAGTATTGCGGACGTTCAAGATGCCGCGCAGTGAAGACTGCGTGTCACTGGGTGCGTTGTTTGAAGATGCGGTTGCGGCTCACCCGGACAACGTCATGCTGCTGTTCGAGGAACGGCAATGGACCTACACTGAATTTAATGTCGCCGTAAACAGATTTGCGCACCTACTCCAGGAACGAGGCATTAGTCGCGGTGACTGTGTGGCCTTGTTTATGGAAAATCGGGCAGAGTTTGTCATGTCCATGCTGGCATTGGTAAAACTCGGGGCCAGCGCCGCCTTAATCAATAGCAGTCTTACCGGAGCGGGCCTCGTGCATTGCCTCCGCGCGACCCAGGCAAAGGCCTGCATCGTAGGCGAGGAGCGGGCAAGCGTAATGGCTGAGGTGCTTCAGGACCTGGAGTTACAAAAGGAACACGATTACCTGTGGATGGCTGATAGCGGCCTTGACTCAACGCCGGGCTCAGCACCGGATTGGGCGCAGGATGTCGGTGCTGCCCTGACGGCTATGCCCAGCAGCAACCTCCCGGTAACACGCGATATCACCGCAGGTGAAACGGCGCTGTATATATTCACCTCAGGCACCACAGGAATGCCCAAGGCTGCCGTTGTTCTACACAAAAAAATCTATGCCGCAAGCCTGGGGATGGGACGTATCGGCTTTCAACTCAAGCCCACAGACAGACTTTATCTGTGCCTACCCATTTACCATATTACCGGTATGTGTCCCGGCCTTTGTGCTTTTATTTGTAGCGGCGGCTCTATTTATCTGCGCCGTAATTTTTCCGTCTCAACGTTCTGGCACGAAGTACAGAAGTACCAGACCAACTGCTTCGTCTACGTCGGAGAGCTTTGTCGCTATCTGGTTAATGTTCCGCCGGGAGCCCAGGAGAAGAATAACCCGCTGGATAAAATGTTGGGGAATGGTCTGCGGCCGGATGTGTGGGATGCCTTCAAGCACCGGTTCGGCGTTACGCGTATTTGCGAAATATATGGCTCAAGCGAGGGCAACGCTACATTCCTGAACTTGCTCAACAAAGAAAAAACTATCGGCGCCTCGATTACAAAAGTCGCACTCGTGAAGTACGATATCGAAGCCGACTCTATTTTACGAGACAGCGCAGGTCACTGCATTGAGGTGGCAAAGGGTGAAGCCGGCTTACTACTGGCCCAGATAAACGACAGGGCAGAGTTTGAGGGATACACCAATCCCGAGGCCACCAAGAGCAAAATTATTGAGAACGTGCAGGTTGCGGCCGATCGCTGGTTTAATACTGGCGACCTGATCCGCAGGATTGATGTTGGTTTTGCCTTGGGTATGAAGCACTACCAGTTTGTGGATCGAACCGGTGATACCTTCCGCTGGCGGGCGGAGAATGTTTCAACCAACGAGGTAGGAGAAGTTCTTAACCTGCATCCGCAGATCAGCATGGCAAATGTCTACGGCGTTGAAGTGCCCGGCGTAGAGGGGCGCGCTGGCATGGTGGCATTTGAGCTGGAGGAGGGGGCCGACCTTGATCTCGCCGCATTCCTATCGCTGGTCGAACATGAACTTCCGTCCTATGCTCAACCCATCTTCATTCGAATCCTGAAATCAGCTGAAACGACGGTAACGTTCAAACTGCTAAAGGGAGATTTACGCGAGCAGGCTTTCCATCTGGCGAAGGTTGGTGGAGACACACTGTACGTTCGCAAACCTCGTAGTAACCGCTACGAAATGTTAGACGTAGAATTTTATCAGCATCTGGTTGCGGGTACTTCAGGTTACTGACACAAAAAAATACTTCAATACAAGGGCACACATCATGGTTAAAAATCAGATGATTAACACGCTGGAAGTTCGCAAGGACGGATGGGGTAAAACCCGAGTTGTCTCCGAGCCGCTGACAGGCGAACTCAATGAAAATGAAGTATTGCTCAAAGTGGACTCCTTCGCGTTGACCGCCAATAACATTTCTTATGCCGGTGCTGGAGAGTTACTGGGGTACTGGGGGTTTTTCCCCGCCGAGGAGGGCTGGGGTCGTATTCCCGCGATGGGCTGGGCTGAAGTGGCCGCCTCAGCACACCCTGACATTGAGCACGGAGAGAGAGTATGGGGATTCTTCCCGTTTAGCACCCATGTGAAAATTCTTGCAGGAGGGGTGAAACCCGACAGTTTTCACGATATCTCCCAACACCGCGCCGAGTACGCGCCGATCTACGCCCGGTTTGAACGGGCCTCTGCCAATCCCATCTACGATGCCACCCGGGAAGATCGGGACAGCCTACTGCGCGGTCTCTTTATGACATCCTGGCTAGTAGAAGATTTTATGACGGTAAATAAATCCTTCGGCGCAAGTGCGTGTCTTATCACCAGTGCCTCCAGTAAAACCAGTATAGCGTTGGGCTACTGCGTAAAAAAACATGGAGCAATAAAAAGTGTTGGTATTACCTCAGCAGGCAATGTCGCATTCTGCGAATCACTGGGATGCTACGACAAGGTAATCACCTATCAAAACATTGCAAGTCTCGATGCGGATGAGCCGGTTGTCACAGTAGACATGGCCGGCAGTGCTGTCGTGCTCAGTGACCTTCATCATCACTATGGCGACAACATGAAATACTCCTGCCAGATTGGCGCAACACACTACGAAGAAATGGGGGCTGTCGACGATCTACCTGGCGCAACGCCGGAGTTTTTCTTCGCGCCAGGGCATATCCAGACACGCAGCGCTGAAGTGGGTGCCACCGAGTTGATGACCAGCATGGGTAAAGACTACGTCGACTTTCGCGCCGACAGCGAGCGATGGCTCGGGATCAATCATAGCTACGGTTCTCGGGCTCTTGAGGAAACGTATCAAACGGTACTGGCCGGCCGGAGTGACCCGGCAAGCGGACAAATTGTGTCTATGTGGCCTCAAAATTAGCGAAGCCTGGAATAGGGCGGTGCACTTACAGCAGTTCTTCTGCCATTAGTTTCAAAGCTTCCGGTTGAGGGGAGGTGATAAGCATCATATCCAATGAACCGCGCTTCTCTGCAGCTTTCCATGCACCGAGGCGCTCTCGGATACGCTCTGCGGGCCCAATCAGGTTAGTAAGATCAATAAGCTCACTCGGCACTGCGGTGGCCGCTTTCTCTTTCTCACCCTTCAGATAAAGGGATTGGATCTGTTCTACCTGATCGCTGTAGCCCATACGGCGCGCAAATTCGGCGTAGAAGTTCTTCCCCTTGGAACCCATGCCACCGAGTTGCCTCGCAAGCGCGGGCTTCATCATCTGCTGCACCTCAGACACATCATCGTGGACGATTACATTGACAAAGGTACTCACCGTGAACTCCTTCGCCGTGCACCTGGCACCTTCCTTTGCGAATCCCTCAGCGAGGTAACGGTCTACTATATCCCCAGTGTTATTCGGATCAATGAACGATAATAAAACGCCATCTGCAATTTCAGCCGCCAGCCTCAGTCCGCCGGGACTAATAGAAGCAAGGAATATCGGTTGCGCTGCGTTGGGATGTGCCACACTTTTTAAAGGCTTGCCGGCACCAGTGGTGTTGGGGCCAGTCATCGGTAACTGATAGTGATATCCCTCATGCACGAGTGGTTCCTTACGCTCAAGAATCTTACGTACGATGGCAACATACTCTCGCGTTCTAGTGAGGGGGCGATCATACGCAACGCCATGCCAGCCCTCTGCAACTTGCGGACCCGAGCTCCCGAGCCCGAGGTTAAAGCGACCACCGGAAAGGGCATCCAAACCAATAGCTGTCATCGCTGCAGAAGCAGGTGAACGCGCAGGTATTTGCATTATCGCAGTACCGACTCTTATTGTTGATGTATGCGCTGCCAACCAGGTAGCACTCGTAACAGCATCGCAGCCGTATGCCTCTGCAGCCCAAACTGAATCAAACCCCAGAGACTCAGCCAATCTGACGACCACTAAGTCAATACTTGGCTTGGCACTGAATGCCGTTTGTATAAGTCCTAGTCCCAGTTTCATTTGCAGTCCCTAAAAGTTTGTTTTTGGTAAGCGCTCTAATCGCAGCGAGCCATGTTAGCGATTATCTGAGTACTGACAAGTAAACTCACCCAAATTGATACAATCGTCGCATGAATACATACAAGCGCCATCGATTCCCACCCGATATCATTTCCTACGCCGCCTGGCTTTACTGTCGTTTCAACCTGAGCCATCCCGATATCGAAGATCTATTGGGCGACCGCGGTATCACCGTCAGTCGCGAGGCCATCCGGCTCTGGCACATCAAGTTTGACGCCATTTATGCAAGCCGACTAAAACGAAAGTACCGGGGCTATGGTGCCACCTTTGAGCATGGCCAGTTTGGTTGCCAATACCCTTCTTATAATTGCCACACTTGTTAAACTAACGCATGCTCAATTCTAATACCACCAGTGGTCGCGTTCGTTCTCTTGCTGAAAGTGAAATCACGGCGCTCTTGCATGACCTTGCTAGCCCCATGCGACTGGCATCGCATTCTCCAAACGGCTTTCCACTCATTTCGACACTGTGGTGTATCTACGAAGAGGAAATTTTCTGGTGTATCACGCAAGAACGCACGTTGCTACGCCGCAACCTGGCCGCAAATCCACGCTGCGGGTTTGAGATAGGACTCGACAGTCAGCGCTTCAAGCTATTGCGAGGACAAGGCCTTGCCAAGCTCGATCTGGCAGACGGCGAACGTGTGACTGAACGTATGATTAATCGCTATCTTGGAGACCCAAACGGATCGATTGCTGTAACCATGCGTACGCGGATATCCACCGAATATGCCATTGCCATTCGGCCGCGATGGGTGCGCGGACAGGGCGGACAATGAATACATACATATAAACCGCACCGATTCCCCCAGATATCATTTCCTACGCTGTCTGGCTCTACTATCGTTTCAACTTGAGCCACCGATACATTGAAAATCTTCTAGCCGAATCGAAACCTGAGGGTAGCTGCGTTCACTGAGTAGAGTAGGGCGGTTGCATGAGGTCAGGGACCCTATTTTATCGGTCTTTAGAGGTTAACTTGCCGATATCTTCAGAAGGCTTTTTTTGGAATCGCGGCTGACAGGCTACAGGCGTAGCCGTTCACGAACTTTAATGAACGCTGCTGTTTCCAGTCGTGGATCGGACCAGCTGTTTTCCCTAATGAAGTGCGTCGGGTAAGGATCCTGGATCAAGTCGGTATTATCTGCGGCTTGGCGCAGCAACTTCAGAGCGACATCGTATTCTCCAATACCCATGCTGGCCCAGGCCCAAACCGCAGGATCAACATAGCGGGCTTGGGCGGCCACCCGAACCTGCTCATAAGCGCGCGCGGCTTCTGCCGGATATCCAAGTAGTCCGTAGCCCCAGGCATTTTCTCCTCGAATGCCCGGCGCAGCATCGTCGGGTAATAGTGACTTGGTTAATTTCAAGGCCGCAAGGGATGCGTCATGGTTGCCCTGCGCAAACTCGCTACGATGCACTGTGCGGCTAAGTTAGTAGCTTCGTAAGAACAACAACTCTAGGTCTGTCACTCCGTAATCGTGCATCTTTCCGTCAGACCAAATTCTGGCGCGCGAGGCTCGCTAGTTCCAACGCGGCTCATGTGAATCTCTGCAGCCACTGCCGCAATTGTCAGGGAAGGAGGGAAATAGGGGCGCACGAGCACTTCAGTCGTTTTCTGGAGGTAGCAGTTAAGGGTTGGTTTGTAACCTTACTTGGACGTCCAAAGGGCTGTGCGTAACTATGTGTTCAAATCCTTTATTTAACATAATATACATTATGCGCATATTGGATAAGATAGGCGAGGGGTTAGATATTGCGCTTAACGTAAGTTCCGGGGCGTTAACTCTGATTCCACGCCACTCTCTGCGTGGCTAGGATCGACTTTAAGTGCGCTGCAAACTAACCAGCAGCTCCC
>JAPKAY010000001.1 GCA_028825045.1 Halioglobus sp.
TGGATGTTGAGGGTTTTGATTTGGAGGTGCTAAAGTCCAATGACTGGAAGCGCTATCGGCCGAAATTTCTCCTCGTTGAGTGCATGAACGAGGCCCTATTGCTAAACAAGGATGACGCGACATGTAGCTACTTAGCCGGCCAAGGCTATGCGCTTTTCGGCAAAACAGTCAACACAGTATTTTTCCAACTTAAGGACGATAAAGTCTCGTAAAAATAACTGAACCTTCAACAAACTCCAGCTGGCAACCTAAAACAAGGTGTAGATGAACGGCGCTACGGCCGACCCCTGAGTGAGCACTATTAGTGCGCCCAGCAGCAGCATGACCGCAATGATGGGTGCGAGCCAGAATTTTTTCCGGGCGCGCATAAATCCCCACAAGTCTTTTATTAAATCGAACATTAGTACGGGTGCTCCACATTTTTCCTGGTATCAGGCTCGCATTCTATACGGTAACTGACACTGTCCCGATCGAGTTTGCGGCGCATCGGGTCGTTGCCAAATAAGCGCATTACCAGTCCGAACGGAACAAACATGCCGTAGAATAAAATGCCCAGGATCAGTCGTGTGTTGATCCAGTTCATTACGTTTCCAAACTTCATCCAACCGATATAGACCGGTTTCAACGTTATTGGGGCCAGTAGTGCCCAAGCGCTCAGCACCCCTGCGCCAATCCAGGGCCACTTTGGGAAGTTTAGTGAGAATAACCAGGGAATCACGAGGCCGAATAGCACGACAACAATCGTGCTGGTGACCAGACCGAACTTGCGGTATCCGGCTTTATCAAGTGTTTCTATAGTTTGGCTCATAGTTAGTCCAGGGCGTATTCGCTGCGCCAGTCGTCGGTCTCGTGCCACTCGGGCTGATCGTCTTTTGACAAAAGGAAGTTCTCCAACACTAGGTAGTCCATTTCAGTTCGCATGAAGCAGCGGTAGGCATCTTCGGGCGAGCATACAATGGGTTCGCCGCGCACGTTGAAGGAGGTATTTACTAGCACCGGACAGCCAGTAGCGTCCTCAAACTCGTCGAGCAGTTTGTGGAAGCGCGGATTAGTCTCCTGGTGAACAGTTTGTATCCGTGCAGAGTAATCGACGTGGGTGATGCTGGGAAGTTCTGAGCGGGGAATGTTGAGTTTCTCGATGCCGAATAATTGCTGTTGCTCACTGGTCATGGTGCGACACTTTTCTTTTTTTACCGGCGCCACCAGCAGCATGTAGGGGCTGCGACGGTCGATCTCGAACCACTCGGAGACGCGCTCTGCTTTCACCGCGGGCGCAAAGGGCCTGAATGATTCCCTGTATTTGATCTTCAGATTCATTATCGATTGCATTTTCTGGCTTCTGGGGTCGCCGATGATACTGCGTCCGCCCAGTGAACGCGGACCGAATTCCATGCGACCTTGAAACCAGCCAAGTACATTCTCATTGCTGAGAATCTCAGCTAGGCGGGGCATTAATACTGAATCATTCAACTCTTCGTAGTGAGCGCCAGTTTCATCGAGGTAGGCCTTGATATCGGCTGCCCGGGGCCGCGGACCCAGGTATGCGCCCTTCATATCGTCACCGGCTGAGGCCGTGCGTGAATTTTCGAGGTATTCATACCAGACCGATAACGCGGCTCCCAGAGCGCCGCCAGCGTCTCCGGCAGCCGGTTGAATCCAGATATCTTTGAACGGACCCTCGCGTAAAATTCGACCGTTGGACACACAGTTAAGTGCCACGCCTCCGGCTAGGCAGAGATAGTCGGTGCCCAACTCCTTGTGAACATTGCGTGCGATCTTTAGTACGACTTCTTCGGTAACCACCTGTATCGAGCGGGCGAGGTCCATTTCACGTTGGCTAATCTCAGACTCAGCTGCTCTTGGCGGGCCACCAAACAGCTTGTCAAATTTGGTATTGGTCATGGTTAGACCAGTGGCGTAATTGAAGTAGCTCATGTCTAGCCGAAAACTGCCGTCATCTTTTACGTCAAGTAGATTGTCCAGAATCAAGTCCACATACACGGGCTCGCCGTAGGGCGCGAGGCCCATCAGCTTGTATTCTCCGGAATTTACTTTGAAGCCGGTGTAGTAGGTAAATGCGGAATACAGCAGCCCCAGGGAGTGGGGGAAATTGAGCTCCCATTGAGGTGTTAGGGAGCTGCCGTCACCCAACCAGACTGAGCTGGTTGCCCACTCACCGACGCCATCGAGGCATAACACTGCAGCTTTATCGTACGGGCTGGGATAAAACGCCGATGCAGCATGTGACTTATGATGTGCGCTAAACAGAAGCGGTGGAACAATCTTTTCATCACTGGCCATTTTCCCCAGCTCCCGCTTCAGGGTTGCCTTCAGGAAAAGTTTGTCCTTGAGCCAGATGGGCATAGAAGCGAGAAACGATCTGAAGCCCTTGGGAGCATAAGACAGGTAGGTCTCCAGCAGCCGCTCAAACTTGATCAGGGGTTTGTCGTAAAACACCACGTGATCGACCTCGTCGAGGCTTATTCCAGCTTCCTCCAGGCAATATTTGATGGCCATGGCGGGAAAGTCGGCATCGTGCTTTTTGCGCGTGAACCTTTCTTCCTGCGCAGCAGCGACGATCTGCCCGTCGACTACAAGGGCTGCTGCACTGTCATGATAATAGGCAGAGATGCCCAAGATGCGTGCGGTCACAGTTATCCTTTGGCTGGTTATTAAATCGGTGAGAATCAGTTATATTTGCAACCAGTCTAACGAATTACGGCTCCAATTAACACTCACGCAGCCGCAAAGTATATGACCGGGACGATGGGAAAAAAATTCGCTTTCTATATCTTGATGTTTTGTTTCACACTAGTTCTGCTGGAGGTGCTTGCCTTCGCGGTTGTGCAGTTGGTGGACGCTAAAGACTTCTTCGACAGCCGAGAAGGCGTGTATGCCCGGTTTAACGACGTTAGTCTAGCGGATTTCAAGTCCAACGGTGCAGATGCCGTCACCGGCTGGCGCAGTTTTGGGCCGCGCGTGCATGAAGAGGAAAACTGTTTGGGTGCGCTGGTAGCGTCAACATACGACGCCGTCGGAGCGCGGATATACAGCGGATTTGATTCACGCAATAGCGAAATAGTTGTGGTTGGCGATTCATATACCAACGGTGAAGAAGCGAATGACGATGAAACGTTTCCGGCCAGACTTTCTCAAATCCTTGATATTTCCGTGGCTAATCACGGGGTCGGTGGATATGGACCGACCCAAAGCGTGTTGAATCTGCAACAGAATATTTCAAGATATCCCGAGGTCAAGGTCGTTGTTCTGGCAATTATGTATGAGAACGTGCATCGCATGGTAAACAGTTATAGGCCGGTGCTATACCACAGCTCATCTAATTATACGCTCAAACCCTATATGGCCGCTGGGCAAATTGTGTCGCACCCTGGCGCTCAGGCCTTCGACAGTGTTGAGCAGTTTACAGCTGCGACTGAGCCAGCCTTTGAGAATGATTTTTGGGCAAAACCCAGGGCCACTTTTCCCTACTCAGTGGCGTTGCTCAGGAGCCTTAGCGGCAATTACTTTCGCTACCGGAAAGTACAGCGTGCGTTTCGTAAAGCAGGCAAGCCCGAGTATTTTCTGAGCTTTGATGATCCGGAAATCCAACTGAATCTTGTTGCCGTGCTGAACCAGTTCGCAGTTGTTGCGCGGGAATGGGGCGTTAAGCCAGTTGTCGTGTTTATCCCGCGCAACAGCCTAGATACTTCCAGCGCTGGCAGTTTCATAGCACAACGTCGCGGCGAACTAGATTCGAGCCTGGTGATTGGAGACGTCGCAGAGTTTGAGGGGGTCGATTGGATAAATTTCAATTTGCGGGAGGCTGTTGGCGACAATATCTGCCACCCATCACCGTATGGCTATGACATTATTGCGCAGTATATTGCCCAGTTATTGCGTCGCAATGAGGTCTCGCCCGCGCTCTAAAGTTTATGGGCTTTTGGCCAGCGCCGTTTGAGACATACCCACTGTGCGGGGTACTCTTTTATCCAGTCCTCGAAGTAGCCGTGTACCATTACTGTTAGTGCGACAGCCTGTTCCTTAACCGGCGCATCGGGGATAGGGCTTTGGAGGGGGGCGTAGACTGTTATGCGATAGCGTGCGTTTGGTAGTCGTTCAGCGCGAGCGAGCACCAGTGCTGCGCCGGTCCGCAGTGCAAGGCCGGCGGCACTGGTGTTTGTCAGGGCCTCGCGGCCAAAAAATGGAATGAGTTTGCCGGTGTCAGGACGCGTGTCCATTACCAACTGTATGCTGTGTCCTTCGTTCAGTTCTCGGATCAGCGGTCGTGGGCCTGCATCTGCCGCTATCAGCCTCTCCCCAAGTGATTTACGCAACTCAAGCAAGAGTTCACCCATGATCGGATTTGATTCAGGTGCGTAAATAGAATTGACCGTGAAACCAAACTTTCGCGTCACTAGCGCGGCAACCTGCCATGCACCCACATGCGCAGTGACAAAAATAGTCGCGCGCTGGCTTTGCATGTGCGCTTGCGCGCCGGGCTCAATGACAAACTCGATGCGCTTATCGCGCTCCTCCCAAATTTGCTCCAGTTTAATTAACTCGGCCGCGGAATTTCCCAGGTGACGGAAAATTTCTCGAGTGGTCTGTTCTTGCCATTCTTCAGAGTGGTCGGGAAACGCTATGGCGAGGTTATCGCGGGCTTTTTGTGCCTTGTCTGAATGGGGGCCTATGAGCCCAAAGGCAAAAGCGGACAGATTTAGTGCTCGCTCGATGCTTAGTTTGCGCATGAGCCAGAAAATCGAGCGGAATACTATGGCTTCAAACTGTTGCGCAAGGGTGCCCAGTATTGGCGCTTTGCGCGCCAGGCGTTTGGGAATTAGGTAAAACTCTGGCACCGGGGTTGGCTCAGCCCTTCCCGGGATCCGACCGGAAAACCCAGTCCCATAGAGGGGAGCTCACGCCGTAGCGACCACCCTCACCGGAGTGGTGATGCTTCAGGTGATAGTGCTTTAGAAACCTGGCGACAGGGTTGCGCATGGGGAAGTGGTGAGTTGAGTAATGAATGTAATCGTAAATCAGGTAGCCTACGATAAAGCCAGCGCAGAAGGGCTGAATCCACGGTTGTGGTATGAACAGGCCAAATAACAAGTACAACACCGCCATGATGGGTATTGCTCCTGTGGGGGGCATCACCAGACGCGTTTTGTCCTTGGGGTCCTCGTGATGGTTGCCGTGAAACAGAAAGACCAGCCACTTACTCGCCTTGTTGCTCGCAGGAAAGTGAAACAGGAAACGGTGCAGGCAGTATTCACTGAGCGTCCAGATAAAGACACCGGCCAATGCGATGAGCAATACCGGTAGTGCGGACAGTTCATACAATGAAAAACTGCGCCACAGCAGCCATGCTGATATCGGCGCCCACATCAATAGCGGCGTAATGGGGTGTACATGCGACAATCTTTCAAGTAGGTCATTCTCGAATAGGCGAATTGATTCGTGTGGTTTGTCAGGCTGCATAGGAATCAGTGTCGGCGTCACGGCCGGCCTCCTCAATGTTGTGAGCTTCAGTTTTTGACCACAGGCGCTTTGAGCAGAACCAATCTTCAGGCTGCTCGCGGATCCAATTCTCGAATTGGTGATGAACCTGCTGGATCATGTCGATTGCTTGGGAGTTTTCATCCGCGCTGCTATCAGTTGGGCGGACCGGGGTGTGAAAGGTTACACGGTAATGGGCGTCCGCAAGACGCTCTACCTGAACCGGCACCAGGTCGCATTGGAATTTCAGGGCAAGTCTTGCGGGCACTATCGTTGAGAGCTTGTCGTGACCGAAGAATTTGACGGGTTTACCGTCATCAACTCGTCGATCCATGACCATGGCCGCAGTCCTTCCCTCTTTGAGGGCGCGCATCAGTCCGCGGGCGCTGTTCTCAGCCGGCAACAGTTCGCAATTCAGCGCGCGCCGGGATTTCAGCAGCATTTGATCCAGCAACGGGTTGGTAGGCGGTGAGTAGAGGCTGGCATTTGGAATGCCCAGTTTCGCCATGGCGGAGCACACAACTTCCCAGTTGCTCTGGTGTGCGGTAACAATGACGCAGGGCTGGTCCGGGTTCTGGTAAGTATCAATCTCCTCGCGAATATCGATGAGCAGGCGACCTTCCTCTGAGAGGATTGTGGCCAGATGCGGATATTCCCCCATGACACGGCCGGCTTGCCCCCAGGCGTTGACGACCCGCTGATCGAGTTGTTTGGGGTTAAGTTCGGGAAATGCGATGGCCATATTTGTTCTGAAGATCTCTGTTTTGTTCTTTAGCTTGGGGCCTACCCAGCGTCCTACGGTGTTGCCGAATCGGGAGGCGGTATCTATCGGTAGCAATCGGGCCATGCGGGTTACTAGCCAAATCACCACAAAATCAAGCCGCCACAGTACTTTCTGCAGAAACAGGTGTTCCCGCGCTAATTTGCGTAGTGAATTACCGACAATAAACTCAGCCACAGGTGAACCTACTCAAAAACCTTTAGTGGAATCAACCGCCTATATTATCTCACATGAGGCTGTGGGTAGTGTGTCATAGTGCCGTAATTCTAATCTCCTGCATTCCCTCGAGCAGGCTGACCAAGGGCTTCCAGCCGGTGGCTGCGGTGATGGCATTGTTGTCCGCTACCCAGTTTTCGTGGCGCAATTCTCGCAATTTTGGTGGGGTCAGCATGGGCGAGCCGCCAGTGAGCTTGGCTGTCGATAGAATGACGCGCGCCACGCCATTAAGCAGCCAGGCGGGGACAGGCCAAAGACGCACTCGCCGCGACCAGGTGACAGCCGCAATACTGGCCATATCGTGCCAGTTATAACCGCCTGGCTTGCCGTCGCAAAGTGAGAGTACCTGGTGGCGTGTTATCGGGGTCGCCAGGCAAGCCAGTAACGCTGTGACCAGGTCAGAGACATGGATTAGAGAGATGCGTGCTTCGGGTGATCCTGGCACCACTGCGATTCCCCGGCTCATCCATTGAAAGATGGGGAGCATTTCCTTGTCACCCGGGCCATAGACGGCCGGAGGGCGAACAATGACCCAATCGAGCTCGGGCACTAGTTTCACCAGGCCTTCTCCATCGTGCTTGCTGTGTGCATACCATGAGAGGTCCGGCTCCTGAGCCGTTATGGAGGATAGGTGTAACAGGCGAAGCGGGTGGGGCTGTGATTTGATCGCGGCGAGCAGCGCAGCGGTTCCAGCGACATTCACCTGGTCAAAATCTGCCTGGTTAGCCCCGCGTACGGCGCCAGCACCGTGGATGATGCCGTCACAGCCGGTGAGAAGCTGTTTCAGCGCAGCGGGATTTTGCAAGTCTCCCCTGATGAGAGAGACGCCCCGGGCGGACAGATCGAGTGCCTTATTGGGGTTTCTAACCAGCGCGCGTACCCTAAAGCCCTGTTCGAGCAGTCGGATGCAGAGGTTTGTTCCTATGAACCCGGTGGCGCCAGTGACGGCGATCAGGCCACCTTGCTGTATCAGGCTGAAGCCACCCTCAGGCGAACTTCTTCAACGGCAGCGTTGAGTTTTTCCATATCATTGGCATTGATAAAGTCGAGGCGGGCTTTGGCTCTGGACAGTTTGCCGGAAGAGGTTCGCGGCAGGGAGTGAATTGGCACTAGTTCGACATAGCAGTCGAGACTCATTTCCATACGCACCAGTGCAGTCAGTCGGCGGACCAGGTTGTTGCGTTTGTTAGCGTCTGTTTCACGGCATTGCACCACTAACACGCAAAGTTCTTCGTCTTCGCTGTCGGGGGCGGAAAATGCCACCGCATCGCCGGAACGAACTTCCGACTGTGTCTCAGCGACATGCTCCAAATCCTGGGGCCAGATGTTGCGGCCGTGGATGATGATCAGATCTTTCTTGCGCCCCGTAATGGTTAGCGCGCCATTGACCAGGTAGCCGATATCGCCGGTATTTAACCAGCCGTCTTCGCACAGTGCGTGACTGGTCTCTTCCGGCAGGTCAAAATAGCCCGACATGACGCTGGGGCCGCGCAGGTAAATCACGCCGCTCTGCCAGTCTTTGAGTACTTTGTTGTCATCACGTATTTCTACGTCGAAACCGGGCATTGGCATGCCACAATTGACGAAATGCCGACCGCGGCCCTGCTGATCGTCTTCGGCCAGGAGGACTGCTTCGTGGTGATCCGAGAGATGATCGCTGTCAATGTGGTGGGTGGTGAACCCCGTCCACAGCGGCGAAAAGCTGACGCCAAGAGTGCATTCAGCCATTCCGTAACAAGCCAGAAAGGCGCGTCGATCAAAGCCAGCGGGCTCCATCATTTCGGCAAAGTGTTCTAGCGTTTGCGGGCGGATCATTTCGGCGCCGATACCGGCTACTCGCCAGCTGCTAAGATCGTACGATTCAATGTCCTTGGCGCGTACCCGGCGCGCGCAAAGATCGTAACCAAAAGAGGGGGCGAAGGAGATCGTTGCGCGCGTGCGCGTCATCAGTGTCAGCCACATTCGTGGGCGCATTGCGAATTCACGAGTATCGAGATAGTCAATGGATACCTGCGCGGCCATGGGAACCAGCACGAACCCCACCAAGCCCATATCATGGTAAAAGGGCAGCCAGGACAACATGCGATCGTTCGAATCCATGTGCAGTCCGTGCGCGATGATGCCATGGAGGTTGGCCATAGCGGTGCGATGCTTGATGACGACCCCACGGGGAAAGCGGGTACTGCCGGAGGTGTATTGGATATAGGAGATATCCTCCGGGTCGATGGCGGGAAGTTGTTGTTCTATTGCGGGCAGGGCGTAAAACGCATCCGGTGAATTCACCATGCGGATATTCAGGCCTTCGCTCGCTTCTTCCAGGAAAGGCAGGTAGCCCTCAGAGGCAACGCCGATGGCGGCATCGCTCGCTTCCAGTAAAAGGTGTAGTTGGGCCACGTAGGCGCAGTGGGCTCCTACTTTGACCGATGCAGGCAGTGCAACTGGAATCAAGCCGGCATACTGACAGGCGTAGAAAAAACGAATGAAATCTGGGTTGGTTTCAGCCACAAGAGCAACACGATCACCCTTGTTGAGGCCCAGGCCAATCAGTTTGTGGGCCAGGTCGATGGATTCTATACGCAATTCGCTGTACGTAATGCTGGCGTAGATCGCGCCTCTGCCAGTGTAGAAGCTTGAACCGTTAGTACCCTGTGCTGCATAGTCGAGAGCTTCGGTCAGCGTGGAAAAGTCACCGGCTCGAAAGGGTAGATCGTGGTGTGTGGGGGCGGCATTTACGGTAACTTGTGACAATGTAGAATCCTCGTTTTTGACGAATGGTCCGCCGGCGCATCAATTTGAAAAATAAACGCTGACCACTCCCTTTCGATTCCGGGGAATGAAATTCAATTTAATATTTCCCAAACTGATTTTACGGGCCACTTTTTTGCTATTCGTACATGTCTTTGTACATGCGGGCACCTATCGGTCAGGCCCTGATAAGAAGGTCACCTGATGGAGCGTAATCCTAGCATTTCAGGCTTTGCGACCTATAGGAAATAATACCAATGACCAGTGTGAACTATCCCGCTGAGGGGGTTACATGGGGCCCGGCTGAAGCGCCTTTCAGGCGCGGTCATTGATGCGAAATTACGCCAATCGCAGGCCACAGAAAAATCCGTAACTATATGTAATATAGAGATATAATATATTTCGGTCTAGATGTGATCGAACGATAGGAGTCGGGTATCGGGGGGTCACCACTGTGCTGTGAAAACTTACTTCTGGCAATAAATGGTGGGCTTACCCATGAGGGTCAGAGCGGTTGTGGCCGGGGAGAATCAGATGTCGTCAGCCGTCGGTAGATTGGGCCTTCCACCAGGCCTGAAACATAAGAACAGACCACATCAGTTCGGAGTGATTAGCCCAGCCGTACAAGTGCTGATGCCAGGCATCGCGGATACTTTTGGGATCAAAAATGCCCTGCTCTTTAAGCGTTTGCTCGGAGATGAGGTCTTCGACCCAATCTCGCAGCGGACCTACCAGCCACTCTTTCACCGGAACGTTAAACCCACGCTTGGGCCGGTCAATCAATGATCGCGGCACATAGCGTGCTAGAAGGTCCCGTAATACGCGTTTGCCGGTGTTGCCGTCAGTCAGGTATCCGCGGGGCAAAGACCAGGCAAACTCCAGGACCCGGTGATCCAGCAGCGGTGCTCGCGCCTCCAGACCCACGGCCATACTGGCGCGGTCCACTTTGACCAAAATGTCATCGGGCAGGTAGCCGATGTAATCGAAGTGCAGCATGGCAAGCAGTGGGTCCTGCACATCTGCCCAATAGGATGGATCGGTCAGAGGGGTTGCCGGGTTTGCGGCACCGGTGACGAACTGATCCACGCTCAAGCACTTGGTGAACTTGTTGGCCAGCATCTGTTGGGGTGAATTGGCGGCCCAATTACAGGACCTCTGACTGGCTTTCCCCAGCTTACGGGTCCAGCGGGGGACTGTCTGGCCTTCTTGTGCGTAGCGCTCGGCCCAGTTCCAGCTTGCTCTGCCCGCTGCGCTGGTGAGCGGGTGCAGTAAGCTTCTGGCAGCCTTTGGTACTTGCCGCAAACCCTGCCATTGCGACAAACAGGTGTTGTAACGCCGATACCCCGCCATCTGCTCGTCGCCGCCGTCACCGGTAAGCACCACCTTGAGTTGCTCGCGCGCCAGCTTGCAAACGAGGTAGGTGGGAATCTGAGAGGAGTCTGCAAAGGGCTCATCATAGATCTGCGGCAGTTGTTCAACCACGTCCAGCGCCTGATCGGGCGTCACGTAGATCTCGTGGTGTTCTGTTTTCAAATGTTTGGCGACGGCAGAGGCATATTCTGCCTCATTATATTTCTCTTCCCAGAATCCAATGCTGAAGGTTTTTACCGGCCGGTCAGACATTTTCTGCATTAGGGCCACAATCATCGATGAGTCGACCCCACCCGAAAGCAGCGCCCCAAGTTCCACGTCGGCTACCATGCGGTCACCCACGGCTTCATGAAGCACCGCGTCCAGTTGGTTGATAGACTCCTTGTAGCTTCCGCCAAATTGATGTTTATCGCCTTGTTCGGCGACGCTTTTGGCCGACCAGAAATTGGTGGGCTGTGCCGCCCAGGGTTGGCAATCTTTTGTTAGTTTCAGCAAGCTACCGGGTGGTAGCTTCCGTACTTGCCGGTAGATAGAGTTTGGCTGAGACACCCAGCCATACTGCAGATACTGCCCCAGTGCATCGCGATCAAGGTCGTTCTCGAAATCTGGGTGTTGGCGTAAGGCTTTCAGCTCCGAGCCGAACAGGAAACTATTGCCGCACCAGCCGTAGTAGAGCGGTTTCTTGCCCACTCCGTCGCGCGCCAGCCACAGACATTGCTCTTCCCGGTCCCATAATGCCAGCGCGAACATACCCGCCAGCTTGCTGACCGCTTTGTGGACACCCAGGTGCTGCACAGCGGCTAAGATCACCTCGGTGTCGGAATGTCCGCGGAATGGATAGTTCAATAATTCGGGTTCCTGTCGAAGGCGGGAAAAGTTGTATATTTCGCCGTTGAACGACAGCACATAGCGCCCGGAGGCTGATTCCATAGGTTGGGCACCAGCGTTTGACAGATCAATGATGGATAATCGACGATGCCCCAGAGCCAGTGGAAAAGAAGGATCTACCCACACGCCATCTGCGTCAGGGCCGCGATGGACAATGGTATCGGCCATACTTTGACAGCGCCTGGCGAGGTCCTCGGGTGAGCCGCCTTTGTACTGTATAAACCCGGTAATTCCACACATGGCCCATCTATCCTTCGGTTTCGCAATGCCGCCTGTTTAACTACAGGCGCCAGTCTCGTCGCCTGCACTAGACAGAGCGCGCTATGCTTCCATCGGCAAGAATTGGTTTTGAACTGCGAGGGCTGCCGGGGCTCAGCACCGGACAACCTCAAAAAGTAGCCCGTGATAGTGCGCTCGCAGCCCATTGTGTTCGGGGACGCTTGCGAGAAGCGAGTATACACATTGTTTCTCCAGGTGGCATTCGGCTGTATACTGCGCCCCTTGTGATTAACACCGGGCGCAACAGTACAACTGCCATGAGCAATAACCCAGATGCGCCCGTTACCCTGCAAGTAGTCACCCAACGGCAGCAGCTGCGCGATTTTCTCGCGCTGCCCCAGCAACTTTACTCATCGGACCCAGCCTGGATTGCACCGCTCAGTTTTATGAAGCGCGAGCAAATGTCCGAGGCCAATCATTTCTTTGAACACGCGCGTTGGTGTGCCTGGGTCGCCTATCGTGGAACTGAGCCGGTAGGGCGAATTACCGCCCAGATTGATGAGATGCACCTGCAGCAGCACGACGACGCGGTGGGCTATTTTGGCATGTTGGAGGCCGTGGACGCAGCGGTATTCGCCCCTTTGTTGGTTGCGGCTCAGGATTGGCTGAGAGCTGAAGGTATGCGTGAGGTGCGGGGGCCGTTCAACTTGCATGTCAATGACGAGGTGGGGCTGTTGGTTGAGGGGTTCTCTACCCCTCCTTACATTCTGATGGGCCACGCGCTGCCCTGGTATGGGTCTGCCCTGGAAGCCAATGGTTACAGCGGCGCCAAAGACCTGCTGGCGTATCAGGTGCGGCCGGATTTTGAGGCGCCTCGAGTTATGGAGCGCCTAGCGAAGCGAGTGTCTGATAGGGTCAAAGTCCGGAGCGTACGCCGCAAAAAACTGGCGGAAGATGCGGCTATCATGTTGGACATATTCAACGATGCTTGGCAGGAAAACTGGGGCTTCGTGCCGCTCGCGGCCAATGAATGGGCCGACACGGTCTCAACGCTCACCAAACTGATGCCCGACGACTATATCCAGATCGCGGAATACGATGGTGAGCCGGTTGCTTTTATCGTCGCACTGCCCAACCTGAATGAGGCTGCCCGTGATCTCAATGGCCGCTTGCTGCCATTTGGCTGGGCCAAACTCCTGTGGCGACTCAAGGTTCGTCATCCCAAGACTGCCCGGGTTCCGCTAATGGGCGTCCGTAAAAGCTTCCAGCATTCGCGGCTGGGTCCAACGCTGGCCTTTATGGTCATAGATGCTGTTCGTAAGGCTCTGTATGCGCGTGGGGTGCGAGATGTAGAGATGGGCTGGATACTCGAAGATAACGACGGCATGCGCAACATCATTGAAACCATTGGCGGTGAAGCGTATAAACGCTACCGCGTATACCAAAAAGAATTATAGTTATGCAGCTAGATCCTGACACGCACCAAATGACCGCTATTGTCCTGGCCGGCGATCGCACCAAGGCAGACTCCCTGATCAATCACACTAAAGCTGGCAGCAAGGCCATGATTGATCTGGACGGCACACCCATGGTGCGCCGCGTGCTCGACTCACTGCGCACTTCCAGGGTCGTTAACCGCATTTGGATGGCTGGTCCTGAGGCCAGCGAAGTAGCCACCGATGCGGCGCTGCAGCAGTGGATAGACGACGGCGAGATCAATTGGAGTGAGCCCGGCGCTAGTCCCAGCACTAGTGCCTATCAGGCTATGCAGGGTTTGAAAGCAGAAGAGGCGGTGCTGCTAACCACCGCCGATCACCCCTTGTTGACCCCCGAGATTGTCGATGCCTTCGGCCGCCAGAGCTTGGCGGATGATGTCGATGTGACTGTCGGCCTGGCGCCCTATGCGCTGGTAGCAGAAGCTTACCCCGGTATCCGCAAAACCGTACTGCATTTCAGTGACGGGGATTTCTGCGGCTGCAACCTGTTTGCGTTTATTACGCCCGAAGGTCGGCGTGCTGCAAAATTCTGGCGCAAGATCGAGCAGGAGCGAAAAAAACCCCTGGTCGTGATCGGCCTCTTGGGTTGGTGGGCGGTCATTCGTTATCGCCTCGGCCTCTTGTCTCTGGAAGAGGCCCTTGCAAAACTCAGCAAACGTTTGGGATTGCGTATGCGGGCGGTAATCTTGCCCTATGCGAATGCGGCGATTGACGTGGACTCGATCGCCGACCTGATGCTGGTGCAGGGCGCATTGCAGAAAGCAGAGTTGGAAGACGCCTGACCCGGCTACTGCCTGCGCAGTATTACCGTTTTTTCCTGATCCTCCTTAAATTCTCCGGATGCAGATTCGAAGCCTCGCATCGTAATACGCAGTTCCCATCCTTTCTCCGTGCGGCGCACGCCGTAGCGATTGTAGTGAGCGACATCGGCACCGTGCAGGCCCAAGGCCGATGCGGAGGGCACCGCAATCACAGGCAGGCTGCCTTGCTGTGTCTGCAATTCATTGTAATGTGCACGGTGTCCGTGGCCGTGCAATACCAGCTCCGCTCCGTGCTCCTCGAGTACGGCTTGCAACTCGGCAGCATCTGTCAGTCGTTTGCGCCATTTTTCCTGCCCGGCTATCGGGCAATGGTGCAGGTAGACCACTCGGAACAGGTTCTTGTCACGTGCTGCGTTTAACACTGCCGGCAGTCGCTTTAATTGCTTTGCACCCACGGTGCCTGTGGCCATCAGTGGCGGCTTGGGGCAGGCGGTAGACAGGCCGATGAAGGCAATCTCACCTCGCACCCGAAGGCTGGGAAAGACGGTTTGCTCGCCGCTAGCATCATCGTTTTCATCCGCGGCCATATACGGTTGCCAATGTGCGAAGGTCTTTTCCCAGGGCGCTGCCACGCAGGCGTCGTGATTGCCCGGTACCAGCGCAACCTGGGTCGGGTCACCCAGCTGCTGCAACCAGTCGCGGGCTTGCTCAAATTCCAGCGGTAGTCCGATATGGGTTAGATCGCCGGTTATCAGCAACTGCTCGGGCGCGTTTGTCTTCAGGTCGCGTTGCAGAGCATCCAGTACCTCGCGTCGATGCTCGAAGCGGCGTTTACGGCGCCAGGAAAGGTAGCCTAAAGCGCGCTTGTTGAAGAGATCAGCTGGGTTTACGTCCGCTAAAGTGCTGAGGTGGGGGTCGGATAATTGGGCGAAATGTTGCGGCATGGGGTGAGAGTCCTCTTCAGCGGCGATTGTAGCACTTGGGATTAGTGCTTAGGCCTGCATGCTGTCTTTCCAAATTAGTTAGTGCTATTCCAATCGCAGTCCACTTAGACCCTGCTGATTAAGGCGCCTAGCTCCGCTAATTTTGTATCGATGTTCGCGTAACCGCGATCGAGGTGATAGACACGGTCGATAGTTGTTTCACCGTCAGCGGCGAGTGCCGCAATGATCAATGAAGCGGAGGCGCGCAAGTCTGTTGCCATAACCGGAGCACCCTGCAACCGCTCGCGACCCTGCACAATGGCAGTGTGGCCTTGTAATTCAATATCCGCTCCCATGCGCTGGAGTTCGGCGACGTGCATGAAACGGTTTTCGAAAATGTTCTCGACCACGGTAGATGAACCTTCGGCTACCGCATTGAGTGCCATAAACTGGGCTTGCATGTCGGTGGGGAAAGCGGGGTGAGGGGCCGTGTGTATATTCACCGCCTGGCAACGTTTGCCACCGGTATCGATTTGAATCCAGTCGGGACCGAGTTGCAGTCTGGCGCCGGCCTGTTCCAGTTTACCCAGTACATGGTGAAGAAAATCGGGATTTGTATTCAGCACCCGGATATCGCCGCGTGTCGCGGCAGCGGCTGCCAGAAACGTACCCGTTTCGATGCGGTCCGGGGGCACTTTGTGGGTAGCGCCGTTCAATTGCTTCACGCCTTCGATGGTAATTGTGCCGGTACCTGCACCGCTAATTTTTGCGCCCATGGAGGTGAGTAACCCCGCCAGGTCAGCTATTTCCGGTTCCAGCGCGCAGTTTTCCAGTTTGGTTATGCCATCCGCCAGGGCGGCGGCCATCAATAGGTTTTCGGTTGCCGTTACCGATGGCACATCAAGTGTAAAGTGGGCGCCGCACAGGCGATCTGCCTTGGCTTTGATGTAGCCCCCTTCGATCTGAATGTCCGCGCCCATTGCCTCAAGGCCGGCAATATGTTCGTTCACGGGGCGAGTACCAATCGCACAGCCACCAGGCAGCGACACATCCGCCTCGCCGAAGCGGGCTAGCAGCGGCCCCAGCAATAGTATTGAAGCGCGAATCGTTTTCACGTGTTCGTAGGGGACGTGCACCGAACTCACCTTGGCGCAGTCGATCGACAGGTCGGTGCCTGAACGCTCTACGGTAGCGCCCAGCAAGGACATCAACTGCAGTACGGTGTTGATGTCGCGTACGCCCGGCACATTGCTGATGTGCAAGGGGTCGGCGCTGAGCATTGAGGCGGCAATGATAGGCAGGGCCGCATTTTTCGCTCCGGCCACACTCACTTCACCGCGCAATGGCCCATTGCCGGTGATGAGTATCTTGTCCACTAGGCGGCCTGAGTTGAAGTAATAAGGCCGGCGGTTTTGAGGCTGGCGTAGGCGGCGATGATGGTGTCCATCTGCGCGCTGGTATGGGCGGCACTGACGCTGTTGCGCAGTAGGAAATTGGTTGAAGGTGAAGCCGGAGGGATGACCAGATTGACGTACACGCCGGCCTCCATCAAAGCCTCCCAGCAATCAATGGTGCGCGAGCGATCTTCCATTTCCACGGCTACCACCGGGCTGGCGGTGGGGCCAACAGGTAGGCCGAGGGCTTTGAGTCCATCGTAGAGACGGTGTGCATTCTTCCAAAGTCGCTCGCGTAACTGCGGCTCAGCGGTGACAATACGCAACGCCTCCCGTGTCGAGGCTATAATTGAGGGTGAGGAAGAAGCAGTAAAAATATAGGCGCTGATGCAAAAGCGAATCGCCTCCAGCTCGGGGTGTGAGCTAACACAAAATCCTCCGACCGCGCCCAGACTCTTGCTGAATGTTCCGGCAAAGAAATCGACATCCGCTTCTACCCCCGCGGCTTGCGCCGCCCCGCGACCTGTTTCTCCCAGTACGCCCATTGAGTGCGCTTCATCGAGAAAAAGATAGCCGCCGTACTCGCGTTTTACCGCCGCAATCTCCTGTAGCGGAGCCACGTCGCCCAACATGGAATAAATACCTTCGGCGATAATCAGCGTCTGACTTGCGCGATCGCCTAGACGGCGCAGTCGCTTGGCGAGATCTTCGGGGTTGTTGTGCTTATAGCGAATAATTTCCGCGCCACTGAGCTTAACGCCGCTGTAAATGCTGGCGTGGCTGTCGGCATCGAGCAGAATCACGTCCCCCGGGCCGGCCAGGGTGGCGCACATGCCCATGGTGGCTGTATAGCCGGTGGAAAAAACAATGGCGTGATCTACGCCGTAAAACTGGGCAACTTCCGTCTCCAGTGCCTGGTGTTCGGTGAAAGAGCCGTTGGCCAGTCTCGACCCGGTAGTGCCGGTTCCCCAGCGCGCGGCCGCGTCCTGGGCCGCTTTGATACAGCGCGGATCAAACGACAGACCCAGATAGTTGTTAGTGCCGGCCAGGATAACGTTCCGGCCTTGCACTAAGCCTTCGGTGGCGGAGAGGATTTTCTCGGTGACGGCGCCAAAGGGTTCGACCTTGCGCTCGGCGAGTTCGGCCTGGAAACCGGCCATGGTCTGGAATTTGTCAAACAGCATAGGAATTTTCTTACTCGTGATTCGCGGGGCGATAGTGGCGTAATAGCCTTTTTAGAGGTTGAGTTCCCTGACCTTGGTTGCAAGGTCACCGATAGTGTTCACGTCCGGCAAAATGTTTAATGGAATTGAGATGTCGAAGTGATCCTCGATCTTCTCGATAAATTCCATTACCTCTAGGGAGCTTAGCCCCAGATCAGCGACCAGGGACGTACTTTCAGACAGCTCGATATGCTTTTTGTTCTGTGTTTCGACGGCGCTGTAGAGGAACTCTAGGTATTCTTGGTAGTCGGTCATGTTAAAGCTGCCCTTGCGTCAACCAGGCTAAGTCGCTAATTTCAAAGGCTGAAACTATACCCATGGAAGAATGGTAATGCCAGTGATTTGGTTGATAGACGCCTACCGCGCGGGTGAGCGCGGCCAGGTGAGAGCGCTTGTCGATGCGCTGGGCTGGCCTTGCGAAACCAAAGTGTTGCGCTACCGCACACCAATGTTCTTGCCTCATATATTGGGACTGTCCACCTTGTGTGGTATCAAGGTTGAATCCCGGGCTCAATTGCGCGCCCCCTGGCCGGATCTGGTCATAAGTTGCGGTGTGCGCAATGAACCGGTGTGCCGCTGGATTCGCGCGCAGTCAAAGGGGAAAACGCGCTACGTGCATGTCGGTCGTCCCTGGGCCGCACTGGATACCTTTGACTTGGTTATTACCACCCCGCAGTACCGCGTGCCGGCGCAGGCGAATGTCCTCAACAATATGCTCACGCTGCACAGTGTGACACCACAGCGACTCGCCGAGGCCCGAGCAGAGTGGGGGGCCACATTTACCGACCTGCCACGCCCGCATTTTGCCGTTATCGTCGGCGGCGATAGCGGCCCTTTCACTCTGGGGCCGAAGGCTGCAGAACGTTTGGGTCGGCAGGCCTCACAACTCGCCCGGGCGCAAGGCGGCTCGTTGCTGGTATCCACCAGCTCGCGCACAGGAGCGGCGGTAATCGATGCGCTGCAGTCTGCGATCACCGCGCCGAGCTACCTCTATCGGTTCAAAAGTGAAGATCCCGCCAATCCATATCTGGGAATATTGGCATGGGCAGACCGCTTTATTGTGACCGGAGACAGTATCGCCATGCTCTCAGAGGCCTGCGCGACCGGCAAACCGGTCATGGTTTTCGATTTGGGAGGCATGCGTGATTCCCAGGATGAAGGCAATCGAGACTTTCGCCTGGGCGGTGCGCTCTATGCATTGTTGCTGCGCTGGTTATGGCGTCCTCTGAGTCGGGATATCACCCTGGTTCACGAAAAACTACACGACGCCGGTTACGTGGTATGGATGGACGAAGTGTTGGTAGGTGCGCGGTTACCGGCACGGACCGATATGCAGCACGCGGTGGCAGCGGTGCACAAACTATTTGCTGAGGTCTGAGTGACTCTCGGCGTTGAGCCGCTCGGCGCGGCCATTGGACATTTGATACACATGGTCTGCCGCGCGCACCATTGCGCGGTTGTGAGAGATGGCCAGGATGGTGAGTTGTCCCTTAAGCGCAACCATCGTCTGACAGACAGCTTCTTCGCTTTCCTGATCAAGGGCGCTGGTGGCCTCATCGAGGATTAGTAGTTTTGGCTGGTTAACCAGTGCACGCGCAATCACGATACGCTGCCGTTGGCCGCCGGAGAGTTTCCCGCCGCGTTCGCCGACCATGGTGTCCATTCCCTCGGGCATCTGTGAAACGAAATCCCAGGCTTGCGCTGCTCGCAGTGCCTGTTCCGCGTCGTCGACACTCAGCGCAGGATCACCCAAAGTAACGTTATGCACAATGGTGTCGTGCAACAGTATGGTGTCCTGAGGTACGTAGCCGATCATGTTGCGCCAGAGTCTGAGTTCGGTGTCCTTGAGCGGAACGCCATCCACAAGGATTCTACCCTTTTGTGGTTGTAGCAGGCCGATAGTCAAATCGACGATGGTAGTCTTTCCCGAGCCAGAGGAACCGATGAGAGTGGTTAGTGAGCCCGCTTCAAACGTTAGGTAGAGGTGTTCAAATACCGGATGCTGGTCATATTCGAAGCCCACATCCTCAAACGCAATAGAATTCTGGAAATGCGGTACCGCGGAGCCGCCTAGATGTTCCTCTGCCGAAGATGCCCCCGAAATGGCCTTGGCAAGGGACCAGTAAGCGCTCTCACTCTGGGCGAGTTTTTGATATTGTTTCTGTACTTTGCCGAAAAACGAAAACCCCCGCCCCAGTGCGACTACCAGCACCATGACTGTGGACAGGGCCATACTGAACCTCTCGATGGACATGTAGATTCCCAGGCAGATAAAACCGGTAAACATAAGCTCCTGGCCAGAATTCAGGACGGCTGCACTCATCACCTGGCGGCGCAGCGCTTTATTCAGGCGATTGGTGTCATGCGCCAAAACCTGGTCAGCCAGATGTTCGCGGGCCATGGCCTTTAGCGGCTTAACCGATTGCAGTGTATCGGTTAAATTGGACATCAAAGATGTCATCAGTAGCGTTTGTTTTTTACCTGCTTTGCGCGTAATCCTGACTAGAAAGTGCGACAGACCGATTACGATGATGCCGGCGCCAATGCCCGCTAACGATGCACTCCAGGAGAGGGCGAAGGCGATGGAGCCATAGATCAATGCTTGAATCAGGAAGGTGATGGCGGTCGCGCCGTTGACGAATGCATCTGCTGCTCGTTGAGCTTCAGAGGCAAGCGCATTGGTGAGTTTCCCCACCGGTTGATGCAAAAAATATTCCCACTTGCTGCGCAGCACTACCCGCAGAAACTCAAGGCGCAGATCGGTGCTAACTTGCGCTGCGGTATAGCCTACTTGGCGCTGGCCTATCAGCAGGAACACACTTTTAAAAGTAACGCCGGCGAGAATAATTGCGAGCATATTGCCCAGCGTAGGTGCAATGCCAAAGCCTGCGAGTGTGTCCAGTACAAAACGCTCAAACTCGCTCTGCTCGCCGCTAGATGCGCCTGGCACCAGGCCGGCGGCCTCAGGCCCCAGCGCTATATTTAACAATGGCAGCAGCGCAGATAGGCCAACGCCTTCAGCAATACCCGATAATAATAAGGCTGCCAGCATCAATGCGGTTTGCCAGGGATAGGCGCGGAAAAAGCTGAACATCAGGCGCATTTGCGGGGCTCCCATTCTTCGGAGCTGCCCACAGTCCTATGGGTGGTTGCCACTACGGTTGCAAATAACATTAAGAGTCTTACCAATGCATGCGGCGCAACAAAAGCAAAGCGCAGACCGTAATAATTACAGCGGGTAATATCGCCACCACGGGCATGCTCCATTGCAAAAGTTGTCCCAGTGAAAAAATAATCTGGCTGCCCAAGTAAAACATTATACCCACCAGGGCTCCAATCCCAATGCTGATGCCAAAACTCCGGTCTCGGCCGGCAGTGACGCTGGCGCTGATCGGGGTTGCCAGCAAGACCATGGCAAACACCGTGAGTGGCATCAGGAGCTTTTGCCAAAACGTGTTGAGGTATTTCTCCATGGGCTGGCCGTTATTCGCCAGGTACTGGCTGTACCGGTATAACACCGAAAGATTCATGCTGTCCCAGTGCAATGAGAGTGTGGGTAGTTCGTCACTGGACCAGAGATTGGCAATTTCGAGCTCCTCATAGCCACGAGATTGTAGCTCGCCGCGCACCAGCTTTTTTTCCCTGACTTTTTCGAATATCCAGCTCCGGTCCTTGTTGACCCTTGCTGTACCCGCCTCTAAAGCGCGGACCAGCTGCCCGGTTTCATCAAACTCAAAAAGACTGATTAAGCCTGGCACGTTGTCTTTAGACATTCTTCGTATTTGAATATAGCGACGGCCATCGGTGGACCAGACCCCACTGCCGCGAATCCATCCTTCGCTACCCTCTCGCAAGCTTTGTCTTTCCTGCTCTGCCGATTGCTGCAGTTTGGGGGTGATGTACTCCATGCACAGCCACAGGACTGCCATAAACATTATAGTGGGAACTGCGACGGCCAGCAGGAGCTTGGTCGGAGGGAATCCCGTGCAACTGATAATAGTGAGCTCGTTGTGACGATCTAAACTAGTCAATGCCATGATAGTGCCCAGTAGCGCAATGACTGGAGCGAGGCTCACGAGCTGGTTGGGTAAGCTAAGCAGCGTGTAGCGAATCACCTCAAGTGTATTGTATCCGCGCTCTATACGGTCGAGCTCTTCGGTGAAACTGATAAGACCGAAAACAGCGCCCAGTACTACCAGAACCAGCAGCCAGCCTTTCACCAGACTAACGCCAATATAGCGCTGCAGTATCATCGTTGTCTTTTCCTGAAAGGGGTTACCAATGCCACCAAAACCAGAGCCTGTATTACATACGCAGTCCATAAGCCAGGGATCGCCCCTAACTTGCCCTGCTCGATGAGGGTGCGCAGCACACTCACCGTGCTGAATAATACGATGTACGCCAAAATGCCGATGGAGACATTTCGAAACCGGGATTCTCGCGGAGCTGAGCGGGCTAATGGTACCGCAATTAGTCCCAGCAGGACGGTGCCAAGTGGCATTGTAATGCGCCACTGATACTCAGCGATATCCTTCGGGTCCAAGGACTGTGACAGATTCAGTGTGGTTTCGGCTTTACGCCGATACTTCTCCTCTGCCTCTTCGTTTGGCAGATGAACCACTAGTTCCTTAAATTTTAAGGTCATATCCTGTGTTTTGCGATTATCCAATAGGTAGTTGTAACCATCGTAAAAAGTGGCTCTGGTGGCTTGACCAGGATTGAGTGTAGGCATGGCCGCAGCTTCTGCAACGATGATCTCCGAGCGCCCGCTCTCATCATAATTTTTCTGCAGAAAAACGTTCTTATGCAGGCCCTGTTCCAGGTCTACGTCGCTGGCAATGAAGGTGTATTCGCTGCCATCCATGTTGACGAACTCGCCGGCGGACATTTTTTTTAAATCAAATTCTGCAGCGGCCTGTGACTCTAGTTCGTAGCTGGTACGAAAAGCCCAGGGCCGTCCAAGTACAGACAGAAGCCCCGTTACGATGGCAACGACCAGGGCCAGCTTGAGCACCGCTTCCAGAATACGGGCGCGACTCACGCCAGCGGCATAGAATGCGCTCATTTCAGAATCGCGATACAGGCGACCGATGGCTGCCAAAACGGAAAAGAAAAATGCGGACGGGAGTAAAATTTCTAGTGTGATCAGGGTATTGAGGCCAACCAGTTTAAACGCTGTGAGCATATCCAGCTGTCCATCCGCAGCCATGGACAGTTGCCGCGCGGCGGAGAAGCCGATGAAAATGATCACCAATAAGCCCAGGCCTGTGACGAAAGGCCGAATGATTTCCAAGCTAATGTGCCGGTCGAGAATCAAGGCGTACGGGTCCTGTGTAGATTGATGGCTATTGTACATGAAGCGTCGGAAATGACTCAGTGAGCAATAGAGCAGTGTCGCGGAGTATGAAGCATGTACCGATCGGCGGGACCCCGGGTGCACCAAGAAGGCGCATGCCCAATTAGCGCGGCAGGCCCCCATGTGGCGATTCACTCGATAACGCGGGGTGGGCCTTCCCTGTCGTCAGATGGCTCCATCGAGGGGTACATGGCCTATGCTCCTTCAGTCTCCAGCCATACAGGGAAAACCTCAAACAGTACCAAGCGGCCAATATCTGGTTATTTTAGCCCGCTTCAAGCATAATCAGGCCCTCGCGAACGCAGTCGCACCCCTCCTGTGAGTAACCCAGTCAATGCTAAACCTGAGTGATGGCGTTAAGAAAGCGCTGATTCTCATTCCAACACAACCACTACCGGCAGGGCTGCGGGTTTCTCTGCGCCGCAAGCATTTGGCCGGGCTAGAGCTGGCCAAGGCGCAGCGCGCTAATTTTTTGATTATCGGGCATCCGAAGAGCGGGAACACTTGGTTAAAAGTGATGATCTCGCGCTTGTACCAGTTGCGCTACGATCTGCCTGAGTCAAAGCTTATCAATACGGATGAGTTTGCACGCAAGATCCCGGAAATTCCGCGTCTGGCGGCGACCAATGCCTATTACAGTTACGAGGGCGAGGTTGGAAAGCTCCTGGCCGCAGGTGCTGCTGACAACCCTGTGCGGCATAAACCCGTTCTGTTCCTGGCACGAAACCCTATCGACATCGCGGTGTCCTGGTTCCATCAATTCACCAAGCGACAGTCGCGCGCCAAGCAAGAACTGATTAACCACTCCATTGCTAACCCTATCGACCGACGTACGGTGCAAATGTGGGAGTTCGTGCGCCATTCGGATATCGGCCTGCCTAGCTTAATTGAATACCAAAATACCTGGGCGCGTAACGTGCAGGCACTGGAGCAGGGCATGCTAGTCCGCTACGAAGACTTACGCGCCGAGCCTGTGCCGACACTTCAGAAAGTTATGCAGCTGATGGGCGAGCAATTCAGCGATGCGGAGATTTGCGCTGCAGTAGAGTGGGGGTCATTTGAGAATTTGCAAAAACTGGAAACCAGTGGCACGTTCAGTCAGGGTGGCATGAAGCTGGTCAACCGGGAGGATCCTAGCACCTTCAAAGTTCGCCGTGGCAAGGTTGGTGGCTATCGCGAAGATTTTGACGCGCATCAAGTGGCAGAACTCGAGGCCCTCGTTCGCGACACTATTTTACCGGAACTGGACTACTGCCAGGACGGCGCGGACGCCTGATAGTGATTCCTCGTACCTGGGTGATTCTCAGTGACAAGCGAGGCGACAATGGGCAGGTAGATACTATTGTCGATGCCCTTACCTGGCCGGTGGAACAGAAATACGTGCACATGCGCCCCGAGTACGTTTTGGGCAAACCGCGCTACCGTCCCTCCCTGGATCACCTTGATCTTAGCAAGAGCGATTCGCTCGAAGGCCCCTGGCCAGACCTGATTCTCACTGTGGGCCGTCGTCCCTCTATGGTGGCCCTGTGGGTGCGCAAGCAGTCTGGCAATAAAACTAAAATCGTGCTGGTGGGCAAGCCCTCTGGCCATATGCTGGATTTTTCTCTGGTGATTGCCAGTGCCGAAAACCAGATGCCCCCCATGCACAATTTCCTGCCCACGACCCTACCACTAATGCGGGTTCAGCCCGAGGATGTCTCCACCGAGGCATTGGCCTGGAAGACGCGTTTTGCCGCTTTGGAAAAACCCTTGATCGCGCTACTGGTGGGGGGCGAGACCAACCCTTTTATAATGAATCGCTCGGTGGCTGATGATCTAGTGGCGACGGCGCGATGGGTTGTCGACGATCTGGGCGGCACGCCTTATGTGACCACTAGTCGGCGCACTACCCCTGAAGTGGTAGATGTCCTGCGCCGGGAGTTGCCTCCGCAGGCAGTATTTTACGAGTGGTCTGCCGATGCTAAAGAAAACCCCTATCGCGCGCTGTTGGGTAGTGCTGATAGCTTTATTGTTACCGCCGACAGCGTGTCCATGATGGTAGAGGTCATTTATCTGCATAAGCCGCTGGCGATTTTTCCCCTGCCGGGGGGGTGGCTGGGCAGAATCGACCAGAAGCGGCGCTCACTGGCGCATTGGTTGTTCAATCCGAAACAAGACTCGGCCGCTGATGTTTGGCGCCACCGTATTGCCAGATTCGTGTATTACATTGATGTGTTCAACGTTTTGTGTGCCACTCGTGACTTTGTGGCATTTCATCGATTGCTGGTTGAAAAAGGTCTCGCTGTCTGGTCAGGGCAGCCCTTTAGTCAACCGGAAACACAGCTGCCAGATGATGTGGGTGCAGTAGTAAAACGTGTTGAGGCGCTTTTTTAGCAGAGCACTGTTATTCCCCGGTTCAGGTGGTCGAGGTCCGGACCAATGCCCTCGCGGGGCGATTAGCTTGCGTCGGACACTAAGGTTTACGCACACCTTGGTAAATCATTTTTCGAACCGCCAGCGGAAACAGCAGAGCGCGGATTGTCCAATGGGGAAATCGAAAACTGCCGCCATCGGGCTGGAACACGCGCATACCATCGTCCTGCACGCCGAAGATCGAACCCCAGCGATAGGGAGGAGGCTCATAGTGTTTCATATCCGTTTCCCTGCCTTCCAGGAAGGCGCGAATATTGTGACCGAGCAAGCGGTAACCCCAGTTGCGCGCTGAACTGCGATTGGGGTCGGAGGCGGCAATATCGCCCACTGTGAAGACGTTGCCATGGCCAGGTACCCGTAAATACTCGTCGGCATTTACAAAGCCATCTTTGTTTAGCATGGCGGCGGGAATAAAGTCGTTGTTGGGGATCAGCTGACCGATTGCCCACAATGTGAGGTCGGCCTCGAAGTCGTCTTGCCCACTTGAAAAGGCCACGTCGTCCGATGTGAAGCGGTCGCATTGAAAACCATCCGGTATGATCGCACGATGATTGGGGTGTAAATGTACCCCGGCTTGTTGCAAGTGGTGCTCCGCACGAGCGCGAGTCTTGGGATGATAGCCTGGCAGTGCCTGCGGCTCGCTGAAAAAAAAGTGCACCGATTTTTCCGGGTAGCGCGCTGCAAGATTGGCTGACACACTGGCACCAGTGGCGCCGCCGCCAATAATGGCAACTGATTGTGCCTGCAGTAATTGCGTCGAGGCGCTGTCGATTTTGTGGTGAATCTCATCGACATCTTCCACCGCGTTATCACGCCAGAAGCCATTGGTGACACCCGATGAAATTACCAGGGCGTCGTAGTGTTCTTGTCTTTCTGTCTCGTCGTGCAGTTTTACAGTGACATAGGAATGATCGGGATCAATCGCGGTGACCACCCCTTGTAACGTCCGTACCACGTCCAGTTTTTTATAGCGCTGAAAGGGCATCAGATAATCCTGCTTCCAGACCTGGGGTTGAGTCAGTCGCATACCTAGCTCCTGTCCACTTACCAGACAGGGCTTTGGACTAATGCCGAGAATGTCAAAGTCCTTCCCCAGATTGACTGCTACCAACAGACCGGTATCGCCGAAGCCTGCGATCACTACGCGTTTTTTCATTACTGTATGTTCACGCCTCTTTTTGCAAACGGACCAGCGCCTTATATCGAGCTATATTTTTAGGGATGTGTAAACGCGACTTTGGAAGTTTCAGATGTGCTTCTCAGCGCATTCCCAATACGTTCTTCATGAAGTGCGTACCGAAACGACTGATACGCTGCGCGGCGATGGCTAGGGGGCTTTGATCCAGGTAGTTCACTTGCACCATGCGACGTTCACCCACGAAGCGTGTGTGTCCGTGCCAAGAATGATCGGTGCGCCTGAAGGCCAACAAGGTGCCTCCTAGAGGAGAAACCTGCGCAGCGTAATTCTCGATATCGTCCTTGGAGCGCAGAAGTCGTAGTTGGCCCTCTTCATGATCCCATTGTTCGTTGAAGTAGAGCAGCATGGTGATCACTTTGCTCTTGTGATCGGTGTGAATATTGCCGTCAGTGCGCTCGCAAAATTTTCGTATGGTGACTGTAGTTGGTAGCGAAGCCAGCTCCATATCAAACTTTTCGCCCAGTACGGCGGCGACATCGGGACCGCGCAATTCTTCCATAAGCGCTTCAAAGGCGACCCCGTAAGAAAGACTTTCCAGGGTGTGATTGGCTGCGCTTTTTATATTGGGGTAGTCGCCATTGACCCGCGCGAGTGCCTCGGCGCCAAGGAAGCCCGGCACCACCATGTAGTCGAAAGGGTCGGAATGCAGCGCCGCGGTGCGCAAGGCATTGATATTGATCAGTGACATGCGCGCATTCTATTACGCCCCTCGTGAGGCCGGCAAGGCAGCGCGAGGACTGAGGATGTTAATAGTGCGGTAAATGGAGGCTTGCTCCGTAGTGCGGCAAATAGTGTTATACGGTATTATTCTCTGCCTTTTCAATGTGTTGTCGAGGACTATTCCGCACATGGCCGACAAGGCACTGGTCGTTGTACGCCACATCATATTGCTGCTCTGCTTCTGGGTGCCCGCAGTGCGCCGCAAGAATATTGAGCGGTGGCTGCGCGGCCGTGAAGAATTCAGGAAGCTGCAACGCAGTGACTGGGTGCTCATGAGTTGGGGTAAGTCTGGCAGGACCTGGCTGCGGGTGATGTTGTCTCGGGCGTATCAGCTTAAAGGCGGGTTGGATCCCAGTGAACTTCTCGATTTTGATAACCTGAGACAGCTCGACTCGCGGCTCCCCGCCGTTTTTTTTACTCACAATAACTATCTGCGTGATTACACCGGAAACCTTCAATCGAAAAGCCATTTCAAGGGTAAGCGCATTGTTTTACTGGTGCGTGATCCGCGCGATGTCGCAGTGTCACAGTTTTTCCAGTGGCAGTTTCGTATGCGGCCAAATAAAAAATATATCAACGACTACCCACCCCATGGGGCGGATATCGATACCTGGGACTTTGTGCTCGACAAGAAAGCGGGTGTGCCTCGTATCGTCGATTACTTTAACGGTTGGGCGCAGGCCATCCCTGAACTGAAAGATATATTGATAGTTCGTTATGAGGATATGCGCAGCGACCCCGGTGATGTGCTGGGGAAAATTATGGCCTTTACCGGAACGCAGGTAAAGGCAGAGCAGTTACAGGAGGCTGTAGAGTTTGCAGCCTATGACAACATGAAAAAGATGGAGCAGGACAAGTTTTTTAAAGGCAGTGGCGCTCGCGTGAAGCCCGGCGACATAGACAATCCACAGTCGTTCAAGGTGCGCAAAGCCAAAGTCGGTGGCTACCGGGACCACTTTACCGATGAACAGTGTGCGCAGCTCGACCAAATGGTCGCCCAGTTGGACCCGCTATTCGGATACGGGGGTGGTCAGCCGTGAAAATGGCTTTTCAAAATTTGCGTCAGGCGGTACAGACCGGGCGGAAGAAACTCTCGCGGCGAATATTGCATTGGCGTATGCGTGGCCGGCCCGAGGCAGAGGTTCTTACCGCAGAGCGGAAATTGCGCGGCGTAGAGCAGTTCGAAAAGTTGCAGGCTGCAGACATCGTTGTGGTGTCTTTCGGAAAAAGCGGGCGCACCTGGCTGCGGGTCATGATCTCACACCTGTTTCGTGTGATGTATAAACTTCCCGAGAATGCGATCCTGGGCTTCGATAACTTCCACAACTTTAATCACGCCGTCCCGAAAACTTTTTTTACCCACGACAATTACATCAAAGATTTTACCGGCGACTTTCACAGCAAAGCACCCTTCTACAACAAGCGGGTGATACTGCTGGCGCGCGACCCACGCGATGTCGCGGTGTCACAGTACTTTCAATGGAAGTTTCGAATCAAGCCCACCAAGGTCGCCATCAATAATTACCCCCCCATGGGTACCGATATCAGTGTGTTCGATTTTGTAACGGGAGATAACGGCGGCAGCCTGCAGGCAGTATCGGATTACCTTAATTTGTGGGCGGGGGAAGCGAGTAATGTGAAAAATTTCCACCTGGTGCGTTATGAGGATTTGCGGGCGCGGCCGCATGAGGAGCTTCGCAATATGCTGGACTTCATGTGTGTCGAAGCCACGGACGCTCATGTGGATGCTGCGGTAGAATATTCTTCCTATGAGAATATGAAAAAAATGGAAGGCAAAGAGCAGTTTCGCTTTGCCGGTGGGCGCATGATGCCCCGCGATAAAGACAATCCGAACAGCTATAAAGTGCGTCGCGCAAAAGTGGGTGGGTATCGGGATTATTTTACTGATGAGGAGGTGGCGGCTATCGATCAAAAGCTGGCAGAGACCCTGGATCCCCTGTTTAATTACCAGTAAGTCTCATGTACCTTCCGCTGGGTTACTCGGCGGTGTACTACTCTCAAGTTTGATCTGGTTTCCGCTAGTTCTAACGTGCCGTTGGGCGACGTACCTGAAGGGGCGAACCCTGATCGCTCAAAAATAGAAACTATTCGCTCTTCAGGCTCCAACCAACGCCAACGCATCCTCTCGCAAATGCCCCTGAGCAATTTCATTCTTAAGCTGCGCTTCAGTAAATTCGCCATCGCGAAGCCCCTCCCGCACCAACCCAAAAAAGAACGCTTCCTGCCTCGGGTCGGGATGTGCCGCGTAGGTGCCGGCGAATTTGTAGTCGCCAAACAGCGCTCGGCGGGCACGGCGCAGCCAGTGCCTGGGCGGGAACAGTTGGAAGGTGTCGGCGGGACGATAGTCGATCTTCAGTCCGGTTTTCCAGGGCTGGGTTTTACGCTTTGTGTTATGTAACAATTTGGTTTCGTCAGTGAGGTTATCGAAGTCGTTCCAGTAGGTCTCAAGCGCACCAATGCTTGTAGGTTCCTCCAGTTTAAGCGATACCCAATCCATGTAATCCCGCGTTACCGGGCTGAACATTTCAGCGAAGTTTTTTTCGAACGTCCAGTGTTTTAGTTTGGCGCAGTCCAGCAACATCACACTACTGGCAAAAGCACCCTTGCGGCCCTTGCGCCCGGATTTTGGCCGGCACATGATCGCCTTGCCTTCCATATCACGTTGTAGCAAATCCCAGATATCGCCAATGGCAAAAATATCAGGGTCCATGATGACTGCGCGGCCTTCGTAGTTCATTAGTTGTGGCGGAACGAAGCGCAGCGGTGTAAAAGACTGCAGGTCGTCATTCAACCAGGGGCGCATTTCTCCATCCCGACGGTAAACTTGTCCCTCGCGTTCCAGCATGCAGGGGAAATCACTCACGGCAATGAACTTCACGTCGAATTTGTCGGCGTGAGCAGAGCGCTTGCGCAATGAGTAGCGGCTTACCTCGGCACCCAGCATCTGCTTGTGATTAGTGTGTATAAAGACGGTGGGCTTCAAACTGTTTCTTCTCGCGGGTTATTTGTGGGATAGTTTAACGCCAGCGCGGATATCCTTAAATGGCTGGCTTTGGCAATTTTTGGAGCGGCGCCCCGGGTGGCCGCCAAAATCGGCAACTGGGATGACGAGGAAAACGCGTGGGTGAGGCTCAAATCACAGTCTGGTGTCTGCTGGGAAAGAAGGCAGGTGATAATACCCAGGTGCTCGCACTAGCCCAAGAATCAGGTTTTGGGTACCAGGAGAAGTGTATAAGCGCAAAGCCCTGGGAGTTACTCACCCATCTGAGTCTGGGTGTAACACTCGCTGGTATTGACCGTTTGCAGTCCAGTCCTCTTAATGCGCCTTGGCCAGATATGGTGATCAGCGCTGGTCGGCGGAACGAGCCCGTAGCGCGCTGGATTCAATGCCAATCCGGGGGCAGGGCACGTCTGGTGCACATTGGTCGCCCCTGGTCCCCCTTGTCTGCTTGGGATCTGGTAGTCACTACCCCTCAGTACTTTTTGCCGCAGCAGCCCAATATTGTGAACAACAGTCTCCCCCTCCACCGTATTTCGGATATAGACCTCAAATGTGCCGGTGAGCGCCTGCAGACTCGAGTTGCGGACCTGCCACGGCCTCGGATAGCAGTGCTCGTCGGGGGAGACAGCGGTCGTTTTGTGATGACTCGAGCCAAGGGCGAGGTGCTCGGTGCCCTGTGTAATGAATTGGCCACTGCCTCGGGTGGCTCCTTGCTGGTTACCGACAGCGCACGCACACCAAAGGCCGCAGGGCAGGCTGTGCTGGCGCAACTTAAAGCCCCCAGCCTTTGTCATCGTTGGGGCGATGTAGGCGAGAACCCTTATCACGGTATGCTGGGCTTGGCAGATGCTTTTGTGGTCACAGGGGAGTCCATGTCCATGCTGGGGGAGGCGGTGAATACGGGTCGGCCCGTGTATATTTTCGATGTAGGCGATGGCGCGCGGCCCTGGTGGGCCCTGATACATGGCTATCGCTACAAACCCCTAAGTCATCGTCTGGCCATGCGCTTTGCTCCGCGTAGGATGCGTCGCGATATTGGCAACATTCAGGATGCATTGGTAGGTTCCGGGGCGGCCCGGTGGCTAACATCGGAAGCTATTCCGGGAGCGGCTGAGTTGTTGAAGGTGCGACCAACCGCGGCGGCTACAGAGAGTGTTGGTGCGGTTGCCCGGGAAGAGCTACAGCGCTCCGCGCAGGCGGTCAGGCGGCTTGTTGCAGAGAGATAAGTGGATGCTGCGGAGCTGAGGGTAGATCCGGTGTATTCCTGAGAATGTCCAGAGCGTCGTGGCGCAGATGATTCAGCTCCATTTCGTTGCGCAAAAACGCTTCGCTGATTTTATCTTCGTTTACGCACTCTTTGAGCAGGCCAAAAAAGAACTGTTCCTGGTTTCTGTCCGGGTGCTGCTTGTAGTTGCCCAAAAATGCATACTCGCCGAACAGCTTGCGCCGTGCGCGCATTACCCAGGCTGCGGGTGGGAACAGGCGAAACCGCTCCGCCGGGCGCCAGTCGGTTGGCAGGCCAGTTTTCCAGGGTTGGGTTTTGCGCCTTGTCGTGTGCAGCAGCTTTGTGTCGAGGGTGAATTTGTCAAAGTCATTCCACTGGGTTTCAAAGAAACCAATGGACTGCTGGTCTTCTTCCTTGAGACAGATCCAGGGTTGATAGTCCTGAGTAAAATCAAACATCGCTTCGAATTTCTTTTCGGCGTCCCAGTGGGTGAGTCTGGAACACTCCAGCAGCATGACACTGCTGGCCATGCATTTATCGATCAAGCCCTTGGGGCCAGAACGCATGCGACATAGTATAGCCTTGTCTTCCATGTCGCGGCTGAGCAGTTCCCAAATGTCAGCAGTAGCGAAGATATCAGGGTCGATTACGACGGCCCGGCCCTCAAAACCCATCAGTTTTGGTGGCATAAACCGGGTGGGTGTGAACGATTGTAAATCGTCGTTGAGCCAGGTGCGCTTGACCCCGTCGCGGAGATATTCCTGGCCTTCATGGCTGGCAAAAAATGGATATTCCCGGCTGTCCATGATCTGCACATCGAACTTGTCGTTATTCGTGGAGTAGCGTTGCAATGCGTGCTTGGCGACGATGGCACCGGTAATTTGCTTGTGGTTGGTTTGGATAAATACGCAGGCTTTCATGGGGTTACTAGAGCGGTCACATCATGGCTTGGTTGGGGTTTAAACTATAATGGAATGTACCTTATTTGGCTATTTTGGGGGCCTCCGTTTCCGCGTGAATAATACGTGCTACGGGATGTTGTGGTGGTGCGCGCAGCGGCAGACTTTGTCGCCCACGAGTGGCTCGATGTGTGCATATAGATTTGTTTGAGAAAAATAAATAACCTAATAAAAACAATAAGATAACTTGCATTTAGACTGGGTATCTCCGATTCTGTGCTGCAATGTCCCAACCACGTCGCGGCCCACGCATCTTACCGCAGACCGACGTCCCAGAAGGGTTAGACCCTGTTCGCCCAGGGGCCGCATTCGCACTTTAGGTCCGCCCGTCCGGGGACTCTATCAGGGTGAATTCTATGACCGTATCGTCCTTTGGAAGGTGATAACTGTCACCACTACAGCGCGGTATTCACTTGAAAATCCCCCGGCGATACAAGCCCCAAGAGAAGGCCCAGATATGGATGAGTGGCGCGCGCCTGACCTTGTCGGGAATAATAATGGGTTCGTCAGAGTGGCGCTCCAGTTTCCAGGCGATGTAATCCAGTGCACCCTCGAAGGTAAACAGGGCCTTTAGTAAACGCATAATCGATAACATCTTGCCCTGTGTCCGGCGCAGCGCCCACGCTAATTTTGCCGCTGTGCGCGCAACAGGAGTAATGTCACTCCGGTAATGCAAATCACCACTGTGCTCGTACAGAGAAAACGGGAATCCGAGTTGAGTCGCATGATGTCGCGTGAGGGCGGCGTAGAACTCCTTGGAGTACAGTGCCAATTCCTGTGCGCGATCACTGCTCTCTGTGCGCAGTTCTGTGGCATAGCTTAGGCCCAGTGCCTGTGCCCAAAGTTGTGTGACGTTTCCTTCAGCAGGCAGCGCGGGGACGGCATTGCGCAGCAAAGTGTGGGCAGCAGCGGTGAGGGCCTCTTCAACTTGTACGCGAGTGCGCGCGTCGCGTGTGTACAGGATGCTGGTTGGCTGAGAAAAGCGGCCCCAGATATACGATTCAAACCAGGCCCGGGAGCAACCCCGTTGAAAATCACGTAACGAAATGACAGTGACTTTACAGCGCAGGGTTTTTGTACCCGACGCCTGATCCAGTGGTTTTTGCTCTGCATAGAAAACGTTAGGCGGTAACAGCCAATTGGTGAGAGCTGGTAGTCGTCGGCGATAGGCAGCGCGATAGCTGTCGCAAATCAGATAGAGGTCCAGCAGACCGTCGTAGATATCGCCGCTACGCAAACATGACCCGTACACCAGCGCGCAGCAGACAGCGCCATGATGACGAGCTTCCAGTTGTGACAAAAGAGCCGCCAATGAAGGGTCAGTCGCTGGGTCCGGGCCATCGATATTGGGATAGGCGCTCACAATTGCAGGAACTCCAGGGGTAAGCTCGCGCTGATATCCACTGGGCCGGCAACGTCAAACATTTCACCGTCGAGATTGAGAGTGCCTTCCATATCCAGCGTCATGGTGTTGGCGTTGAAACTGCTGTAGCCGGAAGTCGGCACCGCGTTGCGATTGGGGCGGCCACGCACGATGGAGAGAAAAGTGGTTGCGAACCGACTACAACCCTGCTCAAACACGGTGACTCGAATTGCGCCCGACTCCTGGCTCCAAAAAGGTCGCATGCCGAAGGCCAGTCGTTGTAGTGTGCTCACGACGAGGATGAGGGTGTCGTGCTGTGCCGGCTCGCCTGTATCCAGAGTCAGTTTGATGCTGACGTGGCGATTGAAGGCCGGATCATCTCGGACCACTCCCCATACAGTACGGAGGGTGCCCAGCGCGAGGCTGAAGTCGTCGCGCAGTCCGCGTGAATGAATTTCCTTGTGCGCGTATTCGGTGCCGTGAATGACCGCGCCTCCACCAAGAAACATACCATAGCGTGGCGCTGTGTCCTGAGGCGCAACGACGCGCATCAAGTGCCGAGATTCCAGCTTGCCCTCGGTAGTCCTCTGGCCCTCGCTCCATTGGCAAAAGCGCGACACCGCCTTCTTCAGCGAGCCGCGGACGCCAATATCGCCGGCATTCATATTGGCGGTGCCGCCTGGAAGCAGTGCGATCAGTGGTAGGTCAGTAAACACACTCGATTCCAGAAGTTTGCCTAAAATAGCTGAAGCCGTGCCGTCGCCGCCATTGATTGCCAGGACTTGGGTGTTCATCTGGGCAAGTTTTTGCAGTGCGGGTGCAATGTCGTCGGGGCTGTGAGTAACTATGTGCTGTATTCCCGGATGCTGTTCGACGCGCGCGCGAATGTCTCCAAACTGATTGCGGTTGTGCCCGCTACCAGGATTACTGATCATGCCTACCGGACCGGCCGAAAATCTCACTAAAAGGCTTGCCTCATGGTAACGGACTTGAGATTGATATCGGTTGTGCCGATACGCGGGGCCAGGCCACGAACCTGTACGGGCAGTCCTGATTTACGATCAAAAAACAAAATGATCTCTCCATGCAAACCGAGGAAACTGAAGTCATTCTTTTCCGCTAGTGTGCCGTGGGGGTTTACTTGCAGCGCTACTGCGAGCGTCTCTCGTTTGCCGCGAATGCTTTTCTCTCCAGTGACGGAGTAGTCAACCTCGATGGGTATGCCATTACCGGAGGTGAGGCGTGCACGATAGAAATTGAAATCTGTATGTACCAGCACGTCGAGCGATTTCCCCGGTCCTTGCTCTTGTAGCTGCTGCGCCAGGAGTAGCAGAAGATAGGTGCTGGTGACTACCATGCCTGCGTCGGGCGCTGGATAATCGACTTCGCCACTGTAAGTGACAGGCCAGTTCTTTGCGGGTATCTCTTTGTCTGTGCCGGGATTGCGGCGCTCTCGAACGATGAAATCAGCCTCGTAGCGATAGGACTTTAATCGCTGCTCCTTGCCTCGGCTCAAGCGTGAGCGAGTGTATGCATGCCCGTTTGCGGGGTCGAAGTTGACCTGGATCTGTTCGGAGTTATCTACGACCGAGCTATTGACGCTAAGATCCCAGCGACCAGCGGCCTCAGGGTCGGGTAGCACTTCCAGTCGCGAACGGGCGGTGGCCCAAAATGCCTTTTCCTCAAACTCAAGGACCTGCCAGGCCGGTAATTGTGGGGTCACGGTGTCCGCAGCTTGGCTGATGCCCGCCTGCGTCAAGCAAATGCAAACTAGAAAAGACCGGGATAGCTGACTCATACATCGTTACCGGGAGTGTGGAGGAGTAGTGTTAGCTTGACACTGTGCTTGATCCGGTTGAAGTATTGCACCGTGCGAAGTGCTTTACCGCAGTGGCCTGAGCTTGTCGATCTAGCGCCGTAGGGCGTTTCAAAATCCATGATTATCAACTGCTTGCGTAGGTTGAGCGAAAGCCGTTAAAAATACCACGCAATCTTGAGAATAGCATGATCATCCTATACCCTTCGCCGCTTATATCTGCCCTGATCAGGGGAATTCTACATGCATATGATTATCAAGCGGCTAATCAAATGGTTGGTACGCGCGATTTCGGTATTTTTACCGCAGGAAAAAGCCCACGAGCTGCAACGTTGGCGTCGTGGCAAAGAAGAGTTCTGGAAATACAAACATTGCCAATATATTTTCGCCTCCTATGGCAAGAGTGGCCGCACTTGGGTTCGCGTGATGATTTCGCGCTATTTTCAGCTGATGTATAAATTGCCTGACAACATACTTATGGGTTTCGATAATTTTACCCGCCTGAACAAAGATATACCGAAGGTTTTCTTCACCCATGACAATTACTTGCGCGGGTACACGGGAAACGTGGATTCCAAAAAAGATTTTTATAACAAAAAGACCGTTTTGCTAGTGCGCAACCCGATCGACGTTGGTGTGTCTCAGTTTTTTCAATGGAAGTACCGCATGCGCCCGGAGAAAAAAGCCATGAACAAGTATCCGGAGCATGAGTCCGACATTTCGGTTTACGATTTTGTGAAGGATAAAAATCAGGGCTTGTCCCACATCATTGAATTTATGAACAACTGGGCCAGAGAACTGCCGCACATTAAAGAGCTGCTTGTTGTTCGGTACGAGGATCTGCGCACCTATCCTGAGCGAGAAATGGAACGGATCGTGGGGTTTCTCGGTATGGAGGCGATACCCGAGTATCTAAAGGACACCGTAGAGTTTGCCTCGGTGGAAAACTTGCGAAAGAAAGAACAGGAAAATTACTTCTGGCGCAGTGGCAGCCGCGTGCAGGCGAAGGATGTTAACGACCCCAATACATTCAAGGTACGCAAGGCCAAGGTGGGCGGATATCACGACTATTTTGATGACGTTCAAGTGGCGGAACTAAATGCTATGGTAGATTCTGATTTGCTTGCAGCGTTTGGTTATACGAGTGCCGAAATTGGAGCAGCCGGTTGACGGAAAAGTGCGTTTTTATCCACACCAATGAGCGACAGTGGCTCGGTGCGCTGGTGTCTGAATATTCTTTTCGGCACAATTCGGCTAACCCCGAAAACTTTGAAGTGAAGTTTATCCACACGAAAGATTACCCCTACCTGAGTGCCAGGGAGGGCGAGAGCTTTTTGCGCGGCGGTGTCAATCGCGTCTGGCATATGGATGATCTGCAATCCTTCACGCCGTTACGCTATTTACCTCCAAAATTAATGAACTGGGAGGGGCGTGCGGTTGTCACCGACCCCGATGTGTTCGCCGTCGGGGATATTAATGAACTGCTTGAGCTCGACATGAAAGGAGCCGCGGTTATGGGGCGTCACCGCTCAGCGAAAGAGGGCAAAGTGTCGCAGGTTGCCACCAGCGTACTCCTTATGGACTGCGCGCGCCTGCGTCACTGGGATGCCGAGAAAGAGTTTGGTCAATTATTCAGCTCGCAGAAGGATTATAAAGACTGGATGGTGCTAGCCTACGAAGACCCCGCTAATATTGGTTATCTGGAAGATTGCTGGAACGACTTCGATAATCTGAATAGCAATACCCGGCTTCTACACAACACTAAACGCAAGACGCAGCCCTGGAAAACTGGTTTGCCCGTGGATTACACACCCGCAGACAAATTCAAGCACAAGCCACTGCTGGCTAGCGCTAACCGCCTGCGCGTTCGAGTCTTTGGAGAGTACGGGTTACTTGGGCGCTATCGGGAACACCCGGATTCGCGCCAGGAAGCATTTTTCTTTGGCCTACTGAAAGAATGTGTGGAGGTCGGACACATCAGCGAGGACCTCATACGATCTGAGATAAATCTGGATCATGTGCGCCACGACGCATTCGAAGTGCTCGACCGCACACCTAAATTACGAGTGAGAGCCGCGTGAAGTATTTGAATATTGAGACGCTGCGCAACTTAAGTTGCGAGGACTTTCGGGCCATGAAACCGTATCCTTATTTCAATAGCGAAGGTGTGCTGACAGACTCAGGCTTTCAGGATTTACTGGCAAACATGCCACCGATGGATCTATTCGATCAAAAATTTGGTAAGGAGCGCCGCGCAGGACAGGCCCCCCATGACCGCTACTCGCTGGAGTACACGCCGGGCATGCCGGTACCCCAACCCTGGAAAGAATTTATCGATGAGCTTTGCTCCGATGCGTATCGAAGCGAGATCGAGCGCTTGCTAGGCGCGAAGAAGGCAGAGTTTCGATTTCATTGGCACTACACGCCCAGTGGCGCAGATGTCTCTCCTCACTGTGATGCTCGCCGTGAACATGGTTCCCACTTGTTTTATTTCAACTCGTCACAAGATTGGAATCCCCAGTGGGGTGGTTCGACACTGATTCTGGACGATGGGGGGCGTTTGGATTATAACTCGGCCCCTGGCTTCGATGAGTTTGATAACTCTATTGAGTGTGACTCGATTGGAAACTACAGCGCGCTGATAAAGCGCGGCGACCATGCCTGGCATGCCGTGCATCCAATCAATTGCCCCGAAGATCGTTTGCGTCGTGTGTTCATCATTGTGGTCAATCCCAATAGCTTGTTCTGGAAGCTGCGCGACCGGGCTATCGGTAAGAATATCCAACGATTCTGATAACGGCAGCCACTCTTTGACTGCGTGTTCCGGTATGCGCAACAGGTGGGCGCCACAATGTCATTTCCTGCTAAACTGCGCGCTCCGGGCGCAACAACTGGCAACTCAATCTAACTATGACCATCGATCAGTATTTTAGTGAACCCAATGGCCATATTTGTTTTACCCGAGAGCAGGGCAGCAACTTCGCCAAACACATGGCAGGGGACTTCAATCCTTTGCATGATGCCGATGCCAGACGATTTTGTATTCCGGGCGACCTCTTGTTTTCTGTTGTTCTGGCCAAGTACGGCATTAGCCAGCATATGGAGTTTGATTTCTCAGGGATGGTGCTTGAGGGTGTGGAGCTTGTGCTTCCAGAGCCCTCGGCAGAGCTGAAAATTCAGGACACTGAAAAAAGAGATTATCTCCAAGTGAGACGTGGCGGAGACCTTAGCCGCGATGAAACGCTACTTCAAAGCCTGACTCAGGAATACGTGGAATTTTCAGGCAAGAGTTTCCCGCACATCCTGGTGCCATTGCTTGCTGAGCAAAATGTGATGATTAATGCCGCTCGTCCTATGGTGATGTATGTGAGCATGACCATCGATCTGGATACACTCGACATTGAAAGTCCGAGCCTGTGCAGCGATTACAGCAAGATTGAAATCAACGGCAGGCGTGGTAGTGTCGAGCTGGGCTTTAATTTTTTGGATCGCGATAGAATCATCGGCCGCGGCAAGAAGCGTATAATTTTAAGTGGACTGCGCGAGTACGATAAGGCGGTTATGGATGCAGCGATTGTTGATTACAACGACATAAAAAAAGCTTTTGCATTGAAGTAGCCCGATGCGATTTCGATAGCACAGGTTTTCTCTATCAACTGATTGATTGGTGAGCAGCATGAGCGACTATTTTGAATGCACCAAGGTGGGCCTCGAATTTTTGAATGAGACCAAGAACATTTTTTCCGCTATTGAGATTGTGAAAGCAACGCCTGAACAAGTATTCGATGTGTTTGAAAATGCTCACTCCTGGACCGAGTGGGCGTTACCTATACAGAAAGTGGAATGGACCTCGCCACAACCCTACGGTGTAGGCACTACGCGCAATGTGCACATGGTGGGCGATATGATCGGTTACGAGGAATTTGTAGCATGGGATCGGGGTAAACGTATGGCTTTCAGCTTTGTTGGCTGCAGCAAAAATGCCACGGAGAAATTTTTGGAAGACTATCGTGTTACCGATCTGGGTAACGGTAGCTGTCGAGTCGAGTGGTATATGGCAATGGATGTAGTGGGTTTTTCACGACATATGATGATTCTTACACGCCCGATCATGCGACTGGCAAATCGCACTATGTTCAGGAAGTTCAGAAAATACACTGAAGCCTATGCTGCAGGGGACTTGTCTCTCGTTACGGGCTGACAGCGTAAGGCTTCAGCCGTGCTGGATTAGTCTTGGCTGTGTACTTGATTCAGCTGGGCGCGGATTTGTATGGCCCAGCTGGTAAACGCCCTGCGGACTTCTGCCAAATTTGTGACACGGTTATTGATACCCCACAGTGTCGAGCCGGATCGAGAATTTTTCGTCAGTGCCAGCACTTCGCCAGTCTCAGAATCACTGAATGTCACCGAAACATCCATCTTCCCCGCTCCCTCAGAAAATACTTTGCTGCGGCCCGCTGGTCGTGAGCGGTAATCATCCTTAGATGCATTGGGAGCGATCCGAGTCAATATTGCAGAAATTTCAAGCACGTTGTTGCCGACGGTATCGACTAGTTGGTAGCCCTCTTGTTTTGACAACTGCTTTTCCATCGCTGCTCGAAAGTCTTCCTGGAGGCGCTCTTTGTCTGCGTTGCTAAGCTCCCAGTTGCGATTACCCGCTGTCCGAAAACTGGAGCTTGGTTGGATAATTTCCACATTATCGACTCCTAGCGGCGTTATCATTATTGCCGTGTAGATCTCGAAGTTCGCATTAGGATCGACATAAGCCTGGTCGGCACGAGAGTGATCAACGCGCACAAGATTTCCGTCTATAACCTCGACATCTGGACCTGTTTGTAGCATTGGTTTGCTCTGACAGGCGACGAGTGCCGCGGTCGCTATCAGGCTGACAAAAGTAAGCTTTTTCATGGTGTTTAAACCTCGGTTTTGTAAAAGGACTTCAGGTCGCCAATGACCTAATTGGCCGGAGCTGCTCCATAATAGACGCTATTGGGGGGGCTTTAGTTCCACCCCCGCTTGTTGTCGTCCATCTCCTTGTTCTTGGCGGTAAAGGCATCGCGCAGGCGCTTTAGCTCCTGTGGATTGTGGTCAGAGGTATCGTAGGATTCACGGCGGTCACCGGCAAGGTCAAACAGCCACTCCTTTTGGGGTGCGGCAGCGCCGACAGGGACCTGGTCAGTACTATAAAAAACACCCGCAGGGCCACGGTATTTGAAACGCTGATCGCGAACGGCGAACAGGGTTTCGCCATCGTAATAATAGAGGTAGTCATGGGGTGTGGCGGTGCCACTGGTGAGGACATTCAGGATGCTGCGTCCATCGAGCAGACGGTCTTCTGGCGCGGGTAATTGCAGCAGATCAAGTACCGTCGGTAACAGATCGGTACCCATCGCCATAGCGGGTTCGGTCCTGCCGCCAGCAATGGCTGCCGGCCAGTGTGCAATGAAGGGCACGCGCATGCCGCCCTCAAACGTGTTGCCCTTGCGGCCGCGCTGGTCACCGGCGTTGCCCAGATACCAGGGGCCGTTGTCGGAAGTGATAATGATCAGGGTGTTTTCCAGTGTTCCGGTGCGTTCCAGTGTTGCCACGATGGCGCCTACGCTGTCGTCAATTTCCTCCAGTACGTCACCATAAAGCCCAGCCTCTGACTGGCCGCTTCGTTCCTCACGCACAGACAGAGGGTCATGCGGGAAATTGTGCGCGAAATAGAGGAAAAACGGTTCAGCCGCGTGGGCTTCTATGAATGCAGTGGCGGCTTCGGTGTAGCGTTCGGTCAGGTAGCGCTGGTCTGCGGGCGCTTCAACAGCGATCTCCCGGTTGGCATACAGGGCAAACGGTTCCATGTCGTTGCTGTAGAGGGCCCCGAAGTAGCTATCAAAACCCATGTCATTGGGAAGAGATGGACTGCGGTCGCCCATGTGCCACTTGCCTACCATACCAGTGGCGTAACCAGCTGCTTTGAGCAGATCGGCCAATGTGATTTCTTCTGCGGGTAAGCGCGAGTGGCTGCCGGGCCTCGTCAGCAGACGAAAGAGTAAACCTTTGGTACTGCCCGTCGGAAAAACCACATTTGGGAGCCCTGCCCTTGGCGCTAGACGCCCGGTAAGGTACCCGGCACGAGATGGTGTACATACCGGCGAGGGCGAATGAAAGTCCGTAAGTACCACTCCGCCAGCTGCCAATTGGTTGATGTTGGGCGTGGCGACCAGGGTGTTGTCCTGGGCACCCTCTCCAATATCGCCGTATCCGAGGTCGTCATAAAGAATGAAGACAATATTGGGGCGCAAGCGGCCAGAGTCTATTTGGTGGCTGATTTCCGTAAGGTATTCATGCTTGCCTTGAAGTTTAAGTTGGTCATCCGACTGCTCGCTGTTGGCGAGCTTGTATCCCAGAAAAAGTGCGATCAATAGTGCCAACAACAACAAAGTGCTGAAGGCGGCGGTGATCCTATGCCATATAAAAGCAAGAAATTTCATATCAGTTTAGTTCCTGATGCCGGGTCGGTTGAATCTTATCGGGCTCGGGTTGTTAGATGTGGATATTTGCACCATAGTCTGATCCACTCCAATTCTTGTCAATGTATCACCCCTTACGACCCTAATTGAAAGAGAATTAGTATGAAGAATCTGCAGGGCAAAGCTATTCTTGTGTGTGGTGGCGCCACGGGTATTGGCGCGGCTACCGCTCGGCGCCTGAGTGAGGAGGGCGCGCGGGTAGGTATTGGTGATTTCAATATTGCAGGAGCTGAGTCTCTAGCGTTGGAATTGAATGCAGGTGGTGGTGACGCAGTTGCCTGGTACTACGACCAGGCTGATGAGGCGACCATTAATACTCTCATCGAAAGCGCAGTAAAGCACTTCGGGCGCCTCGATGGACTATTTGCCAATGTGGCCGACCTACAGGCGGTGTTGGTAGACGGTGACATCCTCAGTAACGACAGCGCTCTGTGGGAACGTACCCTGCGGGTCAACGTTATTGGTACCGCAATGTTGTTGCGCGCCGTACTGCCGCATATGCTGGAACACGAAAGTGGCGCACTGGTGCTGACCTCCTCCGACGCCTCCATTGCAGGTGAGGCGGAGCGTCCCGCCTATGCTGCATCGAAGGCGGGGGTTAATTCGTTGTGCCGCCATATTGCATCTAAGTGGGGTCGTAAGGGCATTCGGTGCAACATAATCTCCCCCGGATTTGTGTTAACTGAGCAACTTGATGCCAATATGAACCAGGAAATGAAAGACTGGATGCTCAAGGGTGCGCGTAGTACCCGTCACGGCGCGTCGGAGGATATTGCTGGTGCGGTGGCCTTCCTGTTATCCGATGACGGTGAGTGGGTCAACGGTCAGAGCTGGCGAGTAAATGGCGGCGTTAGTTACGCTAACTAGAAGAGCGCGGGAAGGGACCGTGCAACATGGATTGAAGGAGAATAGATGATTACCGAAAACAGTGTTTCCAGCGACGAAGTCATTATAAACGCCCCGGCAGAACTGGTGTGGGATGTGATTATGGATTTTGACAACTATGGCTTGTGGAACACGTTTTGTCCTAGCATGAAGGGCGATGCCGTACTGGGCTCACCGCTTGCAATGCAGGTTGACCTAGGCAATGGCCTGCAGCCTCAGGTGGAGTACATAACGAAAATTGAACCCTGCCAAACGGTTGTTTGGTCTATGGAAAACAAACCCGGTGACCCGATCCATGCGAATCGGGCCCAGCACCTCACGCCTATAGATGAGCGCAGTTGTCGTTATGTCAGTGTGGATGAATTCAGTGGTGATATGGTGGCGCCGATGATGGAGCAATTGGGTGAGCAGGTGGAGCGAGGTTTTAATGCCTGTGCCGTCGGCCTAAAGGCACGAGCGGAAGAACTCTATCGGGCAAGTGAAGAAGAGTAATTATGTTTGGGCTCCGTTCCCGCATGCGAGAAAGCTCCGAAGGTGACGCATAAACGCTATCACTGAGCAGGTTCACACGCTGAACAATACCCTGGTGTTGCGGTGCCATTATCGTACTTGCCGAATTCGTGGCTGAATGCACTCCGAGCATACTGGCGGGTATGTGCCGGGGGAAATGATAGGTGGTTAATATGTATAGCAAAAGTCCGGTGTTGGAATGTATATACAGATTCAGTGTTGTATGGATATTTTCTATATATTTAGCTGTTAGGTTTAGAGGATAAATATGAGTGGATACATGTACCTGACCATAGCAATTTTGTCTGAAGTGGTAGCGACCAGCGCACTGAAGTCATCTGATGGTTTTACAAAATACGGTCCGAGTCTAGTTGTAATTCTTGGATACGGAATCTCATTTTACTGCTTATCGGTTGTCCTGAAAACGATACCGGTAGGTGTTGCGTATGCAATATGGTCTGGCATGGGTATTGTACTGATCACATTGTTAGGCTGGCTTGTTTTTAGCCAACGGCTTGATTTGCCAGCCTTCCTGGGAATGGCTTTAATTGTTGCGGGAGTAATCGTTATATATGCGTTCTCAAAGTCGTCCACTGTATAAGCATAACAGGTACGGGCAGCAGGGGCAGTTACATAGTGGCTACCTCTGCTGCAAGTGTTATGCATAAAAACCGCTACATCACTCAACAAGGAGATAGAAAATGTCTAATGAAGGCTACCACGAACCCATAGATGAACTCACAGACGACACCAGGGATATGCATAGAGCTATTACATCACTGATGGAAGAGCTTGAGGCAGTAGACTGGTACAACCAAAGAGTTGATGCATGTAAAAATAGCGAATTAAAGGCCATACTTGCGCACAATAGAGATGAGGAAAAAGAGCACGCGGCGATGGTGCTTGAATGGATTAGAAGGCAAGACCCAAGCTTTGACAAAGAATTAAAAGACTACCTTTTTACAGATAAGCCGATTACACACAAATAGAATGCATAACAAGGTGAGGCAGTCGGGCGGTTTCCCCACCCGCCCGTGATTTTTTTTGATGCCACAATACCGTCCAGACGACCAGGCGCTCGGTCAGAGTATTACCGTTGGTTGTCTGGTGTTGAGTTTGTATATGCATAAATACGTTGCGTATTTTTTTGGGACGGCGCATTGAACAATAGGGAGCCAGGGTGACATTTCAGCAGGTCTACCTATTGGTGCTTGTGCCGGTTTGCTTGCTTGGCGGGATTTACATTGTAAGTGCAGATACTCAAGGCAATGCCACCAGAGCGGCGCGTTCTGGTATCGTCTTTTTTCTTTCGCTGGCTGTCGCAGCAGCAGGGATAATGTCGATTAGTGGCCAGTGTACGTTTTCTGAGGCCATAACATTGAACGCTCACTGCGGCTTTGTACCCGTTTCAATATTGGTCATGTCAATCATTGTTGTGGGTCTATTGCTCTCCGGTTCGGTTTATATTATCGCCGTTCTCAATGGAAAGGGCCGACAGGGTGGCAGGGAGCCCTAGCCAGAGTAACTGTCCTTCAAATCAGGCAATCCTTCTACCCATGGAGCACAGGGTTAATGAATGTAGCCACCTCATCACCCACCGCTAAATCCGGACACCAAGCTTCTCGATCCGCTTGCTGATTCGAATTTTCAGGCGCCTTAAGCCGCGCACCATTTTCCATGTAGATGACAGTCATAGCCCGGCGCGGTCGATCGGTGAGATTGGGCCCCGCACTGTGAAATGTCCACCCCGAGTGAAAACTGACGTCTCCGGCATCGAAGTTCTGTTCGACATGCTCCAGTCCCAGGCGATTCAGGTTGTCGCTGATAACCTGCTGCGAGTCATCCCCAATTGGCAAATCTCGTCCCATCGGAATGTGGTGGCTGCCGGCACTAAATACCACCGCGCCCATTTCAATGGGTGTGTCCTGCAGTGGTATCCAGGCGGTGATCGTCTTGTCTGTATCGAGCGGCCAGTAGTACTGATCGCAATGCCAGGGTGTCATGCCGCCGTGAGGCGCTTTATACAAGGCCTGATCATGGTAGAGGCGAACACTTTCGACTCCCATCAGTTGTGCAGCTGCGGCAGCCAACTGCCTGTTAAATACGATAGACCGTACTTTCAGGTCGTGACGCCATAGATTCATCACCTGGGTGAATGCCTGTGCATAGGCATCAGATTCAGAGTTGGGGTGCTTGTCTGCTGTAGGATCGGCAAGCCTTGTTACCGCTGCGCTGATGTCTTGCTCAAAGGTCACGATTTTTGCGCGAGAAAATAACTGTGGTAACCGAATGAAACCACGTTTTTGGTAGTCATCCCGCTGGGCCTGCATTGTTTCCTTGTTCGACATACGTGCGTTACGCTCTCCCTAGCAAATCCTTGGCGATGGCCACGATCTGCATCTCATCAGTGCCCGCGTAAATCTGTAGGATTTTCGCATCACGCATCAACTGCTCTACGCGCATCTCGCGCATGTAACCAGCACCACCAAATATCTGCACGGCTTCGGTGGTAACCTCCATCGCGGCCTGGGCAGCATACAGTTTCATCGCGGAGGCCTCTGCCAGCGTCAGGTCTTTGTTCGCCGCGCGAGTTTCGATATAGCGGAATACCAAGTTTTCAAGGTTCAGGCGGGCAACTTCCATTTTTGCCAGTTTCAACTGAATGAGTTGGTAGTTGCCAATCGGTTGATCGAACTGCACGCGAGTTTTGGCGTATTCCAGCGATAGCTCGAGTGAGCGCTGGACTAATCCCAGTGCCATAGCGGCAACACCTGAGCGCTCCAAGCTGAAGGTAGACTTTGCGCCGGAGCGACCGTAGCCATCTTCCGATTCTCCCATCAGGCGTTCCGGACCAGCTTTTACATCCGATAAAAAAAGTTCGCCCGTGGGCGAGGAGCCAATCCCCATTTTCTTGAACGCGGCGCTTTGCTCTAGTCCCGGCATGCCGGAGTCGAGAATAAAGGAGACGATTTTCCTGTCTCGGGGCTCCACACCAGGTTCATCAAGGCGACAGATAAACACTATGACATCGGCGAAGGGGCCGTTGGTGATGAAGGTTTTACTGCCGTTGAGTATGTAGCCTCCCTCGCCATCGCGACGAGCGGTGGACTTCATAGCGCCGAACGCGTCCGATCCTGAACTGGGCTCAGTAATGGCCCATGCGCCAACTTTTTCCAGGGTCAATAATTCGCGCCCGTATTTCTTTTTCTGCGCCAGACTACCTTTGGACATAATGGCGCCACCGGTCAAGCCCACGGAAACACCCATGGCGGTAATAAGCCCCTGGCAGTGACGGCTGATTTCGATAATGGGGATCAAGCCCATGGCGGCGGCGTCCAGAGCTTCCGCCGACACAGCGCCGTCGTCGGTGGTTTTGGGGGTTGGTTTTTCGACCTCTTCGCCCCTGGCAATCGCCTCTTCCTTCTCGATCTGCTTGTCAAATCGAGTACCGGCAAGTTCATCCATGCCAAAGGTCTTGAACAGCTTTCGCAGGATGTCGTAGGGCGGTAGGCCGTTATATTCCAGATCATCAATCAGCGGTACGATTTCTTTTTCCACAAAATCGCGAATCATGCCTTGAATCATGAGCTGTTGTTCTGTCCAGGCGAACATTCGTTCTCTCCCTATATCCAGTTGATTAAAAGACGATAACAGCGCGTTGCGCGGCCGAAGGCTGCTTAGCGCAAGCGATCGAGCGGTTGATGGTTCGGGCTCGAAGCGCGGGATTGCTTAAATCCGACAAGTGGACGACTATTGTAGGCTAAGCTGGGGACCTGGTCGATTCTACCCTGGTTTCACACAGGCATTAAATACCAAAGCTATGTATAGAAACTTACTGCTCGGCCTCACTGCCTTACTCTTTACGTTTTCCGCCTGGTCTGCCCAGCGGCCGAATATCTTGCTCGTGTACATGGACGATGTGGGTCCCGCGTGGCTGCCACCCTATGCGCACAGACTGACGGAGGAAGATGTTGAGGAATTTGTTGTTAATTATTACGGTGAACAGAGAAATAGATTTTTTTCCATTGACGTAGATCGCCATATTGAGACGGCTCAAACGGCCATGCCTTTTTTGGACTCACTGGCGCAACAGGGGATGGTCTTTGAGCAGGCCTTTGCCACCTCGTCATTGTGCGCGCCCTCCCGCGCAGGCCTGATGGCAGGCAGCTATCAACAGCGCTTTGGTATCTACGGCAATAACGACGCGGTCGAGAATGGTTTCCCGGTAGATCAACCCATGCTGGTGGAGTCCTTGCAGGATGCAGGTTATGCCACGGCCATGATCGGAAAATGGCATCTGGGCAGGCATGATGAGCGTCTTCGCGAGAGAGCCAAGCTGGAATTGAAGTCGCGGCAGGCGGACGGGCAAGGCATCACACTGAAAGCTATTTTAGACGATATGGGTTATCGCTCATCATCCGCGGAAGGCCAGCATCCACTGGACCGGGGCTTCGATTACTATTTTGGTTTTAACAGCCACGATGACCGCTATTACGGCTCGAAGTATTTATGGGAGAACCATGAACTGGTGCCGCCGCGCGCGAAAGATGAGTACCTGACGGACTTGTTAACGGATCAGGCAATTGCCTTTATGAATCGCAGTATTCAGGCGAAGGAGCCATTTTTTGTTTACTACGCACCGCTTTCAGTGCATGGGCCGCTCCAGCCCAGCCCGGAAAAATACCAGCAGTATTTTGATTCCGGGGTCGGTTTCACTGATTCCTATGCCGGCCATATGCGTGGAGTGGATGAAAGCCTGCAACGCATCTATGGGGTTTTGGAAGAACAAGGCGTTGCCGACAACACGCTGTTAATATTCAGCGCTGACAATGGGCAGACCCACTACAGTGTGCCTCCCTACAATGCGCCCTACAGAGGGGGTAAGGGCACAGGGTGGCTTGGCGGATCCGGTGTTCCACTGATTGTTTATATGCCGTCAATGATAGCGCCTGGATTTAGTTTTGAATTGATTAGCACCATGGACATACTGCCTACTGTTCTGGATATTGTCGGCGTAACCCATGATTACGCGATAGATGGCTTGAGCTTTCAGGACTTCCTGTTAGGTCGGGCTCCCAGGGGTCCGCGACAAGTATTGTACTCCGCTGGATTGCAGTCTACGGAATGGTCACATGGCTATGATATGGAGGCGCTCAAGGGCGACCGCTCTTCCTGTCCGCTCTATGCCTGGGCGCTGGATCGAAACGGCCACATTCTGACCCACATCAGCACGACTCCCGACAAACTGTATCCGGAATTTCCCAGCGGTCGTCCTGCCAACAGGACGTTCCACTCCGCGGCCGCAGACCCTGCCCAGTCCAGTAATCTGGATGCTGTTGCCGATTATGGCGAAACGGTTCAGGTCTTGGATCAGCAGTTAGGTGAATGGCTGGATACGCTGCCACCACCGCTGACCACGCAGAAGAAAGCGTATCGGGAATTGCGTAAAATCACCCCTTAATCAGCCGACGTCTGTTACGGAGCGAGCCGATGTTTGGCCTGAAAAGAATCGAAGACACCCGTGAGCATGCGCCTTCGTATTATGCTGCTACTGCGCACCGCAAACCTGATTACCCCCAGCTGGAAGGCGATGTTCAGGCTGATGTAGCGATTGTCGGCGGTGGTTTCAGTGGTGTAAATACGGCGCTGGAATTGGCCGAGCGCGGCTACTCGGTAGTGCTACTGGAGGCACGGCGTATTGGTTGGGGTGCCACCGGTCGCAATGGAGGCCAGGTACTCGACGGAATCGGCCACAATGCCCAGCAGTTCGAGAGCCAGATCGGTGCCGATGGCGTGCAGGCTATTTTCAATATGGGTGTGGAGTGTTGCGACATCGTTCGCGACCGTGTTGCAACCTACGCCATTGATTGCGATCTCAAGTGGGGCGCCTGCGATGTTGCGCTCAGGCCCCGACACATGAAAGCATTTGCCCGGGCGAAAGCCTACGAAGAAAAGATGGGTAATCCTCATCAGTACGAGCTGCTGGATAAAAATGAGATCAAGCACTACGTCAACTCAGACCGGTATTATGGTGGGCTGCTCAATCGCACCGGCAGTGGTCATGCGCATCCGTTGAATCTGTGCCTGGGTGAGGCGGCGGCCGCCGAGACGCTAGGCGTGAAAGTGTATGAGCAGTCTGAGGTGGTTCGTATTGCCCACGGTGACAGGCCGCGCGTTCACACCCACAGGGGCAGCGTGCTTGCCAGCCATGTGGTGCTTTGCGGCAATGCGTATATGGGCGACCTGGTGCCGGAACTGGCCTCACGTGTGCTGTCCGCGAATACCTCGGTCATCGCGACTGCGCCTTTGCCTGAGTCTCTGGCCCGTGAAATTATGCCCGCAGACCTGGCCGTGTGCGACACGCGTACGGCATTGGATTACTTTCGTCTCTCGACCGACAGGCGCATGTTGTTTGGTGGGCTGTCGAATTACACAGGCCTGGAGCCTCGCAACCTTGCGGGCACCATGCGTCGTAAAATGACGCAAGTTTTCCCCCTTCTGGCCGGGGTTGATATTGAGTATGGGTGGAGTGGGCAGGTGGGCGTTGGCATGAACCACATGCCGCAGATGGGGCGCCTGCAGGATAACGTGTCTTACATTCAGGCCTTCTCAGGCCACGGTGTAGCTGCCAGTCATATAATGGCGCGCCTTACGGCAGAAATGATCAGTGGCTCGCCGGACCGCTTCGATATTTTCGCGCGTATTGGGCACCGGTCGTTTCCGGGAGGCAAGCTGTTGCGCAGACCGGCTCTAGCGGTGGGGATGGCCTACTTCAAGCTCAGGGACGAGTTGTTCTAAATACAGCGTAACCCTGCTGAACTGCGCATTGCCCGGCGGCTTAAGCAAACGGAACCTGCCTCTGAAGCCGGGCGTGTCCCACCGGACTTTGCAGCGCATGGAGGCGTGTGAGTGGCGTTTGAGTCCGGCTTACGATATAACCTACGCCTATAATGAACAGAGCGAATTCACCAACAGTTGTCAGATGAGCGTTAATCGCAAGTGGGTGGATATTCATGAGGAGGATTGTCTTGCTGTGGCGGATTGGTCTCGATATGCGCAGGTCGCTGCCGTCAGCGGTGGACAGGCTGAAAAAGTGCGGGGCTTCTGAATCCGTCCTAAACTGATGGGAGCTGAATGAAGTAATTGGATCGGCGCCAAATCGGTTACAGCCTGTTGGGACACGCCGCAAATACGTGCCCATAAAGAGGGGCAGACCCTCCATGTAGGCTCGCTTCCGCCATCCATGGCCTCAGACGGTTCCCACAAGCGATACAGGAATTGACACTTAACCACGTATTTCGCATAAATCAGGGTTGTCCACTAAGACAGATGGTTCAGCCCACTGGAGAGGTTTAATGATCGAAGTCATAGCATCAGGCCAGGCCTGCGGTGCAACCGTCATAGGGGTAGATCTATCCCAAAAACTGGACGCCGAGACCGTTCGCGCTGTTCGTGCCGCCTGGCTGGAGCACCATGTTTTGGCGTTTCCCGACCAAACGCTGTCAGATACGGATCTCGAACAGATAGTGCAGAGCTTCGGCGTGTTTGGCGCCGAGCCCTTCTTTCTACCTATTGAAGGGAGTGAACATGTCGTTGCGTTGACGCGCAAAGCCGATGAAAAAGCTCCCCTATTCGCCGAAAACTGGCACTCAGACTGGAGTTTTATGGCAGAGCCACCCATTGGAACTTGCCTGTACAGCCTCGTTATTCCGCCTGTGGGTGGTAACACCGGGTTTACTAACCAACAAAAGGCGCTGGCTGAAATGCCCACCGAATTGCGCGCCAAAATTGAGGGGTGCACGGCGCTGCACTCCGCGGAAGCGGCCTACGCCCCCGACGGTATGTATGGGTCCAAAGACAAAGCCTCCGGTCGCAGCATGGCGATTCGATTTTCCGAAGATGCCAGAGACGTATACGGGCACCCGTTTATTCTGCCTCACCCTGAAAACGGTCGGGATACACTGCTGGGCTGTTTGGGTTATATCGTGGGTGTGGAGGGCATGACGGATGACGAATCTCTGGCGTTGGTCTGGGAGTTGCACCAGTGGCAGACTCGCGAGGAGTTCCAGTACACACACAAATGGGAGAAGGACATGTTTGTGATCTGGGATAATCGCAGCGTATTGCATCGCGCCTATGGTGGGTACGACGGCTATGACCGTATCCTCCACCGCATAACGGTGGCAGGGGACCCCAGCAAATTTCTGAAACTGAATGCTGCCTGACCGGGTAGTGTTGCACCGCGGAGGCGCCTGACATGAATCACTGCTGTCATTGCGTGACCCGCCAGAAAAGATTTGTCATACTCCGGAGACGAATTTCCAGATTGCTGACCAACCTATAAACCACAGGATGCATATATTATGACTATGAGAGCAATTACGGTTCTGTTCACCGCCCTGACCCTCGCCCTGGCCAGTTGCGCTGCTACCGACCCGCTGACCGGTTCGACCCGCAATGAAATTATCTCTGTTCAATATGGCACAGTCGAAAATGTGCAAACAGTGGATATGGCACCCAGTTACGGCGCTGGATCGCTGATAGGCGGCGCGCTGGGCCTGCTGGCAACCAGTGGTCACTCAACTGGGTCGCAAGTGGCCGGTGCAGCCGGTGGTGCTGCCCTTGGTGCTTTGGTTTCGAGAGAAACAGCCGGTACTGGCGAACGTTTCACCGTTCGTTTAGTGAACGGCAATACCATTAATATGGTCCTGGAGAATCAGGCTATACGTGTAGGGGATTGCGTCAGTGTAGAGCAAGGTAGGCACGCGAATATCCGCAGAGTTTCGGCGGTAATGTGTTCAACTCCTGCCTCTCATCCGGCTTATCCGGCGATGCATAATGCGAATGTTCAAGAATCGGCAGAATGCAATGAAGCCAAGCAGGAACTGCTCGCAGCCAAAACGGAGCAAGCTACCGCCATTGCTTACAAAAAAATGCAAGCACTCTGCCAGCATTAAATTGCACACGGTAGTCTCTCAAAAGACCTCCTGACAATTTCGATGCATCGATGTCACGCGAACAACATCATCACAACCTGATGGCGTTGTTCGCTAGTTCTTAACTGTTTTTGCCGCCGAGCGCATACTGCCTGCCATGGAAAAAATTGCTCACGTTATCGTCAACCCAATCAATTCGCTGAACCTGCTCTCCCAATCTGAGATCGATAAGTTTACCCGCAGTGATGGTGAGCTGTTCGCGCTCTTTCGGCATTGCGCACTAGCGATACTCAATACTGACAGCGAAAAAGATGACGCTGCGCAGCTCATTGCTGACTATTCCGATTTCGACATTCGACTAATCCCTCAGCCACGCGGCCTCAGGCTTGAGTTATTCAATGCGCCGCCCCAGTCGTTTGTCGATGGCAAGATGATCCGCGGTATCCAGGAACATTTGTTTTCAGCCTTGCGCGATATTGTTTATACCGATTTCAAAATCACCTCGGCACAACCTCAGCCTTCAACCTCGGCGCAAAACACCAACACAGTATTTCGTATCCTGCGCAATGCGCGCGCGGTCAGCCCGGGCGGGCCACCTAAAATGGTGGTCTGTTGGGGTGGTCATTCGATTCCTCGTGAGGAATACGACTACGCCAAGCAAGTCGGTTACGCGCTGGGCTTGCGCGGCCTGGATATCGCCACCGGTTGTGGCATTGGAGCAATGAAAGGGCCAATGAAAGGCGCAGCGGTCGGTCATGCCAAACAGCAGATAAAGGATGGCCGCTATATCGGTATTAGTGAACCGGGTATTATCGCGTCGGAGTCACCCAACGCGATCGTCAATGAACTGGTGATTATGCCGGATATTGAAAAACGTCTTGAGGCGTTTGTTCGGCTCGCTCACGCCATCATCGTATTTCCAGGTGGCGTGGGAACAGTCGAGGAAATACTTTACCTGCTCAGCATAATAATGGACCCTGACAACAACGAGGCTATTCCGCTGGTGTTTGCGGGTCCCGAGTCCTGTCGCGAATACTTCATGGAACTAGATCGTTTTCTAGGGGCCAGCTTGGGCGATGGAGTTAAACATCACTACCGTATCATTGTGGGAGAGCCGAATGAGGTCGGCCGTGTCGTGAAAGAGGCAACAGAGGAAGTTCACGCTCGTCGCAGTGAAGCCCAGCAGGCTTACTCGTTCAACTGGGAGCTGCAGATTCCTTTGAATCTTCAGGAGCCATTCATTCCTACTCATGAGAGGATGGCGGCCCTGGACTTGCGACCGGATGTGCCCAAGCACAAGTTAGCCAGTGATCTGCGTTGTGCTTTTTCTGGCCTGGTGGCTGGCAACGTGAAGGCCTTTGGTATAGAGCAGGTCCGTACTCATGGCCCTTACCGGTTGTCGGGCGATGCGAGTCTTATGTCGAGCATCGACAGGTTACTGCAGATTCTGGTGCGCGATGGGCGGATGAAACTTGGGGAAGATGCAAACGACTATCAACCTTGCTATCAGCTGGCCGACTAGTTGGTTGTTCCGTGCCGACGCCAGTATTTCCAAAGACCAATCAATGACGCGCCTATCCAGAATATTTCGATAACAAAACTGGCAAGATTAAAGTGAAAGCACAGGCTGAACAGCAGCAGGGCAGCGCCTACAAGGTTCATCACGTTGTAGCGCAGGCCTTTCGGGTCGGCTCGGTCCAATTGCAACATGTAATAGGCCAATACAACGAGCAGCGTGCCGAGCATGCCAATGCCATCGATAATCCATGCTTCCATAAAACAACGCTCCAATTCATGTCGCGAAACGCCAACAACGAAATCGTCGGCGAGTGCGCTATAGGCGCATTAAATGCGACTGATACTGGGGTGAGATTACCACAGAATTTTTATGACCGGTGACAAGACCGTGCAAAGGAATCTGAATTACTATGACGTAATTGTTATGGGCGCTGGTGCCGCCGGGTTGTTCTGCGCTGCATCGGCTGGTCGACGTGGGCGAAAGGTATTGGTGCTGGAAAAATCCAACAAAGTTGGTAAGAAAATCCTCATGTCTGGCGGCGGCCGCTGTAACTTTACCAACCTCCAGATTGAGGCAGAAAATTTCATTTCCGGTAATCCACACTTCTGTAAATCCGCATTAGCACAATACACTCAATGGGACTTTATAGGCCTTGTAGAGCAATACGGCATTGACTACGAAGAACGGAAATATGGTCAGTTGTTTTGCAAGAACTCTGCGAACGATATTCTAGCGATGTTGCTTGAGGAGTGTGAGACGGCGGGTGTAACTATTTTTACACACAGCGAAGTGTTAGGTATCGAGGCGATTGCTGCCGAATGCAAAAACGGGTCCGGCGATACTCCTGGGGGCTGTGATGAAGAGCTGGAATATCGTTACCAACTTGCCATCGAGCTGGGCCATAAAGGCGCCAAAAAAAAGAGTAGTCTGGTTTGTCACTCGCTGGTTGTTGCAACTGGCGCTCTCTCAATTCCGACATTGGGTGGTAGTGGAGCGGGTTATGCCGTTGCTGAACAATTCTCCTTGTCGCTGACCGAGCGCCGGGCTGGACTGGTACCGTTTATGTTCAGCGATGCGATGAAGACCTTTTTTGAACGCCTGGCTGGTGTGTCCCTGGAAGTAGAGGTGACATGCGGGCGCCAGTCTTTTGCTGAAAAACTGTTGTTCACTCACCGTGGAATTAGCGGCCCTTCAATTCTGCAGATCTCAAACTACTGGGCGCCCGGCGAGACGGTTTATGTCAATTTGCTGCCTGATATTGACTGCTCTCAATGGTTGCTCGATGCCAAGCGTGAGCACGGGAATTTGCTACTGCGTACTCTTTTGAATCAGAAACTGGTAAAGGCCCTGGTGGTCGAACTTGAACTGCAATGGTGGCCCGACGAAGCGGAGCTTAAGCTGAGTGGCTTCACCGACAAGCGTCTACTGAATCTGGCAGAGCGATTCAGAGCCTGGAGACTCAAGCCCTCGGCTACCGAGGGCTACCGAACGGCGGAAGTCACTCTGGGTGGTGTCGATACTGCAGCGATAAGCTCAAAGACGATGGAATCTAAAACTCAGCAGGGTTTATACTTTATCGGCGAGGTTGTTGATGTAACGGGCCACCTTGGTGGCTATAATTTCCAGTGGGCGTGGTCCTCGGGTTATACGGCCGGGCTTTTTGTATGAACATCAAATTACCGCATGCTTCGCGGTCAACATTGTATAGTGCATGATCTATCAAGTAATATGTTGCGAAACTAAGTAAGCTCTCCGCTTTTGCACAAACTTTTATTCAGTTGTAGGCTAATGGACGCACCGCGTCGGGTGTGACGCGAATGCTATGCCGATAGAAAAGTCTGCATCATGCGCGTGAAAAATAACCCGCAAACGACCAGGGTGAGGCTGATGAAGGTTAGCGCGGCGGTGAAGAAATATTTTCCAACGCCACAAACTCGTGGGACGAAAGATCTCGCAGGCGGCCGAAATAATTGGAACACAAACAAGTGAGGCAGTTGCTCAATTTTTCTAAATACCCTTGGCGAGGAGTAATCAACGTGTGGCACGTCGCCAAATGTACGAATAAAGCCCATCGCCTGCACAGTTCTTATTTGCTCGAAATCGACGAGCTTTGGCCCTGCAATGCTTAGACTGAACGAAATTAAACTTCCACTGAATCACGAGGCTGAGGCTTTGACCGGTGCAGTGCTAGAGCGCCTGGGTATCAAAGTGACCGAGCTTCTGAGCGTAAGCGTTTTTAAGCGCAGTTATGACGCGCGCAAGAAAACCAATATTTTGCTGATCTACCAGGTAGACGTGGAGTTGTCTGCAGGCGTTGAAGAGCAGGTCCTGAATAACAATCAACAGGGCGCTCGTGTTGCAACAACACCCGACACACGTTATCGCTTTGTCGCTCAGGCAGATGTGGATTTCCCGGTAGTGAGGCAACAACGACCCATTGTGATAGGTTTTGGCCCCTGTGGAATTTTAGCAGCGCTGCTACTCGCGCAAATGGGGCTTAAGCCGATTGTTTTGGACCGTGGCCGGGAGGTCCGCAAACGGACCAAGGACACCTGGAGCCTGTGGCGCGAAGGCAAGTTGAATACGGAGTCGAACGTGCAGTTTGGCGAGGGCGGCGCTGGCACGTTTTCTGACGGAAAGCTTTACAGCCAGGTCAAGGACCGCCGCCACCTCAGTCGCAAGGTGCTAGCCGAATTTGTAAAGGCGGGGGCGCCCGAAGAGATAATGTTTGTGAGCAAACCGCATATCGGGACTTTCAAGTTGGTGACGATGGTAGAGAAGTTGCGGGCAGAGATCGTTCGCCTCGGTGGAGAGATTCGTTTTGAGAAAAAGGTAGAGACAGTATTGGTGGAACGAGAGGCCAACGGAAAGGGTTGTGTTCGCGGGGTCGCCATTTGCGGCGGTGAAACACTATTGAGCCGGCATGTCATTCTGGCGATTGGGCATAGCGCTCGCGACACGTTTGAAATGCTGCTCGATCAAGGTGTTTATATTGAGCCCAAGCCATTCTCCATCGGGTTTCGAATTGAGCATCCGCAATCTGTGATCGACCGGGCACGCTTCGGTGAATTCGCGGGCAACCCGATCCTTGGCGCCGCCGACTACAAGCTTGTGCATCACTGTAAGAACGGTCGCAGTGTCTACAGCTTCTGCATGTGTCCGGGCGGTACCGTGGTGGCGGCCACGTCCGAAGAGGGGAGAGTGGTGACTAATGGCATGTCGCAGTACTCGCGCAAGGAGCGCAATGCTAATTCGGCCATCGTTGTCGGAATCACACCGGAGCAAGACTATCCCGAGAGTGCGCTGGGAGGAATTGATCTACAGCGCAAGCTCGAAACGCTAGCGTTTGAAATGGGCGGAAGAGACTACTCCGCACCGGCGCAATTGGTGGGTGATTTTCTGAAGGGTCGGCCGTCAACGGTGCTTGGTGCTGTGGAGCCATCCTATCGTCCTGGTGTTGTTTTGACCGATTTGTCCCGCGCACTGCCCGATTTTGCGATTGACGCTCTGCGCGAAGCGTTGCTTGTATTCGACAAAAAAATTGAAGGGTTTGCTATGCCTGAGGCGTTGTTGACGGGTATCGAAACAAGAACTTCGTCGCCAGTGTGCATCAAGCGGGGCAAAGACTATCAGAGTATCAATACCTCCGGCCTATTTCCGGCTGGAGAGGGAGCGGGCTATGCAGGTGGTATATTGTCTGCCGGCATCGACGGAATTAAGGTGGCTGAAGCGGTGGCACTGGATTTGCTGGGCTGAACGTCTGTAGTAATGTGTAGCAAAGAAGACAAGCGTAGGAGTTCTTCTATGAGAATTGAGCCTTTAACACCTGCCATTGGCGCACAAATTCTGGATGTAGACCTTAGCGACTTATCGCCAAGCTTTGTGAGCGACGTGCGTGCAGTACTATTACAATACAAAGTAGTTTTTTTTCGTGACCAGCATATAACGAGTGCGCAGCATATTGCTTTTGCACGTAGTTTTGGCAATCTGGAAATCCACCCGGCAACGCCAGAAAATCAGCCTGACCCGGAAGTCCTGCACATTGCACATGGGCCGGAATCGAGAGGTTCCGAGAACTTTTGGCACTCTGATGTCACTTGGCGCGAGCAACCTTCTTTGGGTTCGGTGCTGCGCGGCCAGGAAGTGCCGCTTGTGGGAGGCGATACCCTGTTTGCAAATATGGCTCTGGCCTATGATCGCCTGCGTGACGCTACCAAAGAGAAAATCCACAACTGCGTCGCGGTTCACGATATCGCGCGGGTCTTCGCCAGTCGTCTGAACAAAAAGCCTGAGGAGTTGCACGAGCTCTATCCGCCGGTAGAGCACCCGGTGGTGCGCACACATCCTGAAACGAATGAGCGGGTGGTGTATGTGAACGGCGCTTTCACTAGTCATATTAAGGATATGGAGGCGCAGGAGAGTCGATTGCTACTGGACGAACTTTACAAGTCGGCCTGGGACCCTGAGGTTCAGTGCCGCTTTCAGTGGAAAGCCGGCTCAATAGCGTTCTGGGATAACCGGGCCAGCCAGCATTTTGCCGCATCGGATTATTTTCCAGCCGTGCGCGCAATGGAGCGCGTCACCATCGCCGGAGACAAGCCCTATTTTGACCAGGCGGCATAGGTAGAGTAGGCGTATAGGAAGCCAATACCACGATGAAAATATCCCAGTTCGATCAGCCCATCAGGACGGAATTTGTTGACGCCAATGGTCTGAGATTTGAAGTTGATAAGTGTGGTGCCGGCGACAAGCTAGCGATTTGTCTGCACGGCTTTCCCGAAAATAGCTTTTCATGGCGTTATCAACTGCCGATGTTGGCTGATGCGGGCTATGAAGCATGGGCGCCCAATATGCGTGGCTACGGCGGCAGTTCGCGGCCAGCCTTGGTCGAGGATTACCATATCGATAGACTGATGGACGATGTGGCTGCACTCATTGATGCTTCAGGGCATGAAAATGTAGTTCTCATTGGCCATGATTGGGGTGCGATTGTGGCCTGGCAGTTTGCTATCGAGCGAAAGCGCAGTTTAGAGAAACTGATCATTTGCAATGTACCGCACCCGGGGCCGGCACAAAGAGCAATGCGCAGCGGGTTCGCTCAGCTGCGTAGGTCCTGGTACATACTATTCTTCCAGATTCCGTGGTTGCCGGAGTTTCTACTGGGTCTCAATGATGCGAAGGCAATTGGCGATGTGATGCGGCAATCCTGCGTTGATGAATCGATGTTTCCGCCAGAGGTTGGAGAGGTCTACCGGCAGAACGCTAATCTACCAGGCGCATTGAAAGCGATGATCAATTACTATCGCGCTTTGCTGCGAGGTAGAAAAGAAGTCGCTGCACGTGGTCTGCCGATCATCAATGTCCCTACGCTGATGATCTGGGGTGAAGAGGATGTGGCGCTTACCCGAGAGACTACGTACGGCACCGAAGAGTATGTCAGAGACTTTCAGATACGGTATCTGCCCAGGGTCTCCCACTGGGTGCAACAGGAAGCGCCGGAGCAGGTGAATGTCATGATAAAGGCGTTTCTGGAAGCTATCCCCGTTCCTGAAGTGGAATGGAGAATGCATCTGGTGTCACCGACCGACGAGGTACCGGCTTCACGATAGACGATTCTTGAAATCATCATAGCCAAATTCGCGCACGATCTCTAAATGATCGGTCTTCGAATTCCAAATCGCCAGCGCGGGAAGCTTTGTGCCATTGAAGGTGCTGGTTTTGACCATGGTGTAATGCGCCATATCACTGAATACTAGCCGTTGGCCTATTGAGAGAGGCTCAGGGAAGCTGTAGTCACCCATCACATCGCCGGCAAGGCAGGTCAGCCCGCCTAAACGATAAGTGTTCGCCTCGGCACCCGCCTCAGATGCACCCAAAATTTCTGGTCGGTAGGGCATTTCCAGTACATCTGGCATGTGGCATGTGGTGGAAGAGTCGAGTATCGCTTGCGGTAGTTGGTTCCAGCTGAGGTCCAGCACCTCACTAACGAGTACGCCAGTGCCCAGGGCGATAGCTTCGCCAGGCTCAAGGTAAACCTGCACCCCATACTTCAAGGAAAATGTGCGAACGCATTCCACCAGCTCGTCGCGTTGGTAGTCGGGCCGCGTAATATGATGTCCCCCACCGAAGTTTACCCAGTCCATACGTTTGAGCAGATGACCGAATTTTTCTTCTACTGCCTGAAGCGTTCGTTGCAGAGGAGGAAAATCCTGTTCGCACAATGTGTGAAAGTGCAGTCCAGTGATGTGCTCAAGTGCGCTCTCATCCAATTGCGATAGCGGAATACCCAGACGCGATCCAGGCGCGCAGGGATCGTACAGAGGCACTGTGCCCTCGGAATGCTCAGGATTTATGCGCAGGCCAAATTTCAATGTAGGCCGGCGGGCCTGAGCCTCCAGCGCGAGTGGGCGATAGCGTAGCCACTGCGCGCAGCTGTTAAATACCAGATGATCTGCAATCTCCAGAATTTCCTGCAGGTCGTCCTCAGCGTAAGCGGCGCTGAACACATGCACCTCTCCATCGTAATAGTCGCGTCCCAAGCGTACTTCGTGCAGACCACTTGCGCAGATGCCACTTAGATGGCGGGAAACTAAAGGCGCCAATTTCCACATAGAGAAAGCTTTGAGGGCTGTGAGAACCTTTGCGCCACTATGCTGTGCAACTTGATTGAGGGTCAGCAGGTTGCCCTCTACCGCCACCTCATCTACCACGAAACAAGGTGAGGGAAGGCGACTGAGATCCAGCGTGCCAAAATCTGTGAATTGCATGCTTGGTGCCCCTGGGCGGTCTTAGCTGGGAATGATATCTAAATGAAATGCTGGATCTAACTCTACGATTTTCCAGGGCAGGCCGTAGCGATTCATGTCCTCCATGAACGAATCGGGATCGCACTGCTCGACGTTCCAAACACCGGGTTTTCGCCACTTGCCTTCAAGGATCATTTTGGCACCAATCATGGCGGCTACGCCAGTGGTATAGGAAATAGCTTGCGACTTTACTTCCCGATAACAGGCCTGATGATCACATATACTGTACAGGTACATCAGTTTCTCGTTGCCCTCCTTGATGCCGCGTACGATACAACCAATGCAGGTTTGACCTTCGGTGCGCGAGCCGAGCGTAGAGGGATCGGGAAGCAAGTGTGCGAGAAACTGAATAGGCACGATCGACTGGCCCTGGAATTCTAGAGGCTCGATGCTCGTCATTCCCACGTTTTCCAATACTTCAAGATGCTTCAGGTACTGGTCCGAAAAGCTCATCCAAAACTGGGCACGTCTGAGACTCGGAAAATGCCTGCTAAGTGATTCCAGTTCTTCGTGGTACATGCGGTAGATGTTGAATGTGCCAACGTTATCAGGGCAGGTGTAGCGCGCTCGCTTCGACATCGCAGGCGTGGTGACAAACTCGCCATTCTCCCAGTGGCGGCATTCTGCGCTGACTTCCCGGATGTTGATCTCGGGGTTGAAATTGGTAGCAAAAGGATGACCATGATCTCCCCCGTTGACGTCGATGATGTCGAGCTCGTGGATTTCATCGAAATAGTGTTTTGCGAGATAGGCTGTAAAAATATTGGTCGCGCCAGGATCAAATCCACTGCCAAGCAGAGCGGTCAGCCCCGCGTCGAAAAAGCGTTGTTGGTATTCCCACTGCCACCGATATTCGAATTTGGCAGTATCGAGGGGCTCGTAGTTGGCTGTGTCCAGATAGTGCACGCCCGCTACCAGAGCCGCGTCCATAATGGTCAGATCCTGATAGGGTAGCGCAACATTAATCACCAGATCGGGCTGTTCTTTTTTCAGCAGCTCGGTCAGTTGTGGGACAATATCAGCGTCTATTTGTGCTGTACGGATGGTCTGTGGGAGTTGGGCTGCTATTGCCTTACATTTGGACTCAGTGCGACTAGCCAGTACGATTTCGCTAAAAACCTCCGGTAATTGTGCGCACTTTTGGGCGACTACGCTTCCCACACCACCGGCACCTATAATCATCAGTTTGGACATAAGCTGATTCTTTAGGACAACTCTTTCAGCATGACTTACGCGATTTCATATGCAACTTCTCTGCTGATTATCGCGACATCGCTGCGATAAGAAGACGCCGACCATACCGCTTGGGGCGTATCGTCGAGTGCAAAACCGGTCAAGAGTAACCGCAATGTTTGTAACTGCATTCTCTGTGATTGTTCAATCGATTCAAAAAAAACGCATACCGGGCAGAAGGGTCGATAGCCACAGCGCACAACAGCATGGCTATACCTCACGAATTCAGTTTTCAACCGCGCCCGAGAATTGCCTAATTTCAGGTGTCAAAATGGGCGCCAGAAAACATAAATACTCTACAGCACTCAACTGATTGAGAAGTCTATTCCAGACCAACCAGAACACAAGTACTTTTTTGAATTGAATTACAGATGAGCGAGTATCGGGGACGAATCGTCTACGAGGTAATCAGCCTAAATCGCCCTGCGAGCACTGCTGTACCGGTAGGTAGTTTTGGCGCTATGTCGTTCGAGCTTGAGTATGATTTTATTGTAGATAAGAGTCTGGCTGAGCACTAATCCTAACCTCTGCAGGTCCGCGCTGGCGAGACACAGTTGCTGTAAACTAAGTTTTCTCCAGTTCTCAGGTTACACCACCTAATAAAGCTGCTATAAGTTGCGAACACTAAAAGGGCTACTAAGTATGATCAGAGCAATTCTTCTACTTGCGCTGCTGCTTCCCTACCTTAACGCCAGCGCCTCGAACTTTCCTCGTCCAGCTTCGCTGGAGCCCGCTGTTCAATTCTGGATCAAGGTTTATACCGAAATCCCCACGTCTGCGGGCTACATTCACGACTCTCGGTCGCTGAATGTCATATACGACACCATTGAGCTTCCTGGCCAGCCCGGTGACGCCGGTCGCCAGCGCCTGATAAGCGATGCAAGAGATCGGGTGGCCAGTGCCCTGAGTATCCTCGGGGGTGGAAAACGCAGTAATCTTTCCATCACAGAAGAGACAGTGCTGTCGGCATGGCCACAGAATACATCCAGCAACACTTTTGCCGCTGCCGCGAAAAATGTTCGTTTCCAGCTTGGCCAGTCAAACCGTTTCAAAGAGGGGCTGATACGCTCCGGGCAGTGGAAGCCCCATATCCGTCAAACACTGAGGGCGCATAACCTGCCTGCCGAACTGGAAGTGCTTCCTCATGTGGAGTCATCCTTTAATCCCGCAGCCTATTCAAAAGTGGCAGCAGCGGGTATGTGGCAGTTTATGCCCGCAACGGCGAGACAGTTCATGCGCGTAGATCATGTAGTAGACGAGCGCATGGATCCTTATGCAGCCACTGAGGGCGCCGCGAAATTACTTAAGCGCAATTATGGCATTACCGGTACCTGGCCCCTGGCATTGACCGGTTACAACCACGGAGCGGGGGGCATGGTGCGTGCTTCCAAAGTACTGGGAACGCAGGATATCGCGGTCATTGTAGAGCGGTATCGTGGCAGAGCTTTTGGTTTCGCATCTCGGAACTTTTATACCTCGTTTCTCGCGGCGCTTGAGATCGATAGCGACCCGGAACGTTTTTTTGGCCCGATAAAATTCGACAGGCCTACCCGCTACGACGTAGTCACACTGCAGGAATTCATCGCCGCAGACAACTTGGCCCAATCAACTGGTATCAGCCTGGATGAGCTCAGGCTCCATAATCCATCGTTGCGTGCGACTGTCTGGTCTGGCGAGAAACACATCCCTCAGGGCTATTCGTTCAGAGTGCCTTCGACCAGACTGGCGCAACCGTTGGCCCGCGCCGTGGCAGACTTATCCAGCGACGCTCGCCACACGTTGCAGCAACCTGATCTGGAGCACCGCATTGCATCCGGTGATTCTCTTAGCACTATTGCTCGGAAATACGGTACTTCCGTGTCGCGATTGATGGCGCTCAATGGTTTGCACAACCACAAAATTCGATCAGGAAAAAACCTCATCCTGCCGGGGAATACAAGACCTGTACCTGCTAATGCCTCGCTGGCAGCTCGCGCAGCCGCTAGTCAGGGTAGTTTTGAATACACTATTCGCGAGGGCGATTCGTTATGGAGTATTGCGCGGCGCTTCAAGGTTTCCCAGAAGCAACTCGTTTCGTGGAATGGTATATCCAGTAAGAAATATCTCCAGCCGGGTCAGAAGTTGAAGATCGCTACCGCCGGTTAAAATCTCCGCTACACCTTGAAAAACAAACTGATGCGGAGTTCAGTATCATCTTGTTCCGGGTATGAGCATGACCTGATAAGGCTGCTCACCTGGACTCCAGCAACACCCATCTTCGAAAATCAGGGTGTATAATCGGGTTTTCTCTTTATGCCTGATGGAACAAAATGAACGGCGACGAACAGCGCGATTCCGCTTACATCTCGAAAAATGAGCTACGCAAAACGGCACGGGCCGTAAAGCCTAAGGATGCGGCCACACTTATTATCGTCCGTAGAGGTGGCAAGGAGCCTCGTGTACTGATGGGAAAGCGCGCCGCTAGCCACAAATTCATGCCCAATAAATTCGTATTCCCCGGAGGGAAAGTAGACCCCGGGGATGGCCGTATTGTGCCGCCACACGATTTGCACCCGCAGGTGATGAAACGCTTATGCCAGGGTTGTTCTCCAACACGGGCACGCGCTTTAGCATTAGCGGCCATTCGTGAAACCTATGAGGAAACCGGATTAATTATTGGGGAGCCGCACACGCCGACCTTGAAATCGCGGTCACCCTTGTGGGGCGACTTTCTACAGCATGATATCAATCCGCGGCTCGATGCGCTTCACCTCATCGCTCGAGCGATTACACCGCCCTATCGAAATCGTCGGTTTGACGCGCGCTTCTTTATGGTCGATGCCGAACATATTCAGGGTGAGGTGCATGAGCGCCCGCAGGGCTCGGGAGAGTTACTGGATTTGCATTGGGTGGGTGTGTCGAAAGCTCAAAGCATGGAGCAGCTCCCTCACATCACTCGGTCGGTTCTGCAGGCATTGGAGGAGCGATTGCGTGATGGTGCAGGTCACGATGTGTTGGGTCCGTTTGTCCATACGCGCTACGGAAAGTCTGTTATCGAATCGATTTAGAACGAAACTAGTGTTTGAGCAGGTAGCCCGGCGATTGCGTTGCTAAACTGTAGAGAACGCGACCAGAATGGAGGCCTATGGTGCAGCATAGTCGAGCTGTTTTATGGTTTTTTACCTGGGTCTGTATGCTTGTATTTGCCCCTCTCACTCTTGGTAATAAATCACCGCAAGCTTCCTATCGACTCGTTGACGTTACCTGATAGTTTGCGTTCAGATCGCAGGTAGAAAAATCCAGAGTCGCGGAATCAGTTGCAGATTGATGTAAAGCCGGCAAAGAAAAGAGTCATAATCAAGCGATGCCAAACAACACGCAACCCGATGTCACACAGCAAAGCCCTCAACTGGGCCGCCTGCAGAGAGGCCCCACTGCCAAGGGTTACCGGGTTGCGAGCTTTACTGACATTTTAAAACGCCATGGAACGACCATGGGATGTCTTGCGGTCATCTGTCTGATAGCCCCAGGTTCCCTTTCAACTATTGCGGCCACGAGCACGAAGTTTATTCTGCAGCCCCTACCGTATTTCTTTGCATTGTTAAGCCTGCTAGTATTTTTTTCTGTCTGGACCGCACGACGCCCAGGTTCGATCAAACGGAAAACCCAATGGATATTTTATCTGCTGTATATCTCCATCGTTGAAGAACTTACCTTCAGGGTTATCTTTCCCTCGCTACTCACTCCGCACTTCAGTTGGTTAACAGCAAACATTGTAAGCAACGTACTGTTTGCTGGCATACATTACATCACCCTGCGTTGGAAGCTTAGAAATTGCATAGTGACTTTTGTTGGTGGAATGGGTTTGAGCCAGTTAATGACTCATGGTGATCTGACACTGGTTGTTCTTATTCATTGGCTGGGGACTTTTATTAATACGCCGTTCCCTCCGACAGGAAAAAATAATCGCAGCCATAGTTAGATGTTAGCGTAGAAAAATATCCAATATTTTTGGGTAACACTATACCTTCACTCATTTTACTCTAGTTTGGAGATATGCATGTACCATCATCGTCTCGTAATCTCGTACAAGGGCACCAGCTACTTTGGCTGGCAAGACCTAGGTGCAAGCGAACAAAAGCCCACCGTCCAGGCAAGTATCCACCAGGCCCTAAAGATAATTTGTAAATATCAGAGCTGTACTATCTCTGCAGCAAGTCGAACCGATGCTGGTGTCCACGCACAGGGCCAGGTTGTAAAAATCACTATCGCCATAGATATCGAATCCGAAAAACTTCTGCGTGGCATGAATTCACTATTGCCTGATGATATCCGCATTCTGCAATGTGCACCCTGTGCAGCAGAATTTAATTCCAATAAGGACAGCAAGAGTAAAGAGTACCGATACTATTTCTGTACGGATCCAATCTACAACCCAGTTCTCAACGATATCGTTACGCATGTCCCCTGTAATGGCAACGCCTCAGCCGCAGAGTCAATTGATATAGAACTCATGCAGCGGGCCTGCAAACTTTTCATTGGCCAACATGATTTTTATAGCTTCGCGAGACGAGATGCCAATATTCGATCAACCTACCGTACCATTTTTACTTGTGAAATTTTGCGTGCGCCACCTTCAATCTTCGATAATGAAGTTTTCTACCTTAAGATCGTAGGTAATGGTTTTTTAAAGCAGATGGTTCGATATATTGCGGGCGCGTTATTCGCGCTCGGGAGAAACCAGCTTAGCTTGAGCAGTATTAGTGAGGCGCTAGTGGATCACAAAGAGGAAAAAATTAGTTCCAGAGCCAAGTCGCATGGGCTGCATTTGATTCAAATTTGTTATTAAATTTTAAAGGTAATTGAATTCAAAATAGCCTCATAGTTAGCAAATAATGGTGCTCCAAAAGAATTCGCTTTAAGTCGGAAGCGGTCGTTTCCTCCTGTCCCGAGACAAAAAATCCCGCAGAGGGCGGGCTTTGGGGGGTGCGAAGGTTCTGGTTATGCCGGCGGCAGCGGTGGCGGCGGAAATGCTGCAAAAATGGCTGTGGCGGCGGCATTGTATTTGTCTTGATCAGCGCTTTGATTACCCTTGAGGCGTGATTGGGTGACGCCGCGCCATACGGATTTATGCAACTTCGGGTCTATCAGGTCGACGATAAAGGTACCTTGGGTGTAGTTCTGCACGGTTACCTCGGTACGCGTCGGGCTGCAGGCCCAGCAGTTGTAGTAGCTGTATCGGTTGTAGCGGCCATAGTACCCACCGTAACCCGCGGTGGGTGTATTCCAGGTGCGCACATCGGTTTTGTTCTGTGTGACCAGTGCCCAGCTTAGTAAGAGGTCGGCCTCGGTCGTATCCTTTACGATAACAAAACCTTTATTGGTAAGCGCGTAGGACAAGGCTTCGTCAATGCGGTCGCGCTGGATGTCACTCAGCTGGTGAGGGTTGTCGCCGGAGACATCTCCGGAATTTCGGTAGAAGCTGATTTTTTTCACGGCGGCGAAATCGTAATCCGCTTTGTAATCCACTGTTGGCTTCGGTGGGCCGCTGGCACAGGCCGCCAGTATGATGGCGATGCCAAAACCAGCGAGAGTGCGCAGGGCTGTGCAGGTGGTTTGTATCATTAAAATCGTCCTCGGGAGCGGGGGGGTGCGTATGACGTTCTTAGTGTAACTAATTTTGTGGTGTCCCGTCGATGCAGCCCCTTTTTTTTGGCCAACTCATCAAAAGCCCAAACCAAGCCACTACTGATTACTCGAGGGCGCAGCCGTCGGTCAACCTCATCAGCTGACTCATATGTTTTTTGGGCGCGCTCACACCACGCGCTGCGCGATAGTTTCTCAATATAATCCAGTGGCGATAGACACTGGGAAGGATTGTGGCGAGTTGCGATTCCAGGTCGAGGATTGGGCCGGCTAGTGCCTTGTGACGCTCGCTCACCCAGACCGTAAAAGGTGAGACGCTAGCGTTGAAAATCTCCTGGATGCGCATGGACAAATCCCTGGATGCGCTGAAGGAGGCGTGAATTCGACAATGGGATTCTAACCTTATGTGTCGCTGCACCAATAGGTCAGCATCAGCCAGGTAGTCTCCCTGATCAGAAAGCGCTTGCAATAGCACGCCGCCTTCACCGCCGGCGACTTCGCCTAGTAGGAGCTCGAACTCCCTTTCCGGGGTGCGATAATCGCCGCGTAGCCAGTGGTCTGCGTGGTGATTGATAGCATGCAGCGCCGCAAGGCTGTCGCCGTGACGTGCGCGTGGATAAGCACCTGGAGCGGATTTTGGCAGCCAGAAAGCGCGATATTCCTCGCTGCCCAAAGTAGCATTGAAAATGAGCGCTGGCAGTTGACCCTGTTGTTCTACCTTAAAGGATTGCAGCCTGTCGGCCAGTGTTGCGTTGTTTTTTTCGTGTAACTGCGTAATACATGTCGGTGCCAGGCGCAAAAATTCGAGTGTCATGAGCAGACGTTGGGAAGGCTTTGCCTGGCGACTGAGATCTGTGGAGCGCTTGCGAATGTTGGTCTGCAACGCGCAGCCGCGCACGCTCAGGAAATCGAGTGAGTCCAGACTACTGGTTGGTATGCTTAGCCGTATGTCGGCGATGGTCGGCGGAAGAAGTGGAGACGCAGGTGGGGCATCTGGTATTGCAACGGACAGGGTTAGACTCAATCTGGACAGGTAGTTGCTAAACGGCGCTTCCGCCGCTTGTGGCTGGCAACCCAGCAGCACGGTGACGGTCACGCAGCAGCTCAGCCACTGAAATTGGCCTGATGTGCGTTTGGCGTCTGGCCACAGCCCCATAGTGCGACTTCCGCATAACTTTGTTCCGTTATAACGCAAGCGGGAAGTAGATGCGGCATCATATGCAGCCTAATTGCTCAGTCTCTGCAATTTCCATGGGCCGGGGCTGGGCCGGCGGGGATTGGGGGGCGAATCAAGCCACCTGGGCTGTCGCGCGCTCATACCAAGCCTTCAGGTGCGAGCATTCATCGGGTATAGATTGCTTAATCCAGCTCAGAAATTCAATCGAGACCAACAGGTCTATATCAGCCACTGTGAAGTTGTCGCCGGCCATCCAGGTGGAGTTACCCAGATGGGCGTCCAGTCGCGGCAGAATGTGGTTGATGAGCAATATCCCGCGGTCCACCAGGTCCGGTATTTGCGGGACATCCATTGGCCCCGGTAATGCCCGGTTGATAAAGCTTTTACCTCGGTTTCGCAGAGCACTGGCGATGGACATCATTAGTCCGCTGAACACGTGGTGGCATCCACTGATGGTCTGGGCGCGTTCCAGCGCGGTGCTTCCCAATAACGGATGCTCCGGGTAAAGCGCTTCCAGGTAGACATATATGCCGATCACTTCCGTCAGTAATGTGCCATCGTCTGTCACCAGCGCGGGCACTGTGCAGGCCGGATTTATCTTTCTATAGTCATCACTGAGCTGATCGGCTGTCATCATGTCTACCTGATGGGTCTCAATCTCGATGCCTTTCAGCTTAAGAAAGAGGGTAAGCCGCCTGGGGTTGGGGGCGGGGTCATAGGTATACAGTTTCATGGCAAATACCTCCTTAATGAGGGCTTCAGTCCAGCTCAAGCACGCTGAAGCTGCTTTTTCGCTCGGTGCGCCAGTTTGTCTTGGTTTAAGGGCGTGGGCAATAGTTTCCTCCCTGCATTTTCCCGCCACTCATATGTGGCTATAATGCGCGCCTAACTCAGAGAGGAAACCATAGTGATGAATAGAGTAATTTTCAGTGTTTTGGCTGCCTTACTGGCCATCAGCGTATCCGCACAAGACCTGACTGATTCCCAGCGTGCGGCCATCGAAGAGCGTATTCACCCCGTGGGTCAATCCTGCATGGAAGGCGATAGCGGCTGTGGCGGTGCAGTTGCAGTGGCTGCGGTTGCCAGTAGCGGCTCTCGCTCCGGCGAAGAGGTCTACAACTCGGCCTGTCTGGCCTGTCACAGCAGCGGCGCTGCTGGCGCACCGATATATGGCGTTGCTGCCAACTGGACTGATCGTATTGCCAAGGGTAACGCTGTTCTTTACACCAGTGGCATTGAGGGGATAGCCGGTACCGGTATGATCGCCAAAGGCGGTTGTATGAGTTGTTCCAATGAGGAAATTGAGGCGGCGGTTGACTATATGGTGGCTGGCAGCAAGTAGGGTTGTCAGGTCATAGTAGAGTGACTGCAGGCCCCAAACGGGTAGAGGTGAGGGGCTACAAAATTTCCCGCGGCAGGGAGTTTCTTTTTCCAATACGGGCGAATGAAAAAACACCGCTTAAATATTTTGCCGTTCACTCATCATAGAGTGCAGGGTGCGACCGTTTATTGTAGGAAACGGTAACTCCAGAAATGCAAATTCAATACGTATTCCGAACTTAGGCAAACAAGTCCTTTAACCCTGCCAGGGTTTCTTGCCCCCGCTCTTCATTGGCGTCCTGTGTATCCTGACCACCACCTTGCCACTGCAGGTCATCCTCAGGAAGTTCTGCGATGAAACGGCTGGGTTCGCAATTAATGGTTTCGCCAAACTGACGTCGCTTCAACGCCATGGTCATACTCAGGGTTTGCTGTGCCCGGGTAATGCCAACGTATGCGAGTCGCCGTTCTTCCTCGATGTTGTCCTCTTCGACGCTTACCCGGTGAGGCAGGATCTTCTCCTCCATACCGATAATGTAAACGTGTGGAAATTCCAGCCCCTTGGCTGCGTGCAGCGTCATCAGTTGCACACTTTCGGGCCCTTTTTCCTCCTCGTCCTGTTGTTCTAATAAATCGCGTAGCACCAGTCGCGAGATGGCTTCATCCAAGCCCACCTCTTCGTTTGCCATCACCCGTTGGAGTCCGTCTATCAGGAAATGTACGTTGCCCATGCGGCGTTCGGCCACTTCATCACTGGAGCTGAGCTGTTCCAGCCAGCCCTGGTAATCGATGTCGCGAACCATCTGCCGCACACCGGAAACATTGCTGTTGCCTTCACAATTTCGACGCACGCCGTCCATCCACTGACGAAATTCCCGCAGGCGCTTGTGTCCGCCGTCAGATACTTCGCTGATGCCAATGCGAGCACACGCTTGGTTCAGACTGCAGTGATTGGTAAGAGCGAAATTACCGAGGGCTTCCAGCGTGGAGGTGCCCAGTTTGCGTCGCGGCACATTGGCAATGCGCAAAAATGCATTGTCATCATTCTCGTTAACGATTAGTCGCAGGTAGGCCATAATGTCCTTCACCTCATTGCGAGCGAAGAAGGAGGTGCCGCCACTAAGATGATAGGGCACCTGCTGTTGCTGCAGCGCAAGCTCGATCAGTCGCGACTGGTGGTTGCCGCGGTACAGGATGGCATAGTCGCCAAAGCGAGTGCGTTTGCGCAATTGGTGGTCGAGAATTTCTGCCACAACCTGGTCGGCTTCGTGCTGCTCATCGGCGCAGCGAATGACGCGCAGTGGTTCGCCGTAGCCCAATTCACTCCATAGCTGTTTATCGAATACGTGGGCGTTATTGGCGATCAGCGTATTGGCGGCCTTGAGTATGCGCGCAGTGGAGCGGTAGTTCTGTTCCAGTTTTACCAGCTTCAAACCTGGGAAATCGTCCTGTAGTTGCACCAGATTTTCCGGTCGGGCACCGCGCCAGGAGTAAATGGACTGATCGTCATCGCCCACTACAGTAAGGCCGCCGCGCAGACCAATCAGTTGTTTCACCAGGAGGTACTGGCTGGAGTTGGTGTCCTGGTATTCATCAACCAGCAGGTAGTGGATCTGGTTCTGCCATTTTTCCAATATAGCCGGGTTGTGCTCGAATAAGATCGTGGGGAGCAGGATCAAATCGTCGAAATCCAAAGCGTTATAGGCCTTTAGCGCTCGTTTGTAACGCAGGTAGGCCTGCGCGCAGAGAATATCTGCGGGACTCTTCGCTGTGGCCAGTGCCTCTTCGGGTAGCACGCGGTCGTTCTTCCAGTTAGAAATCTGCTGCACGATGGTGCCTGCCAGGTCGCCCTCGGCGCCGTGTTCCTGAATCAGCAGATCGCGCACCAGTGTGCGTGTGTCTTCGCCGTCAAAAATGGAAAACCCTGATTTTAATCCCAGTGTTTTGCGTTCCGCGCGAATAATTTTCAGGCCGAGTTGATGAAAGGTACTCACTGTGAGCCGGTCCAGCGCACTACCGGGTAGCAGCTTGCTTACCCGCTCTTTCATTTCGCGTGCAGCTTTGTTGGTAAAGGTAACTGCGCTGATATGACTGGAACTGATGCCACAGGTATTGATCAGAAACGCGATTTTTTCGGTAATCACACTGGTTTTGCCGCTGCCAGCGCCGGCCAGAACCAGGAGTGGGCCGTCGATATACTGGACGGCTTCGCGCTGTCGGGGGTTGAGTTGGTTCACGTTTGCTCGGATAGACCTGGCGGCGGGGGCAGTAGTCTAGCAAAAACTGCGACTTGCTCGCGCAAAAAATCGGGATTAAACCGAAAATGGCCCTTTCTCAGGCCTTCCTGGCCAGTTTAGCGACCGAGCTGGCGGTGGCGGTGAGCAGTCCGTCTTCATTGTACAGCTGGCCTTCGAGGAAGACGATTTTGTAGCTGCTTTTAAGTATTCGCCCGACCGCCCGCAGGCGGCCCGCCCGCGTCGGCTCCAGATAGCTGGTTTTAATTTCCAGTGATGACACACCGGTAATGCCCTCGATAGAGGAAAACGCCACGTGACTCATTGCGGCGTCCAACATGGCAGTGATAAAGCCGCCCTGGACCACATCAATCGAGTGGCAAAAATCCGTGCTGATAGTAAATTCAAAGGTGCAGGACAGTTTTTCAGGATCAACTGCCACGATCGTGCCACCTAACATTTTGATAAATGCCGGCGCCCGAGCATTGAGTTGATCAATAAGTATCTGTTCATCCATGAGCTGTTGTGTCCGTTGTTGCCAGTGGGGTTGCAGGGATAGCGTTACACTATTTGTAAGTGCACAGGTAGGCGGTTTCCTCAGCCACTTTTAGCTGGAACTGTTGATTGGCTTGCACTATGAAGTGATCCCCAGCGGAATAGGTTGTCCATTCAGTATTGTCGGGCAATTTTACAGTGAGAGCGCCGCTAACCACTGTCAGGGTTTCTTTTTGCGTTGTTCCAAACTCGAATTCTCCGACCGCCATCACGCCAACGGTGGCAGGCAGGCTCGCTGTTTGAAAGGCGATGGAGGCAACTTTGCCTTCGAAGTATTGGTTGATTTTGAACATAGAGATTCCTCAGTAGTCAGCATATAAAAAACAGGGGAGGATTTTCGCTCCTTTCTACCTCAAAAGTAAAAAATATTTTCTTATCGATAAATTAGGCAGGGCACAAATGTCAATGAAACCTGGCCGAAATGGTGTATGCGCCGCTCGCGTTAGTTCAAGTGGCCATACGCAGCCACCAGATCTCTTCTCGATAGCTTGTGAATACAGCCTCATAAGGTATGTTTGCTGCCCCGAAATTGCTCGTGCAGCGCAGTCTGCTGGAGCCTGTGGATTGAATGACACTGAGAGGTCTGACATGAGTAACGACGCCTTTATCTACGACGCAATTCGTACCCCCAGAGGGAAGGGCAAGCCCAGCGGGGGCTTGTATGAGGTTAAGCCCATCGATTTAGTCACTAATCTGCTGGAGGAAATGAAGGCGCGCCACAACCTGGATACCACGCAAGTGGAAGATGTAATCCTGGCCACTGGTGAGCCGGTGAACGAGCAGGGGCAGAATATCGCCAAGACCGCGCTGGTGTATTCCAGTTGGGATGACGTAACCGTCGGCGCGCAATTGCACCGGTATTGTGCCGGTGGTCTGGATGCGGTTAATACTGTCGCCATGAAAATTATGTCCGGTATGGAATCCATGGGTGCGGCCGGGGGTGTGGAAAGCATGTCACGCTTGGGTATTGGCGCTAGTGGTGCTGCGGCCGGCGATGCCTGGGTGGCGATGAAAAGCTATGGAATCTCTCAGGGCCTGGGCGCCGATCTGCAGGCCAAACTGGACGGCTTTACGCGCGAAGATGTAGACCGCTACGCCTGCCAGTCTCAGGCGCGAGCGGCTCATGCGCGAGACAATGGCTACTTTGACAGATCTCTGGTGCCGGTGAAGGATCTCAACGGCGTCACTGTGCTCGACCACGATGAACTGATTCGACCCACCACTGTGGAAGGGCTAGCCAATCTCAACCCGTCCTTCACCATGTTCAACGATTTTGGTCATGGCGATTTTCTCAAATTCAAGTATCCCCAGGTGGAGCGGGTTGAATGCATTCACACACCTGGAAACTCTTCCGGTGTGGTCGACGGTGCTGCTCTGGTGTTATTGGGCAACAGGCAAGCGGGGGCTGATCAAGATTTGACGCCCCGTGCCCGTGTTGTGTCCTGCGCACTGACCGGGACTGAACCGACGATTATGCTCGCAGGTCCTGGCCCCGCGACGCAAAAGGCCTTAAAGAAGGCCGGAATGTCAGTCGGCGACATCGACCTGTTTGAGCTAAACGAGGCATTTGCCTCCGTGGTGTTGCGGTTTCAACAGCAAATGGGTGTTGAGGATGGCCGCATCAATGTTAATGGCGGGGCGATTGCCATGGGACATCCCATTGGCGCAACCGGTGCCATGATTCTCGGGACGGTACTGGATGAACTGGAGCGACGTGACCTGAATACTGCGGTGGTGACTCTGTGTGCCGGCGGCGGCATCGGTATTGCCACTATTATCGAGCGGGTTTGATCAGACAGTAATTCGGGACGGATAGGAGTAGATAAAAATGAGTTACATACGACTGGAAAAGGATACCGACGGAATCGTGGAATTGATTTTCGATCAACCGGGAAAAACCGTTAACGTCATGGGTGAAGAATACGCAGAAGCGATGCCAAAAGTGCTGGATGAACTGGAAGCACAGAAGGATGAAATTATCGGTGTGTATATTCGCAGCGGTAAGCCGGGGCAGTTCTTTGCCGGTGGTGATATCACGCTGATGCTGGAAATGGATTTGAATCCGGATGACGCTGAACGCCGGCGCATGTTTGAAGGAATTCTGGAGGCCAAGGCCCCCCTGCGACGTCTCGAGGCGCTGGGTGTTCCCATTGCAGTTGGCATCAACGGTGCCGCACTCGGTGGAGGGTTTGAAATTGCGCTGGCCTGTCATCACCGCATCGCGCTGGATGACAAGAGTGTTCAGGTAGGACTGCCTGAAGCAATGCTGGGTCTAATGCCTGGCGCCGGTGGGGTGGTGCGCATGGTGCGTTTACTGGGTATGCAGGAAGCGTTAACCCTGATTGCCCAGGGTAAGCGACTGAAGGCACAGCAGGCATTGGAAAAGGGCCTGATCCACGAACTTGCATCCAGCGAGGAGGACATGGCAGCCAAAGCCAAGGCCTGGATTAAGGCCAATCCCGATTCAAAGCAGCCTTGGGAGCAGCCGACCTACACTATTCCCGGCGGCGGTCCGGCCGACCCGGCGACGCAGGCCCTGACCTATTTTGGCCCCGTGAATGTGATGGTCCAGACCAAGGGCAACATGCCAGCGCAGCAGGTTATTATCGCGGCGGTGATTGATACTGCTCGGGTCGACTATGATACCGCCCACACGATCGAGGCGCGATACTTCCAGCGCCTGCTGCTGGATCAAGTAGCACGCAACATGATGACCACGTTTTTCGTGCAAATGAATGAGATGGATGCGGGGGCTTCACGTCCCTCGGGCGTAGAGAAAACAGAGGTTAAAAAGTTGGGCATTCTGGGTGCCGGTGTTATGGGTGCCGGTATCGCCTTCAATGCAGCCAAGGTGGGCATTGATGTCGTTTTGAAAGATCTCACCCGCGAGAATGCCGACAAGGGCAAGGCCTACGCCGCCACTGCGTGCGAGAAAACCCGCAGTATCGACGAGGCGCAGGCGCAGCAGATAATGGCGCGTATTCAGCCTACAGCGGAAGCTGCAGATCTTGCTGATTGCGACCTGGTGATCGAGGCAGTCTTTGAGGATCGAGACGTGAAAGCCGCTGTAACCCGAGAAGCGGAAGCGGTGTTGCCGGGTTCGGCGGTATTTGCCACCAATACCTCGGCGCTGCCCATTACTGAATTGGCGCAGGCGTCACAGCGCCCGGAAAATTTCATTGGTATGCACTTCTTTTCGCCGGCGGAAAGAATGCCGCTGGTGGAAATTATCACCGGAGAAAAAACCTCCGACGAGGCCCTCGCCAAGGCATTTGATCTGGCGCAGAAGCTGGGTAAGAAGCCAATCGTGGTTAAGGACTCCCCCGGATTCTTTACTACCCGGGTCATTGGGCAAACCATCACCCAGGGGCAGATGATGCTGGCTGAGGGGATTAATCCCGCACTTATCGAGAACGCAGCGGCTTTCAATGGCTCGCCCATGGGGCCACTGGAAACCCTGGACAATATTTCTATCGAGACGGCCTACCACGCTATGAAGCAGGCTCAGGCAGATGCGCTGGCCCGTGGCGAAAAGCCTGAAACCGGTCCCCAGGCGGAGGTTATTCGCATCATGTTTGAAGATATTGGCCGCAAGGGGCAGAACCAGGGTGGCGGCTTTTACGACTACGACGACAATGGTAAGAAGATCGCCACATGGCCGGGGTTGAAGGACGTATTTGCCAAAGATGGCTACGCCGACATTCCCTATGAGGACATTCGTGATCGCCTGCTGTTTCCCCAGGTACTGGAGGCCGTTCGAATCATGGAGGAGGGTGTACTCACCAGCGTTGGGGATGGCAACATCGGCTCTATAATGGGTATCGGTTTCCCGCCGCACACCGGTGGTGTGTACCAATGCGTGAATGCCTACGGAGTTCAAGCGTTTGTCGACCGGTCGCATGAACTGGAATCTGCGTATGGCGAAGCGTTTAAGCCACCGCAGCTGTTGCTTGATATGGCGGCCAAGGGATCAACCTTCGCCTGAGGAAGTCATAAAAAAAGCCGGCATCCTAGAAAAGATACCAGCCTTTTTTTTGCACAGTTTGGCTCAGGCGTGAAGCGCTGAGCTGCGTTTTTTAGCGAACACCACCACGCGCCATACCTTTTGAGGTGAAGTACTTATCGCCCCGCGTCACACCATTTTGGTATTTTCCTGGAATGGGTTTGCCGCTCAGGTTGTAGATATCCTGTAACAGGTCATAAGAGCCATACGCGGAGCCAAAACGGGACTTGCGATCGTACAAGTTACCACCGTTGTGGTACTGCAGGCGCCAGAGTTGGCCACGACCGTCGTACATGTCACCGGCAACCGCACCCCAGCTGTCTTCGTCAATGTAGAAAGTACGCCTGCTGTAGAGGTGGCGGCTGCCTTCTTTGAGCGTAGCATCCACTATCCACACGCGGTGCTTTTCCCAGCGGATTTTGTCAGGATTGAGAAACTTTTCGCCTAACAGATCCTCCACCTTGGTCTGGAAGATCATCTCATAGTTGCCAGCGGGAACGATCATTTCCTTCTTGCCTGCGAGTGTCCAGTCAAACCGCTCCGGTGAGCCGTTATAAATGAAGGCGTCATCGTAAGTGGACGTGCCGGCTACGCCAGGGTTAGGCGTATCGAAGGAGACTGCAGGTGCCAGGCGCACACGCCGTTGTCCAACGAGATACTGCCAGGCTTTACGGCCCTTACCCTCGGTGTAATCTGCGCCTGGCTCATGCACCAGCAGGATTTCACCGGCGCGTCGAGCGGGGGCGTCGTAATTGATGCGCAACTTGGCCCAGGACGTTTCGCCGACAGGTTCATCGGGATTTTTAAACATAGGGAAAACTGCGACTGAGGAGCCTGTGGTCGACAGAACGGGCTTCCCGTTGGAGCCCACATAATACACATCAGATTCAAGAGTGGAGTCTTCAGAGTAGCGGATCATGTGATTCCACATGACTTCCAGACCGGATTGTGGGATAGGGAACGGCACACCCGGAAGATTGCCGTCAACTTTCTGGCCATCTTCAATGAGAGTTGCCCCGGTCGCATTCTTCAGCGAATTGGCATAATACCAGTCTGGCCGAATGGTCCCCCGGTGTGAGGGGTAGACATGTATCTTGAAACCGTCAGCGCCGTATTTTTCAAACATAGCCTGAGTACCGGCTGTGAGTTCGTCAGCGTATTCCTTCCAGTTGTTGATATCGATGGTGTACAGCGGCTTTTCGTTCGCGTAGGGGTCAACGTAGTCATCAGAGCCCTCGACGAATTCCTCGGGTGTAGGCGTGCCGTTGGGATCCCAGTCTGGAATACTACCGTCCGCGTTGCCTGCGGCCTCGGCGCCAACCGGGGTGAGGTCTTTGCCTAGGCGGGCTGCCTGCTCCGGAGAAACGGCGGCCAAGGCTGTGCCTGCCGCAATTGAAGTAAGGAAGAGTGCTGCCACTGCCGTTCTAAGAATCATTAATGTTACTCCACAGGTGTGCTATTGCGAGGCAAAAGGTTAGAGCAAGCAGGTCGAAATATCCACATGTTTCCAAGGATATTGAGCCCCGTCGAGCCCGATGCTTATCGTAGGCCATCAGGCTGCCCGTAGATTTGCGCTCTAGACGTCAAAAGTGATGTGCATTTCCTTCATGGCATTGACGAAGAATGAGCGTACAAACTTTGACTCGCCTTTGATCTTTGGGTTCCGCAGCCGTGGGATGATTTCTTCGAACATGATGTTCAGTTCCAGTCGCGCCAGGTGGGAGCCGATGCAGAAATGCTGTCCAATACCGAAGGAGCGTAGTTGGTTGTACAGGTCCGGCATGCGCTCGGCGCGGGTCACGTCAAATGCCATGGCGTCGTCGCCAAACACGGACTCGTCGTGGTTGGCAGCATGATAGTGTAATAGCACTTTGTCGCCCTTTTGGATTTTTTGTCCACCCAGTTCCGTATCTTCAACGGCGGTGCGACGCATCGAAATGAAGGCTGTGTTGTAGCGCAGAATCTCCTCACAGGCATTGCTAATTTTGTCGGGGTTGTCCACCAGATACTGCAACTGCTGCGGGTGTTCCATCAGCAGGCGCATGCCCTGTGCTATGACAGTACGGGTTGATTCGTTACCACCTACCAGTATCAAAATGAACATCCATCCAAACACATCTTCTGAAATGGCTGAGCCGTCCAGCTCCGCGTCCAGAAGTGCCCCGGTAATATTGTCCATAGGTTTTTCGCGGTGCTTTATGGCTAAATTCAGCGCGTACTGAATGACTTCCAGTGACGCCAGTTGACCCTCCTCTTCGGATATAGACATATCAGGATCGTCCGCAAAAATCATGGTATTGGTCCATTCGAAAAACTTCTTGCGATCATCAAGTGGCACACCCAACAATTCGAGAATCCCGATTAAAGGAAGTTCAGCTGCAACGTCTTCTACGAACTCACACTCGCCTTTGTTTGCCACGTCATCGACAATCCGTTTTGCATGCTCGCGAAACTTCGGTGCGTAAGACTCAACGTGCTTGGGTGTAAAAGCGTTGCGCACGATGCGGCGCACTTTTTGGTGCAGGGGTGGGTCCATGTTGATGATGGTATGGCAGTGAATGTTATCCACCATGTCCTGATCGTATTCCATCGGAAAGGCCGAGCGCGCGGCGGAGGAGAACAGCTTGGGGTTCTTTGAGACGAAGTCCATTTCGGCCACCTGGGTGACGGCCCAGTAGGGCACACCGGTGATGGGATCTTCCAGCTTTACCACCGGGCCCGCTTCGCGGATTTCTTTGAGTTTGTCGTAAGGCATACCCTGGGCATAGGTGTCCGGGTCAAGCAGGTTGGCGAAGGGGCATTGGCTCATGGCAGGCTCCGAAAGTAGCGATAAATCTTGTGTTGGTAAAACAGACAACCGAGCAACTTGCACTTGCTAGTGAGGATTGGCGTGGCTGCGATTCTAGCGTAAAGCATAGATACTTGGGAAATGGGGCAGTGGAGTTCACACGTAATGGGAATAGTGCTTGCTCAGGCCATATGAATCCTCGCCAGCACTCGCCAGGCGTGAGCTCAACCCAGACCGCGATAGGCCAGCGCCTCGCTGATGTGTGCAAGACCGATGTTATCGCAGTCATTGAGGTCTGCGATGGTGCGTGCCACCCGCAACGTCCGGTGTAGTCCCCGTCCTGACAAGTGCATTTGTCTGGCAGCATTTTCGAGACTTGCTCTCTCACGCACCCCAAGTTTGCAAATATCAGACAGGCGATCGGGGGTGAGTTGTGCATTTGAGAAACTCTGGCGCTGCTCCTGTCTTTCCCGACATTGGACGACGCGCGCCTTTACTGCGGCGGAATTTTCTCCGCTGTGGCAGGGGCTGAGTAGGTCTTTTGGGGGTAGCCGGTTGACCTCGACATGCAGATCGAAGCGATCCAGTAGTGGACCGGATAGTCGCGATCGATAGCGCTGAATTTGATCAGGTGTGCACCGACAGGGGTGATCCGGGTCACCGAGATACCCGCAGGAGCAAGGGTTCATTGCCGCAACCAGCTGGAAACGGGCCGGATAGGTAGTCCGGTGGCGTGCGCGGGCAAGCGTGATCTCCCCCGACTCCATAGGCTCCCTCAGAACCTCCAGGCAGTGCCGACTGAACTCCGTGAGCTCGTCCAGAAATAGCACGCCGCCGTGGGCCAGGGAAATCTCGCCGGGTCGGGGCTTACTGCCGCCGCCGACCAGGGCCGCAGCGGAGGCGCTGTGATGAGGGTTGCGAAATGGGCGTTGAAATATATTATCGGCCTTCGCGGCAGGGTCATAGAGGTCGCGCAACGCCAGGCCAAGCAGGATTTCCTCTGCGCTCGGCGGTGGCAAAATGCCGGGAAGCCGGCTGGCTAACAGGGTCTTGCCCGTTCCGGGAGGACCCCACAGCAAAAGATTGTGGCCACCGCTGGCGGCAATTTCCAGCGCGCGTCGGGCGCCCTCCTGCCCTACCACGTCGCATAAATCCGGGTGATTGGCGCTCGTGGTAACGCCACCGGCTTGTGCTGCGGCAATTTTTTCGCTGCCGTTGAGGTGGGCACACAGAGTGAGAATGTCAGGTGCGGCAACAATCCTGCTGTCGGGAACATGCGCGGCGAGGCGCGCGCTCGCGGTAGCGATTACCAGCTGGCGCTGGGCTTTGCTCGCTGCGCCGGCCGCCGCCACTACTCCGGGGACGGGACGAACGCTGCCATCGAGGGCCAGTTCTCCCAGGAACTCGTGCTGACTCAGGCAGTCCGACGACACTTGTCCGGAGGCGCTGAGAATACCCAACGCTATCGGGAGGTCGAATCGGCCGCCCTCCTTGGGTAGATCCGCGGGAGCAAGGTTTACGGTAATGCGCCGCTCGGGAAAGCTAAAGTGGGAATTGAGAATGGCGCTGCGCACGCGATCTTTGCTCTCGCGTACAGCGGTTTCCGGGAGTCCTACGATGTGAAATGCGGGCAGCCCATTGGATAAATGGGTTTCTACCTGCACCAGTGGCGCGTCAATGCCCGCGAGCGCCCTGCTATAGATAACAGATAGTTCCATCGCTCTTCCTTGAGCTTGTTTTGAATTCTGGAGTCGGCGAAGACAGGTCCCGGCCGACTGCTTTCAGCGCTTTGTGGTGAGACTTTCCAGCTCGCTGGTCAACGTTTCCAGTTCTGCTTCCAGCGAGGCCACTTTGCTGCGAGTACGCTTGAGTATCTCGGCCTGAGTATCAAACTCCTCACGGCTCACCATATCCAGGCGTGACAATGCGGACTGCGCGAGCGAACGCATGCTTTTGTCTACTTCACCGCTGACTTTACTACCGCCGACAAGTTCACTGACCTGTTGCAGTATTTCCCAGGGGGGAGGTGGTGGTTTTAGTGCCATGAAATCCTGCCGCGTCGCGCTGTGGTAATCAAGCTGGCAGTCTAGAGTATTTCGCTCTTAGGTCACAGTGCAAGTAAGTGCTCTAATTTGGTGCGGCGGCCCACTTTAGTGCACGATAAATACCCCATTAGACAATACTTAACGGGTTTATTAGCTCATATCTTATTGATATTTATAAACAATACAATATTTGGCACAGACCCTGCAGTTGTGAGAGTGCAATGTTGTATCGCGCATGCAATGCGCCCGTAGCGAATTTGACGCAATGCAGATTGTGTGAAGTGACTTTTAACTGATAGGAGTATGAAACATGCACAACAAAAAACTACTAACGGCCGTCGTAACCACCGCATTGTTGGCGGGTATTGGCGCCACTTCCGCACAGGCCTTCGACCTGTCTGCCAACGTCGCTCTGGTTTCAGATTATCGCTTCCGGGGTATTTCGCAAACCAATAAGGACGCCGCTATTCAGGGTGGTTTTGATGCGTCCTTTGAACCGGGTTTCTACATTGGAACATGGGCCTCCTCGGTTGACTTCGGCGATGTGACTGACGGCAGTGGCAGTTATGGCACCATGGAAATTGACTACTACGCAGGATGGACAGGCCCTATCGGTGATTCCGATTTTGGTGTCGATGTCGGTTACATGTACTACCAGTATCCAGGCGATACGGTTGACCCGACCGGCGACTATCAGGAAGTTTACGTTAAGGGTTCCTGGAAGGACCTGACAGTTGGAGCGACTTACTCGGATGATTATTACGCCGAGACCGGTAAGTTCTGGTACTTCGCAGGTGATTACAACCTGACCTTTGCGGAAGATTTCTCGTTGGGTCTGCATGTTGGTTACAACGACTTCGATGAGCTGGGTTTTTTTGGTGACGACTCTAATGGCAACGTCATCGATGAGGATAGTTACACCGACTATTCAGTGTCTCTGGGGTACACGTTCAAAGGTGTTGACCTCGCCGTGGCTTGGGTAGGTACTGATCTTGATAGTAGTGACTGCTTTAACGGCTCCAACCTGTGTGACGACACGGCTGTGTTCAGCATTAGCAAGAGCTTGTAACAGCAATATGTAGCATCGAGTCGGCCAGAAACCTGGCCGGCTACCATTCCGGAGATTTGTATGAAACTAATTACGGCTATTGTTAAGCCATTCAAACTGGATGACGTGCGCGAGGCGCTGTCTGAAACCGGCGTTCAGGGCATTACCGTGACTGAGGTAAAAGGCTTTGGTCGCCAAAAAGGACATACCGAGTTGTATCGCGGTGCGGAGTACGTTGTCGACTTTCTCCCCAAAGTAAAGATTGAAGTTGCAGTCGCCGACGGCGTGGTCGAACAAACGATCGAAGCGATTACCAAGGCAGCCAACACCGGCAAAATTGGTGACGGCAAGGTATTCGTTTCCCCCCTCGAGCAGGTGATTCGTATTCGTACTGGCGAGACCGGCGAAGACGCCATCTAACCCCCCCATTTATTCTTAGCAGAGAGTTATTCCCATGGAAAATAGCATTTTCGAACTGCAGTACGCTCTTGATACATTTTACTTCCTCGTGTGTGGCGCACTGGTAATGTGGATGGCGGCGGGCTTCTCAATGCTTGAAGCTGGTCTGGTCCGCTCCAAGAACACCACTGAGATACTGCTCAAAAACATCTCGCTTTATGCGGTGGCCTGCACCATGTATATGATCTGTGGTTATTCGATCATGTATGGCGGCAATGAGTTCACGTGGTTTTTGAATGGCATCGTTGCCGATGGTGTCGCTGGAGCAGAAGAGCCTGCTACCTATGCCCCCTCTGCGGACTTCTTTTTCCAGGTGGTGTTTGTGGCAACTGCCATGTCCATTGTCTCTGGTGCCGTCGCTGAACGCATGAAGCTCTGGGCGTTCCTGGCTTTTGCGGTTGTTTTGACCGGTGTTATCTATCCTATGGAGGGTTCCTGGACCTGGGGTGGTCAACCGGTTTTCGGCATGTACACGCTGAGTGACCTTGGCTTCTCCGACTTTGCTGGGTCGGGCATTGTACACATGGCAGGTGCCTCCGCGGCTCTGGCAGGCGTGCTGTTGCTGGGCGCACGGAAAGGCAAATACGAAGCTGACGGCTCTGTTCGGCCTATCCAGGGTGCCAACCTGCCGATGGCAACATTGGGCACCTTCATTTTGTGGATGGGTTGGTTCGGATTCAACGGTGGCTCGGTGCTGGCAACTGCCAGTGTCGAGAGCGCCAACGCAGTGGCAATCGTCTTCATGAATACTAACGCGGCAGCAGCCGGTGGCCTGATCGCGGCGATGATTGTGGCGCGTGTCATGTTCGGCAAGGCTGACTTGACCATGGCCCTGAACGGCGCGCTGGCTGGCTTGGTTGCCATTACCGCTGAGCCGTCGACGCCAACGGCGTTGCAGGCAACCTTGTTCGGTGCTTTGGGCGGCGTGTTGGTCGTGTTTGCCATCATAAGCCTGGATAAATTGAAGATTGATGATCCGGTAGGCGCGATCTCTGTCCACGGCGTGGTTGGTTTCCTGGGTTTGATGTTGGTGCCTATTACCAACGCCGATAACTCTTCCTTTAGTGGTCAGCTTATTGGGGCCGCGACTATCTTCGGTTGGGTCTTTATCACCAGCCTGATCGTCTGGGGCACCCTCAAGGCCGTTATGGGTATTCGGGTCAGCGAACAGGACGAGTACGAGGGTGTCGATATGTCCGAGTGCGGCATGGAAGCCTACCCTGAATTTGTCGGTGCCAGCGGCAGCGGGCGCTAGCAGTACTTTCAAGCTTTACGGGCGCATCTTGCGATGCGTATTTTTGGGGGGCCTTTCGGCCCCTTTTTTTATCCCATAACCGCGCTGTCTGAGGTGCAAATCCATCCACCCAGGGGAGGGTAGGGCACTAGGCTTCAAGCCCAATAGAGAAGGGAATGCTAGAGATGTTGAAGAAGTCTGTAATGGGCGCGTGCTTAATTGCGCTGGCCTTGGGGTTATTTGCTTGTGGTGGTAGCAGTACAAAAACTACGGTGAGCTCAACGCAAAGTTAGGGTAGGTAGCTTATGGATCTGCAAGAGACCTCCGACAAGGGCGCTATTACCGAGAGGGAATAGCATCGCACAAAGCCCAATTTTTATAAATAGTAAGTATTCACTATCTTTTATAATACTGAAAAAACTGAACTTACGCTATTGATTTTGCGATACTAGTAATAGCCCTTGGCAGTTGTTCCAGGTTTGAGATTTCCCGGTCCGCAGTCGCACCGCCGGGCCAAGGTTTACCTCGAGCGTTCATCCATACGGTATACATACCTACATCTTGGGCGCCCTGGATATCGTGTTTCGGGTCGTCGCCGACATGCACGACTTCCCCTGCGGTAACCCCCGCTTTTTCCAGCGCCACCGTGAACATATCGGGGTGCGGTTTGCTGACGCCGATGTCCTCGGCCAAAAAGGCAAAGTCGAAATATTCTGCCGCATCGGTTTTATAGATGTCGGCATTGCCATTGGTCAGGGCACCCAGCGTGTAGTCTTGTGACAGTTGCTCCAGTACACCCAAAGCTTGCTCATAAAGTTCAACTGCATGGCGTTCCCGCAGAAACACCGCAAACGCCTGATCAGCCCCGCTGCGAGCGTCTTCTTCGGAGTAACCGGCGGCAGTTTGTAGCTCATACAGCATTTGGGTGCGCATCTGGCTAACGTGGTGCGTCAGTTTTGGGTGGCGTTTCCACACGGATTTTTTGAATTCGAACAGAGCTTCGTCATCAAAGGTTTCCGTGGCGCCAGGCCGGTGTTGCCGCAACCATTGCTGTTGCGCTTCCTCAGCCCGGATGATGGCCGGTTCGACATCCCAGAGTGTGTTATCGAGGTCGAAGGTGACGACTGAAATGGCCATTTCAGTCGTCTTTGCGACGTTTGGCCCGAGGGTGTGCTGCATCGTATACCTTGGCCAGGTGCTGGAAATCCAGGTGTGTATAGATTTGCGTGGTGGAAATATTCGAATGCCCCAGAAGCTCCTGCACTGCTCGAAGGTCGCCGCTGGATTCGAGCATATGACTGGCAAAAGAATGTCGCAGCATGTGGGGGTGTACGTCTTGATGCATACCCGCTTTGCGACCTTGCAGCTTTAGTCGCGCCTGAATATTGCGCACGCTGATGCGGCGGCCACGATTACTGGTAAACAGTGCACTGCAGACAGTAGCAGTATTGGGACGCACCTCGAGCCAGCGTGCGATGGCACCCAGTGCCACGGAGCCGATGGGGACTGTGCGTGTTTTATTGCCCTTGCCGGTCACGGTTAACAGTTTGGAGTGGGGGTCTATGTCACTGACTTCCACCGCTGCTAATTCTGCCAGACGCAACCCTGAGGAATAAAATAACTCGGCCATCGCGCTGTCGCGCAGAGCGATGGCTGAATCTGAATCGAACTTGAGATACTTGTCGACCTGGTCTGCGTCCAGTGTTTTCGGTAGTTTGCGTGGTTTGCGTGGGGCTTGAACGCTGGCCGCGGGGTTGCGTAGTCGGCCACTCTCTCGGCCCAGGAAATTGAAGAAAGAACGCACCGCGGATAAGCTGCGTTGAATGCTACCACCGGACAGTCCGCGGCGGTGCAGCTGGCTTACCCAACCTCGAATATCCGACTCTATTAGTTCCTCGGCGCTGTCCTTGCTGATACTTTCGCAATAGCGCCCCAGCGAAGACAGGTCGCGCTGATAGTTGCTTAAGGTGTGTGGCGAGAGCTGACGCACATGGCGCAGGTAGTCAAAAAAACGAGCGGCCGATTTCTCCAGCGTGGCGGCCATCAGCTCGTCCTCAGGCTTCCGAGGGTTGCAGTCGCGGCATGAGTCTCACGATAACGTCCGCAACATGGGACAAGAAAAGTGTGCCCATCTTGCTGGTGTAGCGATTGGCGTCTGAACTCCCCACCGCGATCAGGCCCAGCGGCTCATCACCTGACAGAGGCATGATAGCGGCCGAGCCGACCCCGCTGCACTCTGGGAACAGGTATTTGAGTTCTTCCTGGCGCAGGGTACCGCATACCGCTTTATTTCCCTTAAATAAAGCACCAATCACTTCCTTGGCACGCTCCGGTGTTTCCATGCGGCAGCCATCGTTTTGAGTGTCTTGACCGTAGAGAATCATGCAGCCGTGTTCGACGTCAAAATCTCGGGTTATGGACGCCATGAAACCCCCGTAAAGCGCATCAAGCGATTGGGCGTCAAGCAGACTCAGTACCAGAGCACTGGTTTGTTCGTAGAGTTTGTCATTATCCTGCGCATTGGTAGTCAGTGTTTTAAGTTTGTGGCGCATATCTATATTGCGTTCGCGCAAAATGCCAACTTGCTTCTCTACCAGTGACACGGCGCTACCGGTGGCATGGGATATATGCAGAAAATCCAGCATGTCGGGATTGCGCTGCAGGAAGTCGTCGTTGTCCTTCAGAAATTCGCGTACGACTTCATCGCTGAGTTCGACGTCGTTGGGTTTGTCGGTATTGGCCTTTGCAGCTGCGGCTTTGCTGGCTGACATGATGTCGCTCTCCCTGGTGGTTCCGATAGGCTCCGTGCAGCGGGCCCTCAGATTTTTATTGCCCCGTCGAACACCACGGCGGTGGGTCCGATCATTATCACAGGATGGCCTTCGCCCGCCCAGGATACCGAAATCTTACCTCCCGGCAGCGCAACTGTCACGGAATCACGTAACCAGCCGCGTGAAATACCATAAACAACAGCTGCACAAGCCCCGGTCCCGCAGGCCAGCGTTTCGCCCACGCCCCGTTCGTAGACTCGCAGCTGGATTTTGTTATCCGCAACGATCTGCATAAAGCCGGCGTTGACCCGTTGCGGGAAGTTAGAATGTGTCTCTATAAGCGGACCTAACTGTTCAACGTCGGCCTGGCGCGCGTCGGGAACGCGCAACACCGCATGCGGGTTACCGATCGATAGGGCACCGATCTCCAGTTCCTGACCGGCCACAAGCAGCGAGTAGCTTTGGGCTCGGGCACTCGCCACCATAGGAATGTTCGACGGCTCGAACTCGGGGGAGCCCATATTCACCTCAACCTGGTGGTTGGCGTGTACGCGGAGCTCGATCACGCCAGCAGAGGTCTCCACTGTAATGACTCGCTTTCCGGTCAGCTTCTTGTCCCGCACAAAACGGGCAAAACAACGAGCGCCGTTGCCGCACTGTTCAACTTCTTCGCCGTCGGCATTGTAGATGCGGTAGCGGAAGTCGACATTTGGATTTTTCGGCGCTTCTACCACAAGCACCTGATCGCAGCCCACGCCATAATGCCGGTCTGCTAAACGACGTACATCCTGGGCGCGCAACTTGTAGTGCTGGCTGATCAGGTCAATAACGACGAAGTCATTGCCGGTGCCATGCATTTTGGTGAACTGTAATTGCATCGCTATCGAGCTACCTGGCGGTTGCCTGTGCTCTCTGGAAGGCAGGTCTCGCCCCGAATCAGGTCGGCCTGGGTTTCTCTGGCACGCACCAGGTGGGTGTGCTCGTCGTCCACCATGATTTCCGCTGCGCGCCCCCGGCTGTTGTAGTTGGAGCTCATGGTAAACCCATAGGCGCCGGCCCCAAACATTGCCAGAAATTCGCCCTGGCTGAGCGTGAGCTCTCTAGCCTTTCCCAGAAAATCGCCCGTTTCACACACCGGCCCGACTACGTCCCAAATCGCCTGGTGCCCATCTGTATTGTGTTCCACCGGCTGGATGTCCATCCACGCCTGGTAGAGTGCCGGGCGGAGCATGTCATTCATGGCGGCATCGACCAGCGCGAAGTTGTGCTCGGGACTCGGCTTCAGGTACTCGACTCGCATGACCAGTAAGCCTGCATTAGCGGCAATTGAGCGCCCGGGTTCGAACAGGAGTTGAACCGAGCGCTCGCCCAATACCCCGCGGATAGCGCTGATGTAATCACCGATAGTGGGTGGCTCTTCGTCGCGATACTGCACGCCCAATCCACCGCCCAGATCCAGGTGTTGAATAACAATACCGGACTCCGCGAGCGCATCCACCAGTGTTAGCAGCCGGTGCAGGGCGTCGATGAAGGGGCTAAGCTCGGTCAGTTGTGAGCCGATGTGGCAGTCCAGGCCGACGACTTGAATATGCTCTAGCTGAGCAGCGCGCTGGTAAACCAGTAGGGCTTCATCAATGTTCAGCCCAAACTTATTTTCCCGCAGGCCGGTGGAAATATACGGATGGGTTTTCGCGTCCACATCCGGATTCACCCTGACCGATACGGGTGCGACCAGTCCGAGCTCTGAAGCAACGCGGCTCAATACCTCCAATTCTGCTGAAGACTCAAGATTAAAGCAGTGAATACCCAGCTCCAGGGCGCGCGACATTTCTTCGGGCTTTTTGCTGACCCCGGAGAACACGATTTTTGAGGGGTCGCCGCCAGCGGCGACCACACGCTCCAGCTCACCACCGGAGACAATATCGAAACCCGCGCCGAGTCTTGCCAGTACGTTGAGTACTGCAAGGTTGGAATTGGCTTTTACCGCATAGCAGATGAGGTGATCGCAACCCTCAAGAGCGTGGCGATACTCACCGAAGGCAGCTTCCAGTGCCGCCCGGGAGTAGATGTAACAGGGCGTGCCATGGGTTGCTGCGATGTCGCTGACGGCGACATTTTCGGCGAATAAGCTACCCTCGCGATAGGTGAAATGATTCATCGGTCAGCCTCGTCTCAGGGTACTGTGCTCAGGGGCTCAGCTTGGTCTACCGATCCAAGCGGCGGGGGCGTTGGTACCTCGGAGCCCGGGGTAAACAGTGGCCCCGTTTGTCCACACCCCCCCAGCGCGGTCAACGCGATTGCAAAAAACAGTGTAGCAATGGAATTGTGCATGGTCATGGTCCAGGCCGTTGTGTATTTAAAGTGGCGCAAATTATACCGCCCGCTAGTAAGCGGCGCGAACAGCCCTTACTATTGAATTGTGCACACTTTGCAGGAACATCACCTAATGACCGAATCAGAATTCAATAAAGAGATAGACCTCACATTCGAGGCGCTGGAGCTGGCGCTCGATCAGATTGAAGACGGCCTGGACTACGAACACGGCGGCGGCGTGCTTACCGTCGAGTTCGATAATAACACTACTATGGTCTTTAGCCGTCAACCGCCCACGCAGCAACTCTGGCTCGCAGCCCGCTCGGGCGGCTTCCACTTTGCCTACGATGAGGAGGCCCAGGACTGGCGCGGCACGCGAGATGGCGAGCTGTTTCGGCCCTTTGTGGTGCAGCAGATGAAAATCCAGGGAGACGTTGATTTTGCGTGGTAATCAACTTTTGAAAGGGGGAACTCAGTGAGAAGAATAAGCCTGATTGCGGGGCTTTTGGGGCTGCAGGCCTCGCTATCGGTGGCGGCCAGTGAGCCACTTTATGTGAAAAATCTTAGTCCTGTTGCAGGCTTGTTGGGCTTGCCCTCGCAACGTGATGCGCGCACCACCGAACAGGGCCAACTGGGGGCGGCGTTGCACAGCAGCATCGCTAATCACTATATTAATGAGTCCAGCAGCGATGAATTTCTCAACCTGGATGGAGAAACCTTGCGTTTTGCGCTGGAGCTGCGCTATGGGCTGGCTGAAAACTGGGATGTGCAGTTAGAGGTTCCCTGGCTGGATCAGAGCGGCGGAGATCTGGATGGACTCATTGATGACTGGCACGATTTCTGGGGTATGTCAGATGGCGGTCGTTCCGGTGTGCCCAGGGATGTGCTGGATTATTCCTACTCCACCCCTACCGGTTCTTTTGGATTACAAGAAGATGAATCTGGCCTGGGCGATATCAGCCTCTCGACTACCTATGCCTTTTATCATGAGGACAACACCGTCGCCAGTTTGGTGCTGGGCTACAAATTTGGCACGGGCGATGACGAAGACTTTACTGGCAGCGGAGCGGATGACGCGTTTGTGGCGCTCCGCTTCTCCGGTGATCAGCTGTCTGATTTGCCTCTGAGCTGGCATGGCCAGGTCGGTTATCTCCGCGCTGGAGATAGCGACATGATGGAGGAATTCCAGGAGCAGAATCTGTGGTTTGCAGGACTGGCGATGGATTGGCGGTTTGCGCAGCACTGGTCATTGATCGCGCAGCTGGACGGTCATGCGGCGCCTTTGGACAGTGAGCTCAAGGGCGTCGGAGAAGACGCTGTTTTGGCGGCGCTGGGCGTGCGGTGGTATTTTGCTCGGCAGTGGTCTGTGGATATCAATGTCGTGGAAGATATTCGGGTTGCAACGGCACCGGATGTCACTTTTCAGGCCAGCATTCGGTACCGACCTGAGAGTAGTTAGTGCGCAAGCCGGGTTCAGTCCTTGGAAACTAAGCGATCACTGAAATTTAAGGGCGCCCGAGACTCAATTAAAGCTGCTCTTTAAGTGTTTCTAATGGGTCGAGTGGCGCGCCGCCAGGCGAGCAGTGGCGCGCTGCGCCGCTGCTGCAACCTGTTGCGGCGCTGTGCCACCGAGGTGATTCCTGGCGGCGACTGAGCCTTCCAGCGTCAGAACGTCGAACACATCTTCACTGATTTCACTGCAAAACCCTTGCAGCGTCGCCAGCGACATCTCCGACAAATCCAGACTACAGTCAACGCCGTGGGCAACGGCCTTGCCGACCACCTTATGGGCGTCACGAAAGGGCAGGCCCTTGCCGACCAGGTAGTCTGCCAGGTCAGTGGCGGTGGAGAAGCCCCCGCGCGCAGCCTCGCGCATCGTTTCTTTCTTCGGTTTGATCGCCGGCACCATGTCGGCAAAAGCGCGCAGTGAGTCAAACACAGTGTCTATCGCATCAAACAATGGCTCCTTGTCTTCCTGATTGTCCTTGTTGTAGGCCAGCGGTTGGCTCTTCATCAGTGTCAGCAGCGAGATGAGATCGCCATTTACCCGGCCAACTTTGCCCCGCACCAGTTCAGGCACGTCCGGATTCTTTTTCTGCGGCATGATGGAAGAGCCGGTACAAAAGCGATCGGGCAGCGCGATAAAATTGAACTGGCTGGAGGTCCACAGAACCAGTTCTTCTGACATGCGCGACAAATGAGTCATCAGGATTGCCGCGAATGCGCAAAACTCGATGGCAAAGTCGCGATCGGAAACCGAGTCCAGAGAGTTTTCTGTCGGTTTGTCGAAGCCCAGCGCAGCGGCCGTACTCGCGCGATCTATTGGATAGGTTGTGCCCGCCAGTGCAGCCGCCCCAAGGGGAGATTGATTGAGACGCGCACGGCAGTCCATGAGGCGACCGTAGTCGCGTTCAAGCATTTCATTCCAGGCGAGCAGATGGTGGCCAAACACAATCGGTTGCGCCGTTTGCAAGTGCGTGAAACCCGGCATGATGGTCTCGGTATTTGCTGCCGCCAGTTCGATAGTGCCGCGTTGCAGTCGCGTGAGTTCGCCCGCAATACCGTCGATCGCAGCGCGCAGATGCAGGCGGATGTCGGTGGCAACCTGGTCGTTGCGCGAACGCCCCGTATGCAGCTTCTTACCACTGGCGCCGATTAGCTCGGTCAGCCGCGCTTCAATATTCATATGCACGTCTTCCAGCTCTGTTGACCACTGGAAACTGCCATCGGTGATTTCTTTTTGCACCTGGGTGAGGCCGCTTTCGATTTCCTTGAGCTCATCGGCGTTAAGGACACCGACAGCCTTCAACATGCGTGCATGAGCCAGTGAGCCGGCAATATCTTCGGTAGCCATGCGGTGGTCGAAGCCCACGGAAGCGGTGAAGCGCTGCACGAAGGCGTCGGTCGCTTCCTTGAAGCGGCCGCCCCAGAGTTTGCTGGTGTCGTTGTCTTTGCTCATGGTGCTTTCAATTCCTGGTTATGACTCTTGGTTGGGCCCATCTATGCCAAATTCGATATTGCGAGTATATCAGTTCCAACCTTTGCTCGGTTCTGGATTTGCGATAGGAGTCAGTATGGCCAGAGAGGTTTGTTGGACTATTGCGAGGCAGGGCAGAGTGCCCGCTTGATGAGTACGCCAAGCCAAGCCCCCAGGGACGGGTTCGCGGCGTGTGCAGTGCATATCCCGGCACACAGAGATTGCTCCATGCTTCAACATCGTGGCCTTCGTTCAAAGTCGCCGTTGCGTAGTCCGGCTGCTATTATTACCGCTAAGTTTCGATGGAAGCTCCAACATGCCCCGCAAATTGATCATCGCCACCCGGGAGAGCCCACTGGCACTGTGGCAAGCAGAATCCGTTCGCACTGCCCTCAACAAAGCGCACTCGGATCTCGACGTAGAGTTACTGGGCATGACATCCCGTGGCGATCAGTTGTTGGACACCCCACTGGCCAAGGTGGGTGGTAAGGGTCTGTTTGTGAAGGAACTCGAGACTGCCTTATTGGATGGCAGCGCTGATATTGCAGTGCACTCGATGAAGGACGTCCCCATGGATTTTCCCGAGGGGCTGGAGCTGGGTGTTATCTGCGAGCGTGAGGATCCCACGGATGCTTTTGTCAGCAATACGTACTCCGCACTGGAGGATCTGCCTCTCGGCAGTGTGGTTGGGACGTCCAGCCTGCGGAGGGAGTGTCAACTGCGCGCTCGGCGCCCGGATTTGCAGGTGAAATTTCTGCGTGGGAACGTTAACACGCGCTTGCGCAAGCTCGACGAGGGTGACTACGACGCGATCATTCTCGCCAGTGCAGGCCTGATCCGACTCGGCTTTGAGCAGCGGATTGCCCAGGGCATGGCAGTGGCGGACTCACTGCCCGCAGGAGGGCAGGGCGCAGTGGGTATCGAGCTGCGGTGTGATGACGAGGAGGTACGCGCTTTGCTGCAGCCTCTGCATCATGAACCCAGCGCTCGCCGTGTCATCGCGGAACGGGCCATGAACCGGCGTTTGGAGGGGGGGTGCCAGGTGCCCATCGCTTGCTATGCACAGTATGTGGGTGACAGCGACCAGCTGCTGCTGCGGGGTCTCGTTGGTAATCCTAACGGTTCGCAAATCCTGCGAGCACAGGACACCGGGTCGGCGGCAGAAGCTGAGCAGATGGGTATCCGGGTGGCCGAAGATCTTTTGTCGCAGGGCGCCGCAGCTATTCTGGCCAATATCTACAGTGATTAAACCCAGGCCCGGTAATTGCAGAGTTTTGGTAACCCGCCCGGCGGGTGAGGCGGCAGTCAGGCTGTGTGCGGCGGTGGAGGCGGCGGGAAATGAGGTCTACCACCAGCCTCTGTTGACGCTCGCAGCTCTTCCTGAACTTTCTGGTCCGCAGCGTCAGAGGGTGCTGGATCTTGACCGGTATCAGCACGTCATTTTCATCAGCGGCAACGCAGTGCAATTCGGCATGGCGGCAGTGGAAGGCTACTGGCCGCAGCTGCCGGTGGCGCTTCACTGGTACGCCATCGGTACAGCCACTGCGGCGCTGCTTGAATCTCATGGCATTGCCGCAGTGACTCCCGAGAGTGATATGACCAGCGAGGGCTTGTTGGCGGTCTCTCAATTGCAGCAGGTGCGCGACCAACGTGTGCTAATCGTGAAGGGCGAGGGCGGTCGCGCCACTCTGGCGCAGGCGCTCACCGGCCGTGGCGCTTTGGTCGATGAACTGGCATGTTATCGCCGCGAAGTTCCCGCTATGCCTCCGGGGAGTCTCGCGGCAAACCTGTCCCGTTGGGGCATAGACGTGATTTTGCTCAGCAGTGGCGAAGGCCTCTCAAACCTACAGCTATTGCTTAGCCCGACAGAAACCTCTAACTTTAAACACATATGCTTAGTCGTGCCCTCGAAACGCGTTGCGGACCAGGCGCTTGAGGCCGGCTTCGATCAAATTATAACGGCTGAAAATGCCTCAGATGTGGCAATGCTGCGCGCTTTGCAGAAAAGTAAACCCGGCTCTGGAGATTGACTAGTGAGCGATCAGGAACCCAAGAAGAATGAACCGCCTGCTGAACCCTCAAGTTCAAAGCAGAGAGCGGTAGAAGACTCGGCAACCCCCATCTCTTCAAGCGACGACAAAGCCAGTACGGCACAGGGGAAATCTTCGTCTGGCCCCGCTTGGCTCGCTCTGCTGTTGGTGATTGCGCTCGCTGGCGGTGTGGCATGGCTGGTTCGCGAATCGCAGGATCGGGAGACCTTGCTGGCGACTCGCGTGGCGCATCTCGAGACAGTTTCCAGTAAAAAAGAAACAAACCTGGACGCCGCCAGTGCGCGATGGGAGCAAGAACTTAAGACGTCGGTAGGCAACCTTAAGACTGCGTTGTCCGGTGAATCCTCGAAGCTATCTCAGAGCGTGACAGCCGTCAAAGCACAGCTTGCCGAGCAGCGTAAAGAACTCGCGCGGTTCAGTGCCAGCGACCGGGATAGTTGGCTACTGGCAGAGGTCGAGTACCTCCTGCGGCTGGCCAATCAGCGTTTGATAATGGCCGGTGATACGGTTGCCACGCAGGCCCTGCTTGCCAGTGCCGACAGTGTTTTGAAAGAATTAGATGAAGCGAATCTGCACAAAGTGCGCGCTGCGGTTGCGGCGGACCTGGCAGTGGTGCGAGCAGTACCCAAGGTGGATGTGGAAGGCATTTACTTACGGCTGTCCGCGCTGATAGAGCAGGCTGGCAAGCTGGTGATATTCCAGTTGCCGACGCCAGAGGCACGGCCGCCGCAAGGCGCGGCTGCAAACTGGCAGGGTCGCCTGCGGCAGGGCTATGAAGCGGCACTGTCAAAGCTTTCCAACTATCTCATCATTCGTCGTCGTGATGTGCCTATGCAGGCGCTGATGGATCCGCAGTGGGAAGGGTTGGTGCGACAAAACATGCGCATGTTATTAGAGCAGGCACAGGTGGCGTTGCTGTCCAAAAACCAGGCGCTCTACGCCGACAGCCTGGGACGGGCGAGTCATTGGGTAGATCAGTTCATTGATTCCGATGAGGTGGCCGCGCGTGCTATCGACAGCGAGCTAAAGAAGTTGGCGGACCTTACCATTGCGGTGCCATTGCCCGACATTTCTCGGTCACTGCAGGCCCTGGACAATGCCATCGAACGGCGTCTGCAGCAGGGAGGCGACGAGTAGAGTATGCGTAAACTATTTGCCGTTGTGCTGTTTGCACTATTGCTGGGTGTTGGGGTTGTTGCGGTCATCGAAACCGATCCCGGATATGTACTGGTGTCCTATGGCAATTACTCACTGGAGACCAGTCTGTGGGTGGGCTTACTACTGATTCTGTTGCTGGTGCTCACCGTTTATTTGTTATTCCGGCTGATATATCGAATTATTGGCGGACAGCGCTCCCTGTTTTCCTGGTTGGGATTGCGCAAGACCCAAAAGTCACTCCGATTGACCACTCAGGGTCTGATCAGCTTCACCGAGGGTAATTGGTCCCGGGCTCGACGTGAGCTGTTAAGTGGCGCCAAGAACAGCCAGGCCCCGCTGGGTAATTATCTGCTGGCAGCTCGCTCCAGTGATCAGTTGAACGATAAGGACAAGGTTCATGAATATCTGTGCGCCGCTGAAGAGATTGATCCGAAAGCTGCCGTGGCAGTGCAGATCACATTAGCGGAAATGAAATTGGAGTCGAACGAATATGAGCAGGCGCTTGCAGCCTTGGAGTCGGCGAAAATCAACGTTGGCCGCCATCCCTACGTTGCCAGCCTCTTGTGTCAGATTTATCAGGGCCTCAAAGACTGGGACAGCTTGCTTGGGTTACTGCCGGAGCTGAGAAAGCACAAGGTCCTGGACGCTGAGGAAGTCCAACAACTCGAGCTACAGGCCTATCGCAATCGCCTGGAACAAGGCGCACCCGAACAGGTTAGCGCGCTCTGGCAAAAGACCCCCAAGCTACTACAGCAGGATGCTCAGCTGTTTGAGTGTTACGTGGGCAAACTGATAGAGCTGGGCGACGACAATGCGGCGGAAAAAGCGCTTCAGCGTGCGCTTAAGCGAGAGTGGAAATCGACCCTGGTACGCCAGTACGGTTTGGTAAAGGCAGCGGATGTGCGCCGGCAGTTGTCAAAGGCAGAAAGCTGGCTGGGGGCACACCCACAGGACGCTCAATTGCACCTTTGTCTGGGTCGTTTGTCGGCGCGAGCGGAACTGTGGGGAAAGGCACTGGACTATTTCGAGAGTAGTTACCGCCTGGCAGCCAGTGCGGAGACCTGTGCTGAACTCGGTCGATTGTTGACCGGACTGGGCGAACCCAAAGTGGCTGCAGTGTATTTTCGTGAGGGGCTGCTATTGTCACAGGACGGTCTGCCGGATTTGCCCATTCCCGGGAGTATCAGTTCCACCAGTGAGACGTTGCCTGCCACTTGATACGATGTTGATATCGCGCTGTTAATTTATGCGGGTGCTAGCGCGTAATACCCAGCTCATCCCAGAGCTCATCCACACGCTTTTTGATCGCCTCATCCATCACAATGGGGCGGCCCCATTCGCGTTGACTCTCACCTGGCCACTTATTGGTGGCATCAAATCCGACTTTCGATCCGAGGCCAGAGACCGGTGATGCGAAGTCCAGATAATCGATAGGCGTGTTTTCAATAAACACCGAGTCTCGCTGCGGGTCCATGCGGGTGGTCATGGCCCAGATCACATCCTTCCAGTCCCGCGCATTCACATCTTCATCCGTGACGATGACAAACTTGGTATACATAAACTGTCGCAGGAAAGACCATACGCCTAACATCACACGTTTGGCATGCCCGGGATATTCCTTGCGCATGGTGACCACCGCCAGGCGATAGGAGCAGCCCTCGGGAGGCAGATAAAAATCCACGATCTCCGGGAACTGCTTTTGCAATATGGGAATAAACACTTCGTTCAGCGCCATACCGAGCATCGCCGGTTCATCCGGTGGCCGCCCGGTGTAGGTGCTGTGATAGATCGGTGATTCGCGATGGGTAATCGCCTCGACAGTGAATACCGGGAAGCGCTCTACTTCATTATAATAGCCCGTGTGGTCCCCAAAGGGACCTTCCTCCGCCATCTCTCCCGGTTCGATATAGCCTTCCATTACATATTCCGCTCTGGCGGGCACCTGTAAACCATGTTCGCGACACAGTGGTGTAAAGCACTGTGCCAGCTCAGTCTTGCTGCCGCGCAATAAACCAGCGAAGGCATATTCGGAAATCGAGTCTGGAATCGGTGTGACCGCTGCTAGCGTAGTCGCTGGATCCGCGCCCAGCGCAATTGCGACCGGGTAGCGCTTTCCGGGGTTTTGTTTTTGCCACTCGCGAAAATCTAACGCACCACCGCGGTGCGACAACCAGCGCATAATCAGCTTGTTGCGACCCAGTAGCTGCAGACGATAAATCCCCAGATTCAGGCGCTCTTTATTTGGGCCACGGGTGATCACCAGCGGCCAGGTGATCAGCGGCCCCGCATCTCCTGGCCAACAGGTCTGGATGGGCAGTTGGTAAAGGTCTACGTCTGCACCCTCTTTCGCATGGTATTGGCAGGCCGGGTTGCGCACGACTTTAGTACCCATGTGTAGCACCTGTTTCAGCAGTGGTGCCTTATCCCATAGTTCGCGCATGCCTTTGGGTGGATCCGGCTGCCGCAGGTAGGCGAGTATCTTGCCGATTTCACGCAGGGCGTTCAGGTCCTTTGCACCCATGCCCAGGGCGACGCGCAGCTCTGTGCCAAACAGGTTAGCCAGTACCGGTGTGTTGAAGCCTTTGGGGTTTTCGAATAAAAGTGCAGGGCCGCCGGCGCGCAGGGTGCGGTCAGCAATTTCTGTCATTTCCAGGTTGGGGTCGACTTCGGTTTTGATGCGCACTAGTTCACCGCGTTTTTCCAGTTCGCTGATGAAATCTCTGAGGTCGGTATATTTCACTGTGGCTGATGCCTGTCCATCGGTGTTTGTTCACGGACACTACACGTTGTGTCATAGGGTCGCAATGCACCCTTTTGTTGGTGTTGGCTTCGGTCGAGTATAGACATCGTGGCGGAGTATAAGATATCTGCGGGCCGACGGGGCACATCAAACAGCGCGCATCGATGTGCAGGCTCGCTAACGGCGATGCTGAACTCACTCCGCTATGCGGGCGTGCCAGTAGTTAAGTGTCCTATGTTTTATTGTTTGATGCAGGGCATCGCAATGAGATGAGCGAATACTACTTTCGCTTCATAGACTTAAAGAACTCTTCGTTGGTCAGGGTTTCCTTGAGCTTGTCAGAGAGAAATTCAATCGCAGCAAGATCTTCCATTCCGTGCAGCAACTTGCGCAGAATCCACATGCGCTGCAGTTCATCATCAGCAGTGAGTAATTCTTCCCGACGCGTGCCAGAGCGGCGAATATTGATGGCCGGGTAAACGCGTTTCTCTGCAACTTTGCGATCCAGGTGCAGTTCCATGTTACCCGTACCTTTGAACTCCTCGTAGATGACTTCATCCATCTTGGAACCAGTGTCGACCAGCGCGGTGGCGATAATCGACAGGCTGCCGCCTTCTTCAATATTTCGTGCGGCGCCAAAGAAGCGCTTGGGGCGTTCTAGCGCGTGTGCATCCACACCACCAGTCAGTACTTTGCCGGAACTCGGTATGACCGTGTTGTAAGCGCGCGCCAGGCGAGTAATGGAGTCGAGAAGGATGACGACATCCTTCTTGTGTTCAACCAGGCGTTTGGCTTTCTCGATAACCATGTCCGCGACCTGAACGTGGCGCGAAGGAGGTTCGTCAAACGTGGAAGCAACGACTTCAGCGCCACGTATTCCCACCGAGCGTTGCATCTCAGTCACTTCCTCAGGGCGTTCATCAATCAACAACACGATGATGTAACACTCGGGGTTGTTGGTGATAACTGCCTGGGCAATGTTCTGCATCATGATCGTCTTGCCCGCCTTGGGCGGTGCGACCAGCAGTCCTCGTTGCCCCTTGCCGATAGGTGCAACCAGATCAATAATTCGGCCGGTCAGATCCTCTGTGCTGCCATTACCCATTTCCAGTGTCAGTCGCTGATCAGGAAACAGTGGCGTGAGGTTTTCGAACAAAATTTTATGTTTGGAGCTTTCCGGCTTGTCGAGATTGACTTCGTCGACCTTTAACAGCGCAAAGTAGCGCTCGCTATCTTTCGGGGGTCGGATCTTTCCGGAAATGGTGTCGCCAGTGCGCAGATTGAAGCGGCGAATCTGGCTGGGGGAAACGTAAATGTCGTCCGGGCCCGCGAGATAGGAGCTGTCTGCGGATCGCAAAAAGCCAAAACCGTCTTGTAAGATTTCCAGTACACCATCGCCGTAGATGTCCTCGCCACTTTTGGCGTGGCGCTTCAACACCGCGAAAATAATGTCCTGCTTGCGCGAACGGGCCATATTGTCCAGGCCCATTTCTTTCGCAATATCGATGATTTCTTGAGTAGATTTTGTCTTTAGGTCAGTCAGATTCATAGTGAAAATAAGAGTGCACGTGTGATTAGGGGGCGGGATTGTGTGTAGCTGAAAGCTTGGTGGCGAGGCCAACAGGTCGGAGCCGTGTATGAGTTTTGAGCTTTTTTATTGCACAGGAATGTGCGACGGTTTGAAATGTAGCACGGCCGAGTAGGGCCGTCTACCGCTTTTTTCTATCTTTGTTTGTATCAATTTGAAGGGCCGGTACCCGGCCCTTACGGGAATAGTCTGATGCCTAGACGACTTCCTGGATGAAATCAGTCAGTTGTGCCTTGGACAGAGCGCCCACCTTGGTAGCCTCTGCATTGCCGCCTTTGAACACGATCAGGGTCGGAATGCCGCGAATACCGAACTTCTGCGGAATCTCAGGGTTGGCGTCTACATCGACCTTGCAAATCTTCAGTTTCTCGCCGTATTCGGCGGCGAGTTCGTCGAGTACCGGGGCGATCGCTTTGCAGGGACCACACCACTCCGCCCAGAAGTCTACCAGTACGGGGACTTCGGAATTTAGCACTTCAGCGTCAAAAGTGGCGTCACTGACGTGTACAATTTGCTCGCTCATTTTGTTCTCCGGCTAATCTGCGGTTCTTGGTTGTTACGTTGTTTTTGAGGGGGGTAATCATACCACTGGAGAATTGCGGTACAACTGGGGCGCTAGAGTTTTTTGGCATGGCGATATTTCCCATCGCTATATGGGTCGTGTGCTTTTTAGCTGCTCATGGCGGGCTAGTACCGTACATACGGCACTACCTAATTCATACTCGACGCCCGCGCAGGACGTGAAGTGATGCGGGCACGTAGTGGTAGTGTTCTGGGAACTGAGCGCGTAGTCTCACATTATTCGCAATATAGCAGTCTCTAAACGCAAGGAACGTGCTTGAAAACTAAACAAATCGCAGTCGTTGTCTCTTTAGTTTTGGCTCTCTCAGCCTGGTTCTTCTTTGATCTGGGCAGCTATCTCCAATTCGAAACCCTGCAACAGCGCATCGGCGACCTGCGCCAGTGGTACGAAAATAACCCGCTTCTGGCAGGCCTGATCTATTTCGCCGCTTACGTGACAATCACAGCACTCTCAGTCCCTGGCGCAGCTGTTATGACACTAGCAGGGGGAGCGTTGTTCGGTTTCTGGTACGGGCTTTTACTGGTGTCTTTTGCCAGTAGTATTGGCGCTACGCTGGCCTTTCTGGTTTCACGTATTGTGCTCAGAGATTGGGTCCAAGAGCGCTTTGGGGGTCACCTTGGTGCCTTGAATGCGGGATTTGAAAAAGACGGTGCTTTCTATCTGTTCTCATTGCGCCTGGTCCCCTTGTTCCCGTTCTTCCTGATCAATTTGATGATGGGACTGTTACCTATTCGTACCTGGACATTTTACTGGGTGTCACAACTGGGCATGCTTGTGGGAACGGCGGTATACGTCAATGCAGGGACTCAGTTGGGCCAGTTGCAGTCGCTCTCGGGGATTGTTTCCGTGGAGCTATTGGGCTCATTTGTGTTGTTGGCAGTGTTTCCGTTTATCGCGCGCGGCTTATTAACGCATCTGCAGGGGCGACGAGTATTGGCCCCCTTTACCAAACCAAAGCAATTCGACACCAACCTGATTGTGATTGGCGCTGGATCGGCAGGGTTGGTGGCTGCGCTCATTGCGGCAACGGTGAAGGCAAAAGTGACTCTTATCGAGCGCCACAAAATGGGTGGCGACTGCCTGAATACTGGTTGTGTACCCAGTAAAGCGTTGATTCGCTCAGCGCGGGTCGCCCAGTATGCCCGACGGGCGGAGGAGTTTGGGATTGCCCCCATGTCGGTGGAGGTTAATTTTCCCAAGGTAATGGAGCGCGTACAAGAAGTCGTCAAAACGATTGAACCGCATGACTCGGTTGAGCGTTTTACTGAATTAGGCGTGGACTGCGTGCAAGGCGATGCACGCATACTTTCGCCTTGGGAAGTGCAGGTTAATGGACAGACTTTGACAGCGCGGAATATTGTTATCGCCAGTGGTGCACGCCCACGCGTGCCGGAAATTTCGGGATTGGCATCGCTGGACTACCTGACTTCCGATACTGTCTGGGAGTTACGGGAATTACCGGAACGTTTGCTGGTATTGGGAGCCGGGCCCATTGGCTGTGAGCTGGCGCAGGCGTTTGCGCGATTAGGTTGTACTGTTACGCTGGTGACTCACTCGGATCGAATTATGCCTCGAGAAGATCCAGAAGTGTCAAAACTGGTACACACCACTTTCAAACAACAACGTTTGGCAGTTCACACCAACTACAAGCCGCTGGTTTTTCAGGCCGATGACCAGGGGCAAAGCTGTGTATTTGAGACGGCCAAGGGGCAGCGGAAATTAGATTTCGACCGCGTCCTGCTTGCAGTCGGGCGTACCGCTAATGTTGAAAATATGGGCCTGCAGGAGCTGGGCATCACCGTTGGCGCTTCAGGAACAGTTGTAGTGGATGAGTATCTGCGCACTGCCATTCCCACGATTTCTGCCTGCGGGGATGTGGCGGGCCCTTATCAGTTTACGCATATGGCCAGCCATCAGGCCTGGTATGCGGCGGTGAATGCTTTGTTTGGTCGTTTTCGTCGGTTCAAAGTGGACTACTCGGTGGTGCCCTGGGCGACCTTCACTGATCCGGAGGTGGCGCGAGTAGGCCTCAACGAAGACGAAGCGCGGGAGCAGGGTATCGCGGTTGAAGTAACGCGTTACGAATTAGAAGATCTTGACCGCGCAATTGCAGATGGCGAAGCGCAGGGTTTCATCAAAGTGCTGACTGAACCGGGGCGCGATCGTATCCTGGGCGCCACGATAGTGGGATACCATGCCTCGGACCTGGTGAATGAGTTTGTATTGGCTATGAAGCACGGTCTGGGGTTAGGGAAAATCCTCGGCACTATCCATATTTACCCGACGCTGAGTGAGGGCAATAAGTTTGTCGCCGGAGAGTGGCGCAAGGCGCGTAAGCCCGAAAAATTATTGCATTGGGTAGAGCGCTATCACCGCTGGAATCGAAGCTGAGCGCCTTATGGCATGTCTACATACTGCGGTGCGCCGATGGTTCCCTGTATACCGGGGTAGCCCGCGACCTGGAACGACGCGTGCGACAACACAACGGCGCGCTGGTCGGAGGTTCACGGTATACGCGAGGTCGGCGGCCGGTTGAGCTATTGTGGTTCGAGACCGAGCCGAATCGGAGTGCAGCCCAGCGACGGGAGGCAGCAATTAAAAAAATGAGTCGCCGCGAAAAATTGCACATGCTGGAGCAAAAAACGAGTCTTTCAAACGCATAAATTGGCTCGAGCGATAGTCGTTCATAGGTTCAAGTCGCTATCGGCGTTCACCAGAAACCCTACGACAACTCCTCCATTTTTTGCTGTTGCTCCAGCCAAATATCATCCAGTTCTTCGGCGCGGGACTTCAGTTCCCCTTCGTGTTTCAGTAGGTCTGCCACAGTGTGTTTGTGTTCATCAGTATATAAATCCGCATTGCCTAGCTGTTCACGTATGTCCTGCAGAGTACGCTGAGTCTCGGTCATTTCCTCTTCGGTCTTGTTCAGTTGCTGTTGGAGTGGACGCAGTTTGTCCCGCTGGGTCGCTGCCTGCTGTCGTTTTTCTTTGCGTGAGGTGTCGACTGCCGGGCTATCAGATCTCTCGAATGTCTTATAGTTAGACAGAATCCACCGCTCATAACCCTCCAGGTCCTCCTGGTACTCCTCAACGTGGCCATCGTGAACCAGCATTAGTTCTTCTGCAGTATTACGCAGCATATGCCGATCATGGCTTACCAGCACAAGAGCCCCCTCGTAGGCCTGCAGCGCGATTTCCATGGCGTGACGCATTTCCAGGTCGAGGTGGTTGGTGGGTTCGTCTAAGACCAGCAGGTTGGGCTTTTGCCAGACCACCATGGCCAGTGCCAGGCGCGCTTTCTCTCCACCTGAAAAAGATGCAATGCTGGACGCGGCGGAATCGCCACGGAAATTGAACCCTCCCAGAAAGTTTAGAATATCCTGCTCGCGCGCTTTTGGGCTGAGTCGTTGCAAATGAAGAACGGGACTTGCCTGCAGGTCCAGAGCTTCCAGTTGTTGTTGGTCAAAGTAGCCGATACTGAGGTGCTCGGAAGGCGTGCGAGTGCCTTCTAGAAGTGGGAGTTCACCAATGAGGCTTTTTAACAGTGTGGATTTTCCCGCGCCGTTTCGACCCAACAGTCCGTAACGGCTGCCGGGGCGCAATAACAAGTCCACCTTGGATAGCACGGTAGTGCTGCCGTAGCCAAGTGTTGCCTCGTCGAGGCGCAGTAATGGATCGCTGCTTCTTGCCGGCGGGGGGAAACTGAAATCAAAGGGTGAATCGACGTGCGCCGGCGCTAATGCCTGCATGCGCTCCAGTTCTTTGAGCCGGCTCTGTGCCTGCTTCGCCTTGGTGGCTTTGTAGCGAAAGCGCCGCACAAAATCATCGATTTCAGAGATTCGGCGCTGTTGTTTGTCGTAACTGGCCTGCTGGTTGGCCAGGCGCTCAGCACGCTGTCGTTCGAACTCGGAGTAGTTACCCTTGTAGGCAAAAAGTTGCTTTTGTTCGATGTGCAGGATGCGTTCGCAGGTTGCGTCGATAAAGTCCCGGTCGTGAGAGATCATCAACAGGGTGCCGGGATACTGCTGCAGCCACTGCTGCAACCAGAGGGTGGCGTCCAGATCCAAATGGTTCGTAGGCTCATCCAGTAGCAATATGTCTGAGGGCGTCATCAGCGCGCGGGCGAGGTTGAGGCGTATGCGCCAGCCCCCGGAGAAATCGCTGACCGCTCGTTCGGCGGCGCCTGCGGCAAATCCCAAGCCCTGTAGCAGGCGTTGTGCATGACGCTCTGCGCTATAGCCGTCGATTTCCTCCAGCTGGCTGTGGAAGGGCGCAGCTTTATCAAACTCTCTGTTTGATTCCAACGCAGTCACCTTGTCGCGCAAAGCTGCCAGTTGCGCGTCCCCCCGCCAAACATACTCGCCGGCAGGTAGTTCGGTGGCATGAGTTTCCTGTGCCATATGGGATAGGCGTAGCCCATTCATGCCCTCAATCGCCCCGGTATCGGCGCCCAGTTCACCTAGCAACAATGTGAACAGGCTGGATTTACCGCAGCCATTGGCGCCAATCAACGCGAGGCGTTGTCCTGGCTGGACGGTGACATTGGCATCCTGCAATAGCAGTTTGCTGCCGCGTCGAAGAGCGATATTGCGCAGTATAATCATGAGGCCGAGAATTCTACCCGCAGTAAGAGCCTCGGGCTAGTGTCCACAGGTGCCAGTGGTGTAAGGTTCACAGAGAATGAACAGTCACATCGATGACATTACTAGTAATCCGCTGTGGGACTATTCGGTTGTTGTTTACAACCTTGATGGTGTTGCGCAAAGCTGCCTTGCCCTACAAGACACCTACGGGTTGGACGTGAACCTATTGCTGTACGGAGCCTGGCTTGCAAGTGCAGGGCGCCGTCTCAGCCATCCGCACTTGTTGGCAGTGGAAGCTGCCGTCACCGATTGGCGCAACAAGGTGGTAATCCCGCTGCGCACACTGCGCCGTCAATTGCGTTCATTTCCCCTGGCCCAGGCACTCCGTGAAGAGATTAAAACTCTGGAACTGGTCGCTGAGCAACAGCAGCAGGCGATGATCTATGTGTATTATCAACAAGCTACCGAGCTGGCTGTGTCCCATTATCCGCTGCAGGAGAATCTGGAGTTAGTGGTAAAATCGGTCACCTCGGAGAGTGACGACTGGCCTCCGGAGGTACAGCGGCTGATTGCGTCGCTTTCCGCCTAGGCGGGGGTGGCGCAAGGGGAGGGTGGGTAGTAATATGGTTCCCCGTCGCGAGCCTATGGTTTGCCGCGGAACGTAACAGACGGAACTCGGTGAAGCGCTGGAGAGCCAAAGGTGGCTGATGGTGTCATCTGAGCAAGATCTCGCTTTCACAGGAGTCTCTGTAATACTCACGAATCCTCTAATGACTATGGAACGAATTATGAACAAGTACATATTGCCGCTTGCCTTGGTCAGCGTCGCCACTTTACAAGCTTGTAACCAGAAGCCACCGAAGCCAACGGCTGCAGAGCCTGCCGCCCCGGCTGAAGCCGCGGCACCTGCATCCGTCAGCCTCACAACGTCTGAGCAGCGTTTGAGTTATGGCATCGGGTACAGCATGGGCCAGCGTATGGTCGCCGATAGTATTCCACTGGAAAGCAGTGCTTTCACCGCCGGCGTTACAGATTCCCTGGAAGGTGCTGATCCACGCCTTACAGAGGAGGAAATACAGAAGGAAATGCAGGCTTACCAGGAAAAAGCCCAAGCTGAACAGCAGACAGCGCAGGCTGCTCTGGGGGAAGCTAATGTGGCGTTGGCAGAAGCATTCCTGGCTGAGAATGCGGGCAAGGAAGGCGTAATAGTTACCGACTCTGGCCTACAGTATGAAGTCATGACGGTTGGCGAAGGTGAGATGCCCGGCCCAGACGATACGGTTGAAGTTCACTATGCCGGTACACTCATCGACGGTACTGAGTTTGATTCGTCCTACAGTCGCGGTGAAACTGTATCCTTCGGTGTTAGCCAGGTCATTCCCGGTTGGACTGAGGCATTGCAACTTATGCCTACAGGTTCCAAGTGGAAGCTGGCCATCCCCGCCGAATTGGCTTACGGACCCGGAGGTGCGGGCCAGGTGATTGGACCTAATGCAGCACTATTGTTTGAAGTTGAACTGATTGGCGTTTCCAGCGGAACGGAAGACGGTGACGCTGCGGCAGCACCTGCTGGCGAAGGCTAAGCGGCCAGGACTAAGCAGAGAGAGGCGCCTGTTTAACCAGGCGCCGATGTCGATTGTGAAGACCAGCGATGAGCTGGTCTTCCAATATAAAGCGTGACTCCAGTACCTCTCCCAGGGCTGACAGGTTGCTCTTTAATTTTTCTTGATGACCCATAGCATTGCCGTACTTTTCTTCGTAAGCCAGAATCACTTCAGTAGTGTCACCAATAGCGGGTAACAACCTTTCCGCAAGCGCGCCGCTCCCGTCATCAAAGCTCTCGGCTTCATCGATCAATTCGTGGAACACCTCGAAATGTCCTGCTCCTACATAGTCGACCAATAGCTCGCAAAGTACTTTCTGGTGTTGTTCCATGGCTTCGTTGTCCAGATTGCTGTCCAGAGTAACCACAATCTCTGTGTATTTGCCCAGAAGCATTCGCCGCTCTTTCAGCCAGCGGGTCAGCAAGTCTTCCACCGCCACAAACTGTCGCTTCGGGTCACTACTATGGGTCGGCATGATTTGATTCCTGCAGGTGTGTGGGACAGTCTAACTATATGGCTGCTACGAGGAGCGGGCAAGAAGATAATGTGAGGTGAACTGGCTCAGTTTAGAGTCCATAGTATTCTAACCGCGCCAATACCGTGTGTCGATGGAACTCACTGTCCGCGATTATGTGCGCTGGCCCCGGTGTTAGCTCCGTTCAGGATAAACTCGCGCGACCTGCCACAGTGACATTAAAATTGCGATACAGAACACAGTCAGCGTTTGCTCCGGAATACTGAGACCTAGAAAGGTCCACACCGTGTCTGCACAGTTCCCGTCACCCATTAAAACGATGTTTACTGTCTCCCAAAATGGAAAATTCTCCAACATGTGCTCCAAGGGCGGACCACAAGCGGGCACCAGATGTTCCGGTAAGTTTTGCAGCCAGACATGGCGGGCAGCTATCGCGGCACCGGCGAATGCAGCCAGGCCACATAGGGCAGCGTAAATTCTCAGTCCCCAGTCCTTGGGGTTGTGTAGGGCTGCCAGCAGTGCAATTACACCCCACGAAACAACAAAGAAGCGCTGCGTCATACACAACGGGCAAGCCTCCAGGCCGAGATACGCCTGCAGGTACACGCGCGCAAACAGCATTGAAGAAATGGCTAAGAGAACCAGGCCCACAAAAACCAGGCGGGGTGACAGAAATTGAAACATGGGTGGTGAATTCCTTGTCTTGTGATCAAATCAAAAAAGCGACGGCGCTACACTATGGCCTTTTGGGGCCAAGTGCAATTGGCGCAGCGCTACCTTGATGACAGTAGACGAACCCGTTGTGTACAGAATGACTGTAATTGTGGATAGAAGTTTAAGAATGCTTGTTCCATAGGAGCTTTCGCTTCGGACAGTTCTCGATCTATAGCCAGAAACGGATTGTGGCGTTTGAAACGTTCACCAATGCGCGATGCGGTTGCGGGAATCGTCTCCCACTCAAGGTATAGATTGAGGATGTCGTACTCAATCAACCTTTCCACCATTTGTTGGGCACCTTCGCTGAGGGCCGCCTGCCGGTTCACCAGCACTTGATACACCCGGCGATTGAATTCCGCCAGTGGTATGTCAGAAAAGCTGGACCAGTGGAGACTGAGGTAGTGATCAAAACTGAGGTCAATGAGTATGCCGGCGTACCGGCGAAGGTTTTTGGGTAGGTCCCGACGCAACTGAACGACAACCGGGTGTTGGTCGGTGTAGGCGTCTATGGCGCGGTGTAGTTTTACACCACGCTCCAAGTCGCCAGGTAATTCACCGCGCAGTGGTCCTTTCAAAAAATCCCCTTCCAGTCCGCCGGCGACTAGCCCCTCATCCGGCCAGGCTAAATGAAAATGCGCCAGATAGTTCACCGGTGAAGCACTCTACAGTGCTTGATATTGCGCGAAGAAATTCGCCAGATACTCGTCAAAGCTATCGGTGTCCGACTGCTCTATATCGGCCTGTGCCTGCAGTGAGAGTTTGGTTAATTCATTGAAACTCGCTTGCTTGTCTGGCGCTAGGTGGCGTTTTTGAAAGTACTGAGCCCATTGCTCGCTGTAGGCCATTGCCAGACGGAAAAAGGGCAGGTTCTGCTCGCGCATCTCCCGCAGAACCCTAGCTGAAGGCGTGAGTTCAGGGTCCTTCACCTTGGCCATCTGGTCCTGCAGGCTCGCGCTGTAATTGCCAGAGTCATACTCGCTGTCAAGGAGGTCGGCAATGGGACGCATTGCGTCTAGCAATTCTTGTGCCCAGCTGCTTAACGGAATGTCCTGCTTGCCATTGTTGAGTTGTAGCCCGGGTTTGCGCCCATAATTGACCACGGCCTCGAGATTGATGGCCTGGGTTTTCTGTTCGTCGTCATCACAGGCGGGACTTTCTTCCAGCAGGCAGTACAGCAAAAAGGTATCCAGAAAGCGCATCTGCTCTGCATCCAGACCGACGGAAGAAAAAGGGCTTATGTCCACACAGCGTACTTCGATGTATTCAATGCCAGCGCGAACCAGAGCGCACAGCGGGGCCTCACCGGTGTTTGCTACCCGTTTGGGTCGTATCGGGCTATAAAATTCATTTTCTATTTGCAACAGACTGTTGTTGAGTTGCTGATAATCTCCATCTTGGCCAGAGGGAATGGCCTCATAGCCTGGATGCGTTTGCTTGATGGCTTGGGACAGGGTGTCGACATAATAGTCCAACGAGTTGTAGCAGATGCTCAGGTTTTTCTGCGCGTCACTGTTGTACCCCAGTCCGCCCATTCTCAACGCGGTGGCATAGGGTAAGTGCATGCTTTTGGATTCATCATCGAAAGCCTCTAGGCCATGCTTATCACGGCCGCGTAAAAAACTGGAGCAGACAGCCGGTGATGCTCCAAATAGATAGATGAGCAGCCATGAGTAACGGCGAAAGTTGCGAATCAGCCCTAGGTATCGTTCGGTGATGTAGTCTGCTTTCTCCCCCCTGGAGCCTGCGTTCTGCCAGGCTTGGTCCCAGAACTTCTGGGGCATGGAAAAGTTGTAATGAATGCCAGCAATGGCCTGCATTAGCCGTCCATAGCGGTGACCCAGGCCGTCGCGATAAACCGTTTTCATGCGAGCAACATTGGAGCTGCCATACTGTGCTACGGGTATGCTTGCATCGCCGGTAACGATGCAGGGCATGCTGGCAGACCAAAGCAGTTCGTCACCAATCTGCTGATAAACGAAGCTGTGAATATCTTCGAGTGTTGCCAGACTATTTTCGATACTGGTGTCGACCGGGGTAATGAACTCCAGTAAGGCTTCTGAATAGTCAGTGGTTATAGATGAGTGCGTGAGAGCGGAGCCCAGGCCAGGGGGGTGGGGGGTTTGTGCCAATTTTCCGCCAGGAGTAATGCGCAGGCTTTCTTTTTCGATACCGTGATTGATGGCAGTGAGCACCTCCCGGGCACCGGGTTGTGCCAGCGCCTGCAACTGGATCTGCAAATGGGAAGTCAACGGAAACTCCTTTCGATAGTCAGGTTTGCGGTCTTATGCACGCCTGGTGCCGGGGCGGTGTGCATGGTTGGGGCGCAAGTGTAGCTGCCAACGCTGGTTGAGTACAGTTGCACCAACATATGCCCAGGCACAGACGAGTTAATCGTTCTTCAGGTCAATCGGTCCATGTGCTTTTGCAATAATTGACAGGCAAAGTTGCCTTGTACTTCACTGTCTTGCCCGGTTGCCAACATAATGCGTGACAGAATAAGGCCGTAGCGCATGGCTGCAAATATTAGATAGTAGTTGTACTCCCGTGCCGAAAAGCCGGAGGCCTGTTCCCAGCGATCCACCGTTTGCTCATAGGAGGGTAGACCTTCCAGTCGCGGCATGCCCAGACCCTCCGAAAAAGTGGCGTCGAGGTAGTTGAACCAGGCGATGTCCTGCACCGGGTTGCCCAATACCGCCATTTCCCAGTCGAGTACGGCTGCGATACCATCCAGAGAGTCTTTGAAAATAATATTCGCCAGACGGGCATCCCCCCAGCACAACACCGTGGGTTCATCCGCTGGCTGATGGGCTTGCAGCCAGTCCAGGGATTGCTGGCAAATGGTGTGGCCGGCCCCTTCCATTGCCCACTCCATATAGTCTTTCCAGTAGTCTAATTGCTGTTGCAGCGGGGTTTTGCCCGGTTTATGAAGCTTGGCGAAGCCCAGCGCCTGGTAGTCCAGTTGGTGGTAGCGCGCCATAGTGTCTACGGCTGCATGCCACAAGTTTTGACGTTGCTCGATATTGATTTCCTGCACCATCCAGCCGTCCATGTTGTAGGGCGGCATATCGGTAGGAATACGTCCATCGGTGCGTTTCATCAGATAGAATTGCACGCCAAGGATAGAGGTGTCTGTCTCCAGGCCGAATAGCTCGGGCACTGGAATGTCACTGTTGCGCCCGACAACGTCCATAACCTCATATTGCAGGCTCAGGTCATAGTTGGGAAAAACCGGACGGTCGATCGACGGTTGCAGCCGGGCAACAATCGGTTCGCTATATGGGTGGCCGTCTTCCTGCCAGGTGATATCAAATAGAAGCGTTACATTGGACATGCCTGTAGCCTCGGGAATAGAGAGCTCAGAAATGTTGACGTCCTTTCCTCTGCGGGCTGAAATCCAGGATTCCAGATTTTTGCGTGTGCCTTCAATGTCTTCAATGAGGGGAGTGGGGCGCGTGTCATCCACGGAAAGGCTCCTGGGAGTTAGTTAATCAGTTCTCTAGAATACGTGCGGTTGCCTTCTATGGCTACACCTCGACCTTTAGATCAGAGACCGGACAGTTCACCGTGGCAGGGGCTTGCGTGACCGGAATCGGGGAATCCCGTAGATCTTTGTTCTTACGGACTTGTCCGTTGGCAACAAGCTGCTAGAGTGTGACGCAGTTATTAAGGGGAATTACACAATGAGAATGACCGAGTGGTTGAAAATACTGTCTACGGAAAAGGGCTCCGATTTATATCTGAGTACCGGCGCTCCCCCCTGTGCAAAGATTGAGGGGCAGCTCAAGCCGATCGCGAGTGACATACTGCAACCGGGCGAAATCAAAGATATCGCCTATGAAATAATGGATCCGACTCAGCAGGCTGAATTTGAGCGAGAGCTTGAAATGAATCTGGCCAATTCCATCTCCGGATATGGCCGTTTTCGCATAAACATATTTATGCAGCGGAATGAAGTTGCGATTGTCGCGCGCAATATCGTGGCGGAAATACCCCACTGGCAGGACCTGCGATTGCCGCCAATACTCGCGGAGGTCGTCATGCGCAAGCGTGGACTGCTCCTGTTTGTTGGCGCGACCGGCTGTGGTAAGTCAACCTCTCTGGCGGCCCTGATCGATTATCGCAATAGCAACAGCAGTGGCCATATCGTCACCATCGAAGATCCCGTGGAATATGTTCACAATCACAAGAAGTCCATTGTGAATCAGCGGGAGGTGGGGGTGGATACGCGTAATTGGCACAACGCCTTGAAAAACGCCCTGCGTCAGGCACCGGATGTGGTATTGATTGGTGAAATACGCGACCGAGAGACCATGGAGCACGCCATCTCCTTTGCCGAGACTGGCCACCTGTGTATTTCGACGCTGCACGCCACCAACGCCAACCAGGCCTTGGATCGTATCGTCAATTTTTTCCCGGAAGATCGTAGGGCCCAGTTGTTGATGGACCTGTCGCTAAATATGCAGTGCATCGTCTCGCAACGGTTAATAAGTACCGTAGACAAAAAGCGTTGTGCCGCTGTTGAAGTTTTGCTGGGCACCCCTTTGGTCTCTGACCTTATCCTTAAGGGAGAGTTCGAAGGTATTAAAGAGATCATGCAGAAATCAGAAAATATCGGCATGAAGACTTTTGACACTGCGTTATTTGAACTCTATCAGGAAGGCCTCATTGATGAGGAAGAGGCAGTGCGCAATGCAGACTCGGTCAATAACGTCAGGTTAAAGATCAAGTTTTCTAAGGGAGAAGACCAGTCCGAAGAGAAGAGCGAAGAGCGAACGTTGAGCCTCGAAGGCCTCGAAATGGACGAATAGAGCTGTATTTTTTTAAACAATCCCCTCCTCGTGTAAAGGCTGCATTACCTTGTCCATAAACAAATTCAGGCTGGCCCATCCAAGCTCGGGATCGATGCCGCCACACAAGGGGTGAAACATAATAGGCTGGGCGCTGATCATATCTCTAGCTGCGTCAATCAGTTCCTGAGGACGATACACAATGTATGCACCACTGGCTCGCAACTCATCGAGGTTGTCATGGTGCCGGTAGGGCGTGAACATCTGTGCTTTTTCAGCCCACTGGGCATACATATTGGTCTCATGCTGGGCGTGCAGCGCAATTTTCTCCCAGTAAGCGTCCGGGTCCTCCGCGACAAAAGTCACCGTGGAAGGTGCCGCGGGCATAGGCCCGGGGTCAGGCTTGCCCAGTTTTTTTAACTCAGCGCGATAGAACTCAAAAATCTCGGGACCCGAGGGGATAAAATAATCTGCGTCTCTGGCAGCCCTGCGCGCGGCGGGCTTGCTGCTACCGCCCATCAGGATCATTGGTCTGGGGCTGCTGAAGGGTTGTGGAGTGATGGTGATCGTGCGTCCCTCATACTCGAAGGTTTCCCCGGTCCATGCTTTTGTAAGAAAGGGACCGATATCGTCCATGTACTTTTTTCTGATGCTCAAGTCTTTTCCTACGGCTTTAAACTCCTCTTCTCGGTATCCACCGCTGACAATGGGGATAACACGGCCGCGACTGATAATATCCAGAACGGCCAAATCTTCAGCCAGTTGCACCGGGTCGTGCAGAGGTGCAATCAGGGCTGAAATAAACATGCGTATGTTGCTGGTGCGAGCTGCGATGGCAGAAGCCAACACTAGCGGCGAGGGGCAGTAGCCGTCTGGTGAGCCGTGGTGCTCGGACAGATGCACGCTGCCAAATCCTTTGTCGTCTCCCCAGGCGCACATATCGATGGCGGCTTGGTAGAATTCAGTGCGACATGCCGTGCTGAAATCGGGCTGGCGCATATCAAAGCGAAGCATTAAATCGGCCATTTAGAGTCCTCATTATGTGGTGTTGATGAATTGCCGTTTTTAGTTAGCTGTGATGAGTCATTACTCGTTGGATTTGTCCGGATTGGATTGCGCTTCCATGTCAACGATAAGCGCCACCCAGCGATCTATATCAGAACCATTGGCATTCAGAATTTGGAATCCCGCAATCCAGGGGAGGCGATCATCCTTGTTGATGACGCACCAGCGAACTTCTCCGGCCAAGTAGAGCGTGTCGGCGAGGGAAGGCAGGTCGATGCCAATTTGTAAAATCACCCCGACCGTTAACGGTTCTCCCAGCCTGACCTGGAAGCCCCGGCGGGAGACATTGAATGATTTGCACGTGATCAGCCTACCAGGTTCGGGGTCTGCTGCTCGGGATGACAGCAACTCGATAAAAGTCGTACTTTCAACCGGAAGTCGGTGGTGTTTTCTTCTCTGTTCAGGCATAGATGAACTCCACCGCTTTATTGATCCAAATTCTTCCGAACCTCGGTAACCTTCTTGCGAAAGTTCGAGCTGGTTTCGAGTATGTCGATCATGCCTCTGTCGATGAGGTCGAGGAGCTTCAACTTGGTAAGCTGTCGCATCTTGACTCCCTTTCGATTCACAAATATGTAGAAATCTCCTTCGAGATCGTGAGCCGCAAGTTTTGCCATGAGTGGAGCCTCGCCGTCATGAAAGCCCAACCAGGTCCCCATGGAGAGGTTGATGTGACGTTTTTGTGCGTTGTCAGGGCCTGCGGGCTGGCTCTCGCCGGAAATGACACCGCCTTGCGAGTTAGAGAGCGGAGCAGATTCTTTTTCGGCGGCAGACGCCTGTTCTGACGAAAAGCCTATCTCGGCCGCTTCGTCTAATGGCAGGGCAACGGGTGAGTTGTCTTCGGCTTGCTTGGGTAAATAACCACCCTGCTTTTTAATTTCTTCAGCCTGATCAATGAGGGATCTCCCACGGGGTATTGAGGGAGGTTCAACTTCCGGAGGGTCTTCGTTTTGAGCCACCGGTTCGTCTTCCTCACCGGGGGACCCACCAACTGGATTGGGAGCGGCGTCAGAATCTGGCTTACGCCTATGCTGAGATTTCGATTCGCGTTCAGTAACCCCCTCAATATTGACTAGCGCGTCCAGCAGTGCCGTTGATTCGATGCCGACTGCACTAGCCAGACAAAGACTGAAACTACCTCCGCTGTATAAGGGGCGGGCCTTCTTCTTCTCGATCAACTCGACAAACTGAGCAAAACTGAGCTGGAGAACTTTAATTCCCGCCATGTTGGTAAAAAACAATTGTTGGGAATGCTCTACCTTGAGTGCCAATTGCGCGCGTAAAACCCCCTCGTCGCCGTTATTCACGTTGAACCACTGACCTTTGTGCCATTGTTGCATTGTACTAAAGTGCTGCAACTCTTCGGCCTTGGCGTTTTTGTCATCTGCCACTATCGGTTCAATTTGGCCGAGTTCCAGAGGTTGTCCTCGCAGGATACGTAAATGGGCGAACTCAACCAGTCCTATCGCCTCGTTCACCGCTTCGGTATCGTGGTGCAAGCTAAGTAGCCAGCGGCGCATTTCTTTTGGTAGTTGTGTGACTGCTTCGAAAATGTGCTGGCGGCGAGATTCTTCGGCACCTTCCAGACTTTTCAGTGAGTCCAGCAGCGCCTCTGTCGTAGCGGACATCTTTTCCCATTGCTCGGAATCTACGCCGAACTTCAACAACAGCAACTGTGCACTGCTGTACCATGGCCCTTTCAGGAATTCACCAATATCTTCCGGGATGGGATATGCGTCCAGTGCGGTGTTTATCATGCGCGCCGCTTCATTTTTGGCGGCGGCAGTTTTGACTTTACCCAATTCAGTTTCGACGACTCGTTGCACCATACGTTGAGAGCGTGACTGATCTCGCTCTGCCGATACGGAAAATTCTGTACAGATGCTGGCGAGATCTGACGATTGGTTTTCAAACCACTCCAGGGACCGATCAATGGCCGTTGTGATCTGCCGTTGTCGCATGGTGCCCACTCTGTCCAGGCGCGATTGCCAGCCGATAGCACTATCCTGGATTTTGTCGAGCAACTGGTGAAGTGGGTGGGCGCCGGGCTGTAAAAAATACGGGTCAAGGATCGCCAGTGATGCCGCCAGTGGTACCAGACGACGAATGTCGTCAGCCAGAGGCTCCTCCAATGGGAACGCCTTCTCCCAGAGTGCGAGCGCATTGCCCAACCATTCCAAGGTGGCGGCATGTTCCCGGGAAGGCGCTGCCGGGTCACCGATGAGTTCTGTCTGCTTTACCACAGCGTCCAATGGCGAAAGGGTGCGGTGGTCCCCTGTTTTCACATATTCGAGTAGCTCCTCCACTTGCATGGCCGTGGCGTTACTATCGCTACTTTCTGGAATGGCATAACGATCCATCACTAACTCGCGCAGTGAGCACGGAAACGGAAGATGTTCGGCTCCTAGTTTCAGCGGATTAACTTCTCTATTATCAGTAGGATCAGAGATGCCCACACTAGCACCAGAAGGGCCAGACGCCATTTTGTCGGCTGCGGTTTCTCGTTAAGGTTCTGAGAGTATTTTTCGAGGTAATGAGAGCCGCAGGCCGGACACTCCCCGAGTTGTCCAGCCTTTCTCCCGCGGTAGCTGCAATCTTTGCAGTGATAGGCCATGGGAATTATCGGGTGCTCTTCAAAAGTTGGTCGACAATGCGTTCGAGTTGCTTGAGGTTATTGCACTCAGAACTAAAATGACAGGCGCTTTGGTAGCGTTTCATCTCTGAATCTCCGCTTCCCCATGACCTGCGCGATTCCGGATTGAGCCAGATCACCTGCCTCGATCGCTGGTAGATGCTTTGCAAGATCTCCAGCTTGGGATCACCATGATTGTTGCGGGCGTCCCCCAGAATGATGACCGTGGTATTGCTGTTGATATCGTCCATGGCCAATTTGGCGAAATCGAGTAGGCTATTTCCGTAATCGGTGGCGCCACCGTACTTCCAATTGACCAGCTCTATGGCTTTTTCGACGGGATAGTCATTAAAATAGTCGCTAACTTCACCCAAATGGCTGGAAAACGCAAAACTACGCACTTTGGGGAGGACGTCCTGCACGCTGTAGAGGAAAAGTAGCAAAAATTTGGCATACGCGGCAACTGAGCCGCTGACATCGCACACCGCCAGGATCTGGGGCTTGTCTTTGCGTACCTGCCGCCAGTAGGTGTTGAACATGATGCCGTCGTTGGGAATACCCTTGCGCAGAGTTTTCGCCATATTCAGCTGTCCCCGCTTCAGCAATTTGCGTTTACGTGAATGACGACTCGCCAGTTTTTTTGCCATTTTCCGGATTAACGCCTGCACTTTGTGCATGTAAACGTGTTCAATATTGTTGAGCCTGGTTTTACTCAGAATATCATCCATGAACTGCTGCGTTTTACCCTCAGCCTGAATCAGGTATTCGCGCTCCACATGGTCCCGAACCTGCTCCCGCAATATATCCCGATATCGTTGCAGGATGGGGAGCGCCGGACTGTCGGCTTGTTCCAGTTCAATGACGGCTTTGCGAATATGCTCCTCTCCGAGTGCGTCGAGTATACGTCGCGTAAACTGGCCTTTCTGAGTGAACATCTGAATGTTTTGCAAGCCCACCTGCTCAGACGCCTGGTTCATCGCCAGGGTTAAATCATTGCGGTCGTTACTGATGAGGCTCTGCATTAAGGGCGTTTGTAACAGCGCCTCCAGCATTGGGTTGTCTTGGGCTGACTGTTCCAATGCCGAAACTTGTGCGTCTGCGAAGTCAGTAGCCTCTTGAGCATCGTCATCAACAGCGGCTGAGGAGGGTTCCTTTTCCTGTTCGTCGTGCGTCTCCACGTTAGCAAAATCGGCCAGCTTCTGTTGAAAGAACTGATCAAAGCATTGCAGGAAAATGACTTCTTCTTCGGGTGTTTTGGCCAGCGTCATCGCCAGCCCGTCGCGCAGGAGACTGCGATCCGAATATCCTAATGATGCGGCCACTTCCACCGCATCCAGCGATTCTGCAGGTGAAACCCGGATGTCGTGAGTACGTAAGACCTGAACAAAGTTGACAAGATTGGATTGCATAGAGTCGAGCTCCCCGCGCCTGTCTAGCGCCTCAAGCGCTCTGTCCGTCGGCAGCGCTGCTTTGAATCAGGTTGCGCACTTCTGCCTCCGTGGTGTCGATATCGTCTTCATACTTTAACAGCACATTGAGCGTACTGCGCACCAGCTCCTCGTCTAGCTTGTCAGCATGCATTAGCAGCAGGCTGCGTGCCCAATCGATGGTTTCGGATATGGCAGGGATTTTTTTCAGGTCTAGTTGGCGCAGGGAATGCACAAACTCCACCAGCTGGTGACGCAATTGTTCGTCCACGTCTGGAACCCTGCTGCGAATAATGCGCTCTTCCAATTCAACGGTCGGAAATGGGATATACAGGTGCAGGCAGCGTCGCTTGAGGGCATCGGATATTTCGCGCGTATTATTGCTGGTTAAAAAAACCATCGGTGTCGTGCGAGCCTTCACCGTGCCGATTTCGGGTATGGATATCTGGTAATCCGAGAGAATCTCCAGCAGTAGAGACTCAAACTCATAATCAGCTTTGTCGACTTCGTCGATCAGCAGTATGGCGCCTTTTTCCTGTTGCATGGCTTTGAGCAACGGCCGGGGTTCCAGAAACTCCTCCGAGTAGAAAATGTCTCCAAACTGATGCAGTCGCTCGACGGACTCTGCCAGCCCGGTGGCACCTTGCAGCAAATCTCCCAGTTTTTCTTTGAGGACCTGCGTATATAGAAGCTGTTTACCGTATTTCCATTCATACAGTGCCTTCGCTTCGTCCAGGCCCTCGTAACATTGGAGACGAATCAGCGGAGTCTCCAGCAGTACGGCCGTCGTTTTGGCGAGCTCAGTTTTGCCTACACCAGGAGGGCCTTCTACCAGCACAGGTTTGCGTAACTGAAAGGACAAAAATACGGCTGTGGCTATTTTGCGACTACAGATATAACCGTGGGATTCAAAACCCTTCTCGATGTGCTCGACAGAAGCGAGCTGGGGAAAATCTTGTGTGTGCACGGGCTTACCTCGATACTGAAGTTGCTATTGTACGCGATAAGACTCTGGAGGAAATATAGCTATCCGCCGGTTGTGTTCATGAACCGAACAATATCAGGTGCCTCGTTGAGGTCGAAATGGTGGCGTTCTGGCTTCATGGACATGGCGTCGACTATGCGGTGTTTAAGCATAAAGGGCGTGTAATTTGGGTCGCGCAGGACGGCGCGTAAATCCACGGAGTGTTCGTTTCCCAGGCACAGGAGCAAGCGGCCCTCCGCAGTAACCCTAACCCGATTGCAAAGGTGGCAAAAATTGTGGCTGTGAGGCGAAATGAAGCCAACTCGTGGAGATCCTTCGCCAGTACAAAAGTAGCGTGCGGGACCAGCGTGACCGTTTGGGTCACCAAGTGGCTTAAGCATGTACTTTTGGGAAATTCGGTCACGCAGTTCCTCACTGCTACAAAAACTGAGTGCGCGGTCATGCTCGTCAATCAGTCCCAGCGGCATTTCTTCAATAAAGGCGATGTCGACGCCGCGCTGCTGGGCAAAATCTACCAGTTCTAGTACTTCATCTTCGTTGCGACCCTTGAGGATTACCGTATTGATTCGTATTTGCTCGAAGTCCGCTGCGATGGCCGTGTCGATGCCTGCTAGGACCTGATCCAGATTACCGTGCCGTGTGAGCTGACGAAATTTACGCGGATTTAAGCTATCGAGACTGATGTTTATACGCTTAACCCCAAATTGGCGCAGCGTGCCGGCCAGGCGATGCAGTTGGGAGCCGTTGGTGGTAATCACAAGCTGGTCAAGCCCCGGGATTTTCCCCAGCGGCTCAATCAGCGCCAGAATGTTGTTCCGGATGAGGGGTTCACCGCCGGTGAGTCGGATCTTGCGGACTCCCAGCTCAACAAAAGCGCGAGCTACCTCATGTATCTCCTCTAATGTGAGGATATGTTTTTGGGGGATGAACGTCATCTCCTCGGCCATGCAGTAGACGCAGCGAAAATCGCAGCGATCTGTCACGGACAGGCGAACGTAATCTACGCGGCGTTGAAAGCGGTCGATCAGTGTTTTGGGGAGTTCATTCATGATAGCGCGCAGTCTAGCGCTTCGAGGGGCGCTTCTCCAGTGGAGGGTTTACACAGACTGTGGACTGGGACAGGATAGGATAGAAATTGCAATGTTGGGGGTAGGTGCTTGTCAGTAGTGGGAAAGTGGGCTCTGTGGATGGGCCCGGTGTTAGGTGCTGTCACGGCTGGGGCAAGCATGGAGTATGGCTATGGTTCCGATATTGCGACGGTGGGATTCGTCGCGGTTGTCTGTGTTTTGTGGTGGGTGTTCGAACCCGTTCCAATCCCGGTTACTTCACTCCTTCCATTGGCGATATTGCCTCTATTTGGAGTGCTGAGCCCCGCTGAGGTGGGTCAGGCCTATGGATCGCCCTTAATACTGCTCCTTTTGGGTGGTTTCCTGTTGTCCAAGGCGATGGAGCACTCGGGTGCACATCGCCGCATTGCCTTGGGTATGGTTGGGATCTTCGGTGCAAGCAGTGGTCGCAGGCTCGTGATGGGGTTTATGGCCGCTGCGGCAGTGCTCAGTATGTGGATTTCTAACTCCGCCACAACGTTGATGTTGTTGCCAGTTGCTCTGGCGGTACTTGAGGCGGTCCCGGATCGGGCGAAATATGGGCCCCCATTGTTGCTGGGCATTGCGTATGCGGCCAGTATCGGTGGCTTGGGCACGCCCATTGGCACCCCTCCGAACCTGATTTTTATGCAGGTTTATGAAGAAACCACGGGTCTTACTATCAGTTTTTCCCAGTGGATGAGCTGGGCTCTCCCCGTCGTAGTGATCCTGGTTCCGGTAATGGCCCTGATATTGACTCGCAATCTGGGTGGGGCGCTGACCCTGCAATTGCCTCAAGTGGGCGCTTGGCGAACAGAAGAGCGTCGGGTAATGGTGGTATTTGGATTGACTGCGCTGGCCTGGATTACCCGCAGCGAACCTTTCGGTGGCTGGAAAGGGTGGTTGGATCTGCCCCAGGCCAATGACGCCTCGGTAGCACTGCTGGCGGTGGTGATCTTGTTTCTGGTGCCCAACGGCAAGGGTGAGCGGCTATTGAACTGGGAGCGCGCAACGACCATTCCCTGGGGTGTTTTGTTGCTATTTTCCGGCGGTATTTGTCTGGCCAAGGGGTTTGTCAGCTCAGGTATCAGCGAGCTGATGGGTCTATGGTTGGCGGGAATGACCAGCATTCCGACTTATGCACTGATTGCACTGATTTGCGTGGTGGTAACGCTGATGACGGAAACCACATCCAATACCGCTAGCACTGCACTGCTTATGCCGGTTTTGGCAGCTGGTGCGTTGGCGGCCGGCATTTCACCGGAAATTATTATGGTTCCGGCCGCGATGAGCGCCAGTTGTGCCTTTATGCTGCCGGTCGCTACCGGACCGAATTCCGTGGTGTTCAGTAGTGGATTGATTACAACCTCCCGCATGGTGCGGGAGGGGTTTTTAATCAATATTATAGGAATCACTGTTATTAGTAGCGTGTGCTACCTGCTGCTCTCATGAGCCAGCCAACAGGAGGCTATCTAAAATCTATAGCAGCGCCATCATTGTTTCGGCCGAGCTCACATCAACGCCCGGGCCATCTTCTACATTCAGATGGGTAACCTTGCCATCCTCGACAATCATAGCAAAACGTTGGCTGCGGGTACCAAGACCAAATCCACTGCCGTCCATTTCCAGGCCCAGCGCTGCGGTAAGGTCCCCGTTGCCATCGGCCAGCATCAACAGTGCTTCAGCGTTCTGGGCTTCGCCCCAGGCGCCCATGACAAACGCATCGTTTACCGATACGCACACGATGGTATCCACGCCTTTGGCCTTGATTTTGTCCGCGTTAACCACGTAGCCAGGAAGGTGCGTGATGCTACACCCCGGGGTGAAGGCACCCGGTACGGCGAACAGTACGACTTTTTTGCCAGTGAAAATGTCAGCCGTGGTGATTTCAGTGGGACCCTTATCACCCATAGTATTGAGTGTGCACGCGGGAATTTTGTCGCCAGTCTTTATGGTCATGTAAAGCTCCTTGAAATAGATATTGTGCAAAGTGAATCGGGATAATAGCAGATGACAGAGCAAACGCACTGTTCGTTGTGCGCCAGTCTGGAAGTTTCCGATTACTTCAAGGATCAGCGTCGATCTTATGTCCAATGCAGTAGATGCGACCTGGTGTTCGTGCCACCTCAGGAATATGTGACACGTGAGGCCGAGAAAGCCGAGTACGACCTTCATCAAAATAACATCGATGACGAAGGTTACCGTGGCTTTCTGTCCCGCTTGATGCAGCCACTTCTTGAGCGTCTCTCACCGGGCGCCAGTGGTCTGGATTTTGGCTGTGGTCCGGGGCCGGCGCTGGCCCACATGTTACGCGAGGCGGGTTTCGAAATGGCGGTGTACGACAGCTTCTTCGCCTGTGACGATGCGGCACTGACGGTGAGTTATGACTTTATTTGTGCGACAGAGGTGGTAGAACACTTGCATCGTCCAGGTGTGGAACTGGAGCGCCTCTGGTCATTGATTACTGACGGTGGATGGTTGGCCATCATGACCAAATTGGTGAGCAATCAGGCTGCGTTCGCGCACTGGCACTACAAAAACGATCCAACACACGTGTGTTTTTTCAGTCGCAATACATGGCGCTGGTGGGCACAACAACAGGGTGCAACCCTGGAGATTGTCGGGGCAGATGTCATACTTTTGCGGCGAAATTACTAGTTAAGGTACGTTTGGGCGCGAGCCATCATGGATAGTTTTAGGGAGCGTTTGCAAAGCCGATTCGAACTCCGAGTGCTGCAAGCTGGTCAAAGACGCTTGGATCGGTGTTTTAAGCGAGTCTGAGACACCTATGGGTTTTACCGGTCATGTGGTTTTCGGCGAAAGGCGTTCTGGGTACCGGCCTCTCAGGCAGGCACTAGTCAGAGTCTGTCAACATATTGGCGTAGATCGATTCACAGCTGTGGTAGAAACTCAGCTCATCGTCTCCCAGGTAGGGCGCAACCATCGTCAGTAGTTGTAACACTCCCTGATGAATCGTTACTTGGGGCTGTCGTTTGTCATGCAACAGATCTTCGTAACTGAACCAGAATGTCAGATTTACCGTCATGTTGTCGGCCAAGCCCAGTAACTGTTGATCCTTCGCGTCAATGACTTCCTGTTGTACAAGGGTTTGGCATATTGCATAGAGCGCTGAACGTTTGAGTTTTATCAAACGTTTGAATCCGCGCTTTACATCGGGATAGCGCTGCAGGATATTGGAAAGATTGTGGTACAGGAATCGATATTGGTACATCTCCTCCATTACCACGTAGAGATAGTACCAATTGTCTTCCGTACTGCCTCGGTCGGCACTCAGAGGCTGTTCAATAGGTGCCGTGAGGGTGACGCTGAGCGCGTGTTCATACTGCAGGAACAGTTCGGCAATGATCTGATCTTTGCCTTTGAAATGGTAGTAGAGATTACCGGGACTAATGTCCATCTCATTGGCGATATCAATCGTTGTGGTATTCGCCTCTCCCTCCTCATTGAATAACGCCAGGCTGGTGTGGAGAATGCGGTCCCTTGTTTTCATGGGGTGAGGGGGTCAGGCCTTACGTTTGCTCGTGGCGGATTTTTTGCGAGTCGGTGCCTTTTTTACAGCGGGTTCTTTCTTCGTCGCGGAGGCTTTTTTACTGACCGGTTTTCGAGTCGCTGTTTTCTTTTTGCGAGCGGGACTTGGCGCGGACGCGGACTTTCCTGCGCCAGCTTCAGCAAGGGCTTTACTTAAGCGATCTACTTTTCTGGAGAGTTGATCGACCTTCTTTTGCAGGGCGGCCAGGTCTTCATTGCGGGCGGGGCGTTGCATCTGAAAATTGTCACGCACACGGCCAATACGTTCTTCCACCGAATGTCGCGCGGTGGCAGTGGTCTCTCGAGCTTCTTCTTCCAGCGCGGTACCGGCTTTTACAAGTTCGCGAAACAGTTTTGGCGGTTCCATGGCTTTTTCAAGTCTGCCTTGCGCTTCCTCTACTGCCTTGCCATAGGCTCCGATCCCGGCAAGCCAGATATTCTTGGCGATTTCGCCGGCTTTGTCAGTCACCTTGTTCTTGTCATCGCTCATGCCACCAGCCCTCCTATTGTGTGGGGTACCGTTCCCGGCAATGTGATGTATTAAACCAGATTAGCGGACAAAAAAAAGGGGCCACATAGTGGCCCCAAAAAGTTCCCTGATAGACCGGGATAATTGGTTCTGGATGGTTTCCGCTTAGGCTGCGGACTTGAAGCTGACTGATTGCTTCAGGTCGTCAAGGCGCGCCTTAACTTTTTTCAGCTGCTTCTCAAGTTTTTTGCGATCAGTCAGGCTGTCCAACTGCTTAGGCAGTTCGATGTCCCCAATAGCCCCTTTTGCGTCTTTCTCGAGCTTCTCGCCGCGCTTAACCAGTGCCTTGTAAGCCTTGTCAGCATCTTTGCGACGAGTTTCCATGCGGGTCTGGAGTGTTTCGAACTGCTCTTGTGCCTGGTCGTAGGCTTTGCCGTAGAAACCGAGGCTTGCCAAAAATGCTTTGCGACCGGTTTCTTGGGCGCGTGCGGCTTTCTTCGGTGCTGCTCGCTTGGCGGCGGGCTTGCGCTTGGCAGCTGGCTTGCGCTTTGCTGCGGTCTTACGCTTAGCAGTGGTTTTAGGTTGAGCTTTAACTTTACGTGGTTCGGCCATGGTTTAACTCCTCAAAAGCAGAAAAGATAAGTGGGTGTTCCCACCAGTTCGGGCTGAGATTACGGCGTTTTTCTAGAATAAACATACTAATAAAAGCTGCCATATTGACGATCTGCCTCAATTTGACTGTTGCGGGCCTCTAGCTGCACTGAAACAGCTATCGTTTATTGAAGTCCCTTGGCAGTGGCGGGTTCGCCCAATGCGGCAAAATTTGGTCTGGACTAGCGCTGGCTGGTGTAGACTGATTGCCGGTTAGAAAGGAAGGGAAAGTTATGGTGCTTACACGGGCTCGCAAAGGAATATCAGCATTGCTGGTGTTAGTCCTGGGCAGTGGCCTGTCTTACGCATTGTTAGTGGGAAAGCCCCGCCCCGAGCCAGAAACCCCGGTGGAAGTTGCAATACCCAGTGTTGAGGTGGTGGTGGCTGCTCCGGCTGTTCGTTCACTGTCGGTAGAAACACAGGGTACGGTGCGCCCGCTGCGCGAAATAAAGCTGGTGAGTCAGGTGGGCGGCAGAGTGGAGTATGTATCGCCTCGCTTTGCGCAGGGGGGATTCTTTGGCGCAGATGAAGCCCTGGTGAAGGTGGAGGATATCGACTACCAATTTGTGATTGCCCGCGCAGAATCCCAGGTTGCGGCTGCGGAACAGCGGGTCGCCGAAGAGGAGGGGCGCGCATTACAGGCCAAACGAGAATGGCGGGACTTAGGTAGTGATCAGGGGAATGCACTTTTTTTGCGCAAGCCGCAGTTAGCTTCGGCGCAGGCAGCTCTGAAGGCATCTGAGGCGGATCTTGCCTCAGCCCAGCTGGATCTTTCCCGCACCACGATTTCCGCCCCCTTTAATGGCCGAGTTTCGGATAAGTCAGTCGATATAGGCCAATTCATCGCACCCGGTGCAGTCATTGCAACGGTTTACGACACCGATGTGGCGCAGGTGCGGTTACCACTCACCGATAGACAGGTAGCGCTGTTGGATTTGCCGCTGAATTACGACAATGAATCACCTGGCGCAGTGAGTGGGGCCCATGTGCTTTTACGCACACAATTCGCTAACCAGGAGTGGGAGTGGCAGGGACGCTTGGTGCGCACGGATGCCAGTATCGATGAGGACAGCCGCGTGGTTTATGCCGTTGCGGAAATTGAGAAGCCATTTGCTCGAGACCCCAGTAGTGAGAGGCCGCCATTATCTCCGGGTCTATTTGTCAGTGCCATCATAAGCGGCCGTCAGTTGCCGCAGATAACACATTTACCCCGATCCGCGTTGCGCAGCGATGATTCAGTGATGATTGTAGACAACGAGCAACGAGCAAGGCCCCGTCCAGTGCAAGTGCTGCAGAGCGATAACAGCCATGTGTGGGTTCAGGGTCTTGCCAGCGGAGATCGTGTCATCGTCCGCGAGCCCCGGCTGATATTGGCGGGCATGGAGGTTGCTGTAACCGAGGCAGAGCTGGCGAGGGGGTCACCCTAATGCCAGGGCCAATACGCTGGTTTGTCTACAACCCCATTGCCGCCAATTTGCTGATGGTGTTTCTCCTTGTGGGTGGCGCGCTCGCCATTCCGTCACTTGATAAGGAGTTCTTCCCCGATTTTGAACTCAACGCTGTCAGTGTATCCATGTCCTATCGGGGTGCGGGCCCAAGTGAAGTAGAGCAGCAAATCTGTAAGCGTATTGAGGAGGCCGTGCACGATCTCAACGGTGTTAAGGAGATTCGTTCCTCTGCCAGACAGGGTCTCGGGACCGTTTTTATAGAGGCGGAGGTCGGCTACGACACACAGCGCCTCAGTGCCGAAATCAGAAGCCGTGTTGATGCCATCACCACCTTTCCGGTGGATGCAGAGCGGCCATTGGTCGCGGAGCTGGCGCACCGACATTTCATGGCGGTGGTAACCCTTTCCGGAGATATTGGCGAGCGACAGCTCAAAGAGCTCGGTGAAGAGCTCAGGGACGATTTGGCCACGCAGCCCCACGTATCTGTGGTTGAGCTGGTCAGTCCCCGGCCCTATGAAGTGTCCGTGGAGGTTTCTGAATACACTTTGCGCCGCTACGGTCTGACATTTGCAGATGTGGTGAGTGCCATACGCGGTTCGTCACTAAACTTGCCTGCCGGTGCAATCAAAACCAGCGATGGTGATATTCAATTACAGACTCGTGGACAAGCCTATAATCGTCAGGATTTTGAAAACATCCCACTGCTGAGTACGCGAGACGGAACGCAGCTGGTGGTGGGCGACGTGGCCACGGTGGTCGACGGATTCGAGGATATCGATGTCCGTAAACGCTTTAATGATCGGCCCTCGCACGACCTCCGTGTTTTCGTCACCTCTAATCCCAACACATTATCTACCAGCGAAGTTCTGCATGACTGGGTTGAACAGGTGCGTCCTCGTTTGCCTCCCGGTGTGGAATTGGCGCTATGGCGCGATTCCGCAGAACTTTTCAAGGGCCGAGCCAACACTCTTGTTAAAAATGGCATTGGTGGCCTGATACTGGTCTTTCTTTTGTTAATGTTATTTTTGCGTCCACTGCTGGCAATGTGGGTTTGCATTGGAATAGCAGTCGCATTCATGGGGACCTTTCTGTTACTGCCCTACACGGGTGTTAGCCTAAATATGATCTCTTTGCTGGCGTTTCTGCTTATTCTTGGAATTGTGGTGGACGACGCAATTATTGTTGGCGAAGCTGTGTACTCCCACCAGAACTCAGGGGAGGTCGCGCATGAAGGTGCAGTGAACGGCACTCGTGCTGTGCTGAAGCCTGTTATGTACGCTGTAATTTCCACGATGATTTTTGTCGCACCGATGTTGATACTTCCGGGTGATATGGCAAGTGCTGGTGTACCCATTCCGGTGGTGATCATTCTTGCACTCACATTTTCGTTAATCGAATGCATGTTGATTTTGCCCTCTCATCTGGCGCATATGAAGCCGTTGCAGCCAAGTAAGATTGCGCTTTTTCGTCGCTTTGAGAAAGTGCGGCTGAAGTTTGCCGATGGCATGATCAACTTTGCGCGCGATGTTTACAGGCCGTTCCTGCAGCGCTGTCTCAATGCCAATCTTCTGGTGGCAGCTATTTTCATCGTGGGATTGCTTTTCAGCCTGGCGTTATACGGTGGCGGCTGGCTGCGTTCTGCATTTTTCCCGGCTATCACTGCAGATTTCACCTTTGCCGAAATTTCTCTTCAAGAAGGCGGAGCGTATCGGGATACTGTGCGAGTTTTGAACAAGGTTGAATCGGCTGCCTTGCAGGTAAAATCGGAATACAACAGCGACCCGCGTTTTATCGGCATGGGTCCGGTTATCGGCCACATCGACTCGCGCGGAAAATCAAATAAAGTTGAAGTCTATATCAATGTGCCCTCTTCGGTAGTCGATATTAAGGAGGTGACCGAGCGTTGGCGCGAATTGGTGGGTGACCTGGGCCCCGTTGAAAGTCTGCACATGGATTACACATTTAATGACCGCGGCAAACCGATCACGATGGTCATAGCGTCGTCTTCATTGGAAGATTTGGCTGCTGTTGCAGCCAGGCTGCGCGAGGTTCTGGAAACCTATCCCGGTGTTTACAATATCAATGACACCCTGCAGTCTCCCCGGGAGGAAATTGAGCTACAGTTAAAGCCCGCTGCAGAAAACCTCTCCGTATCTTTGGCCAATTTGGCACGGCAGGTTCGCGAAGCGTTCTATGGAGCGGAGGCTCAGCGGATCCCGCGACCCAAGGAAGATGTCAGGGTTATGGTGCGCTATCCCGAGAGAGAGCGCCTCTCTGTGGAGAACCTCAATGACATGCGTGTGCGCACGCCGGCCGGCGATGAGGTGCCCTTTGCAACGGTAGCCGAGGTCAACTACCGGCCAGGGTACTTGACGATAGATCGTCTTGATCGCAAGCGCACTCTAAAAGTCACTGCAGATGTGGTGATGGGACTTGCAGATCCGCGTGCCGTCGTGGATGAAATTGTAACCGTGGAAATGCCGCTTCTGGCCGCGAAATATTCGGGCTTGACGATGAACCTGGACGGGGAATTGCAGGAAGAGGCTGATTTCCTCAGCTCAATGGCCAAGTACATGGGGTTGGCTATGCTGATTGTCTATGCCTTGATGGCCATCCCTTTCCGCTCGTATTTTCAGCCCCTGTTGGTATTAACGGCGGTACCTTTTGGTGTGATGGGTGCCATTTTTGGTCACGCTATTTTTGACTGGCAGATCAGTATGTTTTCACTGTTAGGAGTGATTGCAGCGGCTGGGGTAGTCGTGAATGACAATCTTGTATTGATTGATCGAATCAATCAGCTGCGCGACAAAGGTCACAATTTGATGGAGGCGTTGTTACAGGGAGGTCAGGACCGTTTTCGCCCGATTATTCTCACCTCGCTCACAACCTTTGTAGGCCTGATGCCCATCATGTCGGAGACCAGCGTGCAGGCCCAGTTCTTAATTCCCATGGTGATATCACTGGCTTTCGGGGTGCTGTTTGCAACGGGTGTCACTCTATTGCTGGTGCCGTGTCTGTATTTGTTTGGGGGGCAGGTCTCCGCGTACGTGGCGCACCGTCGTCAGTTGCTCGCGCAAGAAATTGACAAGGTTTAGTCGCGGTGTTTCTGGCGTAAATAAATGACAAGAACACCGAACAAAAAAAAGCCCACAAAGTCGTGGGCTTTTTTACACCGCGATCAATCAACCGGCTTTAGGTCCGGCCGCAATGATCGCGTCGGAGACATCAAATTTCTTAATATTCTCCTCAAACAAAGCGGCCAAATTCCGCGCCTGCTCATCATAGGCGGCATCATTACCCCAACCGGCACGTGGATCGATATACTTGGCATCTACTCCGGGGATTTCAGCAGGGAAGTCCAGATTCAGAATGTCCAGGCGTTTGGTAGGAGCGTCGAGTAAAGCGCCGCTCTGGCAAGCCTGAACCACTGCCCTGGTAACGGGTATAGGAAAGCGTCCGCCGGTGCCTCCGGGCGCGCCCGAACCACCAATCCAGCCTGTATTCACCAAATAGACCCGGCTCTGAAAGTCCTCGATCCGCTTCATCAGCAATTCGGCGTAGTCGCCAGCTGGACGCGGCATAAAAGGCGCGCCGAAACAGGTTGAAAAGGTGGGATGAATGCCCGCTTCTGCGCCCAGCTCGGTAGAGCCTACGCGTGCGGTATAGCCGCTCAAAAAGTGAAACGCAGCCGCTTCTTTGGATAGGATGGAGACCGGGGGTAGTACACCTGAGACGTCACAGGTCAGGAAGATTACACACTTGGGCTCACCCCCGTTATTGGTCTCAGTGCGTTTATCCACGTGCTCCAGCGGGTAGCAGCAACGACCATTCTCAGTGAGGCTGGTATCGCAGTAATCAGCGTGGCGGCTTCCGTTTAGCACGACATTTTCAATAATGGCGCCAAAACGGATGGCATCCCAAATCACCGGCTCGTTCTTCTGGCTGAGGTCAATGGTTTTGGCGTAGCAGCCCCCTTCAAGATTAAAGACGGAGCCCTTGCACCAGCCGTGCTCGTCATCACCAATCAGATAGCGATCCGGATCAGCGGACAGAGTCGTTTTACCTGTGCCAGACAAACCGAAAAAGAGTGCGGTGTCACCGGCCTCTCCCACATTAGCACTGCAATGCATGGGCATGACATCTTTCTCTGGCAGCAAAAAATTCTGAACAGAGAACATCGACTTTTTCATTTCGCCAGCGTACCGCATGCCCGCAAGCAACACTTTGCGCTGTGCAAAGTTGATGATGACAACACCATCGGAATGGGTGCCGTCGCGATCGGGATCACACTCGAATCCCGCGACGTTAAGAATATTCCATTCCGGTTTGCGGCCACTATTGTATGTCGCCGGGCGGATAAACATATTGCGGCCAAAGAGTGATTGCCAGGCGGTCTGGGTAGTGACTTTTACCGGGAGGTAGTGATCGCTATGCTCGCCAACGTGCAGGTGCGTAACAAATCGATCGCGTGCTGAGAGGTAGGATTCCACACGGTCCCACAGCGCATCGAATTTGTTGCTTTCAAAGGGGCGATTGACGCTGCCCCAGTCGATACTGTCTTCGGTGCTGGGTTCTCTGACGATATATCGATCGGCGGGAGAGCGACCGGTGCGCTTGCCTGTTGTTACTAGCAGCGCACCAGTATCGGACAGCGTTCCCTCTTCACGCCTCAGCGATTCTTCAATGAGTTGGGAGGGCGCCAAGTTGGCGTACTCCTGGGCGGTCTGGATGTCTACAGTCATTGTGTGTCCTGTCTTTAAGGTGATAGAGCCCAGGTTCCGTGCGGTCTCTGGCGCCATTTCTCGATCTCTAAGGGGGGCCAATTATGTCAGAATCGCGTCATTATGCGAATTATATTGATCATAATTTCAGCTAATTTCGCTCTGCTTCTGCTCAGTGCATCGTTTTGAACTCACTGTCCACTAGTATCTCCGACAGGTCTTCGCGGTTGAAGCAGTATTGCTGGTTGCAGAATTCGCAATCCATTGTAATGCTGCCCAGTTCCTCCAGTAATTCTTCCAGATCTAACGGCGGCAGGCTGGTCAGCGCATTAAACGTGCGCTCCCGTGAGCAGTTGCATTGGAAGCGCACCGCAGAGCGCTCGAACAGGCGAAGAGGATCCTGGTGGTAGAGGCGATGTAGCATTTGCTCGCTGTCCAGATTGAGCAATTCGGTGTCTTTCACCGTAGTCGCAAGGGAGCAGGCGTGCTCCCACTGACGCAGTTGAGCCGTCTCTTGAGGGGTGATTTGTGCGGGGAGTTGTTGCAATAACAGGCCTCCCGCACGCTTGCCATCGGCTGCCAGCCACAATCGCGTCTTGAGCTGTTCGGATTGTTCGAAGTAGGCGCCGAGGCTGTGGGCCAGTGAGCCCTGTTGCAGAGCAGTGATGCCCTGATACCGCTGACCGTGTGTAGGGTCAACTGTGATCACTAACTGCCCATTGTGCAGTAGCTGATCGTTACTGGTAGAGGTCGCCTCCTCTGCGCCGCGCGCGATCCCGCGGATTTGCAACAGGTGGTCACACTCTGCCATCAACAGCGGCACCTGGCCCTCTGATCGTACCTGCAAGATCAGCCGACCTTCAAATTTAAGATTACTGCTCAGTAGTACAGATGCCGCGAGGAATTCACCTAGCAAACGGGAAACGCCGGGAGCGTATTGGTGCAGAGTGAGTATGTCGCGATAGGCCGCGTCGAGCTGAACGTGTTCGCCACGAATGTCGGCATTTTCGAACAAAAAGCGCAGGGATTCATCGCCATTCGCGAATGAGGGAGAGTCTGGCGAATTGCTCATAGGCGTGGATAGTAAATTCCTGGTTATGGCTCGGATTCATCGAGCGGCTCAAATATGGCTACGCGCAAAGTATAACGCTCAGACACGGTTGCAGGGTTCAGTATTTGAGGCCACTAACACAAAATTGCAGCCGTGCAGGGATATTGGAGTCATTAGCAGCTACAGTAGTGAGCTTCAGTCGAGTACGTCACTTCCCCTAGTTGCCCGAGGAAAACAGAATGAGATTTAGCTACCAAGTTGGCATGTGTGAGCCCGACCACTACCTGCCCCTGGCGCAAGCAGCAGAGCAGGCAGGCTTTGATGGTATAGCGATACCCGATAGTATTTGTTATCCGCAGGAAGCGAGCTCGAAATACCCTTACAACAATGATGGCAGCAGGGAGTTTCTCGAAAGTGTGCCCTTCATAGAAAGTTTGATCGCCGTATCAGCCATGGCTGCGATCACGAAAAAAATTCGTTTCGCGACCTTTGTGTATAAGTTGGCCGTGAGACAGGCGCCCGTTGTAGCGAAACAGGTACAGGGCATTCAAGCGCTGTCCGGGAATCGTTTTGATTTCGGCATTGGTATCAGTCCCTGGGAAGAAGATTTCGCGGTCTGTGGCGTGCCCTGGGAAAAACGCGGCAAGCGCCTCGATGAGCAAATCGATATTTTACGAGGGCTACAGACCGGTGATTATTTTGGTTATGCCGGTGAAATACACAATATGCCGGCCAACAAAATGAACCCAGTGCCAAGCGAGCCCACGCCTTTTCTAATCGGCGGTCACACCGAGCCTGCTTTGAAGCGCGCTGCCCGGGTTGGCGATGGTTGGATGTGTGCCGGCGCAACGGTTGAAGAATTGAAGGCCTATATTGGGCGCATCAATCAGCTGCGTCAGGAGTACGGTACACAGGACAACCCTTTTAGGGTGTTCACTACAGGGCAGAACGCGTTCACGTCTGAGGGGATTCAAGAGTTGGAGGGTATCGGCGTATCCGATGTCGTAATCGGTTTTCGGAATGTCTATGAAATGGAAGCTGATAAGCCGCTCGATGAAAAAATCGCCATGCTGAACTGGTATGCCGGAGAGTTTATCAATGACTGAATACTCCGCTAAAACGCCGGTCCTTGTGGGTGTTGCCGCCGTCCAACAAAAAATGGAGGATTACCGACAGGCGCTGGAGCCGGTGGATTTAATGGAGCAGGCTTTGCGCGACGCGGCAGAGGATGCCGGTAGTACAGAGCTTTTAGGCAGGGCTGACGAAATCCTTGTACCCAAAAGCCTATGGGGATACAGCGACCCGGGTCGCATTCTTGCCGACACGTTAGGAGCATCTACTGCTACAACCCTGCTTGCAGAATTTGGAATTTTGCAACAGAGCCTGTTGACCCGTGCCTGCCAGCGCATAGCGGCCGGGGAGGCGCGAGTGGTTTTGGTCGTCGGAGGTGAGGCTCGATACCGCTCCCAGTGTGCAGGTAAAGCAGGAGAGGAGGCCAGTGAAACAACACAGGTGGATGTTGATCCGGACATCCTGCTGCGTCCGGAAGATGAGATGTGGTCATCGGTAGAAACAGACAGTGGTCTTGGCATGCCCGTTGGATACTACGCCATATTGGATAGTGCGCTGCGGTATAAGCAGGGACTCAGTCTGGAGCAGCACCGGGACCAGATGGCTCGGATGTATTCCCACTTGAGTGATACGGCAGCAGGTAATTCCGATGCCTGGGCTGAGGAGGCAGTTTCGGAGGCGCACATCCGGGAACACTCAGCTTCCAATCGTATGCTCGCGTTCCCGTATACCAAGTTGCATAACAGTCAGTGGAACGTTGATCAGGCTGCCGGCCTGATACTGTGCTCTGCTGGTATGGCCGAGGAACTCGGAATCCAGCGCAGCAAATGGATATTTCCTCGTGCGGCTGCCGAGTCAAACTTAATGTCCGTGGTAGCCAGTCGCAAAGATCTTGGGGCCAGCCCGGGATTTCGAATAGCCGGCGAAGCGTTAATGGAGTTAGCAGGGCTTTCGTTCACCGATATCCGGATGTGTGAGCTGTATTCCTGCTTCCCCTACGCGATTCGGGTTCAGCTCGAAGAGTTTGGTCTCGATTCACAACGTAAGATTAGCGTTACCGGTGGTATGACCTTTGGCGGCGGTCCCCTCAATAATTTTGTCTTTCAGGCGACAGTGAAAATGGCTCAGCTGCTGCGACAGAATCGAAGCGAGATTGGTCTTGTCTCCGCCGTTAGCGGTCTGCTAACAAAGCAGGCTTGTGCGCTTTGGTCGGCTGCGCCGGGTGACCGTGAATGGGCCTGTGTCGATGTTACCGAACAGGTGCGCGCGGCGAGCGAGATTTGCGAATTGATTGCTAACTATGATGGAGAAGCCCTGGTGGCCGGATATACCGTGATATACCAGGGTATGGATCCCTGGCGCGCCGTGGCGGTTTTCGATCTGCCTGCTGGTGAGCGCACCGTGGCGTACAGTGAGGACTCCCAAGTGATCGCGTCAATGCTGGAAAAGGAATGTTGTGGCGTGACGTATCAACTGTCGGACGGACAGTTTCAATAGGGACAGTTAGCGCCTGGTGGTTCAGTCGAAGACCGTAACCCCCGCCAGTGGATTGCTGCTTTCCAACAGCGCCGCAAATTCTTCCGCCAGAAGACGACTGCGCTGTACGCATTGCTCCCAATAATGTATTCGCTCTTCCTCTCCCAATTGTGTGAAGTCAGAGCGGTCGGGAATTTTTCCCAGCGGCAAGTCGGCGGTGAGCTCGGTGCTTGGACACATTAAGACCAGCTTTTTAACGTCGCGAATTGCAGTTCTGCGTCGAGACAAAAACTTATCGAACCAGCCCCGGATGACTTCGGTACTAAAATGGGGGTAGAGAATCAGACCATCTCCACAGTGCTGGGAGAGATCAAAGTGGTAGTCGATAATCCCGCCGTCCCAGTACTGACCAGCTGGTGCCCCGGAAATATTCCTCTCGCCCGCTAGAACGAGAGGGATGGCACCGCTGGCGTGCAAGCTTTGGAGAGTATTGTCTTCCTGCAACGCACAGTAGTGAGTTTGAAAATCCTGAAAGTTCAAACCCGGGTTTGGCGGTGAGCCGGTGTGAAACACGACCCGCTGAAAGTGCGACTGTAGGCGCTGACGACTGAGTATGTTGCTCAATGCGGCGGCACCAAGACCCGCCCTGAACCCCGCAGTGGATGCGGATGAGCAGAGGCCTCTTCCTCTTGCCGTGACAACATGGGTTTGAATGCGAGGGTGACAGAGGAGCTGGCTTACGCCATTTTCGCCTAGAATTGTCTCAAGTATTCGGCAGCTGACTGCACTTACTTCCGCCGGCGAAGGCTTGCCGGCATAGCGCTGATAGAGGTACCCCTCCTGTAGTTTGTCTATCGCCGCCACGGGGTCGGGCATGGTGAGACAGGCGTGTCGCCAGGAGCCGATAGAGGAGCCTAATACAGAGAGCGGTCGATTGCTGCGTTGCAAAAAGTCGCCAAACAAAAATCGGTCAAGGTGGCCGAGAATTAACCACTTAGGCCCGCCTGAAGCGCCCAGCAACAAATCGAAATGTTCCGCTGACCACCCATCCGCGCCAATTTTTTTGGCCGCCTCTTTTCCCATATAGATTGACAGTGCTTTAGCCATAGCGAACTTTTCGTGGGGACGTCCCGGTCCACTTTATATAGGCTCGCCGAAAATTTGAGGCGTCACTAAAGCCGATCATATAGGCGATGGTGGAGAGCGGAAGCCGGGTGTTTTGCAGGTAACGAGTAGCGTGTTCACTGCGCACCTGATCCAATAATTTTTGAAAAGATTGCTGTTCTTCATCAAGGCGCCGTCGATAGGTTCGTGCGCTTAGGTTGAGCATGTTTGCTATCTGCGGCATCTGTGGATACTGCCCCTCGAGTTTCCGCAGCAGCCGCAGTGTTTGTTCTGCAGCTGAAATCCCTTCTTCCAAATCGGCCAGCAAGCGGGCGCACTCGGCTTCGTAGAGATTTCGTAAAGCGGGATTGGATAAAGGTAGTGGCGTGTCGAGTAGATCGCGATGGAATAGAATTCGGCCCTGAAAAGAATCAAAGTGAACATCCGGACCCAGAACGTCGTAGTAGACCGCTGAATGAGCGGGTTCTGGGTAGGGGAACTCCATACGTAAAATCAAGTCTGGTGCGTTTAGCAGCCCCCGCAGTGTATTGATAAGTGCGCCATAGAGGAGTTCGTAAGCGAACTCAATCGATGATACTTCGGTCGGGGTAGTGACCAGCGTCAGAACGCACTGCTCATCGACGGTTTCAAATTCAAGATGTAATCCCGATGCCAGAAGGTGGCAATACTTGAGAAACAAGTCCATGGCCTGGGAGAGGTTCTGACAGGTCATAAAGGCCTGGCCCAATATCGCGTGGGCGCTCAGGTTAAGCCGTGAACCTAGTTTAAGGCCGAGGGCTGTGTCGCCCGTGAGAGCCTGGGCGTTCAGGACCAGTTGATTGAAGTCCGTGTCATTGATGCGAGCACCAATGCTGGCAAGCTCCGTATCTGCCAATGAAGTGCCTTTTAGCAGCCGTTTGCGATCACACCCCTCATTTTCGACCATGTCGATCAGAATGAGTATGTATTGGGCGGGTGTGGTGGAATTTTGCATTGTTCTATTTGGCCACAAATGACCGCATAATGACAAGACTTTACCTTGCTGGGTTTTTGCCCATCGCGCATAGTGATATTGAACCAAACACTATGGAATTATAAGCATGAAAGTTGAATGGACTGAGAGTACACCACGAAAAGTACAGCGCTATCCGGGAGCAGATTATCCCGGAGAGAACCCGGATCTGGAAGATGTGTTGACCAGCGCGGATGTGGACCACGTGGCGGAGATATTTCAGACACCATTGACAGGCTCCTACAACTGGGACTACACAATACAGGATGATCGGATCAAGAAACTTTATGATCTGGGCAAGCAGCTTAACTGGGATCCCGAGATGGATATCGATTGGGATCGACCCTGGCCCGTCGAGGAGCCGGCGCCCGAGATGATGAATCTTCACGACTATGAGCCCTATCTGGCGATGGATGAAAAAACCAGGGAAGAATTCTGGTTGCATATGAATGCGTGGAGCTTGTCCCAGTTTCTCCATGGTGAGCAGGGTGCGTTGCTGGTGGCATCCCAGCTCTGCTCCTGTGCGCCTACGTTTAACGCAAAACTTTATGCGGCTTCACAAACGTTTGATGAGGCCCGACATGTAGAAGTGTTTAATAAGTATCTGCAACAGCGGGTCGGCATGATGTATCCGATTAACACGCATCTTAAAAGCATAATTGATAAGATCCTCACCGACGAGCGTTGGGATATGAAATTTATTGGCATGCAAATCGTGATTGAGGGACTGGCTCTGTCTGCTTTTGCCACCGCTCGTGAAACGACTCCCGACCCTGTCCTAAAGGATGTGGTGTATCTAGTTACCCGGGATGAGGCGCGGCATGTCACCTTCGGTGTTAACTACCTTGAAGACTTTGTGAAAACATTGACCGACGAGGAACGAGAGGAGCGTGCTCAATTTGCTTATGAAGCCTGCGCGATAAGCCGGGAGCGCCTTGTGGCTACCGACGTATTCCGACACTTTGGTTGGGATGTGGAAGAGGCACGTAAAAAAGTGCTGGATGGCTTTGTGATGTCTACCTTCCGCAATCTGCTGTTTCAACGGGTGATTCCGAATCTTGCTCGAATAGGCTTGTTGACCGATAAGATCCGACCCAAATTCGAATCACTGGGGATTTTGGATTATGAAAATCTGGCAACGGATGGTGATATCGACTGGTCAGCGCTGGAGCGACCCTTGGACACGCAGGAAGCTCAGTCTCACGAGCAGAGCATGCTCGCCGAGTTCGCCAAGAAACATGAGGAAATGACCAATGAGAGCTCGGCTGCTTAATGGAGAAAGGTCTACCGGGGTGATGTGAATGCTGACCATCCCGGGAGCTTAATTCCAGACAAAAAAAGGCCGGCGATTAAGCCGGCCTTTTTTTGTCTGGAAAACGCCTGGTGTTAGGCAGAGAGGGCTTTAACCTGTGCGTTCAGGCGGCTTTTATGGCGCGCAGCCTTATTCTTGTGGATGATACCCTTGTCCGCCATACGGTCTATTACCGGTACCGCACTATCATAAGCCGTTTTAGCCGCTGCCGCGTCGCCACTGCTTACAGCGGAATAGACTTTTTTGATCACTGTTCTCACCAGCGAGCGCAGACTGGAGTTGTGCGTTCGGCGCTTTTCCGCCTGACGGGCGCGTTTTTTAGCTTGTGGGGAGTTCGCCACTGGGTGTTACCTCGATAAAGAGCAAAAAATTAGGAGGCGCGATTATTCACATTGCCCCTCCGCTTGTCAACCGCTCTCTTGCTGGTTTGGTCGCTGCTAGCTGATGTATACTAACAGCTACTAGTTATTATCGGTCGGCTGTACCTAAAATGGTGTTGTAACATATGGAAAATTCAGCGACATCGACACCACCAGTACCCAGTACCTCTGACCGAATTCTCGATGCTGCCGAAGATATTTTTGCTGAGAAGGGCTATAGCGCGACTTCTTTGGGCGATGTAGCCGATAGAGTGGGCATTCGCTCTCCCAGTCTTTACAACCACTTCAAGAACAAAGAAGCGTTGTATGAAGCCGTGCTGGAACGCCTGCTGGAGGATTTCTCTGCCCCTCTGGTGGAATTGGAGGGCGGGCCGCTGACGAGCGAGCGTGTTTTTCGCTGGCTGGAGACTATTGTTCGTCAGCACCATGGGAACCCCAATCTTGCACGATTATTGCAACACGCAGCGTTGTCGGGCGGGCCTCATACCAATGAACTGATTGATAGATTATTTCGGCCCATGTTTGAGTCGGGTGCCGACAAGATAGTGGGAGAGGGTATTACCCTTATCGAGAACACTGGATTGCAACCGTGGGCAGTCATGGCCTTCAATAATCTAGTGATGTCCTACGTCACGATGGCTCCAATGTACCGCGATCTGTTGGGGCAGGATCCCTTTAGCGAAGAGGCGCTGGAGAACCAGCTCAAACTCATCAAAACTCTGCTGCGAGCGGTATTTGAGTATAAAGGGGATACACCTCTTTAACCCTGCCCTGCGCAGCAGCCCCTGACCAGATTATAGAGGCCTCTCTTTAACCATGTTGAATTCAGATGCGGTACATATCTGGCGCGATTCGGATGGCGACTATCATGTCGAATGGCAAGCCAGCCATCCTGATACCGAGGTAACCGTTGAGCCGGTGTCGACGGGCGCCGGGGTAGAGCAGCACCGCGGTGAACACTCTAACCGATTGCGATTGTCTGGCCTGGCGCCAGCGAGCCGTCATTTCTTTGTTGTCCGCGACCAACATGGCACGGAAGTGTTAGCGGCGGAGCGGAAGCTGGGGATGCAAGGCACGCCCAACTTCAGAGACTTTGGCGGATACCCCACGGTGGACGGTCGCCAGGTGAAATGGGGCTTTCTTTTTCGTTCCGGTCAGCTTTCGCATTTGAGTGATCAGGATGTGGCGCTATTAGCTAGCTTGAAGCTGGATCTGGTGTGTGATTTCAGACGACTGGATGAGCAGGAAAGTGACCCCAGCAGGTTGCCGGCGCATCGTCCCCCGAGGATTGCCAGCTTGCCGATTATTCCGGGCAGCAATTCACGCTTTTTTGAGGAAGCGGGTAACCAGTTGGGCGGCCGTAAGGCTATGTTTGATTTTATGTTGGAGATCAATCGGGATTTTGTCGAGGCGCAGTCCTCTACCTATGCCCGTATGTTTCGAGAAATACTGGATCAAGAGGATGCACGATTTCTGGTGCATTGTGCGGCCGGTAAAGACCGTACTGGCTTCGCTGTCGCAATAATATTGTTGGCTCTTGGGGTGTCGCGCGATTTGGTTATGCACGACTACATGTTGACAGAAAGGTTCTTTCTTCCTCATCAGGAAATTGAACGTCTAAGGCAAAAGTACAGCATGGAGGGTATGGATACGGATTCCATTCTGCCTATGCTGGAGGTGCACCCTGATTATCTGGTTTGTGCTCTGGACGCAATTGCGCGCAGTTTTCCTTCGGTGGAGGTCTATCTGGAGGAGGCGCTGGGCGTGGGGCCTGCCGAAGTGGCAAAATTGCGAGCCCGGTATTTGACCTAGCAGGGTAAAGTTCGAGCCGCCACTGATGTGGCGACTCGGAGTTTCGCCGGTGCTATCTTGGCGCTTTGCAGGCGATTTTTGCAGCCTTAATTTGCTTCTTTTCGCACTGCTCACTGGTAGCGTCGCCGACGCACCACTTGCGGCGCTTGTCCCAGGCTGTCAGGTCAGCTTTCTTACCATTGGAGCATTTTACCGTGTAGCTCGCATAAGGCGTGCCATCAGTACTGGCGGCATTGGAATCAAAGACGATGCTAGTAGGTTTTGCAGCCATGCTGCCCGCGGAAAAGATCAGCAACAGTGTAGTTGCCGCAATTTTTGATAAATTCATTTCAGGTTCCTCGCTAATGGGTGTGTGCTGCCGTCCCGGTCAACATTGTCGTCAGCTGCCGAGTGCGGGCGCCATTGTATGGCTTGGTGAGCGGAAGAGTGAGTTACTAATTCGTAACTATTTGGGAATATTCGTAACAAAATACTGCTGGAGACAATAAATTACACATAAGTAATTGTTTTTAATTAATATTTTCCATTTTCTTTAGGTTTCAAAGGGAAACATTAAGGATAGTTAACATGCCTGCAGGTAACGAAATGCCTTGATTGCTTAGACTAACCCGATCAAAACCCATCCGGCGATGGCTAGTAATAGAGCGTGTTTGACCAGTTTAAACCGTGTCACCCCATACAGTGATGACAGGGGTGGCAAACACAGGGTGCAAAGGCTCCAGACATAATTCTCTTTCCAGGATTTGATAAGTAGCATGACCCAACTTGCCAGCAGTGCTGCCAACCGAATGCCGTCATCGCGGTAGTTGTCGCCTCCATGCTTCCTCCCAATATTGAGGGTCAAAAGGGCGACCGCAGGGCAGCAGCCATAGTGCCGGAGTGTGCCACCGCCAGCAGCCAGAAGGGTTGTTCCTGCCGTCGATACCGCTCGAATGTGTCTGATGACTCCCGTGTGGAATTTGGGTATGGTGAGGCGCCTTCGAAATCGGAGAACATCGGCTTGACCGACCCATTTACAGATATCCGGCCCTATAGAGACGATGAGGTCGCCGAAGTCCTCACTCGTCTGCTGGGCAATGCTGAATTTTTAGACACCTTGGCGACCTATCGCTTGGGTAAAATGGGAGCCGTTGTGTCCGGGCTTGTGCGGCCACTGGTCCGATTTTCGCTGGCGCGTGAGGTGCGCAACGTATCAGACGTAAGCAGTATCCAAAGTATTATCGGGCGCTACATGGCGCGACTGGTAGAGAAGTCTACCGCCGGACTCAGTGTGTCCGGATTGGAGCGACTTAATCCCACATGCCCGAACCTTTACATGAGCAATCATCGAGATATTGCTATGGATCCGGCCTTCATCAACTATGCGCTGCATGGCGCGGACTATGAAACACTACGAATTGCTATCGGTGACAATCTTCTCGCCAAACCCTGGGTCGCTGATTTAATGCGGCTGAACAAGAGCTTTATTGTCAAGCGTTCGGTGAACGGCCCGCGGGAGCTGCTGGCAGCGTCAAAGACACTCGCCAAATATATTCAGCATTCGCTGCTTGAAGAAAATGCACCGGTCTGGATTGCGCAGCGGGAAGGGCGCGCAAAAAATGGCATTGACCGGACAGAGCCGGTGATAATCAAAATGCTTTCCATGAGTCGGGACAAAGCTTCACAGAGCTTTGGAGATCATATTCGCAGTCTGGGTATAGTGCCGGTGGCGATTTCCTACGAGCTTGACCCCTGTGATGCGATGAAGGCTAAAGAGCTGTTTCAGTTGGCGACAGAGGGCACTTATGAGAAGGGGGCGCAGGAAGACGTAGCGTCTATTGCCCAAGGTATTGCCGGAGAAAAAGGACGCGTGCATGTCTCTTTTGGCGTGCGGCTAGAAGGCAGCCTGGAGACTCCTGATACGGTTGCACAGGCAGTGGATCGGCAGGTTATTACCGAGTACTGCCTCCACCCTACTAACCTTTATGCGTACCGGCGTTTGTACGGTGAAGACGCACTCGTCCCGCACGAGCTGAACATGGAGGATGGCGATTGCAGCGAGGAAGCTTTTGAAGCGCGTATTGATGCCATGCCCGAAGCACATCGCCCCTATGCACTGGGAATCTATGCCAATGCGGTCGTAAGTAAGCTGACACTGGCCGATCGTTCGCAGACCCCTTGCTGAGCGAAGATCTCAAGGGCAGTATTCGCGAAGCCTATGGCGCCATCGTAGAGCGAAAGTCCCTCACGCCGCGCTGGGGTCAGCGCCAGATGATTGCCGAGATAGCCAACACCCTATCGCGTATTCCGCTCCCCGGTGAGACAGGGGAAAACTTACCTGCAGTTTGTGTGATCGAGGCCGGTACAGGGACAGGTAAGACTATCGCCTACGCCGTTGCAGCAATTCCTATGGCCCAGGCTTTAGGTAAACGATTGGTTGTTGCCACTGCCACCATTGCCTTGCAGGAACAGTTCGTCAATAAAGATTTACCGGACATTCGAGAAAGCAGTGGCATGAACTTCAGTTTTGCACTGGCCAAAGGTAGGCGTCGCTATGTCTGTTTGTCAAAGCTGGATCGTTTGATGGCATCCAGCGAAGGCGAGTCCGCATTGATTCCACTCTATCCCGATGAGATGCGTGAGCCGCTGGTGGCCGATTCTTTGCCAATATACGACACCATGCTCGAGGCGCTCGGAAGAGGTCAATGGGATGGCGATAGAGACAATTGGCCCGACAGTGTTTCGGAGGATATCTGGTTTGGAGTGACGACAGATCATAGCCAGTGCAGTGGGCGCCGCTGTCCCAATATCAGTCAGTGTAGTTTTTATCGTGCTCGGGACGAATTGCAAAGCGCCGATATTATCGTTACCAATCACGATCTTGTACTTTCTGATCTTGCGTTGGGAGGTGGTGCGATATTGTCGCCACCGGAAGACAGTATTTATGTGTTTGACGAAGGGCATCATTTGCCGGACAAGGCGCTGTCGCACTTTGCAAGCTTTTGTCGCTTGCATACCACGATCGCGTGGTTGCAGGAGAGCAAGAAATCACTGGCTCAGTCGGCGTCGGTATTGAATGCAATAGAGAGTGCGCAGCGACTTTTGCAGAGCTTGCCCCCGGAAATGGACGAGACGATTGCCGCGCTGCAGGTCGCAGAAGAGACGGTGGCCGGCCTGTTTGACGAGGCTGAGTTGGATGATAGTCGCGGGGATCAACAGTTGCGACTGGAGCATGGCCTGGTCCCAGCTGTCTTAATCCCCGTGGCGGCAGCGCTTACCGGACGATTTCAGAAATTGAGCAGTGCGCTGTCTCGACTGGAGAACCTGTTGGAGGAAGCGCTGGATGATGATCAATCCGGGGCGGGTAAGTCTGAGGTAGAAACCTGGCACATTAACGTGGGCGGTATGCTGAGCCGCGCTGAAGCTGCTTTGGCCCTGTGGCGGGAGTACGCTGTTAGCGGCGAGGGGGAAGTGCCACCGAAGGCACGCTGGATCACCTTAATGAGCAGCAGTGGTCAGTTTGGTTTTGAGCTGCGCTGCAGCCCCGTGCTCGCCGCTGACATTCTGCAGGAGTGTTTGTGGTCTAGGGCCGCCGGTGTCATTGTCACATCTGCGACGATTACCGCCCTCAATTCTTTTGAACGTTTTGTTTTACATTCTGGAGCGCCACCTGAGGCAAACTATAAGATAGTTGAGAGCCCTTTTAACTACTCAAATGCCATCTTCGCTGTTCCTGCCATGGACTGTGACCCTGGAGATGCGCAGGCTCATACCGCTGCTCTGGTAGAGATGCTGCCGCAGATTTTGGCTCCGCAGGACGGCAGTCTGGTTCTGTTTTCCTCGCGTCGTCAGATGCAGGATGTCTACCAGGGTCTTGGTGGAGAGTTTGCGGCTCGCATACTGATGCAAGGTGACTGCAGCAAACAAGAAATTTTGCGCAGGCATAAGGCCCAAATTGATGGAGGCCAGGGCAGTATTATTTTCGGCCTGGCCAGCTTTGCCGAAGGTGTCGACCTGCCAGGTGATTACTGCCGCCATGTGGTCATTGCAAAAATCCCCTTTGCTGTGCCCGATAGTCCTTTGGAGGCTGCTCTTGTAGAGTGGGTGGAGGCACAGGGGCGCAATGCCTTTATGGAGATCAGCGTGCCTGATGCGGCCTTGCGACTGGTGCAGGCAAGCGGCAGATTGTTGCGTACCGAGGAAGATACTGGCCGAGTAACCTTGTTGGACAGGCGGATTCTAACCCGGCGCTACGGCCGCTCAATCCTTGATTCACTACCCCCGTTTCAGCGTCAGCTGGGCTAAATCTTTCCCGTTTATTTCTAACAATGAGCGAATTTGTGTCGGCCTTTGTGAAGAGAGGCTAAAACAGATACTACCTTTGGTCTAAATCACTCTATCGCTACCGCCGTCGATAGGTATCTGCGCGCCAGTCGTCGCAGCAAAGACATTACTCGCCATGGTGGAGAGCAGGCGCCCTACATCGATTGCACTAATTTCTTTTGAGAGTAGATTCTTCGTTTTGTACTCTTCAACGGTCATGGCATATCGCGCGGCCGAAGTGGCCAGCGCCGACTCTGTCCACAGGGCAGTATCAAACACTGCGTCAGGGTGGATTACATTGACCCGAATTCCTTCCCCTGCCAGTTCCAGTGCCGCGACGCGAGCCAGTTGCGTGAGGCCCGCTTTACTGACCGAGTATGCGGCGGCTCCTGGTCCTGGTGCCGCGTAGTTGCGCGAACCCACTACTAGTATCGAGGGTTCTATGCCCAGTTTCAGATAAGGAATTGTTGCGCTCATCAGGCGTTGAGTAGCTGTTAGGTTTACCGCCATTGTTTTATTCCAGGTGTCCTCGGTATGATCTTCAATGCGCTCACCGGATTTGAAAATACCGGCGTTGCAGACCACGATATCGAGTCCGCCGTAAAGGGAGATCACCCGGTCCACTGCGGCTGCGACTGATTGAGTATCGGTCAGGTCGCACATCATTCCTGTCATGCCGAGTCCGTTGAGTTGTGCAACCACTTCCGGATTGATATCCAGACCGATAACCACGGCACCGTCTGCTGCTAACGCTTCGCAGGTCGCCTTCCCGATGCCACTGTTGGCTCCAGTGACCAATGCAACTTTGCCCTGGTGAGCTTTGCCTGGACCACTGCTTTTCCCCAGTTTGGCCTGTTCCAAAACCCAGTACTCCAACTCGAAAATATCTTCCTCCGGCAACGCCTCCCAGCCGCCAATCGACTCACCAACTTGCACCGCCCAGCGTGTATGCCGGGCAATATCAGAAATAATACCGCACTCTTTTGCGCTACTGCCAAAGGCAATGGAACCCACATTGCGCCACAGGCCAACGCGGGGTGCCGGGTCCAAAATTTTCAGCTCCGGGCCGCTATTGGCTGCGAAATACGCCTGGTAGTCTGCAACGTATTGTTCTACCTCCGGAACCCCCTCTGCGGGGCTGGTGCTGATGATCGCCGGCACGCGTTTGGTGCGAATTACATGATCAGGCGTGATGGGGCCTCGTGTGGCAATGTGGTCGACATTTTCCAGTGCGGCATAGCCCTGAGCGTCAGGTGTTTGGTCGAGAATTGCCAGTTGGGCGCTGCCGCGAGCATTCGACACAGCTTTGCGAATCCGGGCGAGGTCTATCAGGTCAACGGGATGTTGGGCCTGCGGTAGGCTGATTGTTCCGTTGGCGGCTATGTAATCCTCTGCCCGGGTTACCAGTTCGATCATATCTTCGTAGGCCACTTTTGCCTCATCACTATAGGTAAAGACCCCGTGATGCATCAGGATGATGCCTTTGTAGTTGCCAGGGTCGTTCTGCTTAATAGCATCATTGACTTGCTTGGACAGGATGAACCCGGGCATGACGTAGGGGAGTACCATGCAATCGGGATAAAGTTTAGAGAGAATCGCTTCGCCTTGCGGGTTATTTGACAGAGTGACCACTGCATCGGTATGCGTGTGGTCAATAAACGTGGCCGGCAAAATGGCGTGCAATATCGCCTCAACGGAGGGTGATGGCGCCGTGGGGTCCAGCATCAGGGCACGTAACTGTTTTGTCATGTCCGTGTCTGAAAGTGTTTCCAGGTTGGCTAACATCCGAGTTTCTTTGAGCTTAATCGCCGGAAACCCTGGCTTCTCAATGGTTTTTAGGTCCCAGCCGCTACCCTTTACATACAGGACCTCAAGCTCGTTCCCAAAAAAGTCTTGCGTCATCGCCTTGACCGAGGTGTTACCACCGCCGTGCATCACCAGGTCTTCATTTGACCCAAGCAATCGTGATGAGTACACACGCAGGGCCAGCGCATCGTCGGCAAAGGCGGCGGCACCGGCGTCGCTCCAAAGATTTTGCATTTTTTTATACTCCAGATAATGGATTGTTCAGTGTGGTGTTTGCGCGCGTGGTTTAGATAGGAAAGCGTTTGATCGATCGGATTGCGAAGAATTGCCAAGACCCGGTAATTGTGATTTAGCAGATTACGCACCGCATAGAGAGCATACGCACGCACCGTTTTTAGAGGCTCTGCCAACGCGTTAAGGTTGGCAGAGAACGTTGGCAGATACATATAGGCTTCCATACGCATCACAAAGTCCGCATCAGGCCCAAGACAAGCCCCGGGGTACTGCCGGGAATCTTCGAAACTGGTGCCGAGCATATTCGTAAAAGAAGTTCCCCCGGTCTTTAGGGCATGGATAAAGAAAAACCTATCATTTTCCGTTTGAGCCATCACGGTGTTCCGGCGTTGGAAGGATTGAACGTATTCTACTTTAGGCTCTGGACGTCGTAGAGCAGGTGTGCGGAACAATCGCCAATCAGGTCGACAAACATTTCTCTGCGGACAAATATCCACACGCCTTCAACCTTACGGAAACGGTCCTTATACCTACCGGAGATTATAGGCTGCAAAGGCAGCGACCCCGTAGCCTGAATGACCGTATAGTAGGAGCGGGCGCTCGCTTCTGCGTGACTGTCGTCCAATTCAATAATGACATTGGTTGTGATGTGTTTGGTCAGTGGGGTGCCGGTAGTTTCATGCAGGCGACATGAAAGCTGATACATCTTCAGAACTTCATCAAAACCGGCGAGTCGTGAGTTGTGTTCGCTTGAAACTATTTCGGCTTCGCGAAACAGTTCGGCAACAGCCTCCAGGTCGCCATTGTCGATATGCTCGGCATAGCGGTAAATTAAATTTTCAATCTGTCGACTATCTTCCATCTATTTTGGAGCACACATAGCAATCAGAACTTTCCAGCGCAGCGTGAATGGCTGCGTATAAAAAAACTATCAGATTCTTCCTCGGGATAGCGTTAGCTGGTCGCTATAGCAGGAATAATATTTGTCGGTAGCATACCGTCTGGGTGTCGATCACCATATTCGAGCAGCTTGCCCAATGCGACATCAATATCCCGGCTGTCTTTGCGCAGGGATTCTCTCAGTACATCGACCGATTCCTCTGTCACTTCACCGCGACTGAGTGCTCGTAATTCGTCGGTGAGCAGGTTGACCGGGTCATGATTGCAGGTTTTACACACAGGGTCGCGGCTAGCCACCATGGCCAGTTTTTGACGAGAGACTTGAAGGAAACTGTAGTCAAAGACGGAGCCAAGACTTGCCTTTTTGCGCCAGTCTGAGCAACAAAGATAGTAATTACCGTCATATCCAATAAAAAGGAAACCCCATGGCGCACCACACAGTGGTTGTATGTCGCCCTGCGTCAACTGCTGTCGTGCTTGAACCATCTCGGTGTATTGATCGTACTGCATGTGTTCGACAAAAAGGGCGCCGCCGCGATTGATTACGCTGTAATCATGAAAGTTTTTCAGGCCTCGTTCGCGCCAGAAGGCCTCCATAGCCTTGATGTGTTCCCTGCTATCGCGATGATCTACAAGAATGATAATTGGAGTACATCGACCCTGTGCTAGTTCTGCAAATCGAGTAATGTTTTCGCAGGATTGGTCGAACGGTAGGCTGTAGATGCGCTCGTATTCTTCATTGATATCGGAAATGTTCAGGTAAATTTCGTCCAGTCCCGCGTCAAGTAGGCCGTGTGCTTTTTCTTCCGTGAGCAATGCACCATTGGATGACATTGTGCACCTAAAGCCCTCAGCCTTTACCTTTTCGACAAATGACACTGTATTTTTGTTTATCAGTGGCTCACCTAAGCCACAAAGGCTTACTGTCACCGGCAGTCCAGATACCTCTTTCACAACTGCACGGTACTCAACAGCGAGTGC
>JAPKAY010000113.1 GCA_028825045.1 Halioglobus sp.
AATGAGCTATGCCTCACAGATAAAGCGAGTGCGCGCCAATTGACCCGTTCAGGTGACTCATGCTCGGCCTGGGCGCTGCTCGCATTGAACACAGGGGCATCATCGGCGCAATGGAACGTCGTATTCCGCTCTATGCGTCTCCTGCAGGCAGCGTCATTGATCTAGCATCCAGTGGTATCTTGTAATCGGTAAACCCGTCGCCAGCTCAGGAAACCCCAGACTGACAGGACGCTGTAACAGCCAATTAGAGCGGCATAAATGTCCAGCGCTCTATCGTGATAGAGCCATACCGACACCACATTGAGGATCAGCCAGTAAATCCAAGTCTCCAGCACCTTGGTGATTTCTAGGTAAGTGGCCAACAAGCTGAAGATGGTGGTGAAAGCATCCAGTAGCGGACGCTCAGCATCGCTGTAATTATGCACTGCGTAGCCCAGTCCCAGTGAAATACTGCTGCCCAAAAGCAACGCCCACCAGTGCAAATGTAATGGCCACCGGATGATGGGATTATTGTCGATCTCTAGACGTTGGTGCCAGCGAAGCCAGCCCCAGCAGCCCATGGCGACATAAAAGCCATACAGAAAAGCTTCAGAATATAGCCGCGCGTCAACAAAGAGATAAATACTGAGTAGGCTGCCGGCGATCCCAAAAGACCAGCAGATGATCTTTTCCCTGATCAGAAAAATAATATAGAGAAGGTTGGCGAAGGTCGCCACTATTTCTATAACCATCATGCTGGAGAGTTCGCCTGTCATTACGCATCTATCCTTAAAGGGCGCTTGACGCACTCGACAGAACCAGCAGAGCCGTCATTGAAGGCATTGATTTTGACATGGAGAGCCTCAAAAGAATATGAGACCCGGAAAGCGGCGTGAGAGCGGTAAGACTAAACCTATTCCTACGCCGGCATTAACCGGATCAGGTTCAAGGGTTTGTCTGTTTCGAAAACAAACATCTCAGGCCGCAGCCACCCCTTAGGGTCGAAGCGGCAGTGTAATAGCTACATGCGAAAAATTATAGTGCTATCGATGAGGTATCAGACCGCTTGGGCCCTTTGTTGTCTAGGTTCCTGCGTTAGACGCGTCCCAGACATAGGTTCAGTCATCGGTTGGACGCGGCATTGATACGCTAAGGATGCCGGTCTTCGCAGATACGGTTAAGGTATAGTCACCTTGGCAGATAGGGTTAACGTGTAGTCACCTCCGGTCGTCAGCGCTTTTATAATACGTCCACCTGCAACGGGGTGTGATGTCAGGTTTACCAGGGCTTGGAACTCAACACTGTGCGTATCAGCTCGGGTTGGTGACCAGACAATCAGCTCACGATCCGCTGGTGCAGTACTGGCTTCGGGCTTGAAGCCTCCTGTGTCGGAGTCACTGTGTAACAAGGTGATACGCCCCGGCGCCACGCGCGGATGAGTTCGAGACAAAATCCGCATAAAAACCTCAGTTGGCCCGGCGTCGACATCGCCGGGGCAATCGACAGCGTTTAAATGCACGACCAGCCCGACTGCGACCTCGCCCCATGACAAACTGTGCGGATCACCACAGCCCTGCCGCCATTGCCAACGCGCACCGCCTAGGGCGTTGTCGTCTTGGTCAGCGGCATAACGCCTCGCTTGTTCCACTGTGTTCTCACTGGTATCCCAAAACCCGTATTCGCCCACCCATATCGCCACGCCCAAAAGACTGGTAAAGGTCTGGAACACATCGGTGGTCTCTTCAATACTCCAATCAAAGCCCGTATCGATGGACTCGGCGTAATTATTCGGCCCTGCCACAATATTGTGACGAGCAACGCCCGCAAGCTGCGGCACGAGCAAGCCGAACTCTGGGTTTGCGGTAGCAATACCTGGCTCGATAATTATAAGCTGGGAGTGCTGCTGCCCCTCTTGGGCCAGCCGAATAGTATCAATGGTGCGCGCAAATATATCTTCAAAAAGTGGCTGCAGTTCGGTGGCGGGTCGCGACACTTCCGGCTCATTCAGTAGGTCATAACCCGCGACCTCTGAGCGTCCTGCAAAGCGTTTGGCAATGGCGCCCCACACCGCGACGAAACGATCGGCTATGCCGTCAGTGTTATCGTAGAAATGATTCCAAGCACGCATAACCGCCGGTGCGGAATTGCGTTCGGCGGTGATGTAGGTAGACAGGCCATCAGTGAGCGTTGCCCATTGAGGCGCGCCGTCCCAGCCCTTGCCGGGTTGGGTGCCAGACGGACATTCGTCGGCGTCCTCGGTAAAATAAACGCCGAGAATCCATCCTGGTGCATATCGATGACGGTATAGATTCCATAAGCCGCTGCGTTACTCACAGCCTCGTCAATTTCGTCAAGACAGGCTTCGCTGATAGCCCCTCTCTGGGGTTCCAGTTTCGACCAATTCACCACTAAGCGCACAACGGATATACCTCTGGCTGCCATCTCCTGCCAGTCTTGCATGCCTACTGCGATCGTTGGCTGATGGTTTGGGTCGCCCTGCCAGTATTCACCAAGCGAGTTGAGTTAAACCCGCGTAATAGCACCTCCCGGTCAAGGTCATCGACAATGCGCAAGTCTTCAGATACCGATAATGGTCGCAAGGTGACCAGTTCCGCCACGCTTGGCAGGCTGTCCACGGTGTCTTGGCTAGCGGGAGACGAGTTGTCACTGTCGCTGCAGCCTGCCAGCAGTGAGAGCATTACAAATACATGCGGTGTCAGTGGAGCCCAGCGCAACATAACATTACCTTTTTTAACAGGTTTTGGATGAGGAAAGAGTCAATGTTCCTATAGTCAAAAGTACGGCATTAAAAATGACGTTAGCCAATCAACGGAAGTAATGTATCTCAGAGGCCGCCGCGTCTATGTCAAAAAGATATGAGGTTATGCGGTATGCTTATTGCGTTGCATTTTTTCGATATTTGTCTTTATTTTTGCGACCCACGGCATAGAGTCGGGCCCGCATCTTGCGCCGAAGGCCAGGGAATAGGTAACTGAGATGGGTGAGGAGCCCACCTGATCGAGGCAAGCATAATTCATCGGCCTCTCCACGCGCCACCGCCAGCACGTCTGTTGCGACCTGCGCGGCAGTACTCATGGTTTGGGAAAAGACGATATCTTCAACGTCATCGATGTCATCCATAATAAATCCAGTATCGATCGGCCCGGGCGAAATCACAGCAACATGTATCCCCTTCGATCTCAGCTCGTCCCTTAAAGCATAACTAAAAGATCGTAATCCAGCTTTGGTGGCACCGTAGGTTGCTGCACCCTGCATCGGCGTGCGTCCTGCTAGAGAGCCCAGCATAATGATCGCGCCGCCAGCCTGTTTTTCTAGGTAAGGAATAACCGCCGTAGAGAGAAACAGCGGGGCTCGTAAATTTACATCAATCATGGCAGTCACAGCGGCCGGACTTAAGGAAGACACGTCGCCTCTGTTATGCATGCCGGCATTATTCACGAGCACATCAATGCGTCCAAATCGCTGCTGGGCCTGTTCCAACAGCTTGACTCCAGCATCGCAGTCTGCCACATCCATCGCCACGGCCAGAACCCCGGTGCTGTGCTCAAGCT
>JAPKAY010000114.1 GCA_028825045.1 Halioglobus sp.
GTGGAGGTCAGCGTTCTGTTTACCATGGTGTTGAGCCATTGCAGAAACGGCATCGACAGAATGAAAAAATAACTTAAGATTTTTCGCATGTTTTCGATCCTCATACATATCGTTAGCGGTATGTTCTGCCAGGTTTTTCAGGTCTGCTCTTGCACTGCCCGCCATGCAGCATCAAACGCCGCATCGATCAGTGCAATCGCTTCTGAATCTGTGTTGGCAATGGAGATACGCCCGAATTGCGCGCGGCCGATCTCGTGGGGTGCCTGTCCTTCCTCCCATTTGGGGTCATCCAATGCCAGATAGGGGTAGGCGTAGCCGTGGGGAATGCGGTTTACGGTGATGGCGCGAATGTCACGCTCGTGGTCGAAGCCGTGTTCGCCCAGCATTGATTGCAGCTGCTCGCGAATCTGCTGCTCGTAGCTGGCGAAGGGGGTGCTATAAATCACGTGGCGGCCCATGCGCAGCTGGTCGCGTCCAGATCCGTCTTGCGATGTAGTTTGATTCATTGGCGAGTGCATCATGAACAAAACCATCGGGTCATCGGGCCCGCGAGGGGGTTCGTACCCCCCAATGGTTAGGTTGGGCGCCATACTTACCCACTGGAAGGGATCGTAGGGGCACTGGAATAATGTGGCGTTCAGTTTGGAATAGGCGCGACCATTATCCAGTTGTATGTTGGCGTAGACAAAGGGTGTTTTTACACCGTAGCTCAATCCTTCTTTCTGCGGCTCAGACATCTCAGGGCACAGATGAGGTATGAGGTTGTTATAGCAGGCCAAAACACTGTGCTCGGCAGTGACGCGCAGGGCCTTTCCGTGCTGCACGTAATCAACTTCAAGGTGCTCGCCATCGACTTCGCGTACGCCCACCACCGTACTATTGAGCCGCAAGCGTGTTCCCTGATTGTCACGGTCCAGCGCACTGTAATCAAATCGGGCTACGGCGACATCTTCTGGCCCTTTCATGTCGGGGGCGACATCGGGTATCAGCTTCTGCACCAGCAACCTGGCGACAGAGGCGTTGCCGTCCGGGAACATTCGCACCTCCACGAGGCTCTCCAAAAAGACACTGCCCACTTTGGCTGCTGCCTTGCCCAACCAGCCCATCGCTTTTATGCCGCTGGCGCCGTTACCGATCGCTTCCAGCACCGTGAGATTCCATCCCGAGAAGCCTGACAAATGTATGATGATTGCATTCATTATCGGCAGGGTGTTCTCGTCGAGGCCGACGCGTTCCAGCAGAAACCGGTTGTAGCTGACAGAATTGACATAGTCCCATTTCTCGCTGAGAGACAGCCCATCGAGGAAGTCACGCTTGCCGCCAAAATAGTCAATCAAGATATCATGTTCGTTGCTGGGTATCGGCAGGGCGCGTACGGTTTTCTCGTAACCTTCTCCGCCGTACATCGCCGCGTTCCAGTTGCCGCTTATTGTCACGTGGCCATCCGGCCCTGGTAATGACACGCCATTATCGGCATCAAGTTTTCCTGCCAGCGCCATGTTGTCCGGGGTATTGACTGCCATCGCTGCAACAAAAACATCATCGATACCGATGTCATTCATCAACCCGCCAGCTACTTCGCTGTAACTACTAGGGCTTTCCAGATTCTGGGCGCCGCCCAGACTTAACATCATCCTGCCATCCTGATGAAATTCGTTGCGCTTTGCATGGCCACCAAAGTCATCGTGATTGTCTAGTATGAGAATGCGGGCGTCGGGACCCATCTTTTTGCGATAGAAGAAGGCTGCGGCCAGGCCGCTCATGCCAGCACCTACCACCACCAGGTCATAGTGTTCGTCCAGGGCCTGGTACTGGGCCGGTTTCTGTCCGCGCCAAGCCAGGTCGTGGGCCACTTCGAAAGACCCATCGTGGCTGCCGCGCATGCCGGTGAGGGTAGGAGGGTAGTAGCCGGCGGGATCAGGGGGGGTGAATTTCGTCGGCGCGCCAAGTGGTATCTTCGTGGAGGCATCAATATCACCGCCACAACCCTGCAGCAGAATGCCACCCGCACCAATCGCAACACCGTTCAAAAAGTCCCTGCGCGTTACCCGTGCTGCCATTGTCGTCTCCAGTTACTTTACATGTCAATCGACATGTTCTAGCATGCCACATGACATGTCAAATTTTGGATGACTCCGTGACGGGCGAACGCAAGCAAGAGATCTTACGAGCGGCAATCGAAATTGTTGCAGACGAGGGCTACGGCAGCCTAAGTATGCGGGGCCTTGCGCGCGCCAGCGGTATGAAACTGGGTGCGCTGCAATATCACTTCCGTACCTGGGAAGACCTGCTGCGGGCGCTCGTGAACTACATCGAGAGAGCAATTCTTGATGAATTCGAAGCGCAGAAGCTAGACGACGGTTCGGCTAGTGTTGGGGAAATCGTGGCGTTCATGCTCGACGATAACGCCGGCACCGGAGACGCGCTGCTCGGTGACAGGCTTTGGCCGCAACTCTGGGCCATGGAGCAGGTCGAGCCATTGGTGTCCGATCTGCTGGAGGAGGTTTATGCCCGGTATGTGGAAATTCTCGAGAGAGCAATGAAAGCGACGGGAGCGGAGTCACCGCGAGCAGAAGCGCTCTGCCTGATGTCAATGCTGGAGGGTGAATCTCTTTTCACCGGTAGCGGCAGACGTTGGGAAACCGACAGAGAAGTTGTGCGCGAAACAATTCTGAAGCTTGTTAATAAAATGTATGGAGAAAAATCTTGAGCACGACACTATCACTTGATCATCAAATTAATCGTTTTGGATTCTGGTCGGTCATCGTCGTGGTTGCGACGGGCGTTGTCGCCATGTTTTTTCCTCTGGATGCACCAGGCGGCTTCGCCGCAGAGCACACCGAGCGTGTGGCCTGGCTGAGTGCCAATAGAGGTGCGTTCATCGCCGGTTGGTTGAACCAGATAGCGATGATGTTCAGTTTGTCAGCGGCGCTTGCATGCGGTGCCTGGGTGGTAGCAGGTAGAAATCCATTACGTGCCTTACTCGCGGCGCTGTTTGTAGCGATGGCTACAATGGCATTCATCATCCCAAAATTTATAGCGGTTTGGACTATACCCCTGCTGGCAGACACCATTACAGCCGGAGCAGTGGGCGCTGATTTGGCTGACCCCTTACTTCGCCTGCTCAACGTTTCAATTCCCTTTTCGCTTTATACGTCCTTCGATTACTTGGGTTTCTGGTTGTATTCGGTGTTTGCCTTGCTAGCGGCTGGCCCACTATACGGCGACACCAAGAGCGCGAAGATAGCTGCCGTTTCCTTGGGTTTGTTCGGCGTAATCTACCAGATCCTTATGGTTGCTTTGTTCCTAGGAGCCATTGCCCCTGCGGACATCGAGGCTTATTTCATAGGCGCTTCTATGCTGCTGCTGTTTCACTTAGTCGCCATGGGGTTCGTTTTCAAAAGGACAATGCCCTCTTCGTCGTGATTGGGCGGTCAATGAAGAGTGAACCAGTGGCATGAGCCTGCTGCAGTTCAGGATACTTAACGGGTGGCCGTTTTTCTTTCTGATTCCATTTCTAAGTTTTCGCTCCTACTTAAACCT
>JAPKAY010000115.1 GCA_028825045.1 Halioglobus sp.
GCGGCGAGGTAGAACCGTCAGCACCCATAAATCCGGGAATTGTCATGATGGTGTGACCATCACCTTTTGGCAGGGTTTTCAACAGTGGTGCAAGTAAGGCAGTGCTGCCAACTTCCAACATGACCCGTCCGAATTCCATAACACTGTGCCGCAGCGCTGGCGGCTGCGTGTCGTTTGTGAAGCCCTGGTCCGATACCGCCATAAATGCCCCTTGAAAAACCCGTGTTTGATCATTGTGGCCACTATGCCAACAGGAATACAGGAAAACCTGAGCATCGTGGTTCAATATTTCATGCTAGAATTATAGCTCTGGCTACGTTTTTTCTTAATTTTTAATCGGCTTTGCGCCCCCTAACGGCTTGTGACTAATCCCCGCGATACACTCTACGCTGACCCCCTGTCCGAAGACGGCCTGTTTGCCTTCGATGACAGCGTCGCGCGCGTCTTCCCGGACATGATCAAGCGCTCGGTCCCCGGCTACCCCACAATCGTCGCAATGACCGGCCTACTGGCTGAAAAATATGCCGTTGCCGGCAGCTCTCTTTACGATCTCGGTTGCTCCCTGGGCGCCTCCACTCTGGCTATGCGCCAGAATCTCCGCGCGCCCGACTGCCGCATCATCAGCGTGGATAATTCCGCGTCGATGCTGGAGCGCTGCCAGATTATTATCGATAACGACCCGCACGATACCCCTGTCACTCTCACTTGCGCCGATCTACAGGACATCACCATTGAAAATGCATCGGTGGTCGTACTCAACTTCACCCTGCAATTTATCCCAACCCAATTGCGCGACCAGGTGATTGGCAGAATCTACCGCGGATTGCTCCCCGGCGGCGTGATGGTGTTATCGGAAAAAGTGACGTTTGAGGACCCGCACCTGGATGCGCTGAACATCGAGCTACATCATCAGTTCAAACGTGCCAATGGCTACAGCGACCTGGAAGTCGCACGTAAACGCAATGCACTTGAGAATGTCCTGCTTCCAGAGACGCTCGGCCAGCACAAAAACCGCATCACCGGCGCCGGTTTTAGTAGCTGCGATGTCTGGTTTCAGTGCTTCAATTTCGCATCCCTTGTCGCGCTAAAATGATCAACTACCAACCATTGATTGACCACTGGCGTAACAGTGCTCTGGATAGCTGGGCACAGCAGCTCGATCAACAAATCGCCAGTGGCCTGAACCACGAACGCTACGGTGACCTGCAGCGCTGGCTTTCGGCTCTGGAAGCATTGCCGCAGTTGCAAGCGGAAGAAATTCATTTAGACACGTCACGGGTAGGCGCCAAGACCAGTCAGCCGATTGACGAGGCCAGCACCACACAACTACGCGCCGCCTTGCAACAGCTTCGCCCCTGGCGCAAGGGCCCGTTTGAACTGTTCAACGTACACATCGATACGGAGTGGCGCTCCGACTGGAAGTGGGGGCGCCTGCAGGAAAACATTGACTCTCTCGCCGGGCGGCGGGTGCTGGATGTGGGGTGTGGCAGCGGCTATCACTGTTGGCGCATGCTGGGCGATGGCGCAGCCGAAGTCATTGGCATCGATCCAACGCCGCTGTTCGTCGTGCAGTTTTGGGCGCTACAACGGTATTTGCAGCAGAACAATATCTGGGTCTTGCCACTTGCGATGGAGCAAGTTCCACCTAAACTCCAGGCGTTCGATACGGTGTTTTCAATGGGGGTTCTCTACCACCGCCGCTCACCTTTTGATCACCTGCAGGAATTGAAAGACTGCCTGCGGCCAGGCGGTCAGCTGGTATTGGAGACGCTGGTGATTGAAGGTGAATTAGGCGACACACTGATGCCAGAGGGCCGCTACGCCCGCATGGCCAATGTATGGTTTCTACCCAGTTGCGACACGCTGCTGAGTTGGCTCAGAAAGCTGGGGTTCGTAGATGCTGAGGTTGTAAATGTCTGCGTTACGACGACGCAGGAACAGCGGTCCACGGATTGGATGACGTTTCACTCGCTGGCGGATTTTCTGGATCCTGAGGATGCGAGTCAATCGATCGAGGGGCATCCGGCGCCGTGTCGGGCGGTTGTGACTGCCCGGGTGCCGGGGACTTGGAAACCGTCGCTTTAAACGCTGAAACCCGGTTTTTCGCTGTGCGCCGTATGACAGACAGGGATGTGCACTCAGGGTAAGGCCACCGTAAATCGAAGTGAATAACTCGTCGAACGTAACCAGGTTCTAGTGCAGAGACTTATCCACCCGATGCTCATCAAACACAAACTCAAACACCTCCCGATAATTCCGAGCAAAATGCACATTAACTCCCTCACGTAAATACTCCGGCAACTCCTCAAAATCCCGTCGGTTACCAACGGGAAGAATCAGCTCCATAATCTTGCTACGCCGCGCCGCAATAACTTTTTCGCGTATGCCTCCCACCGGTAATACCTGCCCCGTCAGCGTCAACTCGCCCGTCATTGCCAGCGGACGTTTAATACGCTCCCGGCGCGCCAGAGAAACCAGTGACGTTGCCATAGTGACACCTGCACTGGGGCCGTCCTTGGGTGTAGCACCTTCAGGAACGTGCAGATGCACCATGCTGATGTCAAAAAAGTCGAGATCGCAGCGGTAGTCCTTAAGGTGAGCAACAACATAGCTATAGGCGATTTCCGCCGACTCTTTCATTACCTCCCCCAACCGCCCGGTCAACTTAAAGCCCCGGTTGAGTGTATGTATCCGCGACGACTCCACGGGTAAGGTGGCACCGCCCATAGAAGTCCACGCTAATCCTGTCACAACACCCATCCCGCGCAGCGGCCGTTCAGCCTGAAATGGAGGCGTGCCTAGTAGGTCTTCGATGTCTTTTTTACCCACGCGTAACTTGGCTTCCTTCTCGTCCAGCAGGCGCACAATCGACTTGCGCATAATGCGGGCAAGCTGTTTTTCGAGAGAGCGCACCCCCGCTTCGCGACAATACGACTCGATCACATACTTCAAACCAGCATCATTGATCTTCAATTGCTCATCGCTGAGCCCATGACGATCGAGTTGTTTAGGCCACAGATGATTTTTTGCGATGGACAGTTTTTCTTCCGCCACATAACCCGAAAGGCGCAGAGTCTCCATACGATCCAACAGTGGCGCGGGAATGGTGTCGAGCTGGTTTGCCGTGCAGATGAAGAGAACTTTGGACAGGTCTACCCGCAGGTCGAGGTAGTGGTCGAGAAATTCGCTGTTTTGCTCCGGGTCCAGTACCTCCAGCAAAGCAGACGCGGGATCACCCTGGAAAGAGGCGCCGATCTTGTCAATTTCATCCAGCATAATTACCGGGTTGGAGACCTGCACTTCCTTCAGGGACTGAATAAATTTACCCGGCATGGCGCCAATGTAGGTGCGCCGGTGCCCCTTGATTTCCGCTTCGTCGCGCATACCACCGAGGCTAAAGCGATAGAATTCGCGTCCCAGGGTATCGGCTACAGAGCGACCAATGCTGGTTTTGCCTACCCCTGGCGGCCCTACCAATAACAGAATCGAACCCTTTATCTCACCCTTAAATG
>JAPKAY010000065.1 GCA_028825045.1 Halioglobus sp.
GTTGTAAAACATCTCAATATAATTGAAGACATCACTGCGTGCTGCTTCTCTCGTTAGGGTTGCGACGCCATACCGCCATTAACAATGCATTCAGTGCCAGTTCTTTCGTTATCCGTGAGTGCATCGACCAACCAATGACGTGGCCGCCGGTAACCCACCTGTGCTCGCAGCCCGGCGATATGCATTAGGCGGTAGACCCGGTTCTTCCCGGAGTATTCTCTATACTCGCGTAGGTCACTGAATATCTTCCGATACCCATAACACACCACCGCTTTCCAGCCAGAATTGCTTGATTAGCCCCGTGAGCCGTTCATTGGCAACCGAGCGCTTAGAACGAGGTTTGTTCAGCCATGCGTAATAACCGCTGGGATGGACATCAAACAGATCACATAGCGCCCGTACCGGCCATGTCGTACTCTCGGCACGTATAAAGGCATACCTCACTCGCGCTGGTTGGCGAAGTACACCGCAGCTTTTTTAGCAGGTCGCGCTCCTCTGCTGTCCTCTTGAGCGCCTTCTTCAGCCGGCGGATCTCAGCCTGGTCATCCGTCTCAGCATTATGCTCGACTGAGTCAGGTCCATACTTCTTGATTTAGGCATAAAGGCTGTGCGTCGTCATTCCTAGCCTGCCAGCAACATCAGCCACGCTGTGTCCGCGATTAATAACCTGCTTGACGGCTTCCATCTTGAATTCGTCTGGGTATCTCTTCCTGCGCATAATCACCTCTCTCATAGTCATTTTGTATGACTGAAAGGTGTCTATCAAATGGGGGGCGATTCATCCCCCTAAACAGGTCCCCCCATTCATGGGATAGTTAAGTTCTCCTTTTAGAATTAGCATGGTTACTCCAAGTCCGAAACGGACTTTCATCCGGAGAAAAACCATGAACCGATTCCGCTCGTCCAGAGAGGCATGCAGTCGGTGCATATAACTACAAAGGAGATACGACACTATGAAGCTATCTAAATCCTGCATTATGAGTCTTGCTTTAGGATCAATGCTTATAATATCCAATGCCTCTTTTGCTTACTGGAGTGTGATTGAATACAAGATCAACGGCGAATACCATTATGGCATCCGGGACGGCAGCAGCTCCATAAAACTGGACCTGAAGAAGGAAAAGCAAGCCAAAAAGGCTGCTAAAGGCATGAACAAAGCCGACGCTATCGACAAAAAAAGATAAATAGTAGGTTCTGCACAGAACACACCTGTTAACTCATTGGATAATTAGGGAAAATGACCATGAAATCTAATTTGGTAAAAATATTATGTTTGGTAGCAGCGCTCGCTGGCGCTTCAGCAGCACTTGCTGACTGGCGCGTGTCTAAGCACCCTTTGGGGCCAGGCTACCTCGTGCAACACTTTCCAGCTGACCCAGCCCAGGTTGTTAACACCACCTACAAAACTAAGCGTGCAGCGAACAGGGCCGCTAGGGTGTTGAACAATGCCGAAGATTTAGCTGAACGTGATGGCGACGGCAAATAATTTTTTATCGTTAGCGGTTAGTTAAAAAGAGGCTTGCGGAACCCGAAAGGTCTCCGGTGATTGTACTACCAGAACTAATCGGGCTTCACCAACCCCAATTTGGTAGCTTCTAACGTCGCTTCTGCTCTGGATGAGATATTCAATTTTTTATAGATGCTCTTTAAATACCCTGCAGTGGTATTGAGGCTAATCTCTAACATTTTGGATATTTCTTTTGTCTTGTAGCCTTTTGCCGCAAGTGTGAGTACTTCTTCTTCTCTTTTTGAAAGGCATGAGTCTGACTTTTGGACAGGGGCATCTTGAAAATAGGTCAATATTCGTCTCGCAATCGAAGGCGATAGGGGTGGCTCCCCCTTTAAAATACCTTGAATATGCTGAATCAATTGGGTACGAGGCTGTTCCTTTAACAGATACCCTTTAGCCCCAGCTTGTAGCGCGGCAAAAAGGTGTTTGTCATCATCAAATATCGTCGTCATAACAATATAGGTGTCATTCGACGCAGCGGTTATGTCCCTGGCTAAATCAATACCCGATCCGTCGGGAAGGTTGATATCAAGAAGTGCTAAATTAACGATATTGCCTTCAAGAATAACCTTTGCTTCTCCAATAGTTTCAGCCTCTAATACTGCAATGCCGTCTAACGCCTCCATCAAGAGATCTTTAAGCCAAATTCGCGTATCAGTATGATCTTCGAGTAGTAGCACCTTATGCAATTCAATATCCCCTTACACTTACGCTATTGTTTGTTAAAACTGATTATTCTTGAGCAATAGGTACAAGCAATTCCACCTGGCAGAGCTCTTTACTTCCATCATTGGTAAGCCGCCATTGAACATCACCTTCAAGTTCAGATGCTCGTCGTTTAATATTACAGAGCCCCTTGCCTTCCTGCCACTGGTCAATGGGAAGGTGGTGACCATCATCAGTCACACATAATACTAATTTTTCCTCACGCAAATACCACTGAACATACAGATTTTGAGGCTCTGCGTGTTTTATTACATTAGAAGCGATCTCTCGAAGAGCGCGCCCAAGGTTAAGCAATTGCCTTGGTGACATCGAGACAGCAGCAACTTCTTCTTGCTGATGCCAACGGAATTCAATATGTGCTGACAAAAGCCTCTCCTCCATTTCATCTCGCCAGCTTAAAAGTAAGTCAACAAGTTTCTTTTGAGAGTTTGTATCAAGGCTATAGATAATTTCCCTAAGGTTTTTTAATGCATCACTTGCAAGTTGCCGAGAGCGAGGTGATTCAGCTTGATGATTCAATGTTAATAAATTTGATGCCACATCATCATGCAGATCTCTCATGATTCGATCACGCTCCACCTCAATTGTTTTTTGTTGGCTAACCATCGCTCTATCGATGACGTCCCTATAACGATAGGTAACAAAAGCAGCCGCGCAGCCAGCCGAAAGAATAAACAATGAGCGATAAAAGTAATAAAGCGGCTCAGAAATAAAGCCTAATAAGTCAGGGTCTATGGTCGGCACTCTAAGCAAGTACCAGCAAATAAATAAATAATTAATCATAGCCGTCGCGCCAGCAAACAAACATATTTTTGAATCTAGTCGCAAACACGATAATAAAATAAACAGATAATAAATTTCCGTCACTGGCGATACCAGGGCCTGAATAGGTCCAACCGCTAGCGACATCATATAAATCGCAAGAGTAGATATCATCATTTCTTCGAGCGTGTTGAAATAGCGAATCCATTTCCAGTTATTCTTGCCTTGTTTAACTAGCCCGACCACGCGCCAGCGAACCAAAAATGAGTAAATTACTCCAACCACACCAAAAACTGTAATCCATAACCAGATCTCCGCATCACCAAATACTCTAAAATAAATGTCAGGCAGAATAATAGATAGAATAAAGAAAACCACAGGAGCGGCGACAAAAAAAGCCGTCATCAAATAGAAACGCAGCTGTTCAGCCGATATTAGCTCTTCCGTAAAAGCAATCTCGAACGCCTGCTGCTCAGGATGATCAGTGTGCTCGAATGATCTCTCGAAGAATTTCATTAAGTCCCGTTGCGAACAAACGCCGCCAGCGTTGTTTAGTATAACTTAGCACTTACTATACCGTCATCTGGCTTTACAGGTTATAGCGCGGCGAAGTTTTTATTAGGTACTGGCAAGTTAACTTGAGGTCCTGGGCTGGAGCTAAAAAACTGGGTTCAAGTAACGACAGCTTTCTCATCACGCCTCACCATAGACCAGTCGATCATTGCGGAGCGTGTGCTGGTGATTACTCAAACAGGGGTAAGGGCGATGCGCAAACCGTTTTTTGGCATCTCCAGCGGCACCGCGCGAATTTTTGGGACATATCCTGGCTGCAGGGAAACGTTGAACTGACGGAGAAACTGAAACAGGAATATCTTGGTCTGCATCTCGGCGAAATGTAGGCCAAGACACTTGTGAGCGCCACCGCCAAAAGGCAGCCACTGGAAACTGTTGCGCTTGTGTTCGGCCCGCTCAGGCGAAAAGCGCTCCGGGTCAAATTCTTCCGGTTTGGTCCAGTGCTCCGGGAGGTAGTGCATCAAGCGAATCGAGACGAGTACCGAGGTGTTGGCGGGCAACGTGTAGCCGCCGAATTCCAACTCCTTAATCGTGCGCCTGGTGATCCCCGGTACGGGCGGATGCATGCGCAGCACTTCTTTGAAAAACCAGTCCAGTTCAGGGAGCGCGCTGAAGTCCTCCATTGACAAACGTTCGCCCTGCACGCCGGCGAACTCGCGTTGTAATCGCTCCTGCCACTCGGGGTGACGGCACAGAATTCGAGTAGCGGAACTCAGAGTGCTGGTGGTGGTGTCGTGGGCGGCGAACAGTAGAAAAATCATGTGATCGATGATGTCATCGTCTGTGAGCTGGCCTGCTTCATCAGACGCGACACAAAGGGAAGACAGAAAGTCATTGCCAGGTTTGTTCTTGCGCAGCTGAATCTGGTCTTTCAAATACGCTTTGATGACCTCCCGTCCGGCCATGCCGCGGCGCCACTTGCTCCCGGGCAGCGGTTTGCGCACCAGGGTAAGGGTCGCGTCGAGCATGGCGATAAAAGCGCTGGATAACGCTTGTATGTTGCAATGGGGGTCCTCACCGAAGAAGGACTGGATGGCATTCTCCAGCAGCAACCCCTTGAGGCGAGGAAACAGGTCAAAATACGTGTCCACCGGCCAGGTGCCGATGCCCTCTGCGAGGTATCGGTTGAGGGAGGTGCAGTAGGCTCCCAGTACTGGCTTCTTGAAGGCGTGTTGTAGAGCACGTCGGTGGAAGCGGTGATCAGAGAAATCCTTGAGCAGGAGGCCGCCCTCGAACAGGCCGCCGATGATGAGGTTCCAGGCGGGTTCCGCGGCGAAGTTCTGTTCCCCGTCCAGCAGCACGAAGCGGGCCGCGTCTGGCCCCACCAGCCCGACACTGCGCTGAAACAGGGCCGAGGAGCGAAATACTGGCCCGTAGGTATCCAGCATGTGTTTGCCTACCTTATGGGAGTTGCGCAGGAGGCCGAAGGTGTGGCCAATCACGGGCAGGCCGTAGTCACCAGGGATATGGTCGAGGTTGGGATTGGGACGTCGTGGAAGCTCGTGTACCTGCATTGCCTGCCCTCACTGTGAATGGACCGTGTTGCGGAACATCTACAGCATGATCATGACCGCGGTGGTCAATACTACAGGGGGTTGAGCCTGGTTTACAGACCGGGAGTGATGGAATCGATTGCCTGAAAAGACGCTTGACCTTATGCTTCGGGGGAGAGGCGCTCTGTTGAACAAGCTTTGGCTTGGGGAAAAATATGAAAGTTCAAAGGATGTTATATCGCGGTGCGCTTATGGTCGCCTTCGCGTTTTCAAATGCCTGCCTGGCAGAAACTGTCTGGATTGATGTGAGAACGGATCTTGAGCATAGAATCGACAGTATCGAAGGGGACCTGCGCATTGGGTACTCAGAAATTGTTCCCGAAGTGGAGCAATTGATTCCCGACAAAAATGCAGAGATAAAATTATATTGCCGCAGCGGGGGGCGCGCCGAGAATGCCGCACAGGCGTTGAGCGATGCCGGCTACACACGTGTGGAAAGTGTCGGCGGCATAGGAAATGCAAGAGGTATTCGTGGAATCGATGGAGTGCCTGCCCCATGAGTGTAGCGAGTGCTTTGGGTATGACTCTGGCAGCGCCATTAACTTGGAAGCACTTTCTCGTTGTATAAATGTACATCCCGCTGCGGAAAAGGAATGGATATCCCCTCTTTATCAAAGCGCATTTTCATCTCACGGGTGAGATCCCAGTACACATTCCAGTAGTCCTCGGTTTTGGCCCAGGGGCGCACTATAAAATCGACTGATGAGTCGCCCAGTGAGTGCAGTCTAATCGTGGCTTCAGGACTTTTTAGTACCATTTCATGACTACCTACAACATCGGCCATTACCCGCTCGGCATGCTCGATGTCGTCGCCGTAGCCAATACCAAATTGTAGGTCGACACGACGGACTTTCTGAGCAGTAACGTTCTTTATAACATCACCCCATATTTTACTATTGGGAACCACCAGTGTCTGGTTATCAAAAGTCGTAATAGTGGTTGAGACGAGGCTCATTTTTTTAACGAGGCCCGAGGCTCCGGTTACCTCTACAAAATCGTCCACATCATAGGGCCTGTATATTAGTATCATGCCGCCAGCGGCAAAATTACTCAGCGTATCCTGCAGCGCGAAGCCCACAACAAAACCGGCCACGCCTAGGCCGGCCAGCATCGGTCCCAGGGAAATGCCAATCTGTGATAATGCCATTAGCACGCCGATTACCATCACTGTTCCACTGGAGACAGAGGCGAGAATGTCCCTGAGCAGTATTGATAAATCGGCACCGGAGCGCGCACAAGCCGCGACTGTGGCGCGCCGGGTAAGGCGCGACAGAACACGAAATACCAATAACACAAGGATAAAAATTAGTAGTCGGAAGGCGATATCAGGCGTGTTCTTTACCAACGATTTTTGCAATGTGTCCCAGCTATTCTGCAAAAATTCCTGGAACACCGGACCCTTAAAATCACGCACTGAAAAGCTCTTGCCCTGTTGCAGTAGAATGCTGGCATAAACGGTATTATCCAGCCCCAATTGTTCCAGCAAGCCGGATATAATCACGAGGCGTTGTAAGTATTGCTGATGCAGATTTGAGAAATTCTTCACTGTGGCATTAAGGTCTGAATTATCTGCTTCGCGCTCTAACCTGCTGCGCATGTCCTTTAGCGCTGACCCAACAAACACAACCTTGCCCACCAGTGTCTCCGCATGCAGATACAGCAGGCCCTGTGCACGCTGCTGCATTGCGTCAGAGGGCATATCCAGCGACTTGCGCCTTTCGATTACATTGACCAGTACTTCATAATATTGAATACGCAATAATTCGAGGCTGCTGATATAGGCTTTGCTGGCAATAAGCCGGCCGCCGCTAAGAGACTCGATATCACTTCTAAAGCCGATAATACGCTTATCGAGCGAATCGATACGCGCAAACGCAGTGTCACCGGCGCCGGTAAGGTCTTCACGCAAGCGGTGTTCTATCTCAATGCGCTGTGCATCTTCTGCCGGCAACTGTCCTGCCAGTTGGGTTACCTGATCGAGAGCCCGAAAAACTTGAAAACTGCGCTCATCCACTCTAAATAGTACTGCTTCCCGGTCCTGCTTTGGTAAATTATCAACTTGTAGGCTCAGAGCGTGCAGCCCGTCTATATCCCGATTCAGGGCGTCCAGCTGCGACTGCAGAACTTCTCTCTCTGCCTCCAGGTCCGTATCGACAGCGATTCCAGCTTCAGTGTCAGCTATCGGTTCATCGGCGGACCAGGTTGACGGCGTGGCGCAAAAGCATGACAGCAGTAAGACCTGCAAAAAATGTAGAGTATATTTCTTCATTAACACCAGTATCGCTATGTGATAAGTCTTAAATAATTGGGTCAGTAAGACTATCAGGGCGAGCAGAAAATGTCGCTAAACCTCTGGCCGTTTCTGGCAAATTGAGGGGTGGCGGCTGTCATAGTCAGAGTAAGAGTAAGAGTAAGAGGATGAGCATGAGCATGAGCATGAGCATGAGCATGAGCATGAGCATGAGTACATACCTCCGCCACGAATTTCTACCAGATGCCGTTAGCTACACCTGCTGGCTGCACCAAAGTGTCAGGGCAGGGCAGTAAGTTACAGGAGCGTCTCGGTATTTTCCTTTGGGGCAGGGGGCCCCTGCGTATAGATTCTGCCTCCGAGGTGGGTTGGATTAGTGGGTCGGTGGGAGTAAGTGGAACAATCTTAGGCAGTTATCCACAGATAGCTACCAAGTTGATGCGCGGTTCTGGCGATGCATTGGGCTGAGCTATGTCGTCCAATATTATTGGGGTGGCGCGGATGACTCTCTAATTCGGATACTATTATGGCTACTATTAACATGAACGGGGTCGGCTGCTTGATCTTTGACAATGGATTTCTGTAGTCTGGCGGCGTTAGTCTACCGAAAGTATGTCTTTGGCGCGTTGTCATTTGTGCAGGCTGGGAAGCCTGGTGAAAGAGGGAACTACCCATGAAAAGAGTTTACTACTGGCCTTTTCTGATCATGATCGGCTTCATCCCGGTCCTGTCAATTAATGCAGATGACGATGACTACCTCGAAACGCTTGAGGACGCCAGCGGAGAGCCGCTCCATACTGACATGAGCTACTATAATGATCGAAAGCGGCCGCCGGTGCGTCTTACCGGCAGAGAGGAAATCGAGTGGGGGGAGTTCGACGACACCGACGTCACAACTTTTCGGACCACGGCGACAGGCGAGATACAATTTCCGATCACAAAGAAATATTTTGGCTCAGTCTCGGGTCGCGCGGGCATCACGACCACCAACTTCAGTGGCGATAACCAGTTTATTGATACTGGCAAGAGTTCAGGACGTCCCTGGAGCGACCTCTACGAAGTTGCGTTGCGCTTCCGCAGTAAGTATGTGATCAACGACCGCTGGGGCTTAGCGGCCGCGAGCTGGATGACGTCGCGCTGGGAGCAGGGGTCGAGCCTCGGCGACGGACTGAGAGGCGCTGGCGCCATTGGCGCCACCTATAACCTCGGAGATAAGTTTAACTTCATCGCCGGCGTGGCAGTTTCTTCCAAAATGCTCACCAGCGGCACGAGCGTGAACCCTCTTGCTCAATTCTCCTGGATGATCGACGAGCGACATACTTTTTCGACTACGGGACTTGGTCTGCAACTACGATCCCAATGGAGCAAGGCTATCACGACCAACATCTATGCCAAGTATACGGGTCGGCGTTGGCGCCTCGATGATCGCAATGACGGTGTTGTCAACGGGGGCTCCCTCCGTGATCGTAAAGTTCCGATTGGAATGGGCGTGCAGTGGAAATTCTTGAAGGACTGGCAGTTGCGTGGCGATCTTGGGTTTGTGGCCTATCGTAAGCTGCAAACTACTGACGAGGACGGAGATTCTGTCGACTCTGTCACCAGTAATGCTCCCGGTGTCTTCGGAAGCCTGGTTGTGCGTAGGAGATTCTAGGAATCTGATTTCGCAGTCAGGCGAAAGCGGTCTAAATCGTGGTGCCATCAGATGGGAGCTGGAGTGCGCCGCTCTAAAAATTATAACGCTATGAAGAGTGCAGAAAATAGAGGCGCAGCAAAGAGTAAAGCTTTAGAGCGTCCGTTTATGAAACCGCAGTGCCGCCTTACAGCCAGCTAGAAGGCGCCAAACATGTTGTTCTCGCAAGTGCTCCCGCCGAGGCTTTCGAATTCCTCCTGACTCCATAGAGTTGTCCCTTTTAACAGGCAATCATACATTTGGCTGTGCAGGCCATTGTTGGGAAAGCGGTTGTCAGTCAGTAGACGCTGGTGTAGAACCTCCATGGTGATAGCGTCGCTACTCATACGAATACCACCATCCCTGCGGTCGTCAAAGATAATGTATTTATCACTGCTATCGGAGTCATTGTTCCAAGGTGTCCACTCTGGCTCGGTCCCGTCACGTCCCTTTCCTGGAACACTTGAATACGCAAACTCTACCCAATAGGAAGCCATACTGTTGGACAATGAATCGCGACCGGGAATATTATCCTCATTGAAAATCAAATTGTTCATAAAGTTATCGTCGAACATTTGAAACACGAAGGGGATCTCGGACGCATGGGCGGCTCCTATCAATTGGCTCATGTTGGTGCCGGCAATATCGGGTAGCTCATCCCAGTCGAAACGGTACGCATAGACGGAATTTCCCTGGGCTTTGCTCAAGACAATGGCGATTTCATCAACCCCCCTGGCTTTGATCATGTCGTTGAGGTAGCCGGTGTACGCGGCATGGTGCTGCGTATTTTTAATTCGCGGTAATACACCGTACTTGCGCATTACCAAGGTTTCATCCGTCATGGCGACCATCTTGAACTCGTCACGATTGCTGCCAAGAATGATGGGCACAGCGTTGTAGTGATCAGCGTTTGAAAACACCTCCATCAGTGCCTTAAAAGGGATGACAGTGCCGTCGGCCAGCAACTGCGGCACATTCGAAAAACCCAATGGTCCATTTGTATCGTAGGCAAGGAGAATGTCATCGGCACTTTTGCTGCGCAGATAACTGTTTAGTTTCTTTGGGCTCATCGCATTTTGATGCATGGTGGCCTGTGCAGAATCGCTCACGATATTGTCTCTGAGCAGAAGTTTGTTGACGATTTCCCGGCCGCTGCCGCTGTTGCCAGGCTGTGCATCGCTTAGATAATTCTGTGCGCTGCTCATCGGAGTGGTCCTGGTCGATATGCCACTTTGTACGATGGCTTTATGGAACAGACCTTTGGCCAATGGTGACGCCAGTAGAACGTAGGTATTCATACCCCCGGCAGATTCGCCGAATAGCGTCACATTATCGGGGTTACCGCCAAAGCCCCCGATATTATTTTGCACCCATTGCAGGGCGCGCACAGTGTCCAGGTTGCCGTAGTTGCCCGAGCGGTTCGAGGCGGAGTCGCCGTTATTGAGATCGGGGTGCGAAAACCAGCCAAAAGGCCCCAGGCGATAATTAAAATTAACAACGATCACGTTGTGGTTGTGGGCAAGTTCAGTGCCCGAGTACTTGAACTGATTGGCGTAGCCCGCCATGTTGCCGCCGCCGTGAATATACACCATGACCGGCAGTCGTTTATCAGCTCGTGGAATTTCGTTGGGCGCAAAGCTTGGTGCAAATATATTCAGGTAAAGGCAGTCTTCCGCGCCGATGGGCTTACCCCACTCTTTTGGTGGCCTGCTCTCCCCTGGAGAGCCCAGCTGTTTGCAGAACTCGCTGGCTTGCAAAGCTTGCAGCGGATTAGCCCAGGGCTGCGGCGGTTCAGGCGCTCGCCACCTGGACTCTCCCAGAGGCGGGCGAGCGTAGGGGATACCCAGCCAGGTATGCGAGCCGTTGGTGTCTACGAAACCGATGACGTCCCCAAATTTTGTTATGCGTTCAGTAGAGCTGTTAGCGCTCTGTAGTTGCTGTCCGTAAGTCTCCCCGCTGTTATAGAACGTGTATCCAATGAAGATCACGGGAATACAGAGGAGGGTAAAGGTGACAAGCAGCCATTTGAGTATTTTAAAAAACATATTAAATTTCGCTTTCGAAAAAGAACAGCCCGTTTACGATATCAACCTGGTTTTCATCTCGGCTGGAGTCCCGCATACCTCAATCTCCTTTGAGAAAACTGCGATATTAATAGCGTTACCAATTGTACCCAACCCGGATGCCATAGGTGCGTGGTGCAGCAAAGCCACCGGTAGCTTCCCCGACGATTGTAAGAGACACCAGAACATCCTCGTCAGTAATGTTTTTGCCATAAGCAGATACAAACCAGTCACTCTGAGGTGATCTATAGGTTAGATTCATATCATACTTTAGGTAGCTATCCTGCTTGGCGACCGCATCATTTTGGAAGTTCAGAAAGTGGTTATCCATAAAGTAAGCGAGAGCCTCACCCGTTACGGTGCCGCCGTTGCCCATGGTCCAGTCGTGCTGGTAACTCAGAGTGGCGGCCCAGTCAGGCGATTTCAGTATTTTATTACCAGAATAGTCGCGAGTCACATCGGCGATAGGATCATATAGCTCGAAGTCTGTGAATTCGGCATGGAGGTAGGAAAGCAATACGTTAACACGATCGGCCTCCGTGGCCAGAAATATGGCGGACAATTCCGCACCGTAAACTTCAGCATCACCAGCGTTGCGGGTAACAGAGCCCTGGGCGCCGTCGCTCAGACCGATTAGTGGCTCTGTCTGAGTTACCTGGAAGTCGTCGTAGTTGTAGAAAAAAGCAGCTAGATTGAGTTGTAAGCGACTATTGAGGAACTGGTTTTTAGAGCCAATTTCCCAGGCTAATAACTTTTCCTCGTCATAGGTGTTGGGGGCGACACCATCAAAATAACCCCCGGCTTTGTAACCTGTCCCGACAGAAAAGTAAAACATGGAATCCTCCCGTACGAACCAATCCACGCCTAGTTTCCAGGTTGTTTTAGACCAGTCGTCATCTGCAATATTGGGTACCTCGGAGAGAACCGTGTTGGTTTCGTCAATCCCTATAATGCTGCGCCCGGTTCTGGATTTCTCGTCTTTGGTATAGCGTAAGCCAGCGCTGAGTTGAATTTTTTCCGAAAGATCATAGGTTGTCTGACCAAAGATTGCCTTTGAAGTGGCCTCGACGTCCGGTTGATCAAACGTCAAGTCACCTTTGATAGGACCTAAAGGTAGGATGTCTCTAAGCTGGAAGTATATGTCCTGCTTTTCGTTGAAATAATACAAGCCTGTGATCCACTGCAATGCGTTATCACTTTCAGAGGTCAGCCGTAATTCATGGCTAACCTGCTTTATATGATTGTCGATAATCAGGAAGGCGTCAGCGAGTATGGACTGACCCGCAGCAGGACCAGCGACTTTGAAGCTGGTTTTTCTGGATGCTGCCAGGTATGTCAGGGTGGCCCCGTTAAGTTGCCAGTTCAATTCAGCCTTGATGCCCTGGTCCTCAATATCGCTTTCGCCCTCTCCGGTTGTTGTCAGTTCAAACACGTTACCCTCCGCTGGCAGGTCCTGCTGCAAGGCCGGTGTCCCTTCGCGGGAAAGGTAGTCCCCGCTGACAAGGAGTGACACTGTATCGGAAGGCTGATACAGGCCATGTAGGCGCACACCATAGTCGTCTGCAGAGTCTCCTCCATCCAGGTCTTTGCCGGTTTTACTGCTGGTGAGGTCAAAATAGCCATCGCGATCATCGGTAAAGTAAGCCGCCCTCATTTGAAACTCATCGGATACGGGAACATTGAGCATGCCCTGAGTGTAGATGCGGTCGTAGTTGCCGACGTTCAATTGTAATGCCGCCTGAAATTCCTCTACGGGCTTATTGGTAATGACGTTGATGCTGCCTGCAGTGGCGTTTCGGCCGTACAGTGTGCCCTGCGGTCCGTTAAGTATTTCCACGCGCTCCAGATCATAAAAGGCCGCCCCCGCTGCGATTGGGCGACCCAAATAGATGCCGTCTACATGAAAGGCCGCCGCCGGGTCACCCGATTCCACATTATTGGTGCTGGTTATACCTCTTATGGTGATCTCCATATTGGCGCCCGATTTCCCGATATGGAGGTTTGGAGATTTGCCGAGGAGACCTGCGGCGTCTGTCACAACCAGGGTCTCAAGGATGTCACCGCCGATGACAGTGATGGCGATCGGTGTTTTCTGCACGTTGGTCGTGCGTTTTTCCGCAGTGACTAAGACCTCTTCCAGTGCCAGACCTGAGTCAACGGCGAGAGTGACGTTAGAAATAGTGGTGCTTAGAACGCTTATTAGCGCCATTGTGCGGCAAGTCTTCATGATTTTTGCCTGCTGTTAATTTTTATGATTGTGCAAAAAGTCTAAATGGTATGCACGTGAATAGGTATGGAGAAAGCAACAATTACATGGACTATAATACGGTTTTGAAACAAAGAGGCTTTGACGTTTACGCCTTAGAATGTATTCTCTACTGAGAATAGATCGACTAATTGACAATTTATCGCCCGTTAGCTCTTTTAAAAGTGATAATTCTCTCAAGTCAATCAGGGAAAAGATTGAGTCTAAATATGGATAATGTGACGGAAACGGCCTCCGTGTTGCGAAATGCAAAGACCACCTGGCGCTCATCCGGGGGCAGGCAGTGGGCAAAGAGGAGCTGCATGATGCATGGCTTTCGACCATGGGTGATCATCCAGGGAATATAGCCGAGCGGCTTGGCCCGCTCCCGCTCAAACTTTCCAGGACCGAGTTCTTTACCGCACAGCCACTGGTGCCTCAGTTGATAAGCAAGTGGCGCCCCAAATTTGAATCTGCAACGGCGCTCTCAGTGGAGCAGGCCATTTGTTTTCAGGTTGAGGCTGGCGGCGCACTTAAACACCTGAGCGGTTTGTTGGGAGACAACTGCTTATCGGCTGTTACCCATATGGAGCGGGGTACCCCCAGCGATGTTGTCACCCGTCGCCCCGCTGGTAACCCCTCCGGATGGAGCTTGAATTTGTCGGTGAGTGGCGTCGGACAGTACAACTGTATTCGGCAGGAATTTCGCGCCGGACCTGGCGATATGGTGTTGCTGTCACCCGAGGCAATGTATGACTATCAGCGAGCCCCGGAAGCGTCGTGCTGGGTGCACAGTTGGATTTATTTTAAACCCGATCAAAATCTGCTCCGATGGTTAAACTGGGCAGAAATTGGGCCCCATATTTACCACCTGAAGCCCCCGGCGTCGGAACTTTCGAGTATCAAGTCGCTGTTCGATAGTACCCTGGAGTTTGACCCTACTGAGAGTGAGCAATCTGAAGCGCTGCTACTCAATATCACGGAACAGATATTTATTCGCTGTGCCATGTTACCTGTTGATTCGGCGCGCAACTATATGGATGCACGGGTTAAGCGCGCGATGAGTTTTATTGGTGACAACCTGGATCGCGCGCTAACCGTAGACTGCATTGCACAGCATGTGCAGTTGTCCAAGACGCAGTTATCAGCCCTGTTCAAGGAGTATACCGGCAGTACATTAATCAACTGGCGAGAGGAGAGGAGGGTGGCCAGGGCGTCTCAGCTCCTGACCCAAACAGCGCTGCAGATTCAAGAGGTAGCGCAACGAGTGGGCTACGATGATCCGCTGTACTTCTCCCGCACATTTTCTAAACTGAGTGGCTGTAGTCCACGACAATTTCGCCAGATTCGAGAGCCTAGTGTGGAAGGTAAGATCCCCACTTAGGGACTTGAACCTTCGGCCTGTCAATTATAAGTCAGATGGTCTGCTGGGAGGCGAGGAAGTCAGTTGAAGACTTGTAAGTGGCGCTCTCGATCGAGCTTCCGCTGCAGGGCCGAACGGTGTGTGGCGATATTCGAAAAACGTTATTAGAACCCCGATTACCTGATGTAACCGATGACGAAAATAAAGTGACATATACTTCCGGCTAATACGAATATGTGCCAGATTCCATGAGAATGCGCCAGTCTGCCCATCTTGTCGAGGATGTAAAAGACTACTCCCCCCGTATAGGCCAAGCCGCCAGCTAGTAACCAGTAGAAGGCTACCTCGGAGAATGCAGATCGGAGGGCAGCGATATCGAAGGAGCAGGCCCAGCCCATACCTAGGTAAATCACTAGCTGGCCCGCCTTAACGGCACGACCTTTTAAAAAGATCTCACTCAATATTCCCACCAAAGTCAGACCCCAAACAAACAACATAATGGGTATCCCATTACTTTCGCGCAGGCTAACCAACATCAAAGGCGTATAGGTTCCAGCGATCAAAAGATATATCGACACATGATCGAACAGTTGAAAGAGAGCTTTGAGCTTGGCCTGGTGAAAGCTGTGGTAAAGAGTGGACATAGTGTAAAGCAGCACCAGGGTGATGCCGAATACCGTGAAGCTGCTTAACACCCAGGGATCGCCGGATTGCACCCCTACCGTCAAAAGCGCTCCAAGCGCCATCAGCGCCAGAACAGCCCCAATCAGATGGCTGACACTGTTCAGTTTTTCTCCGTAATACATAGCTAGATTGTACCGCAGGACCGGGTGTTAGTATCTATAGTGCGTCACTGCGTCTAGCGCTCAACCAGGGTGACCCTCGGATGTCGCTTGCCATTTTAATCAGGGTCATTGCTCTCCAATATTGCGACTGATAGACGCAAACATTTTGACTTTACGGTGGCCATAGGTGTAACGTCATTCGGACCCTAGGGCTACCGGTTGGGTTCGTGGTCCTGCCTAGAATGTCCGCGATAGCTAATATATCCGGTAGCGTCATAACAATAATCAAGTCGGGAAAGTCGCCTATGAAACTTAAAACGCAGCAGTACCCACTTTTTTTCGGAGCAATTTTGTTCAGTCAGATGGCTTTTTCTCAGCAACAGGGCCTGGAAGAAGTCATCGTTACGGCAGAGAAGCGCGCTACTAACGTGCAGAATACCCCGCTTGCCGTAACCGCCTTCACCGGGGAAGAGCTGGACAGAGCCCTGATCAGTAAGTCATTGGACCTCCAGTTTAGCGTGCCAAATATGCTGATGAGTAAGGGCAATTTTTCAGGCGCTCAGATTTCAATTCGTGGCATTGGTAATCTTGCAGTCGGTTCAGCATCAGACAGTGGCACCGGCAATCACTTCGACGGCGTTTATCTGAATAACGGTAGAATCTTCGAAATGGAATTCTATGATGCTGAGCGTATTGAGGTGCTGCGAGGTCCGCAGGGCACGCTATATGGCCGTAATACCACGGCAGGCGTTATTAACTTTATCACTAAAAAGCCTGAAGACGAGTTTGGTGGCTTTATTGATGTTGAGGCGGGCAATTACGACTACTGGAAGGTAAAGGGGGCGATCAATATTCCATTGAGCGAC
>JAPKAY010000019.1 GCA_028825045.1 Halioglobus sp.
AGACGCAACTGTGCCTCGGCATTCGGAATGCGCATGCCCGCTGCAAGACTGGCCATGGTGGCACCCCTGGGAACCTGTATATAGTGGATATAGCGGCCGGCGCTGGCCTGCCCTTCCTTGGGATGGATAGGCCTGAAGCTTTCAATCATCGCCAGCAGTGTGCTGTCCCCCGCAGAAAAGCTCCGCGCCTCGCCTTCAAACAGATAATTCAGGCCTTTGTAGTCGATCACCGCCAGTCGCTTCGAGGCTGTCGCGCCATGTGCGATGGCGGTGTAACCCTTCAGCCCCGCCTGATCCAATTCGGATCCCTTCTCTAGTGTGCCGGTGGCACTGCTTTGCAGGGTTGAACGCGGCGTCACTGCCCGCTTCTGGCGCTTGACGGTAAGAGTGAGTTCCGCGCTGTTATCGGGTGCCACTGCCACTATTGCTTTAGCACCCGCAGTGACGTTCCAGTTCGGTGGCAGCACATAAGTGAAGGCCAGCTTGTTGTGATAATAACGGTCTTCTGCTCGCGTACTCTGGACGCTTTCGCCCCACACCAAACCCTCCATATGACGATTGAATTCTCCGGGCACGGACGGATCCTCCACGTAGGTATCCAGATCCAGTTCCGCTGCGGTATTGACGACTTTTTTTAGACGCTGATCATTGCGCGGGTGTGAAGCGTACAGACCGTGATAACCCTTTGTTTTTTTTCCTCCGGACTTGGCTTTTACGCGCTGAAACTGCTGTTGGTCTTTGAGAACACCGATCACGGCCAGTAATGAATCGGGGTCATAGCCGGATTGATACATGTATTGCGCGCCCAGTCCGTCCGCTTCCAGCTCCATATCGCGGCCGAAGCCACTGATTAACTCGGCACCGTACATGTTGGAGGCATCAGCTGCGTCACCACTGCCGGTGAGTATGTAGACGGCGGTGGCGACCACGGAGTTGGTTATGCCGGCTGCTTTTCGGCGGCCATGATGATTTGCCGTCACGTGGCCCATCTCATGGCCCAGCGTGGCCGCCAACTCTGCCTCGTTGTCCAGGTAAGCCAGCAGACCGCGATTGATGTAGACGTAGCCGTCTGGGAGGGCGAAAGCATTGATATCGGGGCTGTCCACCACTGTAAAGGTAAATGCCATGTCCGGTTCATCGCTATTCGCCACCAATCGCTCGCCCACGCGGGTTATGTAGGCCTGCAATTCAGGGTCGTTATAGGCAGCGCCCTGGGCGAGCATTTCGTCGTGCAGTTCGCCACCGACTGTTGTTGACCGGCCTCCGGCTGATACCACCACGCTTGGTCCACTCGAACTTGAACTCGGGCTGCTGCTGCAGCCTGCCAAGCCTTCCAGGACAAATGCAATTGCGACAATGCCAAATGCGCGTATGAGTTTATAGTGCATGGCGTTCTCCTAGTACTCGCTGGACAGAAATTCCAGCAGCTGCTCGCCGATTCCGTCGCAGGCTGTACCCTGTACCGGCGCGATAATGGGTATGGGAATGATGACTGCCGGCATATAGGACTGGCCCGAGGTGGTGGCATTCACGTGACCCACCGTTACCTGGTCGGTGAAGTCCCAGATGGTGGCTTCGTAATCTGCATCGTGAGACCAGGTACCAAAGCCAAAACAACCGCCCAGGGAGCAGGCCATCGAGCCCGACCCACCAGATCTAACCGTCGAGCCGTCCAGCCAGATAATGTATTCAAGTTTCAGGGCCTTCAATTTTTCCGCCACCACCTCGCGTTCTAGCATGCGCTCGATATCCACCGGTCGCAGTGGGGCGGTGCGCGGTTCAAACCAGGGGTAGAGCGCATTTAGGAACTCGAGCTCGCCAATCATGGTGATCGATTTGTCACCGGCGGCGATATGATCACTCACGCAGGCGACAAAGTCTGGTTCTGTTTCATAGTCACTGGCATGGCGGCGCCCTAGAATCACCACGCTGGAATCACCAATGCCTTCGATCGGTTCGTTGAACACCATTTCATTAACGGTGGATGTGACGCAGGCAGAGGTCAGGCTAATGCCGACGCAGAGCACAATCTTGCGCAGCGAGTGAAAGTTCACCGTGTCGCTCTCTCAGAGACAACGCCTTTCGCCTGAAGCCATTCCTGAACACCTGGCACGTCGGTAAAGTGGTTGGCGAAGTTGGCGCCGGCGTCTCGTAGTGCCATCACGGCGGCAAGGTTTACGGCCTCTTGATCGCTTTGCAGGAACGCCGTTGGGGTTTTGCCATAACTGGTCATGGTCCACTGGGCAATCGGTTCCCCGTCGGGCGTTACCAACTCAAAGCTGTAGCGCATCCAGATTTCATACACCTTGATGCTGGTGTGCGCGGGTATCGCATACTGCAACTCTTCCACATGGGGGATTAGAACTGCGTCGACTGCTGTCGGATTTTGGTCTGGCCCTGGCTTGTTTTTTAGATGAACCACTTTTGTAAACATGCCCGTGAGCAGCGAGTTCCACATTTCTACCTGCGCGGCTCCGGTGGTGACAATCCAACTCGATTCTTTCCTGCCCTTGGCTTCATCAAAAAACTCGTGTTTGGAAAAGTCATCTCCATACCAGAGTCCTAGGGTGACAGGCAGTGGTGTGATGAGCGGTGGGGGAAAGTCTCCGTCTACTATGACTTTTACCGGCCCGCAGCCCGCGAGCGTCGTCAGTGCAACCAGCACAACCGTCAGTGTTGCCAGAGATAGCGTTCGACGGCGCTCAGCGGAAATCATTGAGCGCAACAAACGTGCCTCCGTTACGGTGCGTTAGTTCCCTCATCAGCGTTGCGAAGCGAATTCCGGTGGTCTGCAGGTGAGGCGCACGGATGAACTGCACCGGAAATCCTACTGCGTGGATACGCACCGGTCGATTCCCATTGGCATCCGGCCGATTGAGACGGTCTACAGTGTCGATGACCTCCGCAATCGAAGGCCCGGTAAATTCGTCGCCAAACACATAGATGCTGATTTTTTTTCCAGATTTTGCGAAGGTACTAATGGCGGCTTTTATACCTTCCACCGGGCTGGAGTTACTGAACACATTCCAGCTGCGCAAATTCTGAATAATTGCCTGGCGTCTTCCGGGGGTGTCTGGAATCCATTTACCTCGATAGCTGCTGAACATGTATTGCCCCATATCGTTCATCACCTGTATCCCCTTCACTTCGGGGTATATGCTCAGGGTTGCCTCGACTTCCTCCAGCACCCGCTCCCAGGCGTAGGAATACATGGAGCCGGAGGTGTCGATGATAAAAATAATGTACTCGCTGTCTACCGGTATGCCGCCTATCAGTTGATTCTTTGACTGGTGCTGCGTACCCAGCAGGCGCCTCTGCTCCTGTGTTAATTTCTGTTTTGCGATCGCCAGTTGCCCGGAGATCGCCGAACTGCTGCTTGTTTGCACTTGCAGGCTGTCGTACCTGGATTTAGCGCTGGCCAGCTGGCCGCGCAATATTGCAATGCGTTCTTCATCCTCTGACAGTTGCTCGTGCTTGGCGTTCAAATCCCGATTGAGTATTTTGGTTTCTCCACGAAGCTCAAACACGAGCGCCTGCAGTGCTGCCAGTTTCCCCTCGAGATTGACAGTGGATGCCTCAATAATCTGCGGTTGCACCGTTTTAGTGATCATGAGCAGCAGAATGATCGCACCAAAGCCACAGCAGATCACGTCGAGAAACGACAGTGAAAACTCTTCCGGGGCTCTGGCCCGGCGGCGCGCCATCAGGGCCAATCCCTGGAGGGACTTAGGAATGACCCTTTCGTCACTTGCGCCAATTGCCACAAGTTTGACGCCGCCAGTGGGTCACCTTCCAGGGGGGCGAGAATCACGTTGACCGGAATGTTACTCGGGAGTTGACGTACGGCCTGGGCGAACAGTTTCTGGCGCTGTGCACCACTGACCTTGGAACCTCGGGGCGCCGCAGTGCCCTGTGTGGGCAAGCCATCGGTGAGCAGGAAGATATTATCCGGTAGTGGCGAGAGCTGCTTCAGTGCGAGGAAGGCATTTTCCAGGCTGGTGCCCCCGGTGGGCGTGATACCGCGCAGTGCGGTTGTCACTTTGTTCAACTGCGCCTGGTCGGCGACCTCCAGCCACTTGCCCTGAGTGCCGGCCAGAGCTGCTTTTGCCTGTGTATTAAAGGTGATGATCTGGTATTTGCTGGCAACGGGTAATTGTGCCGTCAACCAGTCCACCGTATTGAGGCTGCGGGTCCATTTGTCTGCGCTGCGTTGAATGGACTCACTCATATTACGTAGGCGAATGATCTGCACCAGCTTGTCAGCGAGCATGCTGGACGAGATATCCAGCAGAATGGCAATGTGTTTTCCACCCAGGTTTAGCCCCGTCAGGTACTGGCGATTACCCTCTCCGATATAGCTGCGGGCGTTGGCGCCGCTATTGTCCTGACTGGATTGACGCAGCTTTTCTACTTCTTTTTCCAGCGCCAGCAGTTCTGCCTTGAGCGTCTCAACATCGTTGTTATCGGTGTATCCCTCACGCCGTAAGTCCTCTATCTGTGCTTCGTAGTTGTCATTGTCCTGGGTAATGCGCGTTGCCCTTCCGTTGGCATCCACTATTTGCAGGTCGACTTCAGAAAGCGTATTGCGAATCCGCACCAGGCCTTCTTCTCCCTCGGTGACATCTTCCTCCAGCAGGTTGACTTCGGAGAGCAGGTTTTCATTCAGCTCATCGGAGTCTCGGTCAATCGAGTGATTCATGATCAAAAAAACCAGTACTACAGCGCCAAAGCCGCAGGACATGATGTCCAGAAAGCTCAGGTTAAAGGTGGTAAACTGGCGTTTTTTCCTGGCCATGGCGACTAGTTTTTAACCTCGATCAACATAGCCGTTGTACCGTCGTCCGTGGTGACACTATCTCCGACTCCCAGTATCTGACCACTGTGATACGGGTGGCCATTAACACTGAGGGCACTGCCGTTGCCGCGCAGCTGCCAGCCTTGATCATCAAGGAAAAATTCCCAATCCTTAGCGACTTTTAGTCCGGGGACTGTTAACGAATGTGCAATATGGTTTTGAAGAATGTGCGTGGCCCGGCTTACAGGTTTTACCGGGGGCGAATCTATGGTGGTCGGCGGCGGAACCGCGGGTGCTTCATCTGCTGTGAGTTTCTCTTTAAGTCGAGGGAGATGGGTGACAAAGTTTAGCGCCTGTTCGCGTTGCACCAGTTTTTTTTCATGCGCTTGCAGAGCACTGCGCATCGCATCAATTTCTACAATTTCGAGCTTCGGAAATTCACCGAGCAAGCCTGGCAAGAGTGCGGCAATCGGGTCCGCGATCACCTGATCATCCGAACTGAGGACGCCCATCGACTCGCGCACGCTGTCGAACAAGCGCTTTCCTGCTACTTCCAGTTCATTGGCACTAATGCGGGCCTGGTAACCATTCACCTCCATATTGGTTTCTGCGCTGGTCTTAAGTGCCTGCAGTGCGGCGGGCAGTGCATCGTAAAGCTGCTGCTCTGTGGCGGCCTTCCGCCGCGGGTCGAAGCGGGTCTGGCGCACAAATGCAGCGGCGATCAGTTCGACCATCCGTTCCTGCAATTGCAGTAATCCGCAACCGGGCAGTGGTACGTTGCGCTGCGGTTCAATCCCGTTATTGCGTGCCACCAGTTCAGATAACACCGATTGGTGTAGTTGGATTTCGAGGTGAAACATGCGTTCGCCCTGGCTGTACACGCTGCCCAGTGCCACGCTGCGGTTGACTAACCCCACCGCATCGAAGGGGCACTGTTGTACGATGCCCAGCAACAGTGCGAGCTGATCGTGTTGCATGCTTCCCGAAACGGCCAATAAAATCTCATCGGGCTGCTGCGCTTCGGTGTGTAATTGGCGCAGGTGAGCGTGAACGAGGTCGCCCGTATGGCGCGCTGGCCCCAGGGCTGGCTGCAGGGTGTCTGTTCCTAGCTGCCACCAGTAGCGCGTATTGATATCTCTGGGTTGCAAGCGCGCCGCTGAGCGTGCTGCTGCACCGAACAGGTATTGCTGTCCCTGCAGCAGAGCGTAGCCGGGGCTTTGCACGCGTTTGTCGTTATGCCACAGCTGCAGGTTGCTGTCGTTGATATCCAGCAGGCCAATACCCATCAGCGGGCCACCAGAAAGCGTAACAGACGTCGGTCCGCATAGCGCTGGCAGTCCAGTACCAGCCGCTCCTGGGAGAGTTGCAACTGGTGCAGGCAGAACATAATGATAATGCTCAGGACCAGCGCCACGAAGGTACTGTTGAAAGCGACGCCGAGACTGACGGTCACGCCGGAAATGTCGCCTTCAACCGCTTTGTAGGCCTGCCCGAGGGCGTCGCCGATGCCGCGTACCGTGCCGATAAATCCGATGGAGGGGATAGCCCAGGCAATGTAGCGCACCATCGACATCTCCGAATCCAGCCGATCAGACTCTATTTCGCAACTTTCTTTGATCGTGTCTGACACGGCCTGAATACTGCCGGTAGTGGCAAAGCGCTGCAGTGCCGAGAGCAGTGTTCGCGGCAACAAGTAATCCTGTTCCTGCTCCGGCAAAGCTTCCAGCGCCCGACTGTATTCCCGCGCGTCTTCGGGTAGTACGCTGGTGCCCTCGGGTATATCCAGTAGTCGTACCTCCAATACTTTCCGCTCACGCAACATCCTGCGCCCTTTGTAGCCCATGATGGCTAGCGCCCAGATCAATAGGATAAAACAGGACTCCTGTTCGAAATCACGGATCACCACGGTAAAGCTGCGCGTGGTAATGACCTCCTCTCCCGCGGCCTGCTGCGCCATCTGTTTCTCTATCTGCGCATTGGCACTGGGTCTGATCACGCCGACATAGAGGGCATGGACCACAATGACGGCAATGAGCAGCGCGAAAACCTGGTAGATGAATTCCGATGACATTCTTTGTTTCATTTGTGTGTCCTATATATCCACCGGGAAAGAGACGGAGAGATCCTCGGAAATTTCTTCCGAGGAGCGGTAGTCAAACGGCGAGTCGTTGCTGGATGTTTTTGGAGCGGGTGTGACGGTTGATTCTTTAGTGTCTGCTGTTTGCGGTGGCTGTGCAGCGCCTGTGTTCTGGCCCGCCGCTTTCGTCGACGGCTCTGCCTGTGCATCTGGCGTGGACTGGGCGAGCAGGGGTGTTGCGCCCAGTGCCAGCATTAGAAGCAGGGGCGGAAGAGGGTTTAGAAAGTTCATGCATTACTCCGCATAGCGCGCTAACCGAAATCCTACGTCATCTCGCCCCGCTTGCCCATAATCACGGTGGGAGAGGCGCAATTCTGCCAGTTTGGCATGAGCCCAGCTAGCACCGCGAATAACGTAGTTGTCGCCGTTCTGACTACCCAGTGGGTCTTTCTGACTTGCGCCAGCGGCGGACGGGATACCGTACACATCGTTGACCCATTCAGCGACATTGCCGCCCATATCATACAGGCCGTGCTGATTGGGTTTGAGCGAGGCCACGGGCGCGCTGACCACGTGGCCGTCAGTGTAGTTGTTGAGTACTCGTCCGGTGACGTAGGCGGAGGTGTTGTCGGCGTAGTTTTCTGCTACTTGGGTGGGCGGAAAGGTATCGCCCCAGGGGAACTTCAGCAGTTTTTTGCCGCTTGCGCGTGCGGCCCAGGCCCATTCCGCTTCCGAGGGCAGTCGATAACCGGTGGCCGCCGCGTTGTATCCCGTTACGATGCCTTTGTTCTCACGATAAAACAGCGGCATGCCCTCTTTCGTGCTAAGCCAGTTGCAAAACGCGGCCGCCTGTTGCCAGCTTACTTTGACAGCGGGCTGGTTTTCCTGATTAAGACTCTTACCTTCAATTTGTCCTGAGTTATGGTCGCTTTGAAATTGGCGAAACTGAGCATTAGTGACTTCTGTGGTTTGCAGATAAAACATACGTCGCAGCGACACCGGATGTAATACTTCATTGGCCCGGCGGCCGGGCTCTCTTCTGGAGGCGCCCATGGTGAAGTCAGCCAGAGACGATTCGCCGGGCTTGAACAACAAAAGTGTCTGTCCCAACGGCGTGGTCACCTCTGGCGTGAGGCGCGCCATTTTGGTTTCCTCCTGAGTCTTAAGAGCGACGCTTACCTGCTGTGCGAGTCCGGGGCGCGGCGTCACGCTGCGACGCACGCTGGCATAGCCTTTGAGGCTGACGTCTATGCGGTGCTCCACCGCTGGCAGCGAGAGTGTTTGGTTGCCCTTGCCATAAGTTTTGCCATTGATGCGCAGCGTCGCGTTTGCCGGGCTGACCCTGAACGTCACTTCGCCCAACTGTGCCTTGAGCTTTACGGTGCGCTGGTCGCTGCCAGCGGCGGGAAGTTCTACCGTGCCGTTATAGCGAGCGTAACCGGGTTTGAAGATCGCAAGTCGATGCGCGCGATCCGGACTCACCGCCAGTGTCATCGGTGTTTGTCCCTGAAATTCACCGTTCAGCGTGATATTGGCACCGCTGGGAACGCTGCTCAGTTCCAGTAAGCCGGAGGCTGGTTGCAGTTTTAGCTGGCCGAGATCCAAAGCGTTGCCGGCTTCAATGTGCAGAGTTTGCTGCCAATCGGCGTAGGCAGGTAACTGCAATATTAGCTGGTGTTCGCCTTGCAGGATTTCCACCGTGGCCGGTGTTTGTCCTGCAGGTTCACCATCCACCAGGATTGTTGCACCAGAAGGCGCGCTATCGACGATCACTTCGGCCCAGGCTGGCTCCAATTGGAAATGCAGCTGTTGCCGGATTTCGCGCCCCGTCACTAGCAGGGTCTGTTGCAGCGACAAGTGTCTGGGATCTTCGATCAGCAGCTGATGTTCGCCCTTATTAATGCGCAGGTCGCTTAGTGGCGTTGGGCCGATCTCTTCGCCGTCGATGCTGACACTGGCGCCGGTTGGCTGGCTGTCGAAAGAAACGAAACCAGGCAGCGGCTCCAGAAGTAATTCAACGCGCTGATTCTCACTCGCGTCCACGGTCACATTCTGGATCAATGGATGGTAGCCGGAGGCCCTGACGTTAATGGTGTATTCACCCTGAGGCATCAGATAGCGCTGGCCAAATGGAATTGCGAGCCCGGAGATGGAGATTTGAAATGGCGTTTCGGCGCTTACCGTAATTTGCAGGGAGCGGGCGGTTAGCAGAAAGACCATCACAAGAACGAAAAATGCGATACAAAGGTACAATACGATGCGCCGCGGCTTGCGCGGTCGGGGTGACTCAGGCTTGGTCTGTTCCAGTGGTGTAAAACTACTGGGTGCGATTGTCATCGGTTGATCGGACAGCGGCTCAGCCATATCAGATTGGCTCCGTGCAGGTGATGGTTACCGGTGGTGGTATGGTGCCCTGCGCTATGGTGAAACTGAGGCGTACATCGCGATAGCCGTTGCGGGTTCCCAGTGCCGTGTAAGTGCCGGGCCTGAGAGTAAGCTGATGTTGTTGGAAGCGCCCCAGCCGGGCAACTTTGTAGACAATGACTTCCGTTTCCCCATCAGAAACCATGGTCACGCCTATGGTTGAATTGGCCTGGCCCAGCAGGGTTTCGAGGCGATTGATTTGTTGCGTCAGTAGCGGCCCACGCGGTGTGATTTCTTTCGCTTGTTTGAGTAGTTGGGTGGTGGACTGGGCGACGCCGAGGTCCGTCAGTCGCTGGGGCTTATCAATGACGTTGCGAAGTTGGTTATCCAGGTGCGCCCTCGATCGCGCGCGATATAATCCCTCGCTGGCAAAGATCACACTGCCATCAATTTTTTGTGCCTGTTCATAGGCTACAACCGCTTGCTGCCATTGTTCCTTCTGCTCGCGCTGCCGGCCGCTCCTGCTTAAACTGCCAAGACGTTGGGCGGTGGCTGCGGTTTCGACTTCCTGCAGGGCGCTGTTGGCTTCGCCTGACTCGGACTTAAGCTGTGCGGCGGAGCGAAATGCTCTGCGGGCTTCGTCAAATCGACCTTCGTCGAGTGCGGCATAGCCCTCGCTCATGGCCGCATTGAATTCCTGCGCTTTAGCCAGGCTGGCAACTCTATCCAGTTCGCTGCGCGTGCGTTGATGCAGTGGGTCCAGCTTTGCGGCTTGTTGGAGTAACGCTTGTGCTGTAGACAAGTCGCCGGTCGCCTCGGCGTCCGCTGCCTGGACAAGAAGCGGTAGTAATTGCGGCAGTACTGAGCTGCGGTGTGCGAGTGTGTTGATATTAGCATTCGTAGGGTCAATGAGCGTTGCCAATTCCAGGGCTTTATCAGCCCCTGCGATATCGCCCTGTTCAATCGCCTCAGTGGCCTGTTCAAGTAGTGTATTTAGCGTCTCGGGAATAGACGCCTGCAGGTTCTGCAAGTCCGTCAGTCCCTGTTGGTACTGAACCTTAGCGTCCTCGTATTGGCGGTTCTTGTATAACTCGTCTGCGGCGGCAGCAAGTGTCGCCACCTCGGCAAAGCGTTCCGGGGCCCATTGCGCCACGCCGCGTTCCTGCAATGCGAACTGGAGCTCAAGCAGTTCCGCCAGTACCTCCTGTGCTTCCTTGCGCAGCTTTGCCTGCTGCGCATCGGACCAGGGCGTTGTATCGTTTGCAGGCTGTGCCGGTTTCCTGGCAATGGTGTCGGATGGTCCAGCGTTAGTGTCCTGGGAAGCCTGCTGCTGAGGGGGACTCTGGTCCTGGTTTGCAGAGTCGATACTCTTGGGAAGCAGAAAGAAGACCGCCACAGCCAGCAGTAAAAGTCCGCCAAAAGCGGGTAGCACCCAGGAGGGTGTGCCTTTTTTTTCCGTTGTGGCCTGCTGTTGTATTGGGGAAGGGACAGAGTGGGCCACATCAAACGGAATGGGTTTTACTGGTTCATTGGGAGAAGACATGCCGAGGTTGGAGCCTTGCGATTCGGGGGATGGGGTCAGAGTGTATCAGCAGTGCTCGCCGATTCCTCAGGTAATTCCAGCGCGCCGAGTTCGGCGCGATAGATGTCTGCCAATAACTCCCGCCATTGTGTGTACTGCTGTTCCACATTTCCGCTGAGCATGACGGTGCGGTCTTCCAGTTGAATGACCTGTGGTGTGATTTCTGCTTCCAAAGACATGCCCAGCTCCTCCAGCTCCTGCACATGAATCTGGGCCTGATTGCGTTTGTCTAATCCACTCTTGAGCAGCAAGCCACCGCCGAGGATAGCGACATTGCCGGCGGCGCGCATGGTACTGCTATCGCCTGAACTGGCTGCAGCAATACCTGCCAGAATAGCGACTCCTCCGGCTATCAGGTTGCGCGTGCTCTGGGCTTTCAGTTCCTGTAGCGCGATGACTTCCTCATAGCTGAGTTTGCGCCACTCTTGATAGGGGTTTGCCATCTGTGCATCAAAATTAGCGTAATAGCCTTGCAACGTATCCACATAGACGTGGTCGCGCTCGCGGATTTCTCGAACGCGTTCCAGCATGGGGTCATTCATTGCCGGCAGGCGGAGGATCGTAAACTGTTCTTTGCTGTCTTCTTCAAGGTACCCGTCGAATGCGGTGGGGGAGAAACTGCGCGCAAACCGCAGTTCGGTTACAGTGCGCACATCACTGCGCTCAGCGGGTGACAGCGCTCCCAGTCGGCGCAACAAATCATTAGCGATGGTGTTGTACACCGCCTGAAATGGGTCGTGGGTGCTACGGGTAGTGCTCTGGTAGGCATATCGGCTGGAAACGCCCGTGTAGGTTTTTTCCATCCAGACGCGGCCGCGCGCATCGGTTGCGGTAATCGAGAGTTTTAATTCCTCGCCGTCGGAGTGCAAAATCGTCCCGCGAACGACGAGGTCGGTAATCTGCGAGTTATTGGGTACAACGCGCACGGCCCCCCAGGCACCGCTTTCCTGCATCGCCTCTGACAGAAGTTTAGGCATATAACGCGACTCTGCGTTGCGCACTTCCGGATAGATTTGCTCGTCATCTTCCTCGTCGTAGTCATCCACGCCTGGATTGAACACCACCACGGAAACATCCAGCAGCAGGTTTTCGGAAACTGCGGTAGCAGGTGTCTCAATGGCGGGCACAGAGGTGCTCTTGATCGTCTGGTTTACACAGGATGCCACACCCATGCACAGTAACGCACAGGTCAGTAGCCGCAGCGCGATCACGGCGAAATCCCCTTGTACTTACGATACTCTGCCCACAACTTTTCGCGCACCGCAGGATCGGGTTCGCGCATGGCGGCCTCACGCAATTGTCGCGCCACCACGTCATCATCGCTGCCACTGGGAATATCTTCCGGCGCTGGAAATCTGGCAGTATTTTGCGGCGCTCCGCCCCCGCGTGTCCCGCCTATGCCGCCACCCGTGCTATAGCTGCCGGCGTCTGCGATGCCTCCGTCTTCATAGGGTCTGTTGCCCTCGCCGGTGCTCCCGCTATTGGTGCTGGTGGGTGTGGAGGATTGCTGTGCGGCCTGTTCCCTGGCAGCGCGTCTCTGTTCCTGTTCCGTGTCGAGAATCATGGCGTCAAAGTCTCCGGCGCCTTTTGCCAGCTCGGCGTCAAGTATCGCCACCTGCTCAGCCGGGGTGAGAGGGCCGCTGCCACCGACGCCAGCGCCCGCAGGCGTGCCGGGCCAGGCGCCATAAGTGCCGGTGCCAGCGGGTCCGCTGTTTCCCGGAGATTGGCCGCCGGATGTATTGGCGCTGCTTGAGCTATCCGTGGCTGAATTGCCCCCACCAGGCGCGCCCACTTGCGTGCCGGGGAAACCCGCTACCGCCGGGGGCATATCTTCCAGGCTGGGCTCATCGCGCAAATCCGGTAACGCTTCGCTCCCACCGGGCTCGTCACCAAACCCTGCTTCTGTGCTGCCGCCAGCGGCGTCACCGGAACTGCCGTCAGCGGAGGCAGTTTGGTCGCCACTGCTGTCTGTGGTTTCCTCCGGAGGCCCGACTGTGTTATCGCTACTCTCGCCTGAGGAACCTGACGCACTGCTGGTATCGCTATCAGCGGATGGCTCGCCGCTGGATGGCGAGCTCGGAGAAGACTGTCCGGCAGTGCTGGGAGAGCTACTGCCGGCGCTTCCCGAAGAGCTGCTGGAACTGCTCGAGGGCGGTGGTTGGCTGCTAGGAGGTGTGGATTCTTTGGGCGGATTGCTGGCGGAGGGACAGCCGCTCAAAATCAGGCACAGACAGGCCGCCCCCCCGAGGCTGCTAATTTGCCGGAGTCCGGTGCTACTGAATGTTGAATGCTTTGACAAGGTTAGGTGTCTCTAATGGTTGACCGGCTTCAAACCGTGGCCGAAATTTAGTACGCCGCAGTGTTCGCATAATATTACGGGCCTGCCGCTCGAAGGCATCATCTTCATCCAAACGTTCTATATTTTCCACTCTCCCTTTTTCATTGACACCAAACGCCACCCGAATGTGAGCCTCCTTGGGGTCCACCGACGAGGGTAGTGGACTCAGTGCGGCAAAGTCCGGCAGTGGCACCGGCTCTCCGAACAGCTGCCTGGTATGTAATTGGGCATCGTCCTGTTCCGCAAGTTCCGCTTCTGCGTCACCATAGGCCTGGAAGGCGGCCGTCGAATTACCGTTCCACAGTTGCCAGTCGCCCAGCATCACCAGTGTTTGGGCTAGATTCAGCTTGTCCTGGTCGAAGTGCTCCTGTTTTATTGTGTAAATGGCGTCGATAAGATCGTTTCCCTTAGCGTAACTTTTGCCCTGATACCGGTTGAACCGCACTACATCCTGATCCAGCCGCTCCGATTCTTCCCCGAAACGTGGGACTGGTTCCACTAGTCTATGGCTTGCTATGAGGTATTGCGCCTGCAGCAGTCCGTACAGAGGCGGCAGTTGATTGGGTGATGTCTTCCCCTCGCGGGCGATAACATTGTCCCGCGCGCTTTCATAGTAATCCGACATCGCCATCAGCCGCGTATAACCCTCGTCCATGCCCAGCCGGTAGGCTTGGAATTGCCAGTTTGCGTGCGCCGCCAGCGCAGCGGTTAGTGGTTCGCCACTGGGAAGGGCGCGCAGTTGCACGCGCAGGAGGTAATTCTGGCGCTGGTCCGCCAGCGTGAAATTCCCCGTCGAGACATGGCTGCCGATTTCACCTGCCACCAGCGGAATCTGCTGCTCGCAATACAGGCCCTCGTTAATGCGTGCCAAATGGCTGCCACGCCGGAACAGTTCGATGGCCTCATTATGTCGATCCTGGGACTGCAGGTTGCGGGCCAGGCTAAGTAGGGATTCCGAAAGACCTTCTGCGTAAGCGCCATCGGTGGATTCGATCGTGGCAATGGCCTTGCGATAGGCTTGTTCCAGCTGACTGCTCTGGTTACTTATTGCTCCTGCAGTCTCCTGTTCGATGCCCATTACCGGTAGAGCGCAAAAGGCAGCCAGCGCTAGCGAGATAGAACACAGATTTGCGGGAAAGGACGTTGTAGACATCTCACACCCCCGTGAAAATGCTGGCAGGCCAGCCATTGGTTGTGGCTCTGAAAATTTGCCAAGACTATACATTACAGCCTCAGGCGGACAAAATACCCCCCCGCTGCCGCATTGGCAATGCGCTATTACCCTGGGAGTGTTATGAGTCAGTTTGCAGAAGAAACCGCCATAGAGTGTATAGGAGACAACACTTTTCGCGGAGAGTTGCATGCGCAATGGCGGATTGGTGCCGTGCCTAATGGAGGTTATGTGCTGGCAATCGCCGGGCGCGCGCTGCGCGCCGTATTGCCGCATAAGGATCCGCTTAGCGTGAATGCCTTTTACCTGGCACCTACTGTTGTGGGTCCCATAGAGTGCCGGGTGGAAATTCTGCGCTCTGGGCGCAGCACCAGTTTCGCCGAGGTCGGTATGTATCAGGAAGGGGAGCTGAAGATAAAGGTGACTGCTGCTTTCACCGATTTGGACAGACTAACGGGTGAGAGCTGGTCTGCAGCCGAACGTCTGCATCAAATTCCCTGGGATGAGTGTGAACCCTCGCCTGATCAGGGTCTGGAGTTTCGAGAGCGGGTGGAATTGCGGCTGGTGTCCGGAAAGGAGGTGTTTAGTGAGCGTAAGACTAATGGCAGCGGTGAATTTTGCGGTTGGGCGCAACTGCGTGATGGCAGTGCCCCGGATGTCATTTCTCTTCTTATGTTTGCCGATTCGTTTCCACCCCCCATTTTTACAGTGTATGGGCTGGTGGGCTGGGTGCCGACTGTGGAGCTTACGGTGCAGGTTCGTGGACATCCTGCGCCTGGTCCGCTGCAGGTTCGCTTGTTCTCGCAGCACCTGACAAACGGTGTGGTTGAGGAGGATGGTGAGATATGGGACAGCGCGGGGCAGTTGGTGGCGATTAGTCGTCAGACGGCGAAGTTCCGTTTACCCAAGGGCAAGTAACTGGGATTGCGCGTGGGTGTTTCCGATCAGTTTCGTTTGAGCTAGTACCCCGCTACCCATCCACCCGGCCGTCGAGTATCCGTGGCACCATACAACCAGCCGTTTTCAAGCATGATGGAATTAGTGCGACCCGTCGTGCGATTGCCCACGTCCGGCGTATGGCCCATCTCCCGCAGCAGTTTGATTGTATCGGGGCTGAACCCTTCTTCCAGCTTTAATTCATCGGGCAGCCACTGGTGGTGCATTCTTGGCGCGGCGGCCGCTGTGGCGATGTTCATATCAAACTCCATCGCGTTCAGTATTGTCTGCAATACTGTGCTGATAATCACGCTGCCCCCGGGGCTGCCAGTGGCCAGCCAGGGTTTGCCCTCGTGCAACACAATCGTGGGGCTCATCGATGAGAGCGGGCGTTTACCTGGCTCGATACTATTAGCGTCTCCCTGGACCAGACCGTAGGCATTGGCGGTACCGGGTTTGCTCGCAAAATCCCCCATTTCGTTGTTGAGCAACATGCCGGTGCCAGGCACCGCAATGTGCGAGCCAAAACTGAAGTTTAGCGTGTAGGTATTGGCCACCACATTGCCGAAACGGTCGGCGACGCTGTAATGCGTAGTGTCAGTGCTTTCATCGCCCACCAGTTTCCCTGGCGCAATTTCCACTGACGGGGTGGCGGCGCTGCTGTTAATGCGTTTTCTTTGACGTGCGGCATACGCCTTGTCTGTCAGTGCGGAGACGGGTACGTTCACATAATCCGGGTCACCCAGATACTGACTGCGGTCGGCATAGGCAAGCTTCATACTCTCTGCGAGGTGGTGTACATAACTGGCGGAGCCTTGCCCCATGGCCTGCAGGTCGTAGCCCTCGAGAATGTTCAATATCTGCACTATATGGACGCCGCCAGAGGAGGGCGGCGGGGTGGAAACCACTTTAAAGCCTTTGTACATACCGCTCACGGGTTGTCGCTCAACAACGTAGTAGCCGGCCAGGTCAGCTGCGGTTATGAGGCCATCACCGCTTTTCATTTCGTCGGTAATGCGCTGGGCCACCGCTCCGGAATAAAATCCGTCTTTGCCCCGCTTGCTGATTTCGCTCAGCGTCCAGGCCAAATCTGGTTGTCGCCAGGTGTCCCCAATGTCGTAGGCCGAACCGTCAGGTTTAAAAAACAAACGTGCGGCCTCAGCGTTTTTCCGCAATTGGTCTGCCCTGGCATTGATCTCGTAATAGTGGCTGAAGGAGACGATCAGCCCGTCTTGCGCCAGTGCAATGGCCGGTGCCAGTACCTGTGCCCGGCTAAGTATGCCGTATTTCTCTTGCGCGTAAAGTAGTCCTGCCACGGTGCCGGGGACGCCCGAAGACGTCAGGCTGAAATACTCGCGCATCTTGTCAACGTTTCCCTCCTCGTCCAGAAACATGTCCCGGGTTGCAGCTGCAGGAGCGATTTCACGGTAATCAATAAGTGTTTGGCGGTTTTCTTCGGCGAGGTGAATGAGCATGAATCCTCCGCCAGCGAGATTACCCGCCCGGGGATAGGTCACCGCCAAAGCGAAGCCGGTGGCTACTGCCGCATCAATTGCATTCCCGCCAGCGCGCAAAATTTTCATTCCCACTTCGGCCGCTAATTTTTCTGCGCCGACCACCATGCCGTGCTGTGCCACTACCGGAAGAAAGCGCTCTTTATAGTCAATAATGGGTGTTTGAATTTGCGGTTGGGCCGCCTTCGCTTCCGGCGTCTCGGTCTTTGCAGATTGCGTATGTTGCGTTTTAGCACTAGCGGTAGATGCTAATAATACGCTCAGCAAACTCAGTGTTAGTAGTAATAGCCGTAGATTGTTCAAAGGGTGGGGCCCCCATGTTTATCAAAAGCAGACTTTAACTGTTTTGCTTTGCCACGCATACTCGTAGCTTGAACATTGCAGCGACAGGTGAGTATGGCGGCGTTCATTTTAGAGGTGGCTTTGTATGCAGGTGCTAGAAGAAGAACTCGAGCAACGCTGGCGGAGGATGTTTGCTGCTTTGGCGGCTGGCGAAGATGTACCACCCTCACACAGACTGCGCGCGGAGGGCATGATGGAGGCCATAGTCCTGATCGGGAGCACCACGCGTGACGCGCTGACGCTGCGCATGTGCAGCAGTTATCAGAGTGCTTTTGGGCGGAGCATCGCCGAAGCCTTCGGTAATGATTGGCAGGCGCTGTTTCCCTTTCCGCAGATTCCTGCCATGGCGAATCGCGCCCCGGTGTATCCCAGCACTCAGGACTGAGCCGTCAGCGACTATGGAGTGAAGCGTTAGCGCGGCTCGCGCCACATGAACCAGGCTGTTGGGCCGTTTTTCCCAATCGCCTGTTGAGCCCTGATCTCGAAGCCGTGGCGTTCGTAAAGGGGTACGTTGCGGGGATTGCTGCTTTCCAAATAGGCGGGCATGCCGTGTGAGTCACAAACGGTTGTGCCGCGCTTGAGGAGTTCGGCGCCAATACCCTGTCCCTGGCTACTTTGTCGACAACCCAGATATTGAAGGTAATAGTGAGGTTCTGCTGGATGGTGCCTGGCAAACACCGAACCCTGTTGATATGCCCGCCAGACCGGTCGCAAGCCACCATGTTTTATTAACTTCAAGCCAAACCTGAGCATGCCCAAGCGGGGAGCTAACTCAAAGCGCTGCTCCGGCGGCAGCCACAAGGCGGCGGCGCGCCCACTCTCTTCGATGTGTACGATCCCGCGCGGCAAGTATACGTCCCTCACCAGCATGTGAAAGAAGAACGGATAGAGCTGTGTTCTGGGGAACACCCACTTGAACATGGGATCGTGGGTAAAGCTGTCGCTGAGCGTGTCGACCAGGGTATCCAGATCATCCAGGACAGCGTTGCGAATAGTGGCGGGTTCATCCATGGCGCCGGGTTTTGCCTCTATGTCGTGCGACAGTTATTATAGGTAAGTCACAGCGTAGCAGGATTTGAGTTTGCGATACGAGAAATTCCGACGGGAATATACAGCGGGAGGGCTTACTCTTGAGATGCTCGATGCCTGCCCGCTGCGTCAATTTGAAATCTGGCTTGAACAGGCCGTGATTGCTCCTCTGGAAGATCCCACTGCCATGGTGTTGGCGACGAGCGATGAAAACGGCGTGCCGTGGCAGCGTATCGTGTTGCTTAAGGGCTTGACTGCCGATGGTTTCGTCTTTTATACCAACTATAAAAGTAACAAGGCCCGTGCGATTGAGCGCCAACCTGAGGTGTCATTGTTATTTCCCTGGAATGCGCTCGATCGGCAGGTGATTGTGGGCGGCAGGGTTGAAAAAATGAGTCATTCCGAATCTGAAACCTATTTTTCTTCCCGACCTCGGGAGAGTCAAATAGCCGCGTGGGCGTCCCAGCAGAGCCGGCCGATATCCTCGCGCGCGGAACTGGAACAACAGGCGCAACGTATCCGTGAGAAGTTTGGCGAGGCAGAAATCTCTATGCCTGACTTTTGGGGTGGTTATCGCATGGTGCCACGACAGATCGAATTCTGGCAGGGTGGTGAGCACCGGTTGCATGATCGCTTTTTGTACCGGAAGAATTCTAGGAGTGGCTGGGACATCGAACAGTTGCAGCCTTGAGCCCTGAGAGAAAGGTGAGAAGAGAGCGGGACTGATGTTAGAGCAGTTATGAAATGTAGGCACAAAATCGAGGACCCGCTGGCGGGAACGTCTGCGGCCGAGGAGTGTCTGTCCTGTTTACAGGGATGAGCAAAGCTCGCCTGCAAGAATGTATTTACGGCGTGTCCCGATAGCCTGAACTCGAATTTGCGCCGATCGAATCGCTGGCATTTGACAACCCTGAAAAACCGGCCCCATTAGAATCAGCGCGCGCCCCGTTGTGCAAAATAGCGCGGCTCTTCATCAATACCCAGTAACAGTCTGCGCACATTATCGAGCGCACTGGCTGCAATCATTGTCTGAAATAACGAGCGCTCCACCGGCCAGCAGAGGCAGCGAGTGCGGATGTGCTCGCGGTCTCCCCAGGCCAGCCAAACCGTACCCACCGGTTTCTCAGCTGTGCCACCCCCCGGACCGGCGATGCCGGATACGGCAATCGAGTAGTCTGCTCCTGAGCGCTGCAGGGCACCGCCTGCCATTTCCCGCACGACTTCTTCGCTGACTGCGCCATGCTCACTGAGGGTTTTCTCACTCACACCCAGCATCGATTGCTTGATGGCATTGGAATAGGTGACGAAGCCCGCGTGGAAGCTATCCGATGACCCCGGAATACGGGTCAACATGGAGGCGATCAGGCCGCCGGTACAGGACTCTGCAGTGGTCAGGCTGGCACCTCGCTCGCGTAGCAATTGCAGAACGCTCTGCGGTAGCGTGACAGCGCCTTCGCCAATAATGTGATCGCCGAACAACTGCTCCAACGTCTTTCGGCATTTCTGTTGCGCAGCGGTGGCCGCGGCGTTGTCGATAGTGAGCTTGATTTCCATTTGTGGTGCGCCGGCGCGAAAGCCCAGGTCGACCTCCTGCGGCCAGTCTGTGACGTTATCGCTGATAATCTGTTGGGCGGTGGATTCGCCTAACCCGAAGGTCTGCAGGCGCAGTATGTTGCGACCCGGTGGGCGCTGCAGGCGTGCGGCGAGTGTGTCGACGATGTCGCCCATCATTGCGATTAATTCGCTGGGTACGCCCGGCGTACAAATGACGCGACAGTCACCTAGAACCATTTCAAAGCCCACGGCGCTGCCAACGGGGTTGTCTACAATGCTGGCGCCCGCAGGAAGCATGGCTTGCTTGAAATTAGCGGCGTTAAGCTCCAGGTTGCGTTTGTTACACCACTGTTGCAAATGGGCCACAGCCTGCGGATGTTCCTGCAGGCTGACCCCGGCGACCGCGGCGAGAATTTCAGCGGTAAGATCGTCAATGGTTGGACCCAGTCCACCGTTGACGATAACCAGGTCGGCGGTGGCCACCATGGCGGCCAGTTCCGCCTGCAGTAGTGCCACGTCGTCGCCAACGGTGACCTTGCGGTAAACACCAATGCCGACTTCTCCAAGGCGCTGGGCAATTAGGGCGGAGTTAGAGTCCACTGTGTCGCCACTCATAATCTCATTGCCGGTTAGTAGTAGTTGAACCTTCAGTTCGGAATCTGCCATGGGGATCTCGTGTGGTTAAATAGATGGCCAGCATAGCGCCAATGCTTTTGCCAAGGCAAAGTGCTATCGTTTGGCCTCAAGGAGCGAGAGCTTGTCCGATCTTAATTACTGTCCTGAATGCGCCGGCCCTTTGTTGAGCCACCTGGTGGGCGGCGAAGAGCGCAATCACTGGTATTGCCAGCGCTGCCAAACACCGCATTACGACTATCCCCGTGTGGTTGTTACCACTTTTATCGCCAGTGGCGACCGATTGTTGTGGGTCCAGCGCGGGTTGGAGCCACGCCGCGGTAGCTGGGCGATTCCCGGCGGCTTTATGGAAAATGACGAGACTCTCGCTGAGGGTGCGGCGCGGGAGCTGCAGGAGGAGGCCGGCATTGTGCTGCCCCCGGATCAACTGCAGCTCTACATGATGGGGACTATCACCTTTATCAATCAGATATATGTGGGCTTTCGCGCCACTGTGGATAGCTTGTTCTGTCTGCCTGGAGAGGAGTCGATGGATTGTCGTTTTTACACTCGCGATGAGTGCCCCTGGAATGAGGTTGCCTACCCACAGGTTAACGATTCTATCGCCCAGGCTTACGATGATCTCGACAGCGGCACCTTTGATATCTGGCAGGCGGAGATGACCGAGAGTCGTTACGAGCTGCGCCCGGTTTCCCGGACCCGCACCGACGAGGCCTAAAATCCTCTGTGCTTTTCCAGGTAGGCGAGCTCCGCCTCGCTGGACTGGCGCCCGAGAATGGCATTGCGGTGTGGAAAGCGGCCGAACTGTGCAATCACATCCCGGTGGGCAACAGCGAAGCGGGTGAAGCCAGCGAATTGCGCGCCGCCGCTAACCGCTTTCAGGTCCTGAAATAGCGCAACACATTCGTTTTGTACTTCCATGTCCTCGCAATGTTCTAAAGGCAGGTAAAGAAATACCTGATGCATTGCCGGCAAACGTAGATGATTGCCAGCCTTGACTGTCTGTTGCGCTAGAGCAAGCGCATGCGAATCGCCGGCGAAGGCCTCCGTCGTGCCTCTGTGGATATTGCGTGTAAGCTGATCGAGCAGAATCACCAACGCGATAAGGCCTCTGTCGGTCTCCGTCCACACATCGAGCTTTCCCGCCAGGGCAAGTTCCAGCCACGCCCCGAAGCGGGCGCGGCAGAATTCATCGTTATGATCATCGGCACTAAACCACAGCGCATAATGGTCTTCTATGCATAGGCCTGCCTCATCCAACTCACCGAACCAGAAATCGTGAATGGCTTCAATAATAGTGTTCGGCATAGGAACTAGCCCAGTGAGTGTGCGAAATGGTAAGGTTTGCGCCTCTTTTTATTCAGCATAGCGGAAAAGTCTTATGTCACTAGTACCCGAGGTTCAATTAAATACCGACGAGCAAAAAGCCAGCTACGGTTTTGGCTTGCAGTTTGGCGAGCAGTTACGGCGCAACGATTTCAAGGGCCTGGACCTGGAGGCCGTATTGGCGGGCATTCAGCACTGGTATGGTCAGCAAGAGGCCGCTTTGACGGACGAACAGATAAACCCCAGTTATCAGGCGATTCAGGGCCGCCAGAAGGCCAAAGCGGCAGAGCAGGCGGGCAAGCGCTCTGCCCTGGCTGAGACATTTATGACCGCTAATGCGGCCCGTGATGAAGTGTCCACGACGGCCAGTGGTCTCCAGTATGAGGTGCTCGAATCTGGTAGCGGCGAAAGCCCCAACGCGAAGTCAACGGTGGTCACGCATTACCATGGAACACTGGTAGATGGCACCGTTTTTGACAGCTCTGTGCAGCGCGGCGAACCCGCCGAGTTTGGCGTTCACCAGGTGATCCCCGCCTGGACCGAGGCGTTGCAGATGATGTCGGTGGGCGACAAGTGGCGCATCGCGTGTCCGCCGGAGTTGGCCTATGGTGAGCAGGGCGCAGGCGATGCCATTCCACCCAACACCGCCTTAGTGTTTGAAATCCATCTGCTTGAAATCAAGGCCTGAGTACGAATGAGCGCTAGCATCAATCTGCCGAGAATTTTGCGTGTTGGCGCTGGTGCCAGTGGGCAACTGGTGGCGACATTAGCTGAGCTTGGACTAGCGCGGCCACTGTTGATCACCGACCCTTATATGAAAGAGTGCGGTTACTGTGAACGGCTGCAAATGCCTCTGGAAGAATCGGGCATTGCCTACGGCCTATTCAGTGGCTGTGTGCCAGACCCTACTACCGACAGTGTCTACGCCGCCCTCGCGCAATGGCATAACGGCGATTATGATTGCGTGGTGGCGTTGGGGGGTGGCAGTTCGCTGGATACCGCTAAGGCGGTCGCCGTGCTGGCGGAGCACGGTGGCATTATGCGCGACTATAAAGTGCCTCGTCAGGTGGACTCTGGCCTGCCCATTATCGCGATTCCGACCACCGCAGGGACGGGTTCTGAGGCCACGCGCGTGGCAGTGATCACCGATACCGAAACGCAGGAAAAGATGCTGTGCATGGGCCTGGGCCTGATGCCGGTGGCGGCATTAGTAGATTTTGAGCTGACCCTCACCATGCCCTATCGCCTAACCGCAGACACCGGTATCGATACCCTGTGCCATGCGATGGAAGCCTATGTTAGTCGCAAGTCCAACCCGTTTACCGACAGCGTGGCCCTCACTGCCATGCGCACTATTTACCAGAACATCCGCACCGCCTGCGCTGAGCCTGACAACCGCGAGGCGCGCGAGGCGATGATGCTGGCAGCTACTCAGGGCGGTATCGCCTTTGCCAATGCGTCGGTGACCTTGATCCACGGTATGAGTCGCCCCATTGGCGCCTTATTCCATGTACCCCATGGGCTGAGCAATGCCATGCTGTTGCCTGAGGTGACTGCCTGGTCGATTGATCATGCGCCGGTGCGGTATGCGCATTGCGCTCGCTATATGGATATTGCCGGTGAATCGCACGATGACGCAGAGGCATGCGCCAGACTGGTAACGGCGCTGGCCGCGTTGACCACCGACTTGCAGGTGCCCGGACCCCAGGCATTTGGTATCGCCCGTAGCGATTGGTTCGATTCCCTGGGGCTAATGGCCGAGCAGGCACTGGTCTCCGGCTCTCCAGCTAACAACCCGCGCGTCCCTTTGGCCGAGGATATCGTTCAGCTATACGAGCGCATTTGGTAAACCAGAAAGTATTGCCCAAGGGACGGTGTTGCCGGCAAAAAAACGGTCCTCAGGCGGCCGCTACGCTTACATTCACAATCGCCTTTGATTACACTATGCAACCTTTGTTAACCTCATTCCACGAGGGGTAATTTGCTTATGAAACGCGTCGTATTCAACCAAAAAGGTGGGGTTGGCAAAACGAGTATTGCCTGTAATTTGGCGGCGATCGGAGCGGCGATGGGTTATCGCACGCTGGTGGTCGACCTCGATGTGCAGGGGAATACTACTCACTATCTGGTGGGGGCCGTTGATGCGGATGCCTTTCCCGCTGAAGCCCAGGGTGTGGCCGGCCTGTATCGACAGACGGTGGGCACACGCAAGATGCGCCAGAACCCGGATTCTTTTGTGTGGGATACGCCCTATGAAAACCTGTTTCTAATGCCCTCCAGTCCGGCACTGGCTGATATGGAAAAAGAATTGGAGTCCCGCTACAAAATCTACAAGTTGCGCGACGCCCTGGAAAAACTGGATGAAGAGTATGACCGTGTGTATATCGATACGCCGCCCAGCTTCAATTTTTACTCCAAGTCGGCGCTGATCGCCGCCGATTCAGTGCTTGTTCCTTTCGACTGCGATAGTTTCGCGCGCCAGAGTCTGTACTCGCTGATGGACAACATTGCTGAGTTGCAGGAGGACCACAACCCCGACCTGTCTATCGAGGGCATTATCATCAATCAGTTTAATTCCCAGGCGCGGCTGCCGGGTGAATTAGTGAGTGAACTGGAAGGGGAGGGGCTGCCAATATTTAAGTCCTATCTTAATAGTTCAGTGAAGATGAAAGAGTCCCACCGCGATCATCGCCCCCTCATCGATCTGGCGCCTGGACACAAGCTGACGGGCCAATTTCTGGATCTGCATGCGGAGCTGGAGCAAAGCGGCGGCAGGGTCAGCGCGGCTGCCTGATTTCCATCCTGGCATCGCAGTGCTGGCGCCAGGCGGGCAATTAGGTATATCTATATACGTTTCAGTTATTTGTAACTCCCTTTTTGATTCTATAAAGTTCGCTTCCCGACGCTAGAAACGGTTGCGTGAATTCGCGTGGAACTGGACATCGACACAGTTAACAAGACCCTGCGCCACGCCAGCGCTGACGAGATTGTGCAGTGGGCGTTAAGCCTGGGTCGCAAGACAATCGCCACAACAAGTATGGGCCGCAACGCAGCGGTGATGCTGCACGTGGTGGCACAGGTCGATAAATCTTTGCCGACCATCTGGGTCGATACCGGCTACAACCTTCGCGATACCTACGTGGTAGCCGAACGATTGATCCGCGATCTGGATGTCAACATCCATGTGTATTCGCCCGAAATGACCTCCGAACGGCGCAATGCCATCATGGGTGGCATACCGACAGTTGATGAGGAGGAGCGGCATCAGGATTTTACCCGCCAGATAAAGCTGGAGCCTTTTGCCAAAGCACTGGGCGACTACCAGCCAGAAATCTGGCTGACTGGGATTCGCCGGGAAGAAACCGAATTGCGCAAGAGTCTGGATATTGTCTCCATCGACGGGGCCGGCATCATTAAGGTCGCGCCGATATTCTATTGGTCTGAAGACGATGTCGAGAATTATATGGAGCAGCACGAACTACCCACCTGCAAACACTATTTCGATCCTACCAAGGTACACGACGGCCGCGAATGTGGCCTGCATACGGCTGCCTGAAGAAACGCGTTATACTCCCTGCTGTAGAGTGGAGAGTGCGGCATGCGATCACCTGTTATGAGGAAAGCGCGATACCCTCTGCGACCCTCGCCGGGTCGCGGCTGTCACGCTGCATGCGCAATTTTTTTTTGTACCACCTTACTTGCCTGTTCTACTACCACTCCCGATATTCGGCTAGTCAGTGATCTGCCTCCGTTGCAGTTGGGCGACCAGTTAGTTGCTGTGGCCGACGTGCAGGCGCGGGTGCCTACGCCTGATCTGCTCGCACTCAATGAGGACATGCGTGAATTTGTGCAGCGCTACACGGAGGGCGTGGGTCGCGATCGCGAGCGTTTGATGATGCTACATCGTGCGATCAGAGGGCCTGCCACGTTCGGTATTCAGTACGACTCCCAGGCCCAGGGAACTGCACAGGATGTATTTTATCGCGGCTCCGCCAATTGTCTCTCCTACGCCGCGCTGTTTATCGCGCTAGCGCGGGAGGCAGACCTGAATGCAAACTATCAGTGGCTTGAGGTGCGCCCCCAATGGACGCAAGAGGGGGAACGCGTGATGGTGCGACGACACGTCAACGTGGTGGTACAGCTGCCGCGTATGGAACGGTACATGGTGGATATCGATCCACTGCCGTCCCGTGACATCGCGGGCTCCGCCCAGATGAGTGATGCTGATGCGCAGGCTGTTCACCACAGTAATATTGCCATGGAGGCCCTTGCTGTGGGTGATACCGAGCAGGCCTGGTTGCAGGGCGTGCGGGCGTTGCAACTTAGTCCCGGTTTAGCGCACTTGTGGGTCAACCTCGGGGTAGTGTATCGCTCCAATGGTCAGCATGATGAAGCTGAGCGCAGTTACCTGTCCGCCTTGCAACTCGATTCCAAGGAACGGTCGGCAATGAATAATCTGGTCGTTCTCTATGCTATGCAGGGGCGCGACGACGAGCACAACTACTGGGAGCGGCGAGTGGCTAAGTACCGGGATGCCAATCCGTACTACCATGCGTGGCTGGGAGACCGTGCAGCGAGGGATGAAGATTGGCAGACAGCCGCGAGCTTTTACGAAAAAGCGGTGGCGTTATCCCCGCAGGAAAGCCAGCTTTTGTCCGCCCTTGCAGAAAGTCATGCACAGTTGGGCGAGCCAGAAGCTGCATTGGTTTATTGGCAACGTGCCATTGAGTTCGCCACTGTGCAATCTGAGCGCTTTGGCTATCAGCAACAGTTGGTCGCCATGCAGCGAGAACGGTTGGCGGGGACATAGGTGTAATGACGCGCGCTTGTCTGATAGACGCGTAACAAATTACGACTACTCCCTTTCATTATCTGCCGTGCTATCCAATGCTTGCTCGGGTTGCGACTCTTGAGGGTTGGCAGGTTGGTGTTCTACAGAATTTTCAAAATCTCGGTAGCCATCTTTGCGTACAGTAACGACAACCACACCTTGGCGAGTGATTTTAAGAGAGCATGGCGGCCTGCAGTTTCGTCCTTTTTTGAGCGCACAATCCTGTTGCTTTTAAGCGGACTCCCTACTGCCGGATACTCTAGCAACATCTTCGAGCCTTGGGGGGGGCAATACCGGTTACCTAGGGATCGATACGTATGTAAGCCCGGCGCGCCATTTTGCCGGTAAGCTGCGAGAAAAAATCCGCCGTCAACATTTGCCAACCGTATTTGCGGCGCAGTGCGGTCAGGGCGGTGTTCATATCGGCAGGCGTGTCCAGCACATAGGCGTGAGTATCGCGCCACTCGCCGGTGACTGTGCCGTTCATAGTGCAGGTAGCAATACGCGACTCACTGAAATTGCGCAGGCGTTTTACCTTGCCAGCTTCCCCGGCGGAGAATACGTAGTAACTGCCGCGGTCTGGCGCAAACCAAACCGGCGTGGCGACCCAGTCGCTGGAGCGTTTGCGTGTGGCAAAGCTGACGTAGTTGCCGCTTACCACAATATCTGTTTCATTGGCGTTCATGGGATAACCTGTAAGCTGGGTGCATTGATTGGTGACCGCAGTCGCCATTAGATCGACAATTGGCTTAGGTCACAATAGCCGCAACGACAATCGAGGGAAGATTCGACATGAACCGTTTTGATGCTAGCTCCACGACTGATCACGTCATCGAGGGTATTTCGCTGGCCGGAAAACTGGCCGTAGTGACTGGAGCCTCTTCGGGACTGGGTGTGGAAACTTGTCGCGTGCTGGCAGTCGCGGGGGCGACGGTCATCATGGTCGCCCGCAATGAGGAAAAGCTGCGAGCGGCCGAGCAGGAATTGCTGCGGGAGCAGCCCGGGGCAAAACTGTATACACAGCGTATGGACCTAGCTGACCTTACAAGTGTGCGTAATGCCGCTGCCGAGATATTGCTGAACCATTCCAGGATTCAGTTGCTGATCAATAATGCCGGCGTTATGGCATGCCCGTTGTTACGCACTGAGCAAGGCTTTGAGATGCAGTTCGGTACCAATCATCTGGGACATTTCCTGTTTACCGGCCTGTTAGCGCCGGCGCTGATGGAGGGCGCGCCAGGCCGAGTAGTGAATCTGAGTTCAGCGGGGCACAAATTTGCGCGCTTTGACTTCGACGATCACTCGTATAAACACCGCAAGTACGAAAAGTGGCAGGCCTACGGTGAATCTAAAACCGCCAATGTGCTTTTTTCGATAGGTTTGGATCTGCGCCTGAGTGAACGGGGTGTGCGCGCCTTTGCTGTTCACCCAGGTGCGATCATGACCAATCTCAGCCGTCATATGCAGGAGGAAGATTTTACTTCGCTCATGGAGTACAGGCCCACGGATAAACCGCTGGTGTTCAAATCTGTCCCTCAGGGCGCAGCCACCACAGTGTGGGCTGCCTCGGCGCTGGAGCTGGCGCATCGCGGCGGTATCTATTTGGAAAACTGCCAAATTGCACAAGCAGCCGAAGAGGGTGGCGAGGATGGTGTTGAGCCCTATGCTATCGACGCCGTTGAGGCGGAGCGACTTTGGTCATTATCTGAGGAGTTAGTAGGGCAATCGTTTGAATTTTGATCGGTTGAGTCGTGTTTGTCATGACTCGCTCCAGAAAACGACTGGTAGGCAATAACTGCTTTAGGTAACCTACTCCGTTCCCAACTTTGCAAGGACAATAAACTACGCATGTCTGATCACAGCCCAATCGTTGAACTCCTCAAGGGCCGGGTAGCCCTCGGCGCGCAGGTGACCGTTAAAGGCTGGCTACGCAGCAAACGCGATTCCAAGGCTGGAATATCCTTTCTGGCAGTGCACGACGGCTCTGCCTTTGATGCCATTCAAGCGGTGGTGCCCAATACCCTGGACAATTACTCATCGCATATATTGTTGCTCTCCACTGGCTGCGCGGTCATTGTGCAGGGTGAGCTGGTGGAGTCTCAGGGCAAGGGGCAGAGTGTGGAGATTCAGGCAACTTCTGTCGAAGTAGTGGGTGTCGTGGACGATCCCGAGACGTACCCCATCGCCAAAAAGCGCCACAGCTTCGAATACCTGCGCACGCAAGCCCACCTGCGTCCGCGCACTAACACTTTTGGCGCCATAACCCGGGTGCGAGCTACTCTAGCCAATGCCATTCACAACTATTTTTACGACCACGGCTTTAACTGGATTAATACGCCCATCATCACCGGTAGTGACTGTGAGGGAGCGGGGGAGCTGTTTCGTGTCAGCACGCTGGATTTTGCCAATCTACCTCGCAGGGGATCGGGTGGGGTGGATTACGAGCAGGATTTCTTTGCCGGTGAGTCTTTTCTCACTGTGTCGGGACAACTGGAACTGGAAGCGTATTGCCTGGCCATGAGCAAGGTGTATACCTTTGGCCCCACCTTCCGTGCAGAAAACTCCAACACGAGCCGTCATCTGGCGGAATTCTGGATGGTTGAGCCCGAGATTGCCTTCGCCGATCTGAATGATAACGCCACGCTCGCAGAGGATTTGCTCAAGCATGTCTTTGCGGCGGTGCTTGAAGAGCGAGAAGACGACATGGCGTTTTTTCAGCAGCACATCGATGAGGGTGTGATGCTGCGTTTGCGGGGCGTAATCGATAACAACTTTGAGCGTATGGAGTATTCCGAGGTTATCGATATTCTGAAAAGTAGCAAAGCAAAGTTTGAATTCCCGGTGGACTGGGGTTTGGATTTGGCTTCTGAACATGAGCGCTACCTGACTGAGAAACATGTAGGACGCCCTGTCGTGGTGATGAACTATCCACGCGAGATCAAGGCGTTCTATATGCGTTTGAATGATGATGAAAAAACGGTCGCGGCCATGGATGTACTCGCACCGGGTATCGGCGAAATCATCGGCGGGAGCCAGCGCGAAGAACGTCTTGATGTGCTCGACTCACGTATGGATGAGCACCTGCGCGAGTCACTGTGGTGGTATCGGGAACTGCGGCAGTATGGAACCGTGCCGCACGCGGGATTCGGCCTGGGCTTTGAACGGTTGTTGAATTATGTCACCGGTATGGAGAATGTGCGGGATGCTATTCCTTTTCCCAGAACGCCCGGACATGCGATCTTCTGAATACCGATCCGCTCCCTGGCCTCAAAAAATCTGACCCAAATAGGTACTTTCGCGGGCATTGGAGGGGAAACTACCCAGAATTTCCAAAAATTCACGCAGATTAATCGCTTTCCTCGACCATACTAAACCTACACATAGACGAGCTGTGCCGCGAGCGGTAGCAGTGGAGGATGGAAGGTGGAGCACGCACACGAAACTATCGAAGATTGTCAGATCAGTGAGATGGCGATCGTGGACGCCTTTACCAAACTAATTTTCGGTGAGGAACAGGGATACTCCAGCCGAGAGTTATTAATTATTCAGGCTCTACGCGTAGCAGATGTCCGCGTGGTACGAGGTAGTCATCAAGAGATGGGAGGGTATCTGCGGAACATGAGTGTTCGGGAGATGATTCAACTGGTCTCACGAATGCGGGATCAATTAAACGAGAGTTCTGGCGCACTACCTTCTCAGCGTTCGCCGGAGGTAGGGGCAGCAATTGCGCGTCAACCGCAGTAAACCATTCGGTGCGCCGACTAGCTTTTGCTCACCGTTGGTTTTAGCCCGCAAGTTGCCAGAGGTTGAAACAGCGCCTGATACAGAGTCTGGCCGCCGATCCCAATAAAGTGCAGTTCCACTGGCTCGCCTAATTGAAATCTTCGAGTTGTGCTGGTGAGGCTGGCCATCCATTTGTCGTAACTGAACTTTTCCTGATCTTTGCGCAAATCTACAAAGCCTTCCAAACCATTGTCGTCCAATCGAGCGGTAAAACCACTACTTGCAACGTGGCTGATCGTCGCTTTGAAGATCACCGTTTCTTCCGCACTTGCCAGTTTGCTCAGATACTTGCTTGTCAGCCAGCGCTCTGCTTCTCGTGTAGCGACCCGACTGGCGGTTAGGCGAGTTTTCAACGCATCGATTGTGGGCAGGTCAACAATTTTTGGTTCGGCCCCGTTTAAGGCTGCCTTGATTTGTCGCTGCACCAGGAAGTCCACATATTTGCGCAAAGGTGATGTGCAATTGGTGTAGCAATCCAGTGCCATGCCCATGTGTGGTGCTGGCGCTGTGGCGATGTCGGCACGTGTGAGCAAGCGATTAACCATGTTGCGAAGGGGTAGCGTATGGTCGGGGTTTGCAAGACCTTGCATGATGTCGCGATAGCCTTCCACTGTATTAGGGTCGAGCTCAGCTAGCTCTGGTACGTGCATGGAGAGAAATTTACGCAATTCGTCGTGCCGTTCCGCCCGAAACCCCGGGTGTGTGACAAACGGTCCACTTGCTTGACGTTCGTTGAGAAAACGCGCCGCACATTGGTTGGTAGCGACCATGCATTCTTCCACGAGCTTTTGCGATAGAAGTTTTTCTGAAGGCTCGATAGTTTCAATTTGTTTGTTGTCGTTGAGGATCCACCGAAACTCCTGACGATCTTCCATAACCAAGCCGTTTTTTTCCCGCCGTGCGCGCAATGCTCGGAACACCTGGTAAAGGGCTTCCAGTGGCGTAGCGTGACTCATAAGTTCATCATACTGACCGTTGAGGTAGCGATTTACTGCGTAGTAGGACAGTTTTGCACGGGAGCGCACGGTCGCTTCGATAAACTCGAACTCTCCCACTTCGCCGCCGTCGCTAACGGCAATTTTGCAAACCAGCGAGGGGCGATCATCTCCTTCAGATAGGGCACAGGTGCCCTGGGAAAGAGCCTCAGGCAGCATCGGCAGCACGTCGCCGTGGAAGTAGATTGAGGTAGCGCGGGCTGCCACATCACGTTGCAGCTTGGATCCGGGTTCAACATAGGCAGTCGGGTCGGCAATAGCCACAAAGAGCGTCCAGCCGTCGCTGCTTATCTCTGCGTAGAGAGCGTCATCAATGTCCAGTGTTTTTGCAGTATCTATAGAGACGAATTCGAGGTCGGTGAGATCGCGACGCTTTTGGGCCTCCAGGGGTTTGCTGTGAGTGACACGCTGCTCCAGATCCTGCTCGGCGTCTTTACTCCACGCGGTCGCAAGTCGATATTTGGCCATGCTGTACAGGTTTTCAATTCCCGGAGTCTCCTCATTGCCTACTACTGAGAGTACTTTGGCCTGCGGTTTGCCGTCGCGAATGGGGTGCCGCAAAATCGCGCAGCGCACATAGTCCCCTTCCTTGACGCCGTTACGTGCCTGGGGGGGAATGAATAGCCAGCGGTTTAACTGCGGTAGGTCGGGTTCCACGAATATGGCTTTGCCCTTTTGGACACAGCGCCCGGTAAAGTCCTCCAGGGGGCTGTTTACCAGTTTTTCAATATCGGCGATCGTTTTGTTGTCTTTAGTGGGTCGAATACAGACCCTGACCCGATCATCCGGGAAGACTTTCAGCATCTCTTGTGGGGGAATGAAAACCTCGCGGCCATCATCCAAAACGGCAAAGCCATATCGGGACTGAGTGCCCTTGATGACCGCTTCGGCGCGTTCTTTTTCGGCCTCCATTTGAGATTTCAGGCCTTGTAACTGCGACAGCGTATCCTGATTGAGCATTGATGAAACAACTTTAAACTAGAGATAAGCAGAGTATCGTAGCTGAAATTATCACCCCTGTCTGCGAGTTATGGCGGATTCGGCAATTCCGCCTACAATTGACCCGCGCAGCATTGACAGTCCGGCGCTAGAGGTTTAATAATCGGGAGAACGCGGTGGTAATCCGTCAGGAGGATGCTTTGCCTAAACCCCGGACACCGGATAAGTGGTTGCAGACCCAATATCATGTGTCGACTTGTAAGCACCTGAAGGTAACCAGTAGATTACAGCTGGTGGCTTGTACACCTGTGACAATTGCGGACCCGCTAAATCACGCTTATTCCCTTGTTAACTCTAATCCGACCGGACGTATCGGACGACGCTCACATCATCCTAACCCCCTTTTTTTTTACCCATTATGAGGATTTCTCTATGGACTCAGGTTCTACGCTGCGTGTAGAAAAAACCACTCCCCTGAAACCCGTTATCAAGAAGACGTATGTACTGGACACTAATGTCCTGTTGCACGACCCCATGGCTGTTACGGCCTTTAAGCAACACCATCTGGTCATACCCATGACCGTTCTGGAGGAATTGGACGACATCAAGGATCGGCGCGACAAAACCGTCAGCCGCGAAGCGCGGATTGCTATCGGGATGATTGATAAGGTTGTCGATGCGGCCTCCCCGCAGGAAATCCAGGCCGGCGTGCCGGTAATTGGCTCCATGCTGGAGGGACAGATGTTGGGAACGCTGGCCATTTACCCCGATCAGCGTCTGAGCGAAGATTCTGAAGTTCCCTACCTCGATGGCACCAAGGATCAGGCCAACGACAACAGGATCATCAACGTGGCATTGCGTCTGCAGGCTGAAAATCCCAAGGAGTTCGTCTGCCTGGTTACTAAGGATATCAACATGCGCATCAAGGCCAAGGGTTCGGGCTTGATGCATGTGGAAGACTATCGCCGCGATCGTGTGCTTGATGATATCGACCTGCTTGCCACAGGACATGAGCATTTACCCGGGGATTTTTGGTCGACTATTAGTGAGGTGGATACGCTGCGCGAGGGTGACTGTACCTTGCATCGGATTCCGCTCAAATCACTGCCTCAGGCCTACCCCAATATGTTCGTCTACGATGACCATGAGTTCATGGCATTTGTGAAGCGTGTCGAAAGGGACTTTGTGTATTTGCGCTGCGATAGTCGCGACAATTTGATGCATAAGCGATTCTGGGGCCTTGCACCACGCAATATGGAGCAGGCAATGGCGATGTCGCTGCTCGATGATGACAACGTAGACATGACGGTTATGACTGGCCCTGCGGGTTCGGGTAAAACGCTGCTGGCGCTCTCTTATGGGCTGCACGCGATCCTGGAGCAACAAAAATTCAGCAAATTGATTGTGGCACGTTCAACGCCGCCCATCGCGGAAGATATTGGCTTCCTGCCCGGAACTGAGGAGGAGAAAATGGCACCCTGGCTGGCGGCCTTTGATGATAACCTGGAGATTCTGCACGGTACGGACGAGTCCTGTAATGGAAGCATTAGCTATGTCAAAGAGCGGGCAAACATTCAGTTCAAGTCACTGAATTTTATGCGCGGTCGTTCCTTTAATAACGCCTATATCATAATCGATGAAGCTCAGGGTCTAACCCAGTTTCAACTCAAGTCGGTGATCAGTCGGGTAGGGGCAGACTCGAAAATTGTGGTGCTGGGCAACCTGGCCCAAATTGACAACAAGTACATCTCCCCACTCACCTCGGGCTTGACCTACCTGGTGGAGAAGAGCAAGACCTATCCGCATGCGGGAATCATGCACGTTAACGGTATTGTCCGTTCGCGCCTTGCCGCTTTTGCGGAAGAAAACCTGTAGCGCTCATCAGCACGGCCCTGTGCAAGGGGTCGTGCGCTTGGCGACGGTGAGAAATAAACGGCAGGCTTGATTACCTGGGCGGGCATACACGGTACACTTCGCCCTATGGATAGACTCTTCATTTTGTTTCAACATCTGGTGCCGCAGCACCTATTGTCCCGGTGCACCGGTGTGCTCGCCGAATTGCGTCACCCAATAGGATTAAAGAACTGGGCTATTGCGCAATTCATCCGCCGGTTCGGTGTCGATATGGCCGAGGCGGCCGTACCTGACCATACGCAGTACTCCTGCTTCAACGATTTTTTCACCCGACCGTTGCGTGAAGGTGCGCGTCCACTCGCCGAGGCGGATATTCTCTGCCCGGCTGATGGTGCGATCAGTCAGTTGGGGGGGATATCGAACGGTTTGTTGTTTCAGGCGAAGGGCCGCTATTTTTCGGCGGAAGACTTGTTGGGTGGTGATGAAAAACGCGCCGTCCAGTTCGACGGTGGACAGTTTGCCACGATTTATTTATCGCCGAAGGACTACCATCGCGTGCATATGCCGGTAGCGGGTCGGCTGACGGCCACTTGTTATATTCCCGGGCAATTGTTTTCGGTCAATGGTGTAACGGCTGACAACGTCGATCGCCTGTTCGCCCGTAATGAACGGTTGGTGTGTTATTTCGACACTGAGTTTGGTCCGATGGCGATGATTTTGGTGGGGGCGATGGTGGTTGCGGGAATTGAAACGGTTTGGGCGGGGCGTGTAGCGCCGCCGCCGCGGCGTCCTGTGACGGTGGATTACCAGAGCTTGCCGGTGCCGGTTGAGCTGGCCAAAGGTGAGGAGATGGGTCGCTTTTGTCTGGGTTCTACGGTTATTTTGTTGTTTCCTGAGGGTGCCGTCACTCTTGATGATGCTTACCGGCCTGGGAGTGATACTCGCATGGGAGAACGGTTCGGTGCGCGCCAGTAGAGCCGATCAACGCTGTGTGAACAATAGGGCCGCCTTTAAACTCGCAAGACCGGCTAGATGGCACCGTACTCTTAGTTATCCTCCAGGCTGGCAACAATGCGTCGATAACTATCCAGTCGTCGTTCGCTAACAGCACCAGAGTCGGCAGCCGCAAGAATCGCACACCCTGGCTCATGCTCATGCTGGCAATCGCGAAATTTACAGGTCCCCAGTAAAGGAAGAAATTCCCGAAAGCCCTGCTCCACCTGCTCCTTGCTCATATGCCACAGCCCAAACTCCCGGATACCCGGAGAATCAATCAGCGTGCCACCGCAGGTGAGGTGAAGTAGCTGGGCCGTGGTGGTGGTGTGGGTTCCCTTCTGCGTACTTTCCGACAGCGCACCCACGCGAATATCCGCATCCGGCAGCAGCGCATTTACCAGCGAGGACTTACCCACGCCCGATTGCCCCACGAAAACACTGGTTCGTTCGCTCAGCGCAGCGTGAAGCTCCTCCATACCGCTGTCCATGATGGAGGTGTGTAACACCCGATATCCCAGCGCGGGATAAATTGATAGAAGTTCATCCATAGCCTTTTGTCGTTCAGCATCAGGCGTTAGCAAATCCATTTTATTCAGTAGAATAACCGGCTCGATCTCCACCGCTTCTGCCGCTACCAGATAGCGATCAATAAGGTTGGCGTGTGGTTCTGGCAGCGGCGCGATCACCAGCAGTATCTGGTCGATATTGGCAGCGACAGGCTTCAGCTTGCCGTAGGGATCTGGACGGGACAGCACGCTGTGGCGTTCTTGCTGTGCGACCACCACGCCCATGGGTTCGCCCTCGCACCAGACAACTTTATCACCGGTTACCAGGCCTTCCAGGTTCGCTCGAAGATGACAGCGTTGGCTTTCTCCCGGCGCTGATTCCACGGCCACCTGTGTGCCGTAGTGCGCAACAACCAGACCCTCTTGCTCAGGTCCCAGTTCGCCGGCGGTAAGCGCAGCCTGCGCGTCCGAATCGCGCCTTGCTGCTCGCTTGGCGCGCTCATCCTGAATTTTTTCGATGCGCCAAGCCTGTTGCCGGCTTAGCTTGCGTTTACTCATGCGCCCATTATTGGGTGACGGGCTTGGTCTGTCGAGGCAATTTGTTACACTGCCCATCCTTCTTGGAGTCCGGGGCAAACAGCCGATGCAGAACGACAGCAACCTCATTTGGGTCGATATGGAGATGACCGGCCTGAATCCGGACGAGGATGTAGTGATAGAGATCGCGACCATCGTCACCGATACCGAGCTCAACACACTGGCCGAAGGGCCCGTGATCGCGTTGCATCAGACCGACGCCAGACTCGATGGCATGGATGAGTGGAATACCTCTCATCACACCAGTTCCGGTCTGGTGGATAGGGTGAAGGCCAGTCAGTATGACGAAAAGCAGGCTACCCGGGAGACCATCGCCTTCCTCAAAGCGTGGGTGCCTGCGGGTGCTTCTCCCATGTGTGGCAACACAATTTGCCAGGATCGGCGCTTTATGGTCCGGCACATGCCGGCCCTGGAGCGCTACTTCCATTATCGGAATCTGGATGTCAGCACCCTGAAAATTTTAATGCAGCGCTGGCGGCCAGAACTGGAATCGGGATTCACCAAGACGGGCACTCATCTGGCGCTTGACGATATTCGTGAGTCGATTAACGAGATGCGCTACTACCGAGAGCATTTTCTCAAGCTGGCATAGCGCCGTGTTGTTGTAAGGCCCAGGTGATGTGTTCCTGAACCAGCGGCGATGGATAGTCCAGTCGATGCACAAGAGCATCCACTATTGCGTCGGAACGCGGCGCGTTGCCCAGTGCCACAGCCAGGTTGCGCAACCAGCGTTCGTAGCCAATACGGCGAATCGCCGAGCCCTCGGTTTTGGCGAGGAAAGTGTCCTCATCCCACAGTAAAAGCTCTACCAGTTCTACATCTGCCAGTCCGTGTCGCGGGCTGAAGTCTCCCTCTGCGGTGGCCTGTGCAAATTTGTTCCAGGGGCAGCATAGCTGGCAGTCGTCGCAACCGAAAATACGGTTGCCCATTAGCGGTCGCAATTCGGGGTCTATGCTGCCGTGATGTTCAATGGTTAAGTAAGAGATGCATTTGCGCGCATCCAGCTCAAAGGGTCCAGTGAACGCATCTGTCGGACAAACCTCCAGGCAGGCGGTGCAGGTGCCACAATGTTTGCTGGTGTGTGGAGCGTCTATGGGTAGTGGTAGGTTGGTGTAAATTTCCCCAAGGAAAAACCAGGATCCCGCATCGGCATTGATTAGCATGGTGTTTTTGGCAATCCAGCCTAGTCCCGCCTGTTCGGCGATGGCCCTCTCCAAAACAGGGGCGCTGTCGACGAAGGCCCGGTACTGGCCACTCCCGACTTCTTCTTCAATTCGACTTGCCAATTGAGACAGGCGTTTGCGAATCAGTTTGTGGTAATCACGACCCAGCGTATACCGGGAGATATAGGCTTTTTCTGGCGAGGCGAGAATTTCGAGTTCCTGCGTATTGCGATCGAGGTAGTCCATGCGCAGGGAAAGAACGCGCAGAGTCCCGGGCACTAATTCCTGGGGTCGTGCGCGCTTGCTGCCGTGTCGTGCCATGTAGTCCATGCTGCCGTGATAACCAGCAGCTAGCCACTTTTGCAGATAGGCTTCGTGTTCACCTAGGTCGACTCCGGTGATGCCCAGCTGTTGAAACCCGAGTTCAGTGGCCCATTGGCGCATCTTTTGCACCAGTGCCGAGTAGTCCGAAGATGTAAGTTGTTGGGGCAAATTGGAACGACCGTTGGGAGAGAGCTAGGTATAATTCTGACAGAACTGCAATTAATGAGTGTACTTCTTTCTAGCACCCGCTGCTTCCAAAGAAGGCAAATCTTCACTGTCACAGGGAGTGAAATGCTAGGCACTGAAAAACTCTACACCGCCGCGCAAACGCGCGCCCTGGATCACTGCGCCATTCACAATCACAGCATCCCCGGGATCGTGCTGATGGCTCGCGCCGCTGAAGTGGCTTTCAGCTATCTTCTCGAAGTCTGGCCCCAGCCAACTTGTCTGCAGGTATTGTGCGGCACGGGTAACAATGGCGGTGATGGTTTTCTCATAGCCGATCTGGCACACAAGCGTGGCATCGAGGTTGTGGTATTCCAGCTGGGAGACCCCGACAAGACCGAAGGCGATGCGCTACGGGCCCGGCAACAGGCACTGGCCAATGGGGTAGAGATGGTGCCCTTTGGCAGTGTTGCGCTAAACGCCACTGGGGTGATTGTCGATGCCATGCTGGGTACAGGTCTGAGCGGAGAGGTACGTGGTGCTTATGTCGAAGCGATCGAGCTTGTTAATGCCAGCGGCCTGCCGACATTGGCTGTGGATATCCCCTCGGGGCTATGCGCCGATACTGGCAGAGTGCTGGGTAGCGCGGTGCGTGCTGATCTTACCGTCACGTTCATTGGTTTAAAGCGAGGGCTGTTTACACTGCAGGCGCCAGACTATACCGGTGCCATGCAGTTCTCTGATTTGGGAGTGCCTGCGGAAGTCTATGCCGAAGTGCCCGTGGATTGTTCCCGCTTGGAACTGGAGCCGCTTCTGGAAAGCCTGCCATCTCGACCTGTGACGGCCCACAAGGGGCTGTATGGCACGGTACTGATCATGGGTGGAGACTACGGAATGGCAGGTGCTGCGGTTTTGGCCGCTGAAGCTGCGCTGCGCTGCGGCGCGGGCCTGGTGCAGGTGGCCACAAGGCCGGAGCACGTGGCGGCGTTGGTGGCCAGAGTGCCGGAGGTCATGGCAAAGGGTGTTAATTCGCAGCAAGAATTTGCTCCGTTGCTGGAATCCGCCGATGTCATCGTCGTGGGCCCGGGACTGGGGCTGGCTTCTTGGTCGGTGCAGGGACTTCAACTGGCGCTTGCGTCCGGCAGGCCACTGGTTCTTGATGCCGATGCCCTTAACTTGTTGGCTGCCGGGAAGGTAAAGAATTTTGCTCCCGCGAATAACTACATACTGACACCCCACCCGGGAGAGGCCGCCCGCCTGTTGAACTGTTCCACGGCCGACGTACAGTCCGATCGGTTCGCCGCTGTGCGTGCGCTGCAACTGCGCTTTGGCGGTGTGGTTGTGCTGAAAGGAAACGGCAGCTTGATTGCGACAGCTGAGCAGGTATTGCTCAGTGATTATGGTAATCCCGGAATGGCCAGTGGTGGGATGGGTGACGTTCTCAGTGGTGTGCTTGGTGCACTGTTGGCTCAGCATGTACCCGCCGCTGAAGCCGCGGCCCTGGGGGTATGCCTGCACGGTGCGGCCGCAGATATTGCCGCCGAGGGCGGTATGCGCGGTTTGGTTGCATCTGACCTTATTCCTCCTATGCGCTTGCTGCTGGGATGACATCGGAGCAATTTACATTTACCGCACCCGATGAGGAGGCCATGTTGTCCTTGGGGGCGCGCCTTGCTGCGGTTTGTGAGCCAGGTGCTGTGCTGTATTTGCGCGGAGATCTGGGTATGGGGAAAACCACGCTGAGTCGTGGTTTTATTCAGTCGCTGGGACACAAAGGCGCCGTAAAAAGTCCCACCTACACGTTGGTGGAGCCCTATCAGTTAGACAAGTTAAAAGTTTTTCATTTTGATCTGTATCGATTGGAAGATCCCGAAGAGCTCGAGTTTATGGGAATCCGAGATTATTTTGGTGATTTTTCGGTTTGCCTGGTGGAATGGGCCGAGAGGGGCTTGGGCGCTTTGCCCCCAGCGGATTTAGTGATTACCATAGAGCGGGAAGGCCAGGGGCGTCGATTGGCATATAGTGCAACGACAACACTCGGCAAGCGGATGCTTGCGCGCGTGCAACCCAATGCCGACGTGGGGGGCGCTGGCGTTTAGAAGGTGACGTATAAAAAAGTAACACCGGGCGGGAGTGATATGAACAGGGCGTGGACCTTAATAGTCCTGGGGTTTTTAACAGTGTCCTCTTCATGGGCAGCGGAGGTGCACGATGTGCGCTTGTGGCGTGCGCCCGATCACACGCGGATTGTTTTTGATCTCACCGGACCGGCGCAGCACAAGCTTATTATGCTGTCTAATCCCAGCCGGATCGTGCTGGATATTCAAGATACGCAACTTCGTGCTGAACTGTCTCGTCTGAAACTGACGGATACACCGGTGCAGCTGATCCGCTCCGGTGTTCGTGATGGCGATGACCTGCGCATTGTGTTGGAAATGGGTGTCCAGGTCGATCCCCGGAGTTTTGCACTGAAGGCCAACGAGCAGGCGGGAGATCGTCTGGTGCTGGATTTATACGATCAGCAGGTCAGGGTTGCGGAAGTTAAAAAAAGCGTTAAGCAATCGGCCAAGCGCGACATTATTATTGCCATTGATGCAGGTCACGGTGGTGAAGACCCGGGGGCGCTTGGCCCTGGTCGAGTGCGGGAAAAAGATGTGGTCCTTGCTATCGCCAAAGAGCTGAGTGCGTTGTTTAAGGCCGACACCGGTTTTCAGTCCACCATGATTCGTAGCGGTGACTACTATGTCAGCCTTCGCGGGCGCAGAGATCTGGCGCGGAAACGACAGGCCGATTTGTTCGTCTCCATCCACGCCGACGCATTTAAGCGCAAGCAAGCGAACGGCGCATCGGTGTATGCCCTGTCGACCCGGGGTGCCACCAGTACAGCGGCATCCTATCTGGCAAAGCGGGAAAATGCGGCCGACCTTGTCGGTGGTGTAACCCTCTCTGATAAAGACGATCTACTTGCCGGGGTGCTGGCCGATTTGTCCATGACATCCACACTGGATACCAGCCTGAAGCTCGGCGACAAGGTTTTGCGGAATGTCGACGATGTCGCCAGGTTGCACAAAAAAAACGTCGAGCAGGCAGGCTTCGCGGTCCTAAAATCACCGGATATCCCTTCAATTCTGGTTGAAACGGGATTTATCTCCAATCCGCAGGAATCCAAAAAACTCGCTACGCGAAGTTATCAAAAGCGCATGGCGCACGCGATTCACCGGGGAATTCGTGACTGGTTCCTGGCGCACCCGCCTTCAGGCACGCTCTTGGCGTGGCAGAAAAAGCAGGGCGGCCAACAGTACGTCATCGCCAGAGGTGATACACTGTCAGCCATCGCCCAGCGCTTCAGTATTTCCCTGGCAGATCTCAAGAGCTACAACAGTATCACCAGCTCGAAGATCATGGTGGGGCAGAAGCTGACTATACCTAACAGCTGAAAACTATCGTCTCAATGTCCCGAATTCACTTGCTCAATTCACGGCTGGCTAACCAGATCGCAGCTGGGGAAGTGGTCGAGCGCCCCGCATCTGTGGCGAAAGAGGTGTTGGAGAACAGTTTGGACGCGGGCGCAACCCGCGTGGAAGTTGACGTCGAATCTGGCGGCTCCAAGCTGATTCGAATTCGCGACAATGGCAGCGGAATTCCCAGTGACGATATGACCCTCGCGCTTGCCCGTCACGCTACCAGTAAGATTGCATCGCTGGAAGACCTTGAGCGGGTAGGTAGCCTTGGGTTTCGTGGAGAGGCTTTGGCCAGTATTGGCTCCGTTTCGAGACTGACCCTGACAAGTAATGCTAATGAGGTCGGTAGTGAAGGCTGCAGTGCCGCTTGTGAAGGGCGCGATATGGAAGTTCAGCTCAAGCCCGCGTCACATCCCCAGGGCACCACCGTGGAAGTGCGAGACCTGTTTTTTAACACCCCGGCCAGGCGCAAATTTCTGCGTAAGGAAAAAACCGAGTTCAACCATCTTGAAGAAGTGGTTAAGCGTCTCGCCCTGTCGCGTTTCGATGTGGCATTTTCCCTGCGCCACAATGGCAAGGTGATACACAATTTGAAGGCGGCGGCTGCGCAAACAGAACGGCAGCGTCGGGTCGCTGCTGTCTGCGGACCTGCCTTTATGGAGCAGGCCATCGCCATCGAGTCGGAAGTTCCGCCTTATCGGTTAACCGGTTGGGTAGGGTTGCCCACTTTTTCCCGCAGTCAGGCGGATCTGCAGTACTTTTTTGTCAACGGCCGGGTTATTCGTGACCGCTTGATTGCCCATGCGGTGAAGCAGGCCTATCGGGATGTGCTGTATCACGGGCGACATCCGGCGTTTGTGCTTTACCTGGAACTGGACCCCGCCCAGGTCGACGTAAACGTGCACCCTACCAAGCATGAAGTGCGTTTTCGGGACGGTCGGGCCGTGCACAATTTTATTTTCTCCAGCCTACACCGCGCTCTGGCGGACGTTCGTCCTGGCCAGGAGTCGGAGCGAGACCCGCTGCCGCCGCACATGCTGTCGACACAGGACGGCATGGCGATTGATACTACAACTGGAGAAATACGCAGCCAGAGTGCCCTCGCCTGGGGAGCGTCCAGTGCGAGTCGCGAAGCTTTGCCCGGCCGCGCATATAGTTACAACGCACCCACAGCGGCTCAGGTGAGTGGTCAAATGAGCGGGTACGCGCGTTTGCACGGGATGCCCGCGGCGGGCTCCGAAGAGGAGGTGCCGCCCCTGGGTTATGCGCTGGCGCAGCTGAAAGGCATCTATATCCTGGCCGAAAATATTCACGGTCTGGTTGTGGTCGATATGCACGCCGCGCATGAGCGTATTACCTATGAGCGTCTCAAGGCAGCTCGCGCTGACACGGGCATTCTTAGCCAGCCGCTACTAGTGCCGCAATCTGTGGCGGTCAGTCAGCGGGAAGTGGGAATCGCCAGTCAACACAGCGAGTTATTTGAGCGCCTGGGTCTGGCGGTCGAGGCGGGTGGGGAGGAATCTCTGGTGATTCGTCAAATTCCGGTGGCTTTGCGCGATTCAGACGTCGAGCAGCTGGTGCGGGATGTGCTGGCAGATTTGATTGAATTTGGCAGTTCGGAGCGTATCGAGGCGCACATGGATGAGATTCTCTCTACCATGGCCTGTCATGGCTCCGTGCGCGCAAACCGCCGCCTCACGATTCCAGAGATGAATGCACTGCTGCGAGACATGGAAGAAACCGAGCGCTCCGGCCAGTGCAACCATGGCCGTCCGACCTGGACCCAGATGGGTCTGGAGGAGCTGGACAAGCTGTTTTTGCGCGGACGTTGAGGCGACGGTGAATTCCGAAAAACCCTTGTTGATCTGTCTGATGGGGCCCACTGCGTCAGGTAAGACAGATCTGGCGATCGAATTGGCCGGGCATCTGAACTGTGAGTTAGTCAGTGTTGATTCCGCGCTCGTTTACCGGGGTATGGATATTGGTAGCGCCAAGCCGGATTACCCCCACCACCTCATTAACATACGCGATCCCTCCCACGCGTATTCTGCGGCAGATTTCGTGGTGGATGCGAATCAGGCCACTGCGGACATCATCGCACGCGGCAAAACCCCACTACTGGTCGGTGGCAGCATGCTCTATTTCAAGGCCTTCCTGGAAGGTCTGGATGAAATGCCCGGTGCCGATCCGGTCGTGAGGGCCGAGATCGCCGAGCAGGCCGCGACCCATGGCTGGCCTTACATCCATCAACAGCTTTCGGAGGTGGACCCTGAGTCGGCTGCGCGCATTCATCCACACCATTCGCAACGCCTCAGTCGTGCGCTGGAAGTCTACCGCTCCGGGGGCGTCACCCTGACAGAGTTACACAACAGAGGTGCACATGGCACGAGTGTGCCCGGGGCTCTCGAGCGATACCGGGTGGTGCAGCTGGCGATTTGCCCGGTGGACCGCGCCGTATTGCACCAGCGAATAGCGCAGCGATTTGACCTGATGATGGCCGCAGGCTTCCTGGAGGAAGTGCGCGGTTTATGGGAGCGACAGGACCTACTTCCCGAACTCCCGGCGGCTCGGGCGGTGGGATATCGCCAGTTGTGGGCGCACCTCGACGGAGACTGCACGCTTGAAGCGGCAGTGAGAAATGGCGTTACCGCCACGCGTCAGCTAGCTAAGCGCCAGCTGACCTGGCTGCGAAAATGGTCAAATGTTGCCTGGATATACACCGATCATGTAGGTAACGTCGTAAAAAATGCAGAAATGGAGGTTGCGAATCCGGCTTCGAGCGAAGCGCCATTGGAGGTGGCCTTGAACTATCTTCGTTAGGCCCCACTAATAAATACACCGGAAATGCATTATACTGTGTCTGGTTAAACTCAAGACCCGTTGTCCATTCTGAACACCGTTAGGGCGGTAGCTTCAGGGTGGTAAGAGGTCGTTTTTTATAAGTATTTGGCTCGAATTGAGCCTGCCTAGGAGAGAGTTATGTCAAAAGGGCATACGCTACAAGACCCTTACCTGAACATTTTGCGTAAGGAACGCGTTCCGGTTTCAATCTATCTGGTAAATGGCATCAAACTGCAGGGCCAGATTGAGTCATTTGATCAGTTTGTCGTGCTGTTGAAGAACACGGTCAGCCAAATGGTCTATAAGCACGCGATTTCAACCGTTGTCCCCTCCCGGGTGGTGCGTCTGCCTTTGCAGAATCCGGCAGAAGATGAAGAAGACGCTAGTTAAACGGTTTTTTCTAAGGATATCCTCAGGGTATCTGTCACTGATTTATTCTGACCTGAAGAGGTAAGCTTGTTTTTTGAACGTCCCGATTCGGGTGAACGCGCTGTGCTTGTTCACCTGAAACTCGCCAGTGAGTCCCAGCGTGAGGACCCACGTGAATTTGAGGAGCTGGTGCTCTCCGCTGGAGGTGACCCGGTATCCTATGTGATGGGCACCCGCGAAACGCCTCACCCGCGTACGTTTGTCGGCAGTGGAAAGTTGGCGGAAATCGGTGTTGAGGTGCTTGAGCAATGCGCAGAAATTGTCATGTTCAACCACGCGCTTAGTCCCAGTCAGGAGCGTAATTTGGAGCAGGAGCTGCAGTGCCGAGTGTTGGATCGTACCGGCCTGATATTGGATATTTTTGCACAACGGGCCAGAACACACGAAGGAAAGCTGCAGGTTGAGTTGGCGCAATTGCAGCATATGTCTACTCGACTGGTGCGCGGTTGGACTCACCTTGAGCGACAAAAGGGTGGTATTGGTTTACGCGGCCCCGGTGAGACCCAGCTAGAGACTGACCGCCGGTTGTTGCGCGCGCGTATTAAGGCGTTGACGTCACGTCTGGAGAAGGTGCGCAAACAGCGCAATCAAGGGCGTCGCGCCCGCGACCGCGCAGAAATCCCATCCGTTTCTCTGGTTGGTTATACCAACGCGGGGAAGTCCACCTTGTTTAACTGCGTTACCGAATCTTCGGTCTATGTCGCTGACCAGCTGTTTGCGACCCTGGATCCCACGCTGCGCCGCTTGGAAATCGACAATGTAGGCCCTGTGATTTTGGCTGATACGGTGGGATTCATCGCCCACCTGCCGCACAAGTTGGTCGAGGCTTTTAAAGCGACGCTGGAAGAAACCCTGAATGCGGATCTTCTGTTACATGTGGTTGATGCCGCTAGCCACGAGCGGGATGACAACATGCACCAGGTGCAGGATGTGTTGTCGGAAATTGGTGCCGAGGGTATTCCTCAGCTGCAGGTATTCAATAAACTGGATGTACTGGAACAGCCGCCCCGCTTGGAACGCAACGCAGAGGGGAGGCCGGAGCGTGTATGGGTGAGCGCAGCCACTGGCGCTGGAATGGACTTGTTACTGCAGGCGATTGCCGAGTTAGTGGGCCAAGATATGGTGTCTGAAGAAGTGCATTTGGACCCCGGTCAGGGGAGTTTGCGTGCGGCATTTTACAATATGGGTGCCGTGCAGGCTGAGGATTATGGCGATGATGGCGCGGCCCATCTGAGTGTCCGGTTGCCCCGAGCGGACTGGAATCGGCTGATGAAGAAGGGTCCGGAGCCATTGTTTTAGTTGGCAGGAGTTTTGCAGTTCTGCGTACCCTGAGTAAAAAGTTTGATAGACTGTTTTTCTTTTTTAATTAGGAGTTGGCTATGGCCTGGAATGAACCGGGTGGCGGTGACAATAATCCCAAGGATCCTTGGGGTGGTAACAATCAGGGGCCGCCTGATCTCGACGAAGCGCTGAAAAAATTCCAGGAGAAGCTTCGGGGAATATTCGGAGGCAGTGGTGGTGGCGGAAGTCCGTCTACCGGTGGCGGCGGTATCCCAGGGTTCTCTGCGGGGGTTGTTGGTCTTCTTGTCATTGTAGCCCTGGCCGTCTGGGGCCTCATGGGGTTTTACCAGTTGGATCAGCAGGAGCGCGGTGTTGTGCTGCGTTTCGGTAAGTATATTAATACTGTTCAGCCAGGCCTGCATTGGAACCCGCCCATTATCGATGATGTCACAACGGTGAACACCACCAAAGTGCGCTCGGCCAGCTTTCGAGAAATCATGCTTACGCAGGATGAGAACATCGTTGAGGTACAGCTCTCGGTACAATATGTCATTAATGATCCGGAAAATTTTGTACTTAAGGTGCTTGCGCCAGAGAGCTCTTTGCAAAACGCTGCCAAGAGCGCATTGCGGCATGTTGTCGGTGGCACCACGATGGACCTGGTGCTGACAGAAGGTCGCGCCAGGATAGGTGCGGAGATTCAGCAGCGGCTTCAGGAATACATTGATCTTTATCAGACCGGCATACTGGTAAGCAAGGTAACGGTGGACGAGTCCAAGCCGCCTACTCAGGTGCAGGCGGCGTTTGATGATGTGATCAAGGCTCGTGAGGATGAGGAGCGAGTGAAGAACGAAGCTCAGGCCTATGCCAACGGTATTGTTCCCGAAGCTCGTGGTGGAGCTCAGCGACAAATCGAGGAAGCAAGTGCTTACAAGGAGGAGGTAATCGCGAATGCGGAAGGTGAGGCAGAGCGATTCAACTTGCTGCTGACCGCTTATCGCAGTGCGCCAGAGGTCACCCGCGAGCGTTTGTATCTGGATGCCGTTCAAGCAGTGTATACCCAGACCAGCAAGGTGATGATCGATGTAGAGGGCGGCAACAATATGATGTACCTGCCACTGGATAAATTGACACAGCCAGGTATCCGCACAAATAGCGGTGGCGAGCTCAAGGTTGATAGTTCCAATATTCGTGAATTAACCAATGCAGTCACTGAACAATTACGCCGTGATGCTGCGGCTACTGGTACTCGCAGGGGAGGGCGCTAAACATGTCTGGACGTAATGTATTCTTTATATTTATTGCCCTGGCGCTAGTGTTTATAGCCAGTAACTCACTGTTTGTTATCAAGGAAACCGAGCGGGGTGTGCTGCTGCGCTTTGGCGAAGTAGTCAAGGCTGATCTTCAACCTGGCCTGCAATTTAAGATACCCATTGTGAATGAGGTGCGAAAATTCGACGGTCGATTGCTGACGGTGGATTCCACCCCTGAACGTTTTTTCACACAGGAGCAGAAGGCGCTTATCGTAGATTCTTACGCTAAGTTCCGCGTAGCAGAAACTGCTAAATTCTACACTGCGACCAACGGTGAAGTATCACGAGCTACGACACTTCTGGCCCAACGCATTAACAACAGCTTACGCAACGAAGTTGCAGTTCGGACTATTCAGGAAGTTGTGTCTGGCGAAAGAGACGAGTTAATGGCGGCCATTATTGAAGACCTGAGCGTCGTCGCACAGGAGCAACTTGGGGTCGAAGTGGTGGATGTGCGGGTCAAGCAGATTGACCTGCCACCGGATGTTTCTGAGTCGGTCTATCGGCGCATGAATGCCGAGCGCGAGAAAGAGGCCCGCGAGCACCGTTCTCAGGGACAGGAACTGGCGGAAGGTATCCGCGCTGCGGCCGATCGTGAGGTCACGGTGTTGAAAGCGAATGCCTACCGGGATTCGGAACTAATTCGAGGTGAAGGGGATGCGTCAGCAACGGCCATTTACGCCGATGCCTTTAACCAGGATTCGGAGTTCTACTCATTCACCCGCAGTCTCAGAGCCTATCAAGATGCCTTTCGGGGCAATGGCGATATAATGTTGCTGCAGCCCGACAGTGAGTTTTTCCGGTATCTGAAGGATTCCAGTGGCGGGAAGTAGAGCTTTATCAGGATTCAGCTGTTCACATAGCGGATTTTGCTCAGGCAGGGGCAGGGTCAAGCCGCAATAATCATAGGTGTTATCGCCTATACCTGTGATAGAATTTGTTAACCGTGGGTTCCGGCGCTTGTAGACAAACGTCGGTCCTGCGGTTTTTTGTGTCTCTGGGAGGCAACGATCGCTTTGCTGAAGCCTCAGGGTCTGTTGAGGCTCTCCCTCTGGTGATTTTCCGTTGTCAGGGACCATCACATTTCGGTCGAGTGTAGGTGGCCTCACATCTGCGCAACGATACAATAATGCAGGAGAGTCTGTGGATTTTTGGCAGGTGTTACCGGCCGCTATCGCTCTGGTATTTATTGTTGAAGGCTTTATGCCGTTTATCAGTCCTAACCGCTGGCGTGCAATGCTGGCTGTGGCAGAACAGATGGATGATCGGATGATTCGCAACATCGGGCTTGGCAGTATGTTGTTCGGTGTTGTCCTTCTGTATTGGGTGCACTAGGTTGGGGTGAATGACATGACCACGCTGGATCACTGGCAGTTGCCTGATGGGGTGGAGGAGGTTCTTCCCGCACAGGCAGAGTCTGTCGAATACTTTCGTCGCGCGTTGCTGGATTTGTATCGCGGCTGGGGCTATCGCCTCGTCATACCACCGTTGATGGAATTCACAGAATCCCTGCTGGTGGGCTTGGGCGAGGACCTGGACCTGTTGACCTTTAAGCTAACCGACCAAATTAGCGGGCGAACACTTGGGATACGCGCCGATATCACGCCTCAAGTAGCTCGCATAGATGCGCATAGCTTGGCTGAGGAGGGGGTAACACGCCTTTGCTATGCCGGCTCGACTCTGCATACCCGTCCTAAATCTTTGCTCGCATCGCGCTCGCCAATACAGTTGGGTGCAGAACTCTACGGCGACGACAGTCTTGGAGCCGATGTTGAGATTGTGCGCCTGATGCTGGCGACTCTGGAGACTGCTGGCCTATCTCAGGTGACGTTAGATCTCGGTCATGTGGGAATCTACGAGGCCGTACTGGCCAGCGCCAACCTCAGCGGTGAACAGGAAAAAACTGTATTTGACGCCCTACAACGCAAGTCTGTGCCGGACCTCGAGTTGGCATTGGTGGGAGTGGCCCCAGATATCGCCTCTTTGGTAATCACGTTGGTCGATTTGCACGGTGGTGAGACGGTGCTGGACGATGCCCGAAAGCTATTTGCACAGACCTTACCGACCGCACTGGCGGCGTTGGACGCGCTGCAGGAAGTGGCTACCGATATTCGTCGTCAGCTTCCGAATCTTGATATTTACTTCGATCTTGCGGAGTTGCGTGGCTACCACTATCACACAGGGCTGGTATTTGCCGCCTATGTTCCCGGTTGTGGTCAGGCACTGGCCAATGGTGGTCGCTACAACGATGTGGGGGCCATCTTCGGCAGAGCCCGCCCGGCGACAGGTTTCGTTACTGACCTAAAGGCCTTAATCGCACTGTTACCCGAAGCCAGGGTTATGTCTAGAGCCATCAGTATGCCAGACGACGATGATCCGGCACTGGAGGCGCAAGTGCGTGAGTTGCGAGCAGCCGGAGAGATCGTCATCAACTGCCTGTCAGGTGCCTGGGATCCACGTTGCGATCGCCACTTGATAGAAGTGGACGGCCAATGGCAGATACAGATACTAAACACAAATGATATTGCGTGAAGGTTTGCCTGCACGCACCAATTCATTCCAGATTAAATACAAGAGTCTAATTAATGAGTAAGAATGTTGTTGTGCTTGGCACCCAATGGGGTGATGAAGGCAAGGGTAAGATCGTAGATTTGTTGACGGATCGGGCCAGCGCTGTCGTGCGTTTTCAGGGCGGACACAACGCCGGGCACACGCTTGTCATAGAGGGCAAAAAAACGGTATTGCACCTCATTCCCTCAGGCATATTACGTCAGAACGTGACGTGTATGATTGGCAATGGAGTGGTGCTTTCGCCAGAAGCTTTACTTAAAGAAATCGCAGAGTTGGAGGCCAACGATATACCCGTGCGCGAACGACTGAGAATATCTCCAGCCTGCCCTTTAATTCTACCTTACCATGTTGCTCTGGATCAGGCTCGAGAAGCCAAGCGTGGCAATGAAAAAATAGGGACAACCGGCCGCGGTATTGGACCGGCGTACGAGGACAAAGTGGCCCGACGTGGGCTGCGGCTTGGTGATCTGCAGGATGGGCAGCGTTTTGCCCGCAAACTCAGAGACGTGATGGAGTACCACAACTTTTTCCTGGAAAAATATTACCAGGTGGAAGCTCTGGACGTGGACAAAGTGTTGGACGAAACCCTCGAGATGGGTGCCGAACTGTTGCCGATGATGGCCGACGTCACCTCGCTCCTGCACCAATATCGTAAATCAGGTGACAATATTATGTTCGAAGGGGCCCAGGGTTCGCTGCTGGATATTGATCACGGTACCTATCCCTTTGTGACCAGTTCTAATACGACAGCTGGAGGTACAGCAACGGGTTCAGGGTTTGGGCCACTCTACCTCGACTATGTGCTGGGCATCACTAAGGCCTATACAACCCGAGTGGGGTCTGGTCCATTCCCGACCGAATTGTTTGACGCGACTGGCGCGCACTTGGCAGAACGTGGTCACGAATTCGGCGCGACCACGGGGCGAGCACGTCGTTGCGGCTGGTTTGATGCTGTCGCTTTGCGTACGGCCGTTAATATCAATTCCGTCAGTGGTATCTGTCTCACTAAGCTGGATGTTTTGGACGGCCTGGAAACTATTCGCCTCTGCATTGGCTATACTTGCAAAGACGGCAAGCCAGTACTCAATCCTATGGATTCAGATGACTACGAGGGATTGGTTCCAGTGTACGAAGATGTATCGGGTTGGAGTGAATCCACTCTCGGAGCGAAATCTGTAGAGGAACTTCCACAGGCTGCACGCGATTATATTCACAAGATCGAAGAAGTTGTTGGGGCTCCTATCGACATTATTTCAACCGGGCCCGATCGAGTGGAGACTATCGTTTTACGACATCCATTCGAAGAATAATTGGCCGCAATGTGGGTGTAAATTGACGCGCCTAGAAGGCCTGAAGATCGCACCAATGAGAGAAATTCCCACTCGTGTGACCTTTCGCAAGGGTAACGATGGTGACCAGGCCGCTAGGTGAGCGATTTATTCGCGATGGTAGCATCGAGGATGGATCTGCTAATTTAATAAACAGTGCTCCCGCGCGGAAGTGCAATTTACTACTATCGGTGAACTAGGTGACTAGCGGTCTGGTGAGACGCAAGGATAATAAAATGCATTTAAGAAAGCGGATTCTGATAACAGGCGGTGCTGGGTTTTTGGGCTCCCACCTTTGTATGCGATTGGTAGGAGAGGGACACGACGTTATTTGCGCCGATAACTTTTTCACCGGTACCAAAGACAATATTATTGCGCTATTAGACGAACCCCACTTTGAATTGATGCGCCATGATGTCACCTTTCCACTCTACGTTGAGGTGGACGAAATCTACAACCTTGCCTGCCCCGCCTCGCCGATACACTATCAACACGACCCTGTTCAAACGACCAAAACAAGCGTGCACGGCGCGATCAATATGCTGGGACTAGCCAAGCGGACCGGCGCGAAAATTTTTCAGGCATCCACCAGCGAGGTCTATGGCGACCCGCAAGTCCATCCGCAGGTTGAGGGTTATTGGGGACATGTGAATCCCATTGGCGAGCGTTCCTGCTATGACGAGGGGAAACGTTGCGCTGAAACGCTCTTCTTTGACTATCACAGACAACATGCTTTGCAGATTAAAGTGGCTAGAATTTTCAATACTTACGGCCCGAATATGCACCCTAACGATGGCAGGGTGGTGTCAAACTTCATCATGCAGGCTTTGCAGGGTCATCCGATCACGCTTTTTGGTGATGGCTCCCAGACGCGTTCATTTTGCTATGTGGATGACCTTATCAATGGATTTACAGCATTAATGGAGACCGGTGATGATGTGACCGGGCCTATCAATCTGGGTAATCCCAACGAATTTACCATCAGGGAACTGGCCGAAAAGGTCATCGAACTGACTAACTCGAAGTCCGAGTTGGTGAGTGCGCCGTTACCAAGCGATGACCCTCTGCAGCGCCAGCCCAATATTGAGCAGGCAAAGTCCAGGCTGGGTTGGGAGCCTGTGATTCAACTAGAGGAAGGATTGCGTAAAACAATTCAGTATTTTGAGAGCTTGCTGTAACGCAGGTTTTCAGGAACATCCGCATCTTCGTTGTAATTAAATCCCTGGAATAGTAGTACCGCTCTCGATTTGCGTCACTATTATAATGCGCGGATTGCGTGCCTATCGCCCCACACAGCAGTAGCTAAAGCCGTGTGCCTCCATCAGGTCCTGTTCGTAAACATTTCTAAGATCTACAAAGACATCGCCTTTCATCAGCGATTTCAGTCTGGCTAAATCCAGCCCGCGATACTCATTCCATTCGGTTAGCAAGACCACTGCATCGGCACCTTGTACGGTGTCTTCGATTTTATCCGCGTAGTGGATACCAGTCGGCAGTTCTTTTTTGGCCTCCTCTATCCCAGCCGGATCATGCGCTCTGAGAATCGCATTTTGCTCAATAAGTGCGGGAAGGATTGTCAGGGCGGGAGCATCCCGCATATCGTCAGTTTCGGGTTTGAATGTAAGACCCAACACAGCAATTGTTTTATCCGCCACATTGCCACCCAGTGCCTGTTCGATCTTCGACACCATCCGCAGTTTTTGAGCGGCATTGACTTCAACGACAGTTTCAACAATACGGGCGGAGGCGCCTGCATCATGGGCCATGCGAATCATTGCCTGAGTGTCCTTGGGAAAGCATGATCCACCATAACCAGGCCCTGGATGTAAGAATTTTTTGCCTATGCGCCCGTCCAGGCCCATACCCTTTGCAACGGCGTGCACATCTGCGCCAGTTTTTTCACACAATTCCGCTACTTCGTTGATGAAGCTAATTTTAGTGGCGAGAAAAGCATTGGCTGCATATTTCGTGACCTCGGCACTTTCGAGGTTAGTTATTAGTATTGGCGCTTCGATCAGGTTAAGCGGGCGGTAAAGTTCACGTAGCCGGGCCTCGGCCCTGACACTCTCAACACCCAACACAACCCTGTCGGGACGCATAAAGTCATTTATCGCGGATCCCTCCCGCAGAAATTCTGGATTGGAGGCCACGTCAAAGTCCGCTTCCGGGTTGGCAGCCTTTATGACGCGATACACTTCCCGCGCTGTGCCTACCGGGACAGTAGATTTGTCCACGATGACGGTATACCCCTGGAGGTGGCTCGCTATCTCAGTGGCGGCGGCGTAAACGTATTTTAGATCGGCGTGCCCGTCACCACGCCGTGTCGGAGTTCCCACAGCAATGAATACGAGGTCGGCATCGCCGACCCACTCCTTGAAGTGCGTACTGAAATGCAATCGTCCCGCTTCTGTATTGCGTTGTACGAGATCTTCGAGTCCCGGTTCATAGATGGGGATTTTTCCATTTTGTAGCGCTTGTACTTTCCCCCCGTCGAGGTCGACGCAGGTGACGTTTGCACCAAATTCCGCAAAGCAGGCGCCTGATACCAGCCCCACGTAGCCCGCGCCGATCATTACAACGTTCATGACATTTCCTTGTGCACGTGTTCCAAATACCAGTCAATAAAGTGATTGATACCCTCCTGCACTGGCGTCTGGGGTCTGTAATCAACAGCTTCAATCAGATCATCGATGTTCGCGCAAGTGGCTGCCACATCGCCGGGTTGCATAGGCAGTAAATCTCTTTGTGCAGTTTTCCCCAGGGCCTTCTCAATAGCGCTGATAAAGTCGGTCAATTGCACCGGGTTGTTGTTGCCAATATTGTAGAGCCGATACGGAGCAGTACTCGTGCCCGGGTCCGGCGAGAGCGCATCCCATGTAGAATTGGGCGCCGCAGGTTTGTCGGTAACGCGAATAATGCCCTCTACGATATCGTCAATATAGGTGAAATCTCGCTTCATGTTGCCATTGTTGAAGACCTTGATGGGTTCGCCAGCCAGGATCGCCTTGGTAAACAGAAACAGTGCCATATCCGGACGTCCCCATGGCCCATACACGGTAAAAAAACGCAGGCCCGTGGTGGGAATGTTGTAAAGGTGGGAGTACGTGTGTGCCATTAGTTCGTTGGCTTTTTTGCTTGCAGCGTAAAGCGACATCGGGTGGTCGACATTGTCGTGTACCGAGAAGGGCATTGAGCCATTCATCCCGTACACTGAACTACTACTGGCGTATACGAGGTGCTTGATTTTGTGGTGACGGCAGCATTCCAGAAGATTGGTGAACCCGACAATATTGCTCTCGATGTAGGCGTGTGGGTTTTCCAACGAATAACGTACGCCCGCTTGCGCAGCCAGATTGATGACCGCGTCAAACTCGGTGCCTGCAAACAGAGCTTCAATATCTGACCGATCCTTGAGGTCCGCCTTGATAAATCTGAAAGCCGGTTGGGCCTTAAGCCGATCCAGTCGGGCTTCCTTTAGACTGACGTCGTAATAATTGTTGAGGTTGTCTAGTCCTGTAACAGTATCACCGCGCGCCAGCAGCTTTTCACTGAGGTGGTAGCCGATGAAGCCTGCAGCTCCGGTAACGAGTATATGCATTGAACTGATTCTAAGGGTGAACTCTTCGGTTCCATGATAAAGGTTTTTGTGCGCGATTTCATGTAATCAATGGCAGAGGCTGGGAAGTGTGAAGCAGTTGGCTTTGAACACGATTCTAATCGGTTATACTTCTAGACTGTACTTGATAACACTCCACGGGACATAGCCTATGATGGGAACGGTTTTGGTGACGGGCGGAGCGGGTTACATTGGCAGTCACGCCTGCGCTGCGCTGATAGAGGCGGGTTATCAGGTGGTTGTACTGGACAATTTGTGTAATAGCAGTCCGGTCGCCCTGAAGCGCGTAGGTGAAATTTGCGCTACATCGCCTATATTTGTGCAGGGTGACGTGCGGGATCGCGGTTGCCTCGACAAGATTTTTCATGCCCACACCATTACGGCCGTACTGCATTTTGCAGGCCTTAAAGCGGTGGGGGAGTCTGTTGATCTTCCGCTTGAGTATTACGATAACAACGTCGTTAGCTCGCTCGTTCTTTTGGCAGCCATGCAGCAGGCGGGCGTTACTAACATAGTGTTTTCTTCCTCGGCGACGGTGTACGGGGATCCGCCCTCTGTTCCCATCCGGGAGGATTTTGCGCTTTCCCCAACCAGTCCCTACGGTCGCTCTAAACTCATGGTAGAGGACATTCTGGCTGATTGGCACGTTGCGAATCCCAATTGGAGCGTCTGTCGGCTGCGATATTTCAACCCTGTGGGCGCACACCCCAGTGGTCTCATAGGTGAGGATCCCCAGGGCTTCCCCAATAACCTGATGCCATTCGTGGCGCAAGTAGCAGTAGGGGAGCGTGAGAAGCTGTTCGTATTTGGTGATGACTATGCCACGGCAGACGGCACCGGCGTGCGAGATTATATCCACGTAATGGATCTAGTGGAGGGGCATGTTGTAGCACTGGAATATATCTGCCGTCAGCCTGGTCTGCATACCATCAATTTGGGTACTGGCAATGGCGTCTCAGTGCTGGATATGGTGAAAGCCTTTGAGCACGCCAGCGGGCAGTCTGTGCCCTACGAAATTGTCAAACGCCGCCCCGGAGATATTGCCGCCTGTTGGGCCGACCCGCGGTTGGCCGAGACATTATTGCAATGGACGGCTTCGAGAAGTTTGTCCCAGATGTGTGAAGACGCCTGGCGTTGGCAGCAGCGGAATCCTAGAGGATATGCCTGAGTCACCGCGGCTTTTCATCGACAATACCGCATGTGAATACACTGCGAGTACCGGATGATTTCGTTTTATACCGCAAAATTACTGTCGCTGCTGGTGTATCCGTTGAGCCTGAGCTTGTGGCTACTGGTTTTGGCCTTTGCCTGCTCGCTCTTGAGATGGAGGCGGATCAGCTTTTATACAACGGTACTTGCGGTCACCTGGCTGTATCTCTGCTCTACGGCGTTGTTTGCAAACTTTCTGATGGGTTCATTGGAACGCAGTTATGTGCCGCGGGCCATGTCTGTTATCGCCGAAGCTGATGCAATCGTACTTCTGGGCGGTGCGATGCGCGGTGATACGCATATGGGTACTCTACCCGACCTCAATCAACACGCCGACCGGCTGGTTCATGCTGCGGCACTCTATAAAGCCGGGAAGGCACCGATTATTTTGTTAACCGGTGGAGGGGGAGAAGACGTTCGTTCGGAAGCTGAGCAAATGAAAGAAATCCTTATGGTTATGGGAATTCCGGCGCGCAGCATGTTGCTGGAAGACAAGAGTCGCACCACGTACGACAACGCTGTCTTTTCTGCGCAGATGCTCAAGGACAAAGGGCTGCGTCGGATTCTGCTGGTAAGCTCGGGTTATCATATGCCCCGGGCAGAGGCATTATTTTCGGCGCAGGGGTTGGAGGTTGTGCCGGCGCCGACAGACTTTCAACGGCCCGTTGCGCCACAACTTTTACCCAGGTGGGTGCCCGATGTGGCTAGCCTGTCCCGGTCAACATACGCGCTGCACGAAATAGTGGGCTACTGGGTATACCGACTGCGCGGGTGGCTGTAACCACATAGACAACAAAAAATGTGCCTTACCCCAATTCCTAAGAGCACAATGTGACCGACGGACAGGATGGCAGTGGGAGGCAGGTATTTCCCAGGCTGCGCTGTCCGGTCAAACTCAAAGACACTGACGCAGCTTGTATTCGCTGTAACTTAGCCCCGTCCAGCGACGGAAAGCGCGATAAAAGCTGTTCACCTCCAGATACCCAAGTTCATCTGCCAGGCACTTTCCGGGCCGCCACATTTCGCGCAAGACCTGCTCGCAGCGATACTGACGGGCCCGATCCAACAGGAACTGGTAGCAGGTATGGTCGGCACGCAGGCGGCGCCGCAAAGTCGTACTGCTCATTCCCAGTGATTCCGCCACTGAGTCAGCTCGCAGGCGCGCCAGGTCGCCGCCAAGTAGAATCTGCAATACTTTGTCGGTAGTGCGGGATAGGGCCAGATAACCGGGCTTTTCTGGCGGGGGGATGAGGTCATCCCGGTCAAGGTTTGAGACAGGTGGTTGTTCCATAGCCATAACATCCTTGTTGTGGTTACTAGAATTGATAATCTATGTGTGCGGTCAATCGGTCGCCAGTTATGTGAGCTAATCCCTGCTCATGGCGGTCGACACCACTAAAACTAGCACAAACCTGCAGAAGTGAAAGTGACTCGGTTGAAGCGGGCGAATTTGGTGAGTATTGGGACACATCCGATTACTGAGACCGATATTGGATACCGCGCGCCTATATCTCCGTTACTCAAGATCGGGGCCCGAGGGAATGGGACAATCCATGACGGCGGCCATGCTGCCGATTATCTCTCGCTCCACTGGACTGAGCTGTCCATCGTGTCCGGCAGCCAAGGCCATAGCCTTGAGCAAGCGTGGCTTCAGGAGGGGGTAGCAGTCCGCCAATTCGTGTACCGCATTGCTGAAACTAGCGACCTCACATTGTTCTGCTGGCAGAATGTCCATGTCTGTGAAACCCAGACTGTCTGCACCCAGGCGAAATACGGCGTGTGATTCGCCGCTGCTTTCCCGGGCCAGTACTGAAAATACCATGCGGACGTGCGCAGCGACCGTTTGTAACCTGCGATACCGTGCTCGGCTGGGTTTAACCGTAATAAATTCCGGGTCCAAATAGTGGCGCACAAGCTGAAATAGACACCATTCATAGAGTTCAGTCCGTTGATCTGCTTGGATCAGCTTCAATAGCGTGTTCTTGAATAATCGATACTGGGGTAACGACATGGACTTTAGAGCAGGCAGGCACATCTCGAGCAGGGGAAGGCGGCGCGGTGCTCCCAGTGCCTGTACGCCAGGGCTAAAGGTGTGGACGAGCTCTTGCAGGCCAATAATGTCTGTTGTGGAGATGATCTGTAGTTGTTGTTGCCGTAGCGTCTCGTCCTTACTCATTAGCAGGCAATAGATTAGCGCATGTGCACCCAGCGGCTCGTGACTTTGCTGGACAAAGACCAGCGGAATATCCTCACGCGTGGCGGTCGCCTGCTCCAGTTGATTGGGGTCGGATTCAAACTGTGCATCTTCAGCCCCAACTTCTTCCGCGAGCGCGCCGGCCAGCGCAGCTGCCACCAGAGCCGCCCGTCCGACGCCCACGTCCCCTGCGCCCGGACGGCTTGGCTGTTCGGGATAGTGCACCGGTTTGCGTTCGATAAATTCGCCATTCCATTGCGGGTCCACACGCCCGATGCGGTCGCGCAGCGGGGGGTGAGTGGCGAAAACCTGCCATAAGCGGTGTTCAATTTGCCCGAAAAATATATGGGACATTTCGTTTGCCCGGGCGGCGTGCACCAGGGTGCCTGGAATATAGCCGCCAATGACTTTTAGAGCGTCGCCAATGCCGTCTGGACTGCGCGTATATTGCACTGCGCTGGCATCTGCCAGGAATTCTTTTTGCCGGGAAATGGCTGCCTTGATGAACCCTGCCGCCAAACCGCCCAGCCATCCCAAAAGCCACAGGGCAAACCCCAGCAGGGATATGGTGGGGCCGACCTTGCTGCGCGCACTGGCCCCGGATCGAACGCGGTTGCTGCTGCGCAGTAGTATGTGTCCCACGTCTCCAATAAATGTGATTCCTTTGAGCATTGCCACCAAGCGTATATTCAGACGCATATCGCCGTTGAGAATATGACTGAACTCATGGGCGATGACGCCCTGCAGTTCATGCCGTTTGAGGTGTTCGATGGTGCCTCGGGTGACTGCCACAATGGCGTCGGCGGGGGTGATGCCAGCGGCGAACGCATTGATGCCCCGTTCGCCGTTCAGTACGTAGACGGGAGGCACCGGCATATTTGCAGCCAGTGCCATTTCTTCGACGACATTCAGGCAGCGTCGCTCCGCCGCATCCCTGGATTGTGGCAGGATGCGGGTGCCACCCAGGCTTTCAGCAACCGCCTTGCCGCCAGTTGAAAGTTGGACCCATTTTGCCAGAACCACCAAGGCCACGGTCGCGCTTACGGCCAAGCCCACGGTCCCGAATCGCGACCAGCTGAAGTAAGACAGAAAGCCGTCCATCCCCTCGCGGCTGCCGCTGTAGATGTTGTAGTCCCCACTAAAGAACAGAAACGCAGCGACAGCGGCGTTGGCCAACACAATCAACAGCAACACTGCCGCCAGAAACAATAGAACCAGCACGCGCGTATTGCGCCGAGCTGCATCCTGTTGCGCAAAAAAATCCATGGTGGCTTTAGCTCAGTACGCTAGAAAGACACCTCGGGCGCACGCTGAATTTCTGCCGAGTCCTCAAACTGAAGGAGTGAAGCATCTTCGGGGTGGCCGAATTTGGTGGCGAAGAAAACCGGGGGAAAACTCTGGCGGTAGGTGTTGTACGTCATAACAGCGTCATTAAAGCCTTGGCGGGCAAAGGCAACTCGGTTTTCCGTGGTCGTTAACTCTTCAGAAAGTTGCATCATGTTCTCGTTGGCTTTGAGGTCAGGATACGCTTCCATGGTGACATTCAATTTCCCCATGGCTCCTTGCAATGTGCCTTCGGCATTGGCCAATTGACTCAGCTGGGCACTACCGACATTACCGTCACTCATGGCCTTTAGAATCGCAGCGGCGTCATTGCGTGCATTAATGACAGCCTCCAGTGTCTCGCGCTCATGCCCCATATAAGCCTTGGCGGTCTCTACTAGATTGGGAATCAGGTCGTAGCGTCGTTTGAGCTGCACCTCAATTTGTGAGAAGGAATTGAGATAGCGATTCTTAAGCGTCACCAAGGTGTTATAGATTGTGACGACGTAGATGACAAGGCCCAGCAATACCAGCCAGAACACAATAGTCGATATTTCCATGGGAGGTTCCCTCGCAGTTTTTTACAGGTGATTTTTTATTTTAAGATGCACGATTATAGTGAGTATTGTACATCGCAATTAAAAATAATAATTTTGTGGGTTGGTAGGGTGCACAGAAATCAGGCTGGGACTACCTCAACCGAAATACCATTCACTGCTGCATTTCCGGACAGTTCATCCAAGGCATACTCGTCTGTAATGTCGTTGCAACTGACGCCCGCGTGACGCTGCGCGATATCCATGCGGATCCCCTCGCGGTGATGCCCGAAGCCGTGGGGCAGGCTGACCACGCCAGGCATTATTTCTGCGGAGGCTTCCACCACAACCTGAAGCGCACCCACACGGGAGCGCACCTCAACTTCGCTGCCTTCCAAAATATTTCGTTGTTGAATGTCTTGGGGATGCATCAATAGCGTGCAGCGGTTTGGGCCTTTCACCAGGCGGTGGTAGTTGTGCATCCAGGAGTTATTGGAGCGCACATGACGTCTGCCGATCAACTGCAGCGGCCGCGCTTGCGCTGGGTCGTGTGATGAGGCTTTCTCGGCGCAAAACTCTTCGCTCAGACGTTCCAGGTCTGCCAGGGGCTCAGGCGTGTCACAGTGAATCCACTTGTCTTTGGTGCGTAGTCGGGCCGGCAACTGTGGCTGCAAGGGGCCAAAGTCTATGCCCGAAGGGTGGTCCTTTAGCATTTGTATAGATATGCCCTGATCCGCATAGGGCCCGGATTGTAGGCCCAGGTCGATGATGTCGGCCGGCGCAACGCTGGGCTTCGCTTCCCTGCCCAGCCGTTGAGCCACCCGGTTACCTAATTCGGTAAATATCTCCCAGTCGTGCAATGCACCTTCCGGCTTGTCAAATACCGGTTCATTGAATCTGGCGGTATTGCGCACGGCGTTGGTGTGAAAGGCCAAGTCGTAGTGGTCGTGCTCCAGTGCCGAGGTAGGCGGTAGGATGATGTCCGCGTGGCGCGTGGTTTCATTGAGATACGGGTCGAGGGACACCATAAAATCCAGTTGTGAAAGAGCGTCGTCCAGTTGCCGGCCGTTGGGTGTGGAGATTACGGGATTTCCCGCACCGGTAAACAGTGCTCGAATCTGGTTCTCTCCAGGAGTCGTAATCTCTTCCGCCATTACTGCGGCGGGCAGCTCGCGATCAAACTCTGGCAGATTGCGCACGCGACTATGGTGGCGGGCAAAGCCACCCGGCCCGATGGTACTCACCTGGTCCAGTGCTGGGAGGGTAAATAGAGAGCCGCCGGGTAGATCTAAATTACCTGTGGCGATATTAATTAGCTGAATCAGCCACTGGTTGAGTGCGCCATAGGCCTGAGTAGAGACCCCCATACGGCCATAACAGATCGCAGCCCCGGCGGTGGCAAATTCGCGAGCAATACGCCGGATTGTGCCAGCTTCAATGGATGTGTGTTGCGCAGCGAACTCTGCTGTGAAGTTCGCGATGGCCGCGCGCACGACATCAAGGCCGTCG
>JAPKAY010000002.1 GCA_028825045.1 Halioglobus sp.
TAAACAACATCTGCCACCGCTTGGGCGCAGATAACCCGTGAGACCATGCCTCAACCGGGGAGCGTATTATACCGATCGCTGCCACAGAGGCAACTAAAAACTCGTCATCACTACGTGATTTCTTCCCATAAGCTCGGCCTTAACGCCGCACCCTAAACTTCTGAAACTTCTCGAGTTTCTGGGCAGGCAGGCGGCTCTAACAGGAACCTCCAAACTCGCAGGACGGCGCACTATACGCAGAGCAGATTAGATGATCAACAAGTTTAGGCCAGATCGAATAAAACACAACGCTTAAGGCATGGCGGCCGGTTTTTTGGAGGCCTAGGTCACTTCGAACAGGTGGTACTTTTTCTTTCCCAACTTTACCAGATAGAAACGCCCAAATGACGCCTCGGCCAATGCAAAGCAGGCAGACACCTGTCCGTTATCTTCAAGACTCAAAGTCCGACCGTTTACTGTGACAGCATTTCGACTTAGCGCATCCTTAACCTGCTTGCCAGAACCCGCGAACCCGGTATCCGCGAACATTTGCGAGAGCGTCTCGGGAAAGGCGGTCCGCACAACGGTGCTCGCGGGCAGACCGTCCTGACGCAGCTGCAAAAAATCATCTTCCGATAACGCATCTATCGCACCCTGAAACAGCGCGTCAGTAATTCTCCGGGCAGCCTCCAGCCCGTCCTGCCCATGCACCAACCGGGTAACCTCGCCTGCCAGCATCGCCTGCGCCTGCGGGCGACCATCTCGTAACGCGTCGGCGCTTTCTATCACGTCAATTTCCGCCACCTCAAGAAAGGTAAAGTATTTCAAGAACTTATAGACATCCGCATCCGAGGCACCCAGCCAAAATTGGTAAAAAGCATAAGGGGAGGTGCGCTGCGGGTCCAGCCAGACAGCGCCCGCTTCTGTCTTCCCAAATTTTGTACCGTCAGCCTTTGTAATCAGGGGGACAGTCAAACCGAAAACCTGATTGCCATGTAACCGACGTGTTAGGTCAATACCACCGGTTATATTGCCCCACTGGTCAGAGCCGCCCAACTGCAGACCACAGTCATAGCGTCGATTGAGCTCTGCAAAGTCATAAGATTGCAGAATCATATAAGCAAATTCGGTGAAGCTTATGCCACTGCCTTCCCGCTCAATGCGCTGTTTTACTGATTCTTTCTGAATCATTGCGTTGATGGAAAAGTGCTTACCAATATCTCTCAGGAAGGTCAGCACGTCCAGACCAACGGTCCATTCCATATTATTCACAACCTCAGCCGAAACCGGGCCAGCCTCGAATTCGACAAACCGGGAAACCTGGCTTTTGATTTTTTCGACCCAGCCGTTTATCACCTCTGGCGTATTTAACTGCCGCTCCTGAGCCTTGAAACTCGGATCTCCGATCAACCCGGTCGCACCACCAACCAATGCTAACGGCTTATGTCCTGCTAACTGGAAGCGTCGCAGCATCAACAGGGGAACCAGATGTCCGATGTGCAAACTGTCGGCGGTAGGATCGAAGCCACAATAGAGCGTACGAACGCCCCCATCCAGCCAGCCTGGAAGCGCATCCTCTCCGGCAAGCTGAAATATCAAGCCGCGGGCACGAAGATCATCGAGAAGTGCACTGCTCATGGGGGGTAGTTCCGAATTTACAAACTGGTTAAATAGGCGCCGGCGCCAACGATACAACACCCCGACACAATTGCAAGTCCCGGCCATAGGCAGTTGAATTTTCTGTTTTTTTTTATATACTAGATCAACTAAAACCTAAAAAAGAACCAGGGACATGTCAGCAGCAAATCGCCCGCGCGGGGCTACCTTCACTCGCCAAGACGACACACCGGGGCTGGGGCCACCATTGCCGCGCAAGCCCCTATTGGCGGCAGTCGCTATTATCGCCACTGTCACTGTCACTATCGCCATGCTTGCCAACTTCTCAAACACCGACCCAGGCGAACAAAACGCCGAATTCACGACCGAGGCAGCTGACACCGAATTTGCCCGAGAAAACGGTACCATTACCGAAAAAACCTCAACACCACTTAACGGAGCTGGCGCCGAGCAAACCGCACCAGAGCAACCCTGGATAAGTAGGGTCGTTAAGAGGGGAGATACATTGTCGCTGGTCTTCAACCGGGCCGGCTTCAATGATCGGGACGTCTACGATGTTATCGGTCAGTCCGATGACGGAAAATCTCTGGAACGGATTTTCCCCGGCCAGACTATCGCCTTCCAGGCAAACCAATCTGGCGAACTTACCGCTGTCCGCCACGTAAAATCACCGCTTGAAACAACCACTTTCAGACGCGATGACACCGGATTTGAAAGCCTGATTGAGAATCGCCTTCCGGAGGTACGAGAAGCCTGGACAACCGGCATTATCTCTTCATCTCTGTTTCTCGCCGGCCAGGAAGCGGGCATGTCCCAAAACATGATCATGGAAATGGCAAATATATTTGGCGGTGTCATCGACTTCGTACTCGATCCCCGCACGGGCGACACGATTCAGGTTGTCTATGAGGATTTGTATCTGGACGGAGCGAAATTTCGAGATGGCGGTATTATCGCAGCCTCATTCACCAACCAGGGCGAAACTTTTAATGCGTTTCGATTCACCGATGGCAATGGCGATACCAACTATTACAACGAGGAAGGCGTCAGTATGCGCAAAGCCTTCCTCATGGCGCCGGTCGACTTCACACGGATCAGCTCCAACTTTAACTTGCGGCGCCTGCATCCGATTTACAAGACTACCCGTCCGCATAGAGGAACTGATTACGCGGCACCCACAGGGACGCCCGTATTCTCGGCCGGAGATGGCCGCGTAAGCAGAGCAGGATACAGCCGCGCCAATGGCAACTACATTTTCGTCAAGCACGGAGAACAATACATCACCAAGTATCTGCACTTGAATAAACGCAAAGTGAAAGCGGGGCAGCGTGTATCTCAGGGACAGATCATCGGATCTGTTGGCTCCACCGGCGCGGCTACCGGCCCACATCTGCACTATGAATTTTTGGTCAACGGGGTACATCGCAACCCTCGCACCATTCATAAGAAGTTACCGAAGGCAAAATCACTCCCCGGTGCGGAAATGGCAAACTTTCGCCAAACCATCAACAAGGCTTCCTCGCAACTTGCCGTCTTACGCTCCAACAATCATCTGGCGATGCGCAGTTCCTCTAAAACCAACTCCGCTTTAAACTAACTTGGCTGACAATGACGCGTTATATGTCGGCCTCATGTCCGGCACCAGCGTGGATGCCATCGATAGCGCACTAGTGAGGTTTGGTGATGATGGCCTGGAGCTAATCGCGACCCACGAACACATAATCCCGCCCGAGATAAAAACTCAAATCGCAGCAATAAGTCACGCGGGCGATAATGAAATAGAGCGCCTGGGAGTACTAGATCGAGAGCTGGGCCTACTCTTTGCCAAAGCGACAATGCAGCTACTTGAGTCGGCCAATACACCGCCCCAACAGGTTCGAGCAATCGGTAGCCATGGACAAACGATACGTCACCGCCCGCCGTCCAGTGCATCGAGTCCGAGTAAAAGCTTCAGCCTTCAAGTTGGTGACCCTAATACCATTGCCGAAAACACGGGAGTCACCACCGTAGCAGATTTCCGACGCCGGGATATCGCCTCCGGCGGTGAAGGCGCACCCCTCGCGCCTGGCTTCCATGCAGTTGCCTTTGCCAGGCCGAACGTCATTCGAGCCATTATAAACATTGGTGGAATTGCAAACGCCACCTTGCTGGTGGGCACAGATTTGCGCATGGGCTTCGATACTGGCCCTGGCAATACCCTACTGGATCTCTGGATTCTTGGCACGCGGGCAGAACCCTATGACTGCAACGGCCAGTGGGGAGCAACGGGGCAAGTAAACACTGTGTTGTTGAACAAGTTGTTGTTTCACCCCTACTTCAAAAAAGGCGGGCCCCGCAGTACCGGCAAAGAAGATTTTAATCTTCCCTGGCTGGAGCACAATCTGGTAACGATGGAGGAGATTGCTCCAGAGGACGTCCAGGCTACGCTAGTGGAATTCACCTGCACCAGCATTACCCGAGCGATAGAACAGAGCCTGATCGCTGTTTCGGAAGTTTATGTTTGCGGCGGTGGTGCACACAACACGCATTTGATGGAGCGCCTACAAAGCCAGTTGGCGCCGGCAACTGTGCAGAGCACAGCGGCCATTGGGATCGAGCCAGATTGGGTGGAAGCGGCTACGTTTGCCTGGTTGGCCAAACAGACCCTTGAAGGGTTGCCCGGAAACTCCAGTGTGGTGACAGGGGCAGCTGGCTTGCGAGTGTTAGGCGGAATATATCCAGGCACAGCCTGGAAATAGGAATACTATTCTAAAGCCAATATTTTACGGCCGCAGGTCCATAGTCCACTGCATCCACAAAGGACTGCAGATCTACCATTACCCAATAGCGCTAGATTGAAAAGGAGGAGCCGCAGCCACAGGTGGCCGTGGCGTTAGGGTTATTCACCACAAACCGTGAACCCTCCAGGCCTTCGGTGTAGTCAACAATCGATCCGAGTAGGTACTGCAGACTCATGGGGTCTACCAGCAGAGTAACGCCTTCCGACTCCACTGCCGTGTCGTCGTCTGCAACGATTTCATCAAAAGTAAATCCGTACGAAAAACCCGAGCATCCGCCGCCGGTGATAAACACACGCAACTTAAGCTGTTCGTTTTCCTCTTCCTCAACCAAATGACGCACTTTTTGGACAGCACTGGTCGATAGATTAATACTCGAAGGGTTAAATGTTTCCGCAACTGACATCTGTGTATTCCAAAGCCGACAAGGGCCGCTTCACATGATTCTCAACCAGCATTATCTTAAGTCCGACTAATTTAGTCAAGTTTAGCGTTCGATCCGCTTTCCGACACAGATCTGGCGTCAGCGCTGCCCTTTTTGGCATCTGCGCTGGCGGAATCCCGCTCAACGTCGGCATCCGCGTTGTGAGTAAGGCTACCATTGACCTCCGCACCAGCTGCCATTTCCACCAAGGTGTAAAATACGTTGCCCTTTACCTTGCTCTTGGGCGCCAGCTCAACATGCTTACTTGAATAGACATTCCCTTGAACCGCCCCATTAATAACAATACTAGGGACGCGGATTTCACCCTCTGCCCGCCCTTTACCCACGACGCGCAGCAGCGCTTCCTTGCCCGGCTGCGCGATAACATTTCCCTGCACCAGGCCCTCTATATCCAGGTTACCAAAGAAATGAATATCTCCAACAACCACCGTTTCGTGTGCAATTAGAGTGGTACCGCCAGACAAGCTTGATGTTTTTTTACTTCCCAACATTCGTAAATCGCTCCTGCAATTCCCAGGGAAATACTGCCCTGACCTGGGCCTCGCGCGGCTTGCTGGCGCTGGCCACCACTGTCACTTCTTTTGGCGCAAATCCTTCCGGTAAAACCAACTCTCCTTCTACTGCCTGAAAATATCGGAAGCTCAATGCGACAGCCTCTTCATCCATATCATGAGACAGGCTTCCCAGTTGATAGCTGACTTCCTTCTGCCCCTGGTACCCAGACACCGAGACCGATAGAGAACCCTTCACCCACTCGTTCTTGCGCGCCTTTTGCTGAATAACAAAACGGTAACTGAAGTGGCCCGGACTTGCGCCTGCTACAAGTTCAGGCTGGCGCATGCTCAAGCCATTTGCATTTTCATCGGGCGCGACCAGGCTGCGGTAAAAGCGCAGGTTTTCTTCGCGTTCGGCGGCTCTTTCTTTCTGGGCCGTCATCTCACTGCGCACCATCTCCAGTGCGCGACTATCCACCTCGTGCAATGTACGTTGCAGTTGAAGGGCGCCCTCAGTGAGTTTGAGATCTTCGCGCAAACGTGATATTTCCAATCGCATACTGGGCACGGATTGGGGGTCCGCATTCATATCATCGTAGGCGGCAAGCCGCCCCAGATACATGCCCGCCAGAAGCAGCAGTAAAGGAATGATGAGCAATAACAGCAACCGCCTGAGCCCTATTCGTGCAGCAAGGCGGGTAATTTCAGATAGTGTACGCTTCATTCAGTCGCCGCCACTCAGGGCAACAAGCCAACCTGCCGCAAGCCTGCCTGCTCATTCAGGCCGAGCATGATGTTCATGTTCTGCACGGCCTGCCCGGAGGCTCCTTTTACCAGATTGTCTATCGTTACCATTACGACTACCGTGTCGCGTTCCTGGGGGGTTGTAACCGAGATCTGACACCGATTCGCTCCCTTCACTGTGCGTGTTTGCGGGAATACACCAGCTGGCAACACATCAACGAACGGCTCCGCGGTATACCATTGTTCATATAAAGCCTGTAAATCCTCGGCGCCATCATGGAGCTGCGCGATAAGTGTCGAGTGAATCCCGCGCACGAGCGGCAGGAGATGAGGCACAAACGTCAGACGCACAGGTTGAGTTGCTACATCTGATAAGACTTGCTCAATTTCTGGGAGATGACGGTGCCCATTTACACCATAAGCTTTAAAACTGTCTGAAGCCTCGCTAAGCAGGTTGTCTATTTTGGCTTGTCGTCCCGCACCAGTGACTCCAGAGGCAGAACTGGCAACAAGGTGCTGAACATCCACCAAGCCCCGTGCCAGCAGCGGCATAAAACCAAGTTGCACGGAAGTAGGGTAACAACCGGGACAGGCGACCAGGCGGGCAGTCGCAATTTTCTCCCGATTCAGCTCCGGCAGTCCGTATACCGCCTCGGACAGCAACTCGGGACTGGAATGAGTTTCACCGTACCACTGCGACCATAATTGGGCATCGCGGATTCGATAATCTGCAGACAGGTCAACTACTCGGGCACCCGCATCCAGTAGCTGCGGCACCAAATTCATGGCGACATTATGTGGCGTGGCGAAAAACACAATATCGCAGGCTGCCAGGCTCACCACGTCGGGCTCCGAAAAGACCAGGTCATACAGGCCGCGCAGGTTGGGGAACAGGTCGTCCACCCGGCGACCACACTCTGCCCGTGAGGTGATAAGCACCACCTCTGCGCCCTCATGCGTGGCCAAGAGGCGCAATAGCTCAACCCCCGTATAACCTGTGCCTCCTACTATGCCTACCTTAACCATGCCTCTACCCAATCCTGCAAGATGCCTTCTCAAACAAAGTCGCGACAGGCCTTTCCAAGTGGCCCGAGCGCCGGATCGGTAGTATAAGAGCAATACACTGGAAGATAACTGGTAATATTGTCTTTTTGTTATTCAGTCTAGGATCTCAAGTGCGCAACCTGCTGCACAGCTTCAGACGACAATTGACCAACTACGAGTCTATCCTCGCCTACTCCCTTCTCGGGATAGCCGGAGGTGTTGCCTCCGGCTTAATCGTTCTGGCATTTGACCTGGCGATCAGCGAGTTGAGTCTTGTCTGGGGTGTCGGCAACCACGGTGAGGGGTTTGAAGCGCTTCCACGCTGGGCGCTTTTTGCCTTACCCGCTGGCGGTGCAAAGGTACTTGGCTGCATTTACGCTCTGCTTAAACCCGCAGACCGTGAAACCGGTATTGTCCATTGTTGAATCCCCACCTGCCTGGTGCCTGATAGAGCGAGATGGAGAAGATCTTTATATGGTGAGTGACAGTGAGCTCCTTGATTGGCTAAAACAGCTTTCTCCTGAGCGGGATTCAGCTGATGTGACCGAATCCGGGATACGACGCTGGACAATCGCGCCACTTCCCATGCAAGCTACGCTGCGACAGGCGATGGATACCATGGCTGCTAGCACCACCGAAGCCGTCTGCATCTATAGGCGCAGTCGGAGCTCAGGTAAACAAATACCTCACGGTATCGTCACCCGGGAAAGTATAGAGAAATTTTCACTCGCCAGTGTGCTCTAATAGCCCCAAGAAACCCAAATAAGACGAGAGCAAACGATGTTGTGGTTGAAGGCGTTCCATATCATTTTCGTAGTGTGCTGGTTCGCGGGCCTTTTCTATTTGCCGCGCATCTTCGTATATTACGCTGCCAGTGAGCACGCAGCAGTGCGCGCACAACTGGCCATCATGGCGCGGAAATTATACCGCTTTGTCACCCCCTTTATGATCATTGCCATTGCCCTGGGACTCGCCCTGATAGCGCAGAACCCGGACTACTATCTGACATCTATATGGATGTGGCTAAAACTGGGAGGAGTCGCCTTCCTTGTCGCCTACCATATCCAGTGCGGTCGTTATGTTCGGGCGATAAATGACAATCGCAACCAGCACGAACATGTGTTCTACCGATTTTTCAATGAAATTCCTGTACTGTTTCTCTTCGCTATCGTAATTCTGGCCGTGCTCAAGCCTTTTTAAGATCACTGGATATTCGAAGCCACAGCCACGATAATTTCATTCTCACCACACGCGACACAATCGCAAGCTAGTTTAAAACGGGAAACCTATAACCATGAGCACCTCGGCACAACTGTTCGAACGCGCCAGTAAACATATCCCCGGTGGTGTGAACTCACCCGTACGCGCTTTTAAGGCAGTAGGAGGAACGCCAGTCTTCATTGACCGAAGCGAGGGGGCTTACATAATCGACTGTGAAGGTAAGCAGTATATTGATTACGTCCTGTCGTGGGGCCCCATGCTCATGGGGCACAATCATCCGGCAGTGCGTGAAGCCGTTATCCGGCAGAGTGAAAAAGGTCTTAGCTTCGGCGCACCTACAGAGTTGGAAATTGAGCTCGCGGATCGGATATGCGAGATCATGCCGGGCATGGATTTGGTGCGTATGGTCAACTCAGGTACGGAAGCCACAATGAGTGCCATTCGGTTAGCCCGCGGATATACCGGACGAGACAAGATCGTTAAGTTCGAGGGCTGTTACCACGGTCACTCCGACTCCCTGCTGGTAAAAGCAGGGTCCGGAGCCCTCACCCTGGGCGTACCCAGCTCACCCGGTGTTCCCGCGGCTCTGGCTGATCACACAATGACATTGACGTATAACGACATCGAGGGTGTACGCAAAGCCTTTTCAGAATGGGGTGAGCATATTGCCTGCATCATTGTGGAGCCAGTGGCCGGCAATATGAATTGTATTCCGCCCGCACCGGGATTCCTGGAAGTACTGCGCGAAGTCTGCACTGAACACAACTCGGTACTGATTCTGGACGAGGTAATGACCGGATTTCGGTTCGGGCTGCAGGGCGCTCAGGGTCACTACGGCATAGAAGCCGACCTGACCACGCTGGGTAAGGTTATCGGAGGTGGGATGCCGGTGGGAGCATTCGGCGGCAAACGCGAGATCATGGAAAACATTGCCCCAATGGGCCCGGTATATCAGGCCGGAACCTTGTCTGGTAATCCAATCGCTATGGCTGCCGGCCTGGCCACGCTGGAAATTATTTCCCAACCCGGCTTTTACGAACCCGTGTTCAACCGCACAGCACAACTCTGCCAGGGCCTTCGTGACGCGGCCAATGGAGCAGGCGTTCCCTTTACCACCAATCACGCGGGCACGATGTTTGGTGGGTTCTTTACCGGTGAAGTGACCATCAACAACTTCAGCCAGGTTATGGCCTGTGACGATGCGACCTTTAATCGTTTCTTTCATCAAATGCTGGAACAAGGCGTTTACCTCGCCCCCGCATTCTATGAGGCAGGTTTTCTCTCCAGCGCGCATAGCGAGCGCGACATCGCACAAACGATTGCGGCCGCTAAGGCCGCCTTTGCCAGTCTTTGATAGAGGATTACTCCATGGCATTCACCACACAGCGCGGCATGTTCCCACAGACTCGTATGCGCCGCCTGCGGGCTAACGAGTTTTCACGTCGGCTCGTGCGTGAAAATGCACTAAGCCCGGCTGACTTTATCTTTCCCGTGTTCGTGCTTGAGGGCAGCGGCCAACGCGAGGCAATCTCCACCATGCCCGGCATCGAACGTCTCAGTATCGACTTGCTTGTGAAACAAGCCAAAGTCATCCACCAACTTGGCATTCCCGCCATTGCTCTTTTTCCGGTGGTCGCCGCCGAGAAAAAGAGCCTGCTGGCTGAGGAGGCCTTCAACGGAGACGGTTTGGTCCAACGCACGGTGCGCGCCTTGAAAGATTCGCTACCCGAGTTAGGCGTTATCACCGATGTCGCGCTGGACCCATACACCACGCACGGCCAGGACGGCATAATCAATGACGAAACTTATGTTTTGAACGATGTGACCAGTGAAGTGCTGGTCAACCAAGCTCTGTCTCACGCGGAGGCGGGAGCCGATGTTGTCGCCCCCTCGGACATGATGGATGGCCGCATCGGCGCTATTCGCAAGGAACTGGAACTCGGCGGGTTCCATAACACCCTGATTATGGCGTACTCCGCCAAATATGCCTCTGCCTATTACGGCCCGTTTCGCGATGCCGTTGGCTCCACCGGCAACCTCAAGGGCGGGAACAAGAACAGCTACCAAATGGATCCCGCCAACAGTGATGAAGCCCTGCACGAGTGTGCCCTGGACCTCGCTGAAGGTGCCGATATGATCATGGTGAAGCCGGGGATGCCCTACCTCGACATCGCTCGTCGCGTAAAGCAGGAATTGCGGGCGCCTACTTTTGCCTACCAGGTGAGTGGAGAGTATGCCATGCACGCGGCGGCCTTTGAGCAAGGTTGGTTGCCCCGTGAAGCTGTGATACTTGAGTCCCTGATGGCTTTCAAGCGGGCGGGCTGTGATGGAATTCTTACCTATTTCGCCCTTGAAGCAGCTCGCGCCCTGCAATAGCCGGCGCAAAACCCCAATGCATCTCCTTCGGGCCCTCGGCATTCTGCTACTCCTGGTGAACCAACCCGCTTCGGCGCAGTGTGCCTGCCTGTGGCAGGGGTCCTTCAGTGACGTTCAGGCTACGACCGACCTTGTCGTGAGCGGCACAGTGGTCGCCCGCAAGGGTAACTCCATCGACTTGACTGTCAATCGGCTGCTTCGCGGAGATACACCCCCCGAAACACTCCGCATCTGGCTCAAGGCGGCTGACTATTGTCGACCTGAAGCAGACGGTTTTCCGTTGAACAGCCATTGGGTTGTTGCTCTGGAGAAAATCACCAAGAACGTGCCCGGAGGCTTCAATCCCGGCACGCCCAACATCAGTTTTGGCCGTATCGGAGACTACAGTCTGTCCAGTTGCGGCGGTTACTGGTTGCGGCAGAAGGAAAATCGGGTCAGTGGCAACCTGATAGACGCGCCGCGCTGGGATCGAGATCCGAATATGACCCCGGTTCTGCTCGACCTGATCACCGCTTTCGTGCAGGGAAAACTCGATCGCGAATCACTTCTTGAGGCAAGCAGGCAAGACCCCGCTTTGCGAGAGCTGATGCTTGATACGAAATCCTTTCTCAGAAACGAGAACTAATTCCCGCATCCACTGCAGTTGTTAAGGACAAGTGGCGCTAGAGTAGGTTATAAATAGCACTGACGCGTCATACAACCAGAACAATAAAACTATGCACCCGTTAACCGCACAACTCAGAAAGGCTCGCAGCTGGTGGTCCCACTTATGTACCGGTCGGGACGTCTATGGCCGCATAGATGAGGAACATCACCGCCAGCGTATTCTGGTGATGACCAGTGCATTTTGGCTGGTAATGGTAGTTTTCTTCACTTTCTCTGTTCACCTACTTATGGAGCTCAGCCCTCAGGGTAAAATAGCAGCTAACACACTGTGTGTTACCACCATCCTGGGCGTCTTGTTAAGCATGGCGATTTTGCGCTTACTCGACGACCGCATCATGTCGTTGAACGTGATGCTGTTTATTTTCTGTGGCGCTTTTGCTGCAGCATGTTTTGTTTTCGGCGGCTCAGAATCACCGACCTACCCGCTGTTGATCATGGCGCCAGCGATGGCGGCCATTGTCGGCAGTGCGTCCCTGAGTGTCTCCTGGGGGCTGCTGGTTTTGGCTTTCTGGGTTGCGGTAGTCCAGGCGGAGCGCCACGGCGTCCAGTTTGAACAGATCATCGTACCCGAGAACCACAGTATGGCAATGATGATGGCCTACACCGCTATGGCGATGTCCGTAGTGAGTATCATCGTTATTTATGCAGAAATGAACAAAGCGCTGCGACTAAACCTGCAAGCTACCAATTCGGAACTGGACCACCTGTCTTCTCACGACCAGTTGACCAGACTTCCCAATCGCCGATTCTATGATGAGCGTATGGCGCTGGCCCTGCAGCGCGCCGCCGAACTTGACGGCATGACAGGGCTGCTATTTCTGGACTTGAACGAATTTAAAAAAATTAATGATACCCACGGACACGGTGCGGGCGATAAACTTCTGATTGCCGTTGCGCAACGCCTGCAGAACAGTCTGCGAGAGACTGACCTGGTGGCCCGCCTTGGCGGCGACGAGTTTGTGGCAGTGCTGGAGGATGTAAAATCTCCCGAGGAAGTCACCCGCATCGCCCACAAACTGTCCCAGGCGATAGAACAACCTCTCTATATACGTCAGCAGATCTTAAGTTTAAGCGCCAGCATCGGCGTGGCCATCTTCCCTCTGGATGGACGCCAAAAGCAGGAGTTGGAAGAGAAAGCAGACCGGGCGATGTACCTGGCTAAAAAGCGGGGCTTATCGGTAGCGCTGGCCAGCCTGGAATCACCCAACGCACCAACACCGGCTATAAGGCCAGCGAACCGAATTTAACGCCGGCGCCAACGCAGAGAGCGCGGTTTTCTTCCCGCAACCAGATCCAGCAATTCATCCAGCATCATCAGCGACAAACCCCAAATGCAACGTCCTTCGTACATATAACAGGGCACCGGTATCTTTGCGCCCTTATATTTCCAGATCATCTCTTCTCGATTATCTTCATCCGTCAAAAACTCCAGCGGAACCCAAACCACTTCTGCCACTTCATAATTGGGCGTGAAGATCACTTCCCGGTCAAGCCGGAAGACGAAGGGACTCACTGCCATCCCAAAGGAACCGCGCTGAGGTTTGGCGTTAAGTTCAGAAAGTCGGCCGATGCATTCATCCTCGGGGCCCAAAGAGAGGCCAACTTCCTCGGCGGTCTCGCGCACTGCCACCGCATACCCGTTGGCATCGGACTTATCCATGCGGCCTCCGGGAAAGGCCATATGCCCCGACCAGGGGTCTCCCACCCGCTCCGCCCGCTTTATCATTAGAATTTGCAGTTCGCCGTCACGCACTTGCAGTATCATTGCCACTGCAGACCGGGTCTTTAGCCTTCGCAAGCGCGCTTTCCCTGGTTTATGGTCGCCGAGGCGATTTTCGATGAGCTGTAATAGTGATACCGACACGTGAGTTCTTTCCTGCTGGAGACTTATCAATTAGGCCCGTCGTGAGGCAGTGTAACAAGCTGCCTCGTCAACTAATAATCTGGAGTGGTTATGGCGAAGCAAACACCAGGGATGGATTCGTTGCTGGAACTGCATAATGTCAGCCTCGTTTACCGGGCCATGCCTGCCTTATGCGATCTCCAATGGTTAATTGAACCCGGGCAGCAGTGGGCCTGCCTGGGGCCCAATGGCTCAGGCAAGACCAGCCTGGCCAGAATCATCAGCCGACAAATCAGTCATTTCTCAGGCGAAATGAAGCGCTCGGTACCGCTGGAAAAAAATGGCGTTGCGTATGTGTGTTTTGAACAGGCGAAAGCCCTGTGCGAACGGGACAAAAAACGGGACGACTCAGAATTTCGTGCCGATGCCAACGATCCTGGCACCCCGGTTCAATCCCTTATTTTAGGCGGGCGTGAACCCGACGATAACTTTCATCACTGGACAACGCGATTGCAGATGAATCCCTTTCTACACCGAGGTCTGCGCTTCATCTCTACCGGGGAAATGCGCAAGACGCTGCTGGTAACCGCAATTCTCAGCGAGCCGGCGCTACTCATTCTTGACAGCCCTCTGGACGGACTGGACCATAACAGTCAGGAGCAAATGCGAAAAATTATCGACGAGTTACTGCTGTCAAATCTCACGATTCTAATGCTTTGTCGGCAGATGGAGGACGTGCCCACGGGTGTGACACATGTACTGGTGCTCAACCAGGGCGAGATACTCGCCTGTGATACTCGAGACCGCATTTTTGCAGATAGATCGGTACAGGCATTGATGAGTCCACCCACTGCGCGCCTGGAAGAATTACCACCCACTGCTGCCCGCCCCTATGAACTGGCGGCTGGTAAACCCCTGTTGGAACTGCGCGACGTGACAGTGAATTATGGGGATCTGGCCGTACTACGCGGCGTGAACTGGATTTTCGAAAGGGAGGATCACTGCTGCGTTTCCGGGCCCAATGGTTGCGGCAAAACCACCTTACTCAGCCTGATTACCGGCGACAATCATAAGGCCTACGGCCAGGACATCACACTGTTCGGCATCCGCCGGGGCAGCGGCGAGAGCGTGTGGGATATCAAGCAGAAATTTGGTCAGTTGGACACGCAATTGCAACTGAATTTCGCTCGAGGCATGCGGGTAGTGGAGGTGGTCGTCTCGGGTTTCTTTGACACCATTGGTCTGTACGATGAATGGGGCGACGCGCAGCGCAACGGCGCCCAGGGGTGGCTACGCGCGCTGGGATTGGGCGACTACTGTGGCGACAGCTTTGACGCATTGTCTTTTGGGCTGCAGCGCATGGTGTTACTGGCGCGAGCCATGGTGAAGTCTCCAATCGTCCTACTATTAGACGAACCAACTCTGGGTCTGGATGGCCACCACCGCAAACTCATGCTCAGGGCCATCGACCACATTGCCCAAAATAGTGACACCCAGATTATTTTTGTCAGTCACTCCGCAGGAGAAACGCCAGCGTGCATCAATCAACACCTCAGGTTCGAAGCGCATGACGAAGGCTTCGAGGTAATGTGCAGACGCGTCACTGGCGCGTCTGCGTCCGGTGAATCCTGAAGAATACTGCATACAATGTCGGCACCACGATCAGCGTAAGCACGGATGCAAAGCCCAGCGCGACCATTGTCCATACCGAGACTCAATGTGTATACCCGCGCAAAGCATCACACTCTGATGCACTAAGACAATAGAGTAGACCGCGTTCGGCAGTTGCTCTGGCCTGCGCGCTATCGCCGCGAGCCCGATGAGTAATGGCCATAGACAAGTAGACCTCAGCACTATCGGGGTCAATACGCTGGGCTCGCTGTAAAAGCGCTAGTGCCTGCTCGTAATCACCTCGCGAGGTGGCCTGCTCTGCCTTCGCCAGCAGTGGCCGCCATGCAGCACTGGCAGGGGGATCGGGGGGTCGCGGCTGGGGTAGGGTTACTCCAGGCACCGCTGCCGGTTTATCCGGCTGTTGCACCACAGGGCCAGAGTCTTGATCTGACTGGCGATAGATAGAACAGGAGGCAAGCGATGCAATCAACACCAGTAACATAGCCCTGAACATGCGTTGTGAAGCTATCATTAGTCACCTCTGCCAAAAAGCGATTCAAACCAGCCGCGGATACCTGAGCCGGATTTACGGGGTGAGCAATTGGTCCGCTGACGCGGTTCGGAACCGTCAATAAAGGGCAGCATACGGGAGTTTGGACAGCCTTCGCCAGTTAAGTGGCCATTCCCATCATCGATCCAAAAAGCTTCAATGCCGTCGGGCATGCGATAAGCAAGTGAACGTTTGCTGGCGCGGGCCATAAAATGCCCCCAGATCTTAAGTGCACCACTTCCGCCTGTCAGCCCGGTACCACCATTGTCATCACGGCCAACCCAACTGACCGCCAGCAGGTCGCCGGAAAAACCCGCAAACCAGGAGTCACGGCCGTCGTTCGACGTACCCGTCTTTCCGGCCACATCAAAATCTTCCGGTAGGTAACGATAAACGCCTTTCCCTGTCCCCTCACGCACCACGGCGCGCAAAGCGTAGTGTAATAGGTGGACTGCCTGTTGGCTGGAAGTACGGTCGTATTCTAGCGGATAGCTCCTTAGCGGCTCTCCATGGGCATCGACAATATCGCGGATACTGCGCAGCGGCATACGAAAACCGCCGGCCGCAATCGACTGGTACATCGCCGCCATATCCATGGGGGAGTATTCGCCCGCTCCCAACATCAGTGCGGGTACCCGCGGAACGTTCTGCACACCCAATCGCGCCAATGTATCGACAATGGTGTCCAGCCCCAAATCCAGCCCCAGCCGAGCACTGGCCAGATTGTAGGATTTTGCCAGGGCGCGGTAGAGCAGCACGTCACCGTGTGGCCGGCCATCAAAGTTTTGCGGTTTCCAGGGCTGCCCGGATTGGCCTTTTAGATTCAGCGGAGTATCGGACAGTACCGATGCGAGGTTGTATTTACGCGGCTGCTCCAATGCCGCCAGATAAATGGCCGGCTTGAGCAGAGACCCGGCCGGACGACGCGCGTCCAGTGCGCGGTTGAAACCGGCATACCGCGGTTTGCGTCCACCGACCAGTGCCGCCACCTCCCCGGTGTCGAAACGCGTCACCACCGTCGCACTCTGCAATTGATCACTGGGATCCAACTGATCCATAACGGCCACCGTACTGCGCTCGGCCTGTCGCTGAAGCAACGGATCGAAACTGGTGAATATGCTGAGACCGCGGGTAGTGAGGTCTTCTTCACGATAATCTCGACGCAATTGCCGGCGCACAAGATCCAAAAAGGCAGGAAACGAATTGCGGATACTATGCTGATTGTTAAGCCCCAAACCCATCGCCCGGGCCACGCTGAGCTGCTCCTGTGATATCACGTCCTGGGCTGCCATCACGTCCAGGACCACGTTGCGCCGCTCTAGTGCTCGCTCGGGGTTGCGTACCGGATTGTAAAGCGACGGGCCCTTGATCATCCCAATTAGCAAGGCTTGCTGCGGCAGGCCAAGTTGCTCCAATGGCGTGTCAAAATAATAGCGTGAGGCCAGCGCCAGACCGTGCAACGCCCGGGGGCCCTCCTGGCCCAGGTACACCTCGTTGACATAGCTTTCCAGAATCTGGTCTTTGTCGTAGTGCAATTCTATCAACACCGCCATGACCAGTTCGGTGAGCTTGCGTACGATGGTGCGTTCGGGCGTCAGGTAATAGTTTTTCACCAGTTGTTGGGTGATGGTGCTCCCCCCGGCTACCACCCCACCAGAACGCAGATTGCTGAAAGCGGCACGGGCGATACCGACAATGGAAAATCCAGGGTGCTCGTAGAAGCCCCTGTCCTCCACTGCCAGCAACCCATTGCGCAGGGTAACGGGGATATCCTCTAACCGCACCAGTAGGCGGTCTTCCCCGTGCTGCGGATAAATACCCCCAATCTGCACTGGATCAAGTCGCATGAGGTCGACATTTTTACCGCCAGCATACAAACCCCTAACCCGGTTGCTGCCAAATTCAACCAACACCCGCCGCGGCGATTCACTCTCACCGGGAAATTCAAAGCCGCGTGTGTAAATATCGAAACGATTACGGTAGTGCGATACCTGCCCGGGGTTTAGAGGGGCACTCACCGACCGATAGCCCAACACTTCCAGCTCGTAGGTCAGATCCTGGGGGCTGAGCGCCGCACCCACAAACAGCTCGAGAGGGCGCGCATACACTTTCGCCGGCAGATCCCACATCTTGTCGCTAAAAGTAGCCGTGATGCGCGAGTCCAGATACGCCACAAACATCCCACCGATTACCAGCAGGACGAGGGCTAATTTGAGTAACAGGTGGCGGGTCTGAATCATGGAAAGCGAGTTTACACCAGCCGCTGTCAAAAATTTGGTTTGTGTTGACCGTGCATCACCTTCACTGCGCCCCCCAACCGACGGAAAGTACATCTAGGGGTTTAATTCAACTGGCGAATAGGGATAATGGCCGCTGTTTGTAACTCAAAGAGTGAAAATAATGAAAAAGTACGTGGCATACGGCATTGGGGCCGCATTGGTAGACACCGAAATCAAGGTTCAGGACACTGAGCTCACCGAGATGAACGTCGAGAAAGGCCTCATGACCCTGGTTGATCAGGATCGCCAGGCCGAATTGCTGGGTCATCTGCACGATCACCTGGTCAAGGCCAAGCACGCCAGCGGGGGCAGCGCAGGCAACTCCATGATTGCCACCGCCCATTTTGGCGGGCCGACTTTTATGTCCTGCAAAGTAGCCAATGATAGTGACGGCGATATTTACATCGCCGACCTCGAGGCGGCAGGCGTTGACCACTGCTTTAAAGGCGAGCGGGACACCGGCATCACTGGAAAATGCCTGGTGTTAGTAACACCCGATGCCGAGCGCAGTATGAATACATTCCTGGGTATCAGCGAAACCCTATCCACCGCGCAGCTGGATGCCGAGGCGATTGCTGCGTCTGAATACGTTTATCTGGAAGGCTATCTGGTCACATCTCCCACCGGCCGCGAAGCGGCCATCAAGGCCAGAGAAATTGCCCAGGCGGCCGGAGTGAAAACCGCACTCAGTTTTTCCGATCCCGGCATGGTGGAGTTTTTTCGTGACGGTATTGCCGAAATGATCGGAGATCGACTGGACCTGGTGTTCTGCAACGAGGACGAGGCCCTGGGCTGGGCCCAGAGCGACAGCCTCGATACGGCGGTAGAGAAGCTGAAAGAGATCGCGGATTCTTTTGTGATTACTCGCGGCAGCGACGGCGCAATGACCTTCGACGGCACCACCCTCACAGAAGTATCGTCACACAAAGTGAAGGCAGTGGACACCAATGGTGCCGGCGATATGTTTGCCGGTGCATTTTTGTACGCTATCACTCAAGGCGAAGACTTTCCCACAGCGGGCCGATTTGCCAGCCTTGCAGCCAGCAAGATTGTCACCAATTATGGCCCCCGGCTTCCCGCTGAGGAATACGGTGCGCTGCGCAAGGAATTTTTTGGTGCGTAGCAAAATAACGAGCCGTACTCCATCAAAAAAGGCCTATCTGTTTGTCAGTCAGCGTACGGAACGAATTGCCGACAAAAACCAGAATACCATCGGCCACCGGTGCTAACTGCCGGTCGACGTAGTGCTGATAGTCCAGGGCCGCCAGCGGTTGCGCAGCGGGCTCGGGGCCGCTGGCGGTAATCACATACTCAACCCAGTCTCCCCGGGCGGGAACGGGCAGGTCGCGCTCGCCGCACAAGCGAGCCGCCTGCACATGAGGAGGCACATTGCGTTGGTAATCCTTGAGCTTGCGTCGCAAGCGTTTGCGATAGACTAACTGAGAATCCTCCTCTCCCGCCAGAACGCGTGCGGTCACAGCTTTTACATAGTCCTCATACGGTTCCTGAAAAAATATACGCCGGTACAGTTCCTCTTGAAACGACCTGGCCAGTCGCGTCCAATCGGTGCGCACGTTTTCCAGACCCTTAAACACCAATTGATCACCGTCCTTACCGGCAACCACTCCTGCATACCGCTTCTTGCTGCCCTTGTCCGAGCCGCGCACGGTCGGCATTAGAAAACGCTTGAAGTGGGTTTCGAACTCAACCTCCAGGAGACTTTCGAGCTCGAACTCTTCCCGCAGCGTCTCCCGCCACCAGACATTCAGGTCACGCGCCAACGCCCGCCCAGCTGCAATGGCGTCGGCATCATTACGCGCGTCCTGTATCCACACAAACACCGAATCGGTATCACCGTATATGACCCGGTGTCCCACTTCCTCTATATAGTCGCGGGTGCGTCCGAGTATTTGGTGTCCACGGCGGGTAATAGAGCTGGCCAGCTTGGCGTCGAAAAAACGGCACCCGGGCGTGCCCAGCACACCGTAAAAACTGTTCATGATAATCTTGATTGCCTGAGACAGGGGCGCATCACCTTCGGCTTTAGCTGTATCTCGCTGTTGCCAGAGTTGTGCAATGAGCGCCGGTAAAATATGCCCCTCCCGGGCAAAATGCGCATCCAAATAACCCGGCACGGTCTCCTCATGAGGCATCTGTTCGGACAATCCCAACGCCAGGCCGAGGGGATCGATAAAAAAAGTACGGATGATACTCGGATACAGACTTTTGAAATCCAGCACCAGGACATGATTGAAAATGCCCGGTTCAGAATCGAGCACGAAGCCACCGGGGCTCGCAATGTGCTCACTGCTCGCATTGGGCGCCACATAGCCCCTGCGGTGCAGACGTGGGAGATAGAGGTTGTCAAAGGAGGCGACCGAGCCGCCCATGCGGTCCAGGTTGAGGCCGGTCATAACGCTGCGCGCCACTGCAAAATCCAGCATCGCGGTAGATTCAAAGATGTCCGACACCAACTCACAGTCCTTGAGGTTGTAAGTTGCCAGGCTGGTTTTATCCTCCCGAAACTGGCGGGTGATTTCCGCGCCCCGATCACCCCCGTGCAAGAGCTTGCCTTCGCCTAGTAACTGATGCGATACATGCTCCAGAGAAAAGCTTTCGAAGCGGTAGAACGCCGCCCGCAGCAGTTCGATTCCATCGAGAATCACGCGGCCGGGAAATTGCACTGTGTAGCGTTCACTGCCTTCTTCCAGTTCACGCCAATGGCCGGGGCGCCGGTCTCTGCCCAGTAACAAACGACCTCCCTGATGATCGGCAATACGTTGCAGGTAACGGGTATCAAAGTTGATCACATTCCAGCCAATCAACACGTCGGGGTCGTACTGGGCAACCCAGTCCATAAAGGCTTGCAACAAGTGCTCCTGGGTCGAGCAATTTTCTACATATTCCTGCTCTGCTCCCTGCCCCAACATAAACACTCGTCGCACTTCCCCCTGGGGAGACTTGCCGTGCACGGCAATGGAATAGAGCTGCAAACCTTCCATCGCAGTTTCGATATCAAAGGACACCACTTTGAAAGCAGGCCGGTAATCACAGGCTTTTATCGCAGGGTCTTCCAGCACCAGATATTGACCACGGCGGCGTGACACACCGTGCAGCAGGGCAGATCCAGCAACAAAGCGCTCCATCAGATAGCGGTCGGCGGGATTAATGTCAGCTTCCAGGGGTGCTAGCCCCAGTTCGCGTAGCGCGTCTGCTACGCGCCGCGCCTGTCGGTACTGACGCAAATAGACGCCGACAACAGGCTCCATAGAAAAATTGCGCAACGGAAGCGCTTTTAGTTCAACATCGGGTATATTTGCCAGAAATTCTCGTGCCTGTGGGACCTCACTCTCTGCCAGAAAAAACACACTTTTTTCACCACGCACCAGTGCGCACAGGGGTCCCTGCTGGGTGCTGAACCAAAACTCCAGCTCCACACCGCTGGGCGTGTCGCGCCAGTTGCGCGTCAGGAGAAAACCTTCGAAAGTCTGTGCTGTCAAACTGCACCCTCTGTTTCGGAGCGGGGGGCTGGGCTTGGGCGCCCCAGTGGCTTAAGCTACCCCCTCACGCGCTTGTCAGTATTCCAAGGGACGATACACCGGGTGCTCCCGGTGCCAGCACTCATCATGAAGGTAAACCAATGAAAAAACCCGTCATCAAAGAGGACCCTTTATATCAGCTGCTTCGCACCGAGGACATTAAGGGCTTCAACGAGCAGCGCGATAACTTAGATGCCAGCGAACTAAAAAGCGGCGACTATCGTGGGCGCGATCTGCGCAATATGAATGCGGATGGGCTGGACTTCAGCAATTCCTACTTTCGCAATGCAGACCTCAGCGGCATCGATTTTCGCAACACCAACCTGGAGGGCGCCAGTCTGCTCGATGCCAAGCTGTCGGGAACCTACCTCCCGGCGGAGTTGAGTGCGCAGGAAATTCGGTTGTCACTGGATACGGGCACCCGTCTGCGCTACACCGCTACCTAGGGATGCTCTTTACAATTACCCCTGCGACAACAGATCACGCAGGTCTATGATTGCCGCATTGGCACGACTCAGATAAGACGCCATAACCAGGGAGTGGTTAGCCAGCACTCCGAACCCGCTGCCGTTGAGAATCATCGGGCTCCACACGGCTTCCTGGGTACCTTCCAGCTCGCGAATAATCTGCTGCAGGCTCACTGTGGCATTCTTCTTCTCGAGGACATCGGCAAAATCTACTTCCGCTGCCTTGAGAAATTGAATCAGTGCCCACGCAGTCCCGCGCGCCTCGTAAAAGACGTCATCAATCTCCATCCACTCCGTGCGCACCACCCGCTCTAGTGGCGCATCTGTTGACTGGGTTGCACTCGCATCTCCAGCCAGGTCAGTATTAAAGCGCACCTTGCCGACACTGGCGCTAAGTCGCTGGGAGAGACTACCCAGGCGACTGTCTACTGTCGATAACCAGTAACGCAGGTTATCAGCACGCGCATAAAACTGTGCATCCGGTGCCTGTGTGTCCGACAATCGATTGAAATAGGCGCGGGCATACTTGAGGCCGTCGCGGTATTCGGACTCCGATGAGGGCAGAATCCAGCTGTCGGAATTGAAGTTAAAGCGAGGCTCCATCTCCACCAAGTCAACATCCTCGGTGGACTGGGATTGTGAGCGACTTAATACTTCGCGCATTGCCCTGGAAAGATCGCGTACCTGAATCAAAACGCCGTATTCCCAGTTCGGCATATTGTCCAGCCATACACCGGGGGGGAAGCGATCATTGTGTGTATAGCCGCCGGGTTTATCCAGCAGTGTTTCCATCACACCGATCAGCGCGCCCATAGTGACGGAACCCCGGACAACGGTGCCACCCTCTGCCGCTGCCAGTGCCTGAGCCTTTTCTTTTACGTTAAAGGGCGCTGGGGCGATACTCCAGTACATACCCAGGATGAGCACTACGATCAGGTACAAACCGAGTACGAACGCAAGTAATTTGCCAAGACCATTCCGGGGCAGGACGTCGGCCACGGTGTCGCGCCACCGGGCAAGCGTGTCTGTTGCTGTATTCATGATAGTACTCAGTTATTAGTGATGTTGATGTTGATTGTTGGCCGCGGCGCTCTTGCGCACGTCAGCTACCGTACAGACTTCGCCGCCTGATGCAAGTTGCAAGCACAGGCCGATCTCATCACCCGGTGCAGGCATAGACGCTAGTTCGAGTAGCATTAAGTGCGTGCCGCCTGGCGCCAGCTCCACCTGTTCGCCCGGTGCCAAAGACAGACCCTCTAGCTGCTCCATCCGCATGAGGCCGTCCACTTCACTGGTCCTGTGTATTTCTACCTTTTCTGCCACATCGACACTACCGCTGATGATCGCAACAGGGACGTCCCCCCGGTTGATGAGGGTAAGATACGCGGAGGTATTGGGCTGCAACGGCGGCAGTGCGCGCACCCAAGCGTTCTTTAACTCAAGCGCTTCGTTGGGCTGCGCTCCAGCTGCGAACGGCAAAATTGCAGCTACTAGCGCAGCCATCCATACCTTAATCACTTTTGACTCCCCCCAGCTGGAACCTATCTGCCACTTCACACATCGAAGTAGTATACCACCGGAGTCGGCGTCGACCCCTCCCCTCTGAGCGAGATCTGCAAAGTCTTGGTACAATTCAATTTCTAAACGGCACCACCGATGGCGCTGCTCCACCTGAGGATTTGTTATGCGCGCTTTGCTCGCAACCCTGTTATTCGTCATGGCTGGCACTTGCCAGGCGCTAAACGCTCCCGAGCAGAACCCTTTCGGCGCGACGAGCGGGCCTGAATTTCTCCCGGTCGAAGAGGCCTATCAGCTGGAAGTTGAAGTTCTCGATGATCAGCGGGTGCGCGTTTACTGGCAGATTGCAGAAAATTACTACCTCTACCAGCATCGATTCGCCTTTCAGCTGCAGGACGCACAGGGTGAAATAGCGCTGGAAGCCACTTTGCCTGAGGGCATAATCCACAGCGACGAGTATTTTGGCGAAGTAGAAGTGTATTACACCAGCGCCGATATCACGCTGAAACTACAACGCACCACCTCCAAGGCAACACTATCGACAACTTCACAGGGCTGTGCTGACGCGGGCCTGTGCTATCCGCCACACAAACAATATTACGAACTGGACTTCGATACCGGCACCGCAACGCCCGTCAGCCCGCCACAAAAGCGGGCTCCAACTCAGGAAATAACAGCCGCGGAGACAGCGGGAAGCAGTTCACTACTGTACATGTTATTGCTGGCCTTCATGGGTGGCGCCATTCTCAATCTGATGCCCTGCGTCTTTCCAATCCTCTCCCTGAAGGTACTGAGTTTCGCGCGCAGCAGCGATCACGACCGACACCTTCAAAGTTGGGTCTACACTGCAGGTGTCATTTCAAGCTTTGTACTTGTGGCGGCGCTGCTCATCGGGCTGCAACGGGCCGGGAGTGCTATCGGCTGGGGATTTCAGCTCCAGTCTCCGGGCTTTGTCATCGCTCTGGCTTATCTGTTCATTGCCATGGGCCTCTCCCTGTCAGGCCTTGTGGAGTTTGGCGGCAATCTCATGAATACCGGAAGCGGACTGGCAAACCGCCGCGGACTGAGTGGTAGTTTCTTTACCGGCGTGCTGGCAGTGGTCGTGGCCAGTCCCTGCACTGCACCTTTTATGGGCACAGCATTAGGATTCGCCGTGAGTCAGCCACCGCAGATTGGTCTGCTGGTGTTTGCTGCTCTGGGCGCGGGTATGGCGGCCCCCCTGCTATTATTCAGCTACAGTGGCGCGGCCCGTGCGCTGATGCCAAAACCTGGCGCATGGATGGATACCCTCAAGCAATTGTTGGCTTTCCCACTGTATGCCACTGCGATATGGCTGCTCTGGGTCGCAGGTCGCCAGACCGGCGTGAATACAATGACGGCCGCACTGTGCGGTGCGTTGATGCTAGCAATGGGATTGTGGTTGTGGAGTCCCCACTGGTGGCGCCGGACTCTTGCATTAACCTGTGTAGTAGCGGCATTAGCCCTGGGCTCCATGCACGACCTCGATGGCGATAGCAGCGGTTCAGCAGATCTGGCCCATGGGCAGGTTGCCTGGTCAGAACAAGAAGTGGCAGCACTGCGCAGTGCCGGCAAGCCGGTCTTCGTGGATGTAACCGCTGACTGGTGCATCACCTGTATTGCCAATGAGACAGCCGTGCTGCTGACAGATGACATGATTCAGGCATTTGCCGACTACGGCGTGGTTTACGTGGTCGCCGATTGGACCCAACAGGACGCCGATATTGCCGCGCTGCTTAAAAAACACGGACGCAATGGCATCCCGTTTTACTTAATGTATGCCGCCGATACTTCGACCGAGCCACTGATCCTGCCACAAATATTGACCGAAGACACCGTACTGGAGGCGCTAGCGGCCGTATCGAGCAAGAACACCGACGTTGCCGATAGTTTCCAGCACGATTAGGGCATTTGGGTTCTTTTAAAGACATTACTACTGAGCATGATATTTTGTGCGATTACTCGATTTGGATGCCTTAAAACAGCCTAACGTCTGCAATTCAGCGGCTATAAGTGGCCAAAAGTCGCAGAAATACCAAAATTCGTAGACAGTCTGGAAAAATTGCGCCAGTATTTGCGCAGTTCGCGTCCAGCCGGGGGCGCCCAACCCGGGAGAGCCATCCAAATGGCGACCATTCTTGTACTGCACGGCCCCAATCTGAATCTGTTGGGGCAGCGCGAGCCCGACATCTACGGCAGTTCCACACTCGATGACATCAACCAACATCTGGAGCAATTGGCGCGCGAACATGGCCACCACCTCCTGTGCATGCAGAGCAATGCAGAATACGAACTGGTGGAGCGAGTGCAGGAAGCTCGCAATGAGGGGGTGAATTTTATCCTGATCAATCCCGCCGCCTTTACCCACACCAGCATTGCACTGAGGGACGCCGTAGCCGCAGTCGGGATCCCCTTTATAGAGATTCATCTTTCCAACACACATGCCAGAGAAGAGTTCCGACAGCATTCCTATTTTTCCGATCTGGCTGAAGGTGTTATATGCGGTCTGGGCGCACAAGGATATGAATTCGGCCTGCGCGCCGCACTGAACCATTTAGAAAAATCGTAATCACCATCCAAGAGACTGCACTATGGACATTCGCAAAGTAAAAAAGCTGATCGAATTGCTGGAAGAGTCCAACATTGACGAGATCGAAATCAAGGAGGGCGAGGAATCGGTACGCATTAGCCGTAACGGAGCCCAGGCGTTGGCGATGGCTGCTGCGCCCATGGCATCCCCTTACGCACCGCCCCCGCCACTCGCGCCCGCTCCTCCTGTCGCGCCAGTTGCGCCCGTCGCCGCTGAACCTGTCACGGAGCCTGCCGGGCACGTAGTGCGCTCGCCCATGGTGGGCACATTTTATAGCTCGCCCTCACCGACCTCCGCAGTCTTTGTCGAAGTCGGCCAGAGCGTCAAGGCCGGGGACGTCGTCTGTATCGTCGAGGCGATGAAGATGATGAACCAGATTGAAGCGGATAAAGACGGTACGATCGGGGCCATATTGGTTGAAACCGGTGAACCCGTTGAATTCGACCAGCCACTGTTCTCCATCAAGTAAGTAACCTCCGGCCAGCGACAAGCAGAGGACCACGGCATGCCCATATTAGAAAAAGTACTCATCGCAAACCGCGGTGAGATAGCGCTACGTGTGCTGCGGGCGTGCAAGGAACTGGATATCCAGACCGTTGCAGTCCACTCCAAGGCGGATCGTGAACTGAAACACGTGTTGCTCGCCGATGAAGCGGTTTGTATTGGCCCCGCGGCGTCCTCGGAAAGCTATCTTAATGTCCCCGCAATCATCAGCGCAGCAGAGGTCACCCGCGCCAGCGCTATTCACCCTGGCTATGGTTTCCTGGCAGAGAATGCCGACTTTGCCGATCAGGTTGAAAAAAGCGGATTCATCTTTATTGGTCCGACAGCTGACACCATCCGCCTGATGGGAGATAAAGTCTCCGCAATCCAGGCAATGAAGCAGGCAGGTGTTCCCACGGTGCCTGGGTCTGACGGGCCCCTGACCGACGACAACGACCACACGCTTGACGTTGCGCGCCGCATTGGATACCCGGTCATCGTCAAAGCAGCCGCTGGAGGCGGCGGTCGTGGCATGCGCGTGGTGCATAACGAAGCCGCCCTGGTCAGTTCGGTGGAGATCACCCAGTCAGAGGCGGCCGCAGCATTTGGCTCGGCAGTAGTCTATCTGGAAAAATTTCTACAGAAACCCCGCCACGTAGAGATACAAGTGCTTGCAGACGGCCAGGGTAATGCCATTCATCTGGGCGACCGAGACTGCTCCTTACAGCGGCGTCACCAGAAGGTGCTCGAAGAGGCGCCCGCGCCGCTCATCCCTCAGGAAGCGCGCGACGCAGTGGCGAAGTCCTGCATCGAGGCCTGTATCGAAATCGGCTACCGGGGGGCAGGCACTTTCGAATTCCTGTATGAGGAGGGACACTTCTACTTTATCGAAATGAACACGCGCGTGCAGGTTGAGCACCCGGTCACCGAGATGATTACTGGCATCGATATTGTGAAGGAACAATTACGCATCGCAAGTGGCTTGCCATTGTCCCTTGACCAAAGTGAGGTACTTTTTCGCGGCCACGCCTTTGAGTGCCGCATCAACGCGGAAGACCCTAAATCCTTCCTCCCCTGCCCTGGCAAGGTCACCACGTTCCACGCGCCCGGCGGACCGGGCGTCCGTGTGGACTCTCATCTCTACGACGGCTACACAGTGCCGCCGTATTACGATTCACTGATCGCCAAGATTATCAGCTACGGTGAGACGCGGGAGGTCGCCCTGGCCAGAATGCGCGGAGCACTGGACGAATTGGTGGTAGAGGGGATTCGCACGAATACGCCACTGCATCGGGATTTAGTGCGCGATGCGGCCTTTATGGCGGGCGGTGTAAGCATTCACTATCTTGAGAGTAGGCTTGAAAGCTAGGCCCTACGACTCACTACTTGTATTTAAAATAACGATAGTGAACGCAAACTACAACACTAAAACATACGGATGCACGTCTTTGTGACTTGGCTGCAGCTTCGGCTGGATGTGCAACGCAGGGACATTCCCGCGCTGGAAGAGCTGTTACTCGCCACCGGAGCGGTCGCCGTAACTCTGGAAGACAATGCCGATCAACCACTACTGGAGCCCGGCGTGGGGGAAACGCCGCTGTGGAACCAGACACGACTCACCGCCCTCTACCCAGCCGATACCGATATGGAGCCCATTCTGCAGACGCTACCTAGTCCGCTTCTGGAGGAGGCCAATCAACGGGTAGAAATTCTTGAGGACAAGGACTGGGAGCGAGAGTGGATGCAGCACTACCACCCACTCCAATTCGGCCGTCGACTCTGGGTATGCCCCAGCTGGCTGGCGCCGCCAGACCCCGACGCGGTGAACCTGTTGCTGGACCCGGGCCTAGCCTTCGGCACCGGGACCCACCCGACCACCGCACTGTGTCTGCAGCAACTGGCCGATTTGCCACTGACCGGACAAACCGTTGTGGACTATGGCTGCGGCTCGGGCATCCTGGCAGTCGCCGCTATGAAATTGGGCGCTTCGCGTGCTCTGTGCGTTGATAACGATCCTCAAGCCCTGGCCGCCAGCGTCGACAACGCTGCGCGCAACAGCATAGCTTCCCAGAACCTGACCGTTACGTTACCAGAGGAGGTGGACCATCAATGCTGGGCACTTCAGGCGGAGCTAGTCGTTGCCAACATCCTTGCCGGCCCGCTGATCGAATTGTCGGAAACACTTTTAGGTTTTTTACGACCGACAGGCACGCTGCTTCTATCGGGTCTATTGAAGAGCCAGGCCGCAGAATTATGCGAACACTACGCTGACACGCTGCCGCTAAGAATTGTTGGGGAAAAAGAAGGATGGGTTTGCTTGCAAGGAAACTTCCCAACGCGCTAGTCACATTTTGCGCGGCAACATTTATCGCTGCTTTTTTGCACAAATCTTCTTTCCCACACCATTTCTACCGAGTATGATACGGCCTCTTTTCGACGCCGCTTTTCGAACATAAACTCATGCTGCAAATTGGTCCCTACACCCTACCCAATCGTGTCGCCCTTGCGCCCATGGCAGGCATTACTGATCTGCCTTTTCGCAAGCTGTGCTCCGAATTCGGAGCAGGCCTGGTGGTGTCTGAGATGATCAGCTCCAACCCACGCCTGCGTCGCTCTGCCAAGACCCAATGGCGCAGTCGTCACGACGATGAAATCGCGCCCCGGTCCATACAAATTGCCGGGTACGACCCCGAGCAGATGGCCGAATCAGCCCGCTACAATGTGGAACACGGCGCTCAAATCATCGACATCAATATGGGCTGCCCCGCTAAAAAAGTGTGCCGAAAAGCGGCAGGTTCGGCCCTGCTAGCCGATGAAGCGCGGGTAAAATCCATATTATTGGCAGTCACTTCAGCGGTGGATGTGCCTGTTACCTTGAAGATTCGCACCGGCACAGCACCAGACACCAGAAACGGCGTCACCATTGCGCGCATAGCTGAAGACGCCGGCATTGCAGCACTGGCAGTTCACGGACGGACCCGCGCATGCGCTTTCAAGGGTCACGCCGAGTACGACACCATCGCTGCCATTGTTGCCGCCATTGATATTCCGGTGTTAGCCAATGGCGACATCGATTCCCCGCAACGAGCGGCAGCAGTGCTGGCTGATACCGGCGCCGCCGGAGTTATGGTCGGAAGAGCTGCTCAGGGACAACCCTGGCTCTGTGGTCAGATCGCGGCGTATCTGGACACCGGGATGACACCGGTCGCGCCGAGCGCAGACCAACAACTACACATTCTCCATCGACACGTAACCCAGCTACATCATTTCTATGGTGAATTCACCGGCGTGCGCGTCGCGCGAAAACATGTCGGCTGGTATTTAAGCGGCCGCATTGATGCCCGCGCGCAACGCAACGCATTTAATCAACTTGCACTTCCGAACGAGCAGCTACACTACATAGACCGACTATCGAGTCTCCACACCAATGAGGTACTTGCAGCATGAGCAGGGCTGAACCCCTTCACCCCCCTTTGAATGGCGCGCTTAACGCCGCCAATGATCATGAACAACGCACAGAGCACACTAGCGAACTGTGCTATGCGGTCACCTCTGCTGTGCGCAGCTACCTGGATGAGTTGGACGGTCAAATGTCCACCGATGTGTATCAGATGGTGCTGGCAGAAATTGAAGCGCCGTTGCTGCAGGAAATCATGGCCTACACACGCAACAACCAGACCAAGGCCTCGCTGATGCTGGGCTTGAACCGGGGTACGCTGCGAAAAAAACTTAAGCAGTATCACCTCATTAGCGACAAGCGCTAGGGGCTGGGGCTGCCATGAGTGAACGGGACGATCAACATAACTATGTGCGGGTAAAACGGGCCCTGATCAGTGTGTCCGACAAAGCGGGTATCGGGGATTTCGCTACCTCCTTGCAGGACTTGGGAGTGGAGATTCTCTCCACCGGAGGCACCTACCGCCTGTTACAGGGGTTGGGTCTGAAGGTCACCGAGGTCTCCGACTACACCGGCTTCCCTGAAATGATGGACGGTCGCGTCAAAACCCTCCATCCCAAGGTGCACGGCGGCATCCTCGCCCGCCGCGGGCAGGATGACGCGGTAATGGCCGAGCATGGCATCGAACCTATCGATATGGTCGTCGTCAACCTGTATCCCTTCGAGGCAACCGTGGCCAAGCCTGATTGTTCGCTGGAAGATGCCATAGAAAATATCGACATCGGTGGCCCCACTATGGTGCGCGCGGCGGCCAAGAATCATCGTTTTGTCAATATTGTCGTGAACGCGGCAGACTATGGTGAGGTTCTCAGTGAGATGCAGGCCAACGCCGGTGGCACCTCACTGGAAACCCGCTTTAATCTGGCGATCAAGGCCTATGAACACACCGCCGCGTACGACGGCGCGATTGCCAATCATTTCGGCACCCTGATGCAGGGAGGCTCGCCAAAATTCCCGCGTACGTTCAACACCCAATTTCATAAAACTCAGGAAATGCGCTACGGCGAAAACCCGCACCAGGAGGCGGCCTTTTACGTGGAAGCCAATCCCGCTGAAGCGGGCATCGCTACTGCGCGGCAAATTCAGGGGAAGGAACTGTCGTACAATAATGTGGCTGACACTGATGCCGCGCTGGAATGCGTCAAGAATTTTCACGATCCCGCGTGTGTGATCGTCAAGCATGCGAACCCCTGTGGCGTTGCCGTAGCAGAAGATATTAGCAAAGCCTATGACCTGGCCTTTGCCACCGACACGGAGTCCGCGTTTGGCGGCATCATCGCCTTCAACCGCGAATTGGATACAGCAACAGCGGCCAGTATCGTCGAACGGCAATTTGTGGAAGTTATAATCGCGCCGAGCGTAAGTGATGAAGCGGCCGCACTGGTAGCAAACAAGAAGAATGTGCGCCTGTTGGCCTGTGGCGAATGGTCCCCAGCCAACCCCGCGTTGGATTACAAGCGGGTCAACGGTGGCTTGCTGGTGCAGGATCGTGACCTGGGCATGATTACTCGCGACGACCTGCGAGTTGTCAGTAAACTGCAACCGACCGAGCAGCAGATGCAAGATCTGCTGTTCGCCTGGGTAGTCGCAAAATTTGTTAAATCCAATGCTATTGTCTACGCCGCCAATGGCCAAACAGTGGGCGTTGGCGCGGGACAAATGAGCCGAATTAATTCGGCCCGCATTGCCGGTATTAAGGCCGAGCATGCAGGGTTACCTGTTGTGGGCTCGGTAATGGCCTCTGACGCCTTCTTCCCGTTTCGGGATGGCATCGACAACGCCGGTGCGGCGGGCATTGCTGCCGTCATCCAACCGGGTGGGTCCATCCGCGATGAGGAAGTGATCGCCGCCGCTGACGAACACGGCATGGCAATGGTGTTTACGGGCATGCGTCACTTCAGGCATTAACAGTTCTCGTCAGATAATTTAGGTACTCAGCATGAATGTTCTAGTCATCGGCGGCGGCGGACGTGAGCACGCGCTGGCCTGGAAAGCCGCACAATCAACTCAGGTAAAAACTGTCTACGTCGCGCCTGGCAATGCCGGCACAGCACGTGAGACCGCCCTAGAAAATGTGGCCATTGATGTGATGGATTTTGCCGCTTTGGCGGACTTCGCCGAAAACAACGCGGTGGCATTAACGATCGTGGGGCCAGAGGGCCCATTAGTGGGAGGCATAGTCGATTACTTTCAGGCCCGCGGATTGCGTTGTTTCGGCCCCAGTAAGGGTGCGGCCCAGTTGGAAGGGTCAAAGGCCTTCACTAAAGATTTCCTGGCGCGGCACGGGATACCCACCGCAGCGTACGGCAACTTCACCGAACTGGAACCGGCGCTGGCCTACCTTCGTCAACAGGGCGCCCCCATTGTCGTCAAAGCCGACGGCCTGGCTGCGGGGAAGGGCGTTATTGTCGCGGAAACCCTGGCCCAGGCGGAGGAAGCAGTGACTGATATGCTCTCCGGCAATGCCTTCGGCGAAGCCGGCTGCCGCGTAGTGATTGAAGAATTCCTCGGCGGAGAAGAAGCGAGTTTCATCGTAATCGTTGATGGCAAAAACGTACTGCCTATGGCCACGAGCCAGGATCACAAACGTATCGGTGATGGCGACACCGGCCCCAATACCGGCGGTATGGGAGCATATTCCCCCGCACCCGTGGTAGATGCAGCTGTCAACCAGCGCATCATGGAACAGGTCATTTTGCCGACAGTGACCGGCATGGCTGCCGAAGGCAATGAGTACACCGGCTTTCTGTACGCAGGACTGATGATTGATGCTGCGGGACAGCCCAAGGTCATCGAATACAATTGCCGCTTCGGCGATCCCGAGACCCAACCCATCATGGTGCGACTGCAGTCGGATCTGGTGAGTCTGTGCGACAGCGCGCTCGAGGGAACGCTCGATGCAGCAGAAGCACAGTGGGATGCGCGCTGTGCGATCGGAGTCGTGCTGGCAGCCGGCGGCTATCCCGAGAAATATGTGACAGGAACCCCTATCCACGGGCTGGAGTCTGCGCAGGCAGACACCATAATGGTATTCCATGCCGGCACTGCCATCGCAGACGAGCAAGTGGTTACCAGCGGCGGGCGCGTACTGTGCGTCACAGCCCTGGGCGAGGATATCGCCAGCGCGCAGCGCGCGTGCTACGCCGCGGTAGATAAAATCAGCTGGGACGGCATGACCTTGAGGCGCGACATTGGATGGCGGGCTATAGCGCGCTATAATTGACAAAAGCCCGAGCCGGAATTACCGATGCAAAAGCGTCACATCTCCCTGTTGGACAAACTCATTACCGAAGCAGATTCGGTGATGAAGACCCTGACCAGCCGTGGCAATCAACCCAGCCGATCATCACCATCGCAGGGCCACCGCGACTCTGCACTCTGTGAGCCCGAGCGCAAGCACGTGGCAGGTCTGATGCGCGTGAATCATACCGGTGAAGTCTGCGCCCAGGCGCTTTACCAGGGGCAGGCACTCACTGCAAAGCTGCCCGAAGTGCGCGAAGAGATGCAGCAGGCAGCGCAAGAAGAAGTGGATCACCTGGTGTGGTGCGAAGAACGACTGCAGGAGCTGGGCAGTCATACCAGCGTCCTGAATCCGGCGTGGTATGGCATGTCCTTCGCCCTCGGTGCCATCGCCGGCGCGATCGGCGACAAAGTCAGTCTAGGTTTTGTCGCCGCTACGGAAGAGCGGGTTTGCAATCACCTGCGCGATCACCTCAAACAATTGCCCGAGAAAGATCGCAAATCACAGTTGATCCTGCAGCAAATGCTGGCGGATGAGCAACGCCATGGTGAGAATGCGCTGGAGGCTGGCGGTACAGAATTTCCACAGCCGGTTAAAGACGCTATGAGTTCTGTATCTAAGTTAATGACTAACGCCAGTTACCGGATCTAGCCGCTCGCAAATTCGACCACCTCATAACTGTGCGTCATCTCCACGCCAGCGGCGCAGAGCATAATCGAAGCTGAACAGTATTTTTCAGCGGAGAGTTCCACCGCACGCTTTACGTGGCTTTCTTTGAGGCCAACGCCAGTAATCACAAAATGCATGTTGATACGAGTGAAAACCGCAGGCACCGCATCGGCCCTCTCTGCATCCATTTCCACCTTGCAATCAACCACCTGCTGGCGTGATTTTTTCAACATACTGAGTACATCGTAGACCGAGCACCCGCCTGTTCCCAGCAACAACATTTCCATCGGGCGCGGGCCTAAATTGCGACCACCGAGATCCTCTGGCCCATCCATGACTACCGAATGGCCACTGCCGGATTCACCCACAAACATGGCCCCATCCGTCCATTTGACTGTCGTTTTCATCGAGCAAGTATTCCTGTAAAAAAGGGCGCAGCAGGTTAGCACAACAAGTTACATTTTACTTAGGCCGCGAACGGGTTAGACTCCTAGGGAATAATTCAAATAATGGAGGCATGCCCTTGCTTAAGCCACATATCGTCCAAAACCTTCCGGACGTGGAGAACTTTCTCCGACACTGCCAACGAAAGGACTTCAGGCCTAAAAGTACCGTACTGAAACAGGGAGAAGCAGGGGATTCGCTCTGCCTCATTCTTGACGGATCTGTTTCAGTAATGGTCGAAGATGAATCAGCACCCGGACATATGCTCGTCGTGGCCTATTTAAACCCCGGTGATTTTGTTGGGGAAATGGGCCTGTTCGATACCGAACCACCCTCGCGCAGCGCAATGGTAGTAGCAAAAACACAATGTGAGGTAGCGGAGATAAGCTACGAGCGCTTCCACCAGATTCGCGATCAGTTTCCGGACATCCTCTATGCGGTGTCCAGACAGTTGGGTGCAAGGCTTCGCCAGACTACTCGCAAGCTGAGCGATCTGGCCTTTGTTGATGTCTCCGGACGCATCGCCCATACGCTCTTGGATCTTTGCCGGGAACCCGACGCAATGACCCACCCGGATGGCATGCAGATCAAGATCACGCGGCAGGAACTGGGCAAGATTGTGGGTTGTTCGCGCGAAATGGCCGGGCGTGTACTGAAAAACCTGGAACAGGATGGGCTTGTATCGGTGTCAGGTAAAACGATGGTGGTATTTGGAACGCGCTAGTTAGCGCGCCTCGACAACACCAGCCGCGGAAACCCACTCGGGCATTAAAATCTCCGGTCAGCGGCCCAAACTCACCTGAACTATCCAGGGCGTGAGTTTCCGCTCCACACCAGCTCAGTGAGTTCCTATCATATGCCGTCTTCGGCCAGCAGATATCGATAAGCCAAAAACCCAACCCGACCCAAAACGAGTTTCAAACCTTAGAAAAACAACTCACGCAATTTCTCACCGGGCTCCTTCGCCCGCATAAACGCCTCGCCCACCAAAAATGCCGAAATCTTGGCATCACGCATCAACGCCACGTCCTGGGGTGTATGAATCCCACTCTCAGTAATTACCAGGCGATCATCAGGAATATTCGGTAACAGGTCCAGGGTTGTCTGCAGGTTGGTTTCGAAGCTGTGCAAATCTCGGTTGTTGATGCCGATCAACGGCGTAGTCAGCTCCAGGGCTCGATCCAACTCCGCGCGATCATGTACCTCCACCAACACATCCAACCCCACTTCATCGGCGGTTTGCGCCAATTCGGACATCTGCTCATCTCCTAATGCGGCGACAATCAACAATACCGCGTCGGCACCGATCGCCCTAGCCTCCAGCACCTGATAAGGGTCAACGGTAAAATCCTTGCGCAATACGGGCAGACCGCAGGCCGACCTCGCCTGCGCTAGATACTCATCACTGCCCTGAAAAAAATCCTGGTCCGTGAGAACCGACAGGCAACTGGCGCCGCCGGCGCTGTAACTTTCAGCGATTGCTGCGGGGCGAAAATCTTCCCGGATAACGCCCTTGCTGGGAGAAGCCTTCTTCACCTCGGCAATAACGGCCGGCCCACCGGTAGCGACCTGCTGCTGCAATGCACGCGCGAATTCACGAGGCGCAGCCTGCTGCTGAATCCTGGCCTCAAGGCTTTCTATGGTATGAGTGGCCCGTCGCGCAGCAATTTCTTCGGCCTTCCGAGCAAGAATCTTGCGCAAAATGGTGGGTGGGCGCAATGCGGACACCTCAACGTTCCTGTCGCATCAACCGGGTGAATTCAATAAACTGCCGCAGTTTTTCCGCTGCCAGACCATTACCAATAGCATCCTCAGCCATTGCAACACCATCTGCCAACGTGGCCGCAACACCAGCGACATAGATGGCTGCACCCGCGTTGAGTACGAGTATCGCAGCGGCTTTTTGGGAAGTCTCATCCTTTGCACCGGCCAGCGCACTCGTAATAAGGGCTGCCGAAGACGCGGAATCAGTGACAGTCAGACCGTCGAGACTCTGTCGCTCCAGCGAGAACTCTTCAGGCGTAATGTGATAGGTCTCGATGCTGCCAGCATGCAGTTCCGATACTTGCGTACCTGCTGCAATGGAAATTTCATCGAGACCATCATCAGAATGCACAATCATCGCGTGTTCAGCACCCAGCAATTTGAGCACTTCAGCCATCGGCTGACACAGGTCGGGAGAATAAACACCAATGACCTGCTGCTTAACCCCGGCGGGGTTGGTTAGTGGCCCCAAAATATTAAACACTGTGCGCATGCCCAACTCTTTGCGTGGGCCGATGGCATGACGCATGGCGCTGTGGTGCGATGGCGCAAACATAAAACCAACACCCACCTCCTCAATCGCGCGGGCGACCTCATCAGGCGTAAGATCCAACGGCATACCCATTTTCTCGAGCACATCGGAGCTGCCGCTGGTACTGGAAACAGCGCGATTGCCGTGCTTGGCCACCTTTGCACCTGCCGCAGCAACCACAAAGCTCGCACCGGTAGACACATTGAATAGATTGGCGCCGTCACCTCCGGTGCCCACGAGATCTACCAAATGGGGATCACTAACCTGAACAGGCGTTGCCAGTTCTCGCATTACCTGCGCCGCGCCAGCAATCTCCTCTGCCGTTTCACCCTTCATGCGCAGTGCAACCAGCAAACCGCCAATTTGCGCGTCGGTAACGTCTCCAGACATTACCTTGTGCATCACCAACTGCATCTGCTCGCCGCTAAGATTTTCCCCCTGCACTAACGCGGTCAGGGCCTGCTGAATATTCATTATCTATACCCCTACTGTTCCAAAAAATTGCGCAGCAAATCATGTCCATGGGCGGTCAGTATCGACTCCGGGTGAAACTGCACCCCTTCAACCGCCAGTTCACGATGTCGCAAGCCCATAATTTCATCGATTTCTCCCGCCTCGGTCTGCGTCCACGCGGTAATTTCCAAACAATCCGGCAAACTATCACGATCAACCACCAGGCTGTGGTAGCGGGTCGCTTCAAACGGACAGCTCAGCCCTCTGAATACCCCCTCACCGTTATGGTAAATGGGCGAGGTCTTCCCGTGCATCACCTTTCGCGCGCGCACGATTGTGCCACCAAATACCTGGCCAATGCTCTGGTGCCCCAGACAAATACCCAAAAGGGGCACCTCGCCAGCGCACTGTCTGATGAGTTCCATGGAGATACCCGCTTCGTTGGGCGTGCAAGGACCCGGCGAGATCACAATCTTCTGTGGTGCAAGATCCGCAATGTCGCTCACTGCAAGCTCATCATTGCGTACCACCTTCACTTGCGCGCCGAGCTCTCCCAGGTATTGCACCACGTTGTAGGTAAAGGAGTCGTAGTTATCTATCATCAGTAGCATGTGTCACTCCCCCCCGGCCAGAACCATGGACGCTGCCCGGAACACGGCCCGGGCCTTGTTATGAGTCTCCTTCCACTCCAGCGCAGGAATGGAATCTGCAACCACACCGCCACCGGCCTGCACATGCAGCTTGCCGTCCTTGATCACCGCTGTGCGAATGGCAATCGCCGTATCCATGTCTCCAGCCCAGGAGATATAGCCCACTGCCCCGCCATATACACCGCGCTTGACCGGCTCGAGTTCGTCAATGATTTCCATCGCGCGAATCTTCGGTGCGCCGCTCAACGTCCCCGCCGGCAGTGTTGCCCGCAGTACATCGATAGCAGTCTTTCCCGACTTCAGTTCACCCGTAACATTGGATACGATATGCATAACATGCGAGTAGCGTTCTACCAGCATCGAATCAGTAAGTTCCACCGAGCCAATTTCTGCGATACGCCCCACGTCATTGCGACCAAGATCAATAAGCATAAGGTGCTCTGCGATCTCCTTGGGATCGGCCAGCAACTCCTTCTCCATGGCCTGATCTTCGGCCTCCGTATGCCCACGCCGTCGAGTGCCTGCGATGGGCCGCACCGTGACGACGCCTTTTTCCAGACGCGCTAAAATTTCCGGAGAGGATCCCACAATGTGAAAATCTCCAAGATCGAGAAAGTACATATAGGGAGACGGATTGAGATTGCGCAGGGCACGGTAGAGATTGAGCGGCGGCGCGTCAAAAGGGATGGTCATCCGTTGAGAAGGCACCACCTGCATCACATCGCCGGCCAGTACATACTCCTTTACCTTGTTCACACTCGCTTCATACATCTGTTGCGTAAAGTCAGACTGCGCCTGCTGTTCCAAAGCGGCACTGTCAGCTCCCGATAATTCTATCTCCGGCAGCGGCGGCATGGGCTGGCGCAACTGCTCCACCAGCGTCATCAGTCTCTTCTGAGCTTCCTCAAGCGCATTCTCCCGTGTGGTATCCGCATTTACAACGAGGCGGATCGTGCCGGCAAGGTTGTCAAATACCAGTACTTCTTCGGAGAGCATCAGCAGGATGTCCGGCGTACCCAGACGATCCGGTGGCATCCCAGCCCGCAGTTTGGGCTCCACATACCGCACCGTGTCATAGCCAAAATACCCGACCAGTCCTCCATGAAAAACAGGCAGATCGCTGCGCGGCGCAGTGCGATAGCGCTGCTGAAATGATTCCGTAAAGGCGAGTGGGTCGGCGACTTCCGCTGTTTCACTCAGCACCCCATCCACCCAGACCTCAATACGATAACCGTATACTTTCAATACGGTGGTACAAGACAGTCCGATGATGGAGTACCGACCCCATTTTTCTCCTCCCTGCACGGACTCAAAGAAATAGGAGTAGGGTCCTCCCGCGAGTTTTCGGTAGGCACTAAGAGGTGTTTCGAGGTCGGCCAGCACTTCTCGACTGACCGGAATACGGTTGTAATCCTGCGCAGCAAGCGCAGCAAAATCCTGCTGTTTCATGGGATGTCCTCGGAGAATACGGTTGCGTAAAAAGGTCGAAACAAAGCCTTGGCTAACATCGCCAGCGGGTGACCTCGCGCATCGACAGCACGCCGATGCTATTACGCATTGCTGTTTTCACAGCGTTCTCCAGGAAGTTGGGGTGTCTATTGTACCTATCAGATGGCGGTTGGCAATCGGCAAAACTGTGGATATCTAGTGGCCGCTATTGGTAACTGTTGGCATCTCAATGGGGCTATTTAGACTCTTCGGACCGAGCTTTACATACTGGTGATTTTTATCACGCGGCAGGCGGCATCGACAGTCCTGGGGCCTGTTCGCTCAAAAAGAGGAGGGGTTTGCTCTCAAACCGCCGGGATCTCCGATGCCTGACAGCACACTTTGCATTATCGGGTTACCCGCTGTTCGAGTTCGCTTTGGAGATGTGTTTAGGCGGGGAACACCAGAAACCCAGCGGTCTAACCGGGCACATTGCTCAACTCCGCCCGCATCTGTGCAATCACTTTTGCGTAATCCGGCTGATTAAAAATCGCCGAACCCGCGACAAAAGTATCCGCCCCCGCAGCCGCAATCTCTGCAATATTTCCGGGCGTCACACCACCGTCAATCTCCAGACGGATATCAAACCCTGAGGCATCAATCATATCTCGCGCCTCTCGAAGTTTGTCCAAGGTCGAGGGAATAAACGATTGCCCTCCAAACCCCGGGTTGACCGACATCAGCAACACCATATCCACTTTGTCCATCACATAGCGCAGCGCATCCAGTCCAGCATGCGGGTTAAACACCAGACCCGATTTACAGCCGGCGTCGCGAATCATCTGCAGCGACCGGTGAACATGAGTGGCGGCATCCGGATGAAAGGTAATGTAGCTGGCGCCTGCTTCGGCAAAGTCTCCTATGAGCTGATCAACGGGGCTAACCATGAGGTGCACATCAATATCTGCAGTGACTCCATGCTTGCGCAACGCGGTGCAGACCATGGGTCCGATAGTGAGATTCGGCACGTAATGGTTGTCCATCACATCGAAATGTACGATGTCAGCCCCAGCTGCGAGTACCGCATCAACCTCCTCACCCAGGCGAGCAAAATCAGCAGAGAGAATGGAGGGTGCTATCAGGTATTCGGCCATAGGAGACTCCGGACTTTGTTCGGGACGTTATTCTAACGTGTAATTTCCAGCGGAGCACACAACACACGGTATCGTCGAAGCATTTCGGGGTTTATCCCTGCTCACGTACTCTGATATCCAGGTCGCGCAGACGTTCGGGTGTGCCCACATCCTCCCATGGTCCGCGATATATTTCTCCACCGAGCCTGCGAAAACTAATCGCGACATCCATTAACGGTCGCAGTGGCACTTTGCCGGGCGCGGTGCCGTCGAAAAACGCCTGCGAATATACGCCCACACCACTATAAGTAAATCCGACGGTGTTCGGTGCCAGCGTCTCGATCCAGTTGTCGTCACTCAACTCAAAATCTCCCGCAGGGTGCTGTGGTGGATTGGGGACCATGACCAGATGAGCACTTTCATCAGTTCTGAGGGCATACGCGGCTAACTGCGCGAACGGATAATCAATCCAGACATCGCCATTGACGACCAGAAACGGCGCCCCTCCCAGCATTGGCAATGCCTTAATGATGCCGCCGGCTGTTTCCAGTGGCGACTCCTCCTTCGAATAGGCAATGGATACACCCCACCGACTACCATTGCCGCAAAATTCGACAATCTGATCACCCAAATGGGAAACGTTGATCACCAACTCGTCATACCCCGCCGCAGCCAGTCGGCAGATATGGTGTGCAACCAATGGCGTGCCCCCCACCTCTAATAGCGCTTTAGGTGTGTGCTCAGTAAGTGGACGCATTCGCTCACCCAATCCGGCTGCCAATATCATCACCTTCACGGTCGTCGGCTCCATTCCTGCTGTGCAATTAGCGGCCCCAGACGAATGGAAAACCAGCAACTGAATTCATTAAATATCGGCTCTTCGACGGCGTATTTATCGGCGATCTCCTGCACGTAATGCACCACCAGTGGCAAGTCGTCCAGATAAGCAGATTTTCCGTCGCGGAGATAAAGGCGGGCAAAGGTCCCCAGCACTTTGATATGCCGCTGCAGGCCCATCCAGTCTAACCAGCGTATGAAAAGCGCCTGGTCAATTTTCGTTAAAATCTTCCGCGCCAACAACTGCTCGCGATAGGCGAGCGCCCACCCAATCACTTGATCAGATGGCCACTGGATATAACAGTCGCGCAACAGGGATACCAAGTCATAGGTTATCGGGCCCACCACCGCGTCCTGAAAATCGATAACCGCAAGGGTGTCGTCACTCAGAAGCATCAGGTTACGACTGTGAAAATCACGGTGCACCACGGTTTTTGGCTGCTCCAAAGCACTGCTGATTAAGCGCTCAGAAACAGCAGCCAACAGAGCCTGCTCTTTCGCTGTCGGTGAATATTCGAGCAATCCTCGCACAAACCACTCCTGAAACCTGCCCAGTTCTTCGGATAACAAAGCACGATCATACTCAGCTAGACCTGTGCGTTTAGGCTCCACTGCCATCATTTTATCCAGCACGCTAAATGCTCGACGGTAATGACGATCAGCGGTGTCAGCGCCCAACTCAGGCAGTAAAACGCGATCGCCAAGGTCTTCCAATAACAGAAACCCTCGGTCCAAATCCGCTCCCAGCAGAGCCGGCACAGAGACATCGGCTGCGGCCAGAATTGCCCGCACCGCCAAAAACGCCTCGTTCTTTTCGGTCGCCGGAGGTGCCTCCACAGCCACAAAGCTCTGATCGGCGTATTGAAAGCGGAAATAGCGCCGGCTACTGGCGTCCCCGGCCACCGCATCGAGCGATGGCCGAGAGCAACCCCCAGGTGCGTCCAGAACTGAGAGAGCCCAGGGCAAAAGCGCTTCTGGTGGGGGTCGTGGTATCACTCTACTCTCCTGATTCAAAATTTGACGGACAAGGGGCAGGGGATGCTTTAGACTCCGATCCAAGCTTACAAAATGCCCCGACTTCGATGCCCAGTGACTGCACCAAACCCTTTTCTCACCTCGCGCATGCGGTTATGCGAGGAGCGATCATCGCCCTGGGATTATCCGTATCATTTACTGCGCAAGCACAGGATATCAAAGCGCAAGACTGCAATGTCAACACGCCCAGCGACGTCGAAATCTGCCCCCCCACGGAGCAAGAGGCCACCGATCTGCCCGCCTATCCCCTGGACTGGGTGCCCCTGGCGGCGGTGCCGGAATCACTGCGGGATCGCCAGTGTATTAACTGTGACGGTCGTTATATAGACCCTCTGGCAGCAGAAGATACCGACACAGCACCGGAAGACTCCGAAATATTCGCCCGCGCCGACAGCTCTGAGCTCATGAACGACGAGGTCATACTAATCGGCAGCGCGGACGCCGTACAGGGCTACCGCCATATGCGTGGTGATAAGGTGGTGGTCGACCGCCAACAAGAATCAGCCTTTCTCAGTGGCAATGTCACATTGCGAGAACCAGGCGTATTACTATTAGGCGACAGTGCGGAAATTTATTCAAAAACCGGCGAGGCGGTCGTCCACAATGGCGAATTCGTTTTTCATCGCGAGCACATGCGCGGCTCCTCTGACCTGATGGAACGGGACGCGGATGGCCTAATCCACATTCACAATGGCACTTTTACCTACTGCGCACCGGGCGAAAATGACTGGGCCGTGCTCACTGAGGTAATGGAAGTCGACCTTGAGGAAGGGGTGGCTACCGCCCGTAACGCTCGTATCGAGGTCGAGGGCGTCCCGGTATTCTACAGCCCCTGGCTGCGCTTCCCGCTGGATGATCGGCGTCGCACGGGCTTTTTGTGGCCAGACTTTGGTAACGACAGCACCGGCGGCCTGGACATTACAGTGCCGTTCTATATGAATCTGGCACCCAACTACGATGCCCTCTACTCCCCCCGCTATATTGAAGAAAGAGGGATTAATCACGAGCTGAATTTACGTTACCTCGATCCATTACTGGGTTTCTGGAGTGTCGGCGGCACCTACATGAACCACGATGATCGCTATGCAGACGAAACACCAGACAATGTGAGTGATGATCGCTGGCTGGCAGTAGTAAAGCAAAGTGGACTACTGGACCAGCGCTGGCGCTCCACGGTCGACTATAGCAAGGCCAGCGACGTCGACTACATGAAAGACCTGGAACCCTACAGCATCGATGCCCAGCGCAAGACCAGCCTTCGACAGCTCGCATCCATGGATTACCTGGGCGATCGTTGGCTGCTGAACCTGGAGGCCGAACAATTTCAGTCTCTGGCAGACGACATTCGAGACGACTATAAAAAGCTGCCCCAATTTACCGCGCAATACCGAGCCAGTGGCACTCCCTTTGAACTGCAGCCCATCGGGTTGGGCCAATACTCCAATTTCGGCAGCGATGAGGACCGGGTGACGGGGGAACGAGTCTATGGCGAAGCGGGCCTGCGCTATCCCATGCTGTGGAGTTACGGCTCCCTCACACCGACAGTGAAATACCGACAGGTGAACTATGAACTTAGCGACGGGGAGGCGTCATTCCCCTCGGACAACCCATCCACGTCAGTACCTCTGGCCAGCCTCGACGGCAGCCTGATTTTCGAACGCAATACCAGTTTCGCGGGTAAAAGCCTGTTGCAAACTCTGGAGCCCCACCTCTACTACCTGTATAGCCCTTACGAAGACCAGACCAACCAACCAGACTTTGACAGCGCTGAGTTGACCTTCACTTACTACCAACTTTTCAGGGAGACGAGGTTCTCCGGTCACGACCGGCTGGATGATGCAAATCAAATATCTGTGGGTCTTACCAGTCGATTCCTGGATGACCAAAACGGTCGCAGTCTGCTCAGTGCCAGCATAGGCCAGATATACTACTTCGAAGATCGTAAGGTACGACTGCTTGCAGCACAGCCACCACTGGATGCATCCACTTCGAACATCGCAGGACAACTGGACTTCACGCCGATTGAAACATTCGGACTGCGTTCGAGCATGGTGTGGGACCCCGGCGAAGACAAGATGGAATCCGCGTATTTCCAATCGAGTTATAGGGCGGACAACGACGCCATTTTCAATGTGGGTTATTCTTTTTTACGTCCGTTCAGTAATGCCAGCAATCAACAGGACACCGAAGAGGTGAGTGTATCCTCTTACTTTCCTGTGAACAAAAACTGGAGTTTGTTCGCGGCCATGGATTACAGTCTTGAAGGGGACGAGAGTGTGGAAGATATGGTCGGCGTCGAATATGATAGCTGCTGCTGGACCTTCCGCCTGATGCATCTCCGCTATTTCGACAATGTGTCCGGAAAGAATCCAAATTTTAATGATCCCGATCTGGAACGGGAAAACACCACTCAGTTTCAGATAGTACTCAAAGGCATGGGTGGCTTTGGCAACCGCATCACTGATGTAATGCAAGATATGATCCGAGGATTTGAAGAACGTGATTATTAATACAGTGCTAGTAGCAATCAGTCTGATGTCTGCCCTCTTAGTAGGCACACCCACACAGGCGGCTACTGAAATTCTCGATCAGGTAGTCGCCATCGTCGATGACGACGTCATCATGTCCAGTGAGTTGCGCGAGCGAGTTGTGGCCGTGACGGAAAACCTCTCTGCCCGCGGCATAGCCTTGCCACCCGAGGATGAACTCATCCGCGAAACCCTCGACCGCCTAATTCTTGAAAGTATCCAGCTGCAGATTGGCAACCGTGTGGGAGTGCGTATTTCCGATGCACAGCTTAACGAGGCGTTGGTGCGTATAGCCGGTCAAAATCGCTTCACCCTGGACCAATTCCGCCAGGCGCTGGAACAGCGGGGCCAGTCCTACGGGGCCATGCGCGAGCAAGTGCGCAAAGAGATGATCATACAGCGCGTGCAGGCGGGCAATGTCAACCAGCGCATCCAGATTACCGAACAGGAAGTGGGCAATTTTATGGCTACCGAGCAAGGCCAGGTGCTGACCCAACCCGAATACCGCATCCTGCATGCCCTGCTGGCAATTTCACCCGAGGCCACAAGCAGTCAGCGGTCGGCAGCAGAGGCACAGGTAAACAAAGTACTGAAACAAATCCGCAGCGGAACTTCATTCGAACAGGCCATACGGGGAAGTACCAGCCCCTATTCCTTTACCGGCGGGGACCTGGGGTGGCGTACAGCGGCTGACATGCCATCTCTGTTCAGCGATATCGTTCCACTGATGAAACCAGGTCAAACGTCCGAGCCTATCCCCTCTGACAGTGGACTACATCTGATCTACATGGCAGAGGTGCGCGGTGCGCATCAGATGGTGAGTCAGACCAAAGCCCGTCATATTCTGATAAAGGCCTCGGAAATAATGACCGATGAACAGGCCCGGGAACTTGTGACCAAACTCCGAGCCAGAGCACTCGCCGGGGAAGATTTTGCGGACCTGGCCAGGGAGTACTCGGAGGACATCGGCTCGGCGCAAGAAGGCGGTGAACTGGGTTGGACCAATCCGGGGCAAATGGTGCCCGCATTTGAAGCCGCCATGAAGAACACCCCCGTCAATGCGATATCAGAACCTGTACAAACACAATTTGGCTGGCATATCGTTAAGGTGGAGGGGCGCAGAGATGAGGACATGTCAGATGAGGCGACTCGCGCCAAGGCCATGGACTACGTGCACAACCGCAAATACCAGGAAGAACTGGATGCCTGGCTGCAGCAAGTTCGCGATGAAGCGTTTGTCGACATAAAATAGGTTCGATCCATGGCAATTCCAAGGATAGCCATTACCCCAGGTGAACCGGCCGGTATTGGACCGGATATCGTATTAATGGCAGCTCAGCAGGACTGGGGCGCAGAGTTGGTGGTGATTGCAGATCCCGACTTGCTGCAACTGCGGGCACAATCACTGAAACTGCCACTGGCTCTGGAAACCTTCTGCCCCGACTCGCCGGCGCAACCACACAGAGCGGGGACACTGAAAATCCAGCCAATGCCCTTGTCGACACCCACAACGCCGGGAAAGCTCGACCCGATCAACGCGCCTTATGTTATCGAAACCCTGAGAGCCGCGGTACAGGGCTGTACAGCAAATACCTACCAGGCGCTGGTCACCGGGCCGGTGCAAAAATCTGTTATCAACGATGCCGGTATTGCCTTTATCGGCCATACGGAGTTTCTCGCAGACGAGACTGGAACCTCCCGCGTGGTAATGATGCTCGCGACACAAGAACTGCGCGTAGCCCTTGCCACTACCCACCTGGCTCTGAAGGATGTACCCGCCGCGATCACGCGCGAACTTTTAGAGCAGACTCTTAACATCCTGCACAGTGATCTAAAAACGAAATTTCGCATAGATCAGCCGCGCATCGCCGTACTGGGGATAAACCCCCATGCGGGAGAAAATGGTCATATGGGTCGGGAGGAAATCGACACACTCATTCCGGTATTGGAACAACTGCGCTCGGCGGGTATGGACCTGCTGGGTCCGCTTCCCGCAGACACCGCGTTCAACCCCAAAGTGCTGAACAACTGCGATGCCGTTTTCGCCATGTATCACGACCAGGGCTTGCCAGTGCTGAAGTACTCCGGATTCGGGCGAGCGATCAATATTACCCTGGGCCTACCGCTTATTCGTACCTCTGTAGATCACGGCACAGCGTTGACCCTGGCGGGAACCGGCAAAGCTGACTGGAGTAGTCTTGAGCAGGCGCTGACAATAGCGTGTCAGCTGAGTAGCCGTTAGCGCAGCAGCTTCTTCGCAGCGGCGATTTTGCGTTCTTCAGCGACGCTCGCGTTGTACGCATCGGTCACTTCAACCGCATCGCCCTGATCGACAATTTTTCCCTGATCCAACCAAATAACACGATTGCAGAGCTTCGCAACCTGGTCTGCCATATGTGAAACAAACACAACCGTCTGCCCACCCATGATGCGGTTTTTCATAGCTTCCTGGGCCTTACCCCGAAAGTGCGCATCGCCCACACTAAGGACCTCATCGACCAGCAAAATATCTACATGCGTCATCAACGCTGTGGTAAAACCAAGACGCGAACGCATACCGGCAGAATAATTTTTTACCGGGGCATCAAACGACTCGCCCAACTCAGAGAACTCAGCAATGCTATCTAGAAAGGTCGTGGCCTGCTCCAGCGAAGAACCCTGAAGCATCGCTGACAACAGGGCATTGTCACGGCCAGAAAGCTCAGGCTTAAAGCCAAGACCAAGGCTCAATAGTGCCGCTTTTTTGCCAGGTTGAATTACCACCTTCCCTCTGGTCGGGGCTAAAATGCCGGCCATTAAGCGCAACATGGTGGTTTTTCCTACGCCATTGCGACCCATGATGCCAAGCGTTTCGCCCTCATAAAGATCCATGGACACTTCATCGAGTACCCGGTGCACCCCATGATCGAAGGTTTTCCTTCCCGTGTGATAACTGAGTGAAACCTTATCCAAACTCAGCATGACTCTATGCTTACTAACACTCATGCCGTCAGTGCCTTCAACGCAAGAAATTGGCTATAGCGGCGCATGGCCAGCACCATAAGACAAACCAGCGCACCAAACCCGGCACCCAGCGTAAGCAGATGTGGCATATCAGGCGGTGTTTCATGCATCAGAATTTGCCGATAGGCGTCCAGTAGAAATGCGAGCGGATTAACGGCCAGCAGCAACTCGGTTTTATGCGGGTCGCCCAGTTCACGGATATCCCAGAAAATGCCGGAGGTAAACATCAGGAAAATCATACCAAGTGTAATCAGTGGTTGAAAATCACGTACCATTGCAACCAGGCAAGCGCCGACAAAACCGCAGGCAACTATCATCAAATAATTCACCAGCATCAACGGAATTAAGTACCACCAGGTAGCCGTAATCGGATAACCAGTGGCCAGCAGAACGACAAACAACAGCATGAAGACGGAGGCCTGTTTATAGAGACCTTCCTGGATAACAGCCATAGGAAATAAGGTCTTGGGAACATCGATTTGACCTACCAGCCCCTTGCTACTGACGATACTAGTGGAGGCCTGAGTCACCGATTTAGCAAACCAGACGTAAGTCAGCTTGCCGACCATCAAAAATATAATGAAATCCGGTTCGCGCGAACCAAGAATCACGGAGAATACGAAATAGAAAACCGCCACGAAGAGCAACGGTTCAAGCACCCACCAGATATAGCCCAAAAAAAACTTGGTGGCATCCGCCCGCAAAGCCATGCGCGCCATAACGTCGATCAGGCGTAAATACTGTGAGAAATACATTAAAGACTAGTCTGCGTTAGTAATTAGAATGCCAGCGAGTGTATCAAAAACTCGCGTGAATGAACCCGCTTGCGGTATAAATACCATTCCCACCGGTTACAATGCTGTCTATGAATCGTCCTCATGCACAACACCGCCCACGCAAACGTTTCGGACAGAACTTCCTGCACGATAGCGTAATCATCGACCGTATCACCGCCTCAGTCGGGCCCCGGGTCGATCAACACCTGTTGGAAATCGGACCAGGCCAGGGGGCGCTCACGACATCATTGATCGAGAGCGGATGCCGGCTGGATGTTGTAGAGCTGGACCGCGACCTTATACCGGGTCTGTTAGCTGCGTTCAGCCTGAATCCCCGGTTCAAGCTGCACAGCGCAGACGCATTGAAGTTTGACTTCGCCTCCCTTCTTGAAGACTCACAAGAGGGCACAACACAACAGCGTTTGCGCGTTGTAGGCAACCTTCCCTATAACATCTCAACGCCGCTTATTTTCAAATTACTGGAAGACAGCGCGATAATAGAGGACATGCATTTCATGCTGCAGCTGGAAGTTGTAGAACGGCTCGCGGCGGTTCCGGGAAACAAGAACTGGGGGCGCCTGGGCATCATGGCCCAATACCAATGCCGCGTGGAACATCTGTTTGATGTGCCCCCGCATGCCTTCCATCCGCAGCCCAAAGTACAGTCTGCCATTGTGCGACTAACACCCTGGCAGGCGTCGCCGTGGCCGCAGTGCGATGCGTCGGCACTGCGAATACTGGTTAAGTCCGCTTTTGCGCACCGCCGCAAAACCTTGCGCAACAACCTGAAAGGGATTATAGATAGCACCCAATTGGAAGCGCTGGGTATAGATCCCGGCGCACGGGCCGAGAGCCTGGAACTTACACAATTTATTGAGATAACCAACGCCATCAATGTCTAACATTTCGTTTGATCAGTCCCTCGTGAAAATCGATATCATCACGACGTACCTGCCCAGTCACTCCAGCCCGGATGAGAGCCAGTACGCCTTCGCCTATACGATCACCATCCACAACGAGTCGAATTTTCCAGTACAGCTACTGTCACGACACTGGATCATCACTGACGCAGATAACCAGGTACAAGAGGTGCGTGGCGATGGCGTGGTAGGAAAGCAGCCGATCATCCAGCCGCAGGAATCGTTTCGCTACAGTAGTGGTGCCACCCTAACCACTCCGGTGGGATGCATGGAGGGAAGCTACTTCATGGTGGTTCGAGAACCGATGGAGATCGACCCACAGCAATTGCCTACCTTTCAAGTACCGGTACCGGCCTTCTCACTGCACACCCCCATGGCGCTGAACTAACCCCATGAGTACCTACGTGGTGGGTGATGTCCAGGGTTGTCTGCAACCGCTGAAATGTCTGCTGAAAAAAGTGGATTTCAACCCAGACACCGATGTGCTGTGGTCCGTCGGTGATATCGTGAATCGGGGCCCCAAAAGCCTGAAAGCGCTCCGTTTCTTTTACGAACTGCGCGACAATTTAGTAATGGTGCTGGGCAATCATGACCTGCACCTGCTTGCGCTGGCGGCCGGCGCGCGGAAGCCCAGCCGGTCAGACACACTGGACGAAATTCTGCAGGCACCGGATAGAGAAAAGCTTCTGAGCTGGCTGGTGCGCCAGCCACTGATTCACCACGAACACGGTTACACTCTGGTTCACGCGGGCATCCCTCCTCAGTGGACTCTGAAAAATGCAATCAGGTATGCCCGGGAGGTGGAAGCTGTGCTGCGCAGCCCGGATTGCGTGGCATTCCTTGAGGCAATGTACGGCAATGAACCGACCCAGTGGTCTGCTGACCTGACCGGAATGCCGCGTTTACGGGTAATCACTAACTATCTCACCAGGATGCGCTACTGCACCGCCCAGGGCATACTGGATCTTGAGAGCAAAGGCACAATCCCAGTATCAGGAATGCTGGAAGAGCAGGCCGTATCGCCATGGTTTGACCACCCCAAAAGTAAAACCGCGAAAGACCGAATATTGTTTGGTCACTGGGCCGCTCTTGAGGGCCATACCGACAACCCTAACGCAATAGCCCTCGATACCGGCTGTGTCTGGGATGGTTCGATGTCACTGTATGAATTGGAAAGCGGTCGTTGGACGCAGTGTGCCTGTCGCGAAGGCAAGTGCCATGACAAACCAGTCACCCGCCAGCAATGACGGCACTCCATTGCCTCTGTAAACTAACTTGATGGATATCTACCTCGTTGGCGGCGCAGTGCGCGATGCGCTGCTTAACTATCCGGTCGTGGAACGTGACTGGGTAGTGGTTGGCGCCCGTCCCGAAGATCTGCTGACACAGGGGTATCAGCAGGTCGGTAAAGACTTCCCCGTATTTCTCCACCCGCAAACAAAAGAAGAGTACGCCCTGGCGCGAACCGAGCGAAAAAAGGGGCATGGCTATACCGGGTTTGCCGTTGATTGCGACTCCTCAGTAACATTGGAAGAAGATCTCCTACGACGGGATCTCACCGTCAATGCCATCGCCCAGGACACTGAAGGCAATTTCATTGATCCACACGGAGGCCGGGCAGATTTGGCCAAAGGCGTGCTGCGCCATGTTTCTGGCGCCTTTGTCGAAGACCCGCTGCGGGTATTACGCACGGCCCGCTTTGCCGCACGTTATGCCCATCGACAATTTGTGGTGGCGCCGGAAACGCTGAGCCTGATGGCAGAGATCGTCGAGCAGGGAGAACTCGCCCATCTACCCGCCGAACGGATCTGGACGGAGTTTGAGCGCGCCCTTAGCGAGCGCAACCCCGAAGTTTTTATCCAGGTACTGCGAGATTGTGGCGCCCTGACCAAATTACTGCCCGAAGTCGACGTGCTGTTTGGTGTGCCCCAACCCGCCGAACACCATCCAGAGATCGATACAGGCGAGCACGTCCTCATGGCGCTGCAGCAAGCAACGGCCTTGTCCCGGGACACGGATGTGCGCTTTGCTGCATTGCTGCATGACCTTGGCAAGGGCACTACGCCGCAATCTGAGTGGCCGCGTCACATCGCCCATGAACAGCGCGGAAGCAAAATGGTCAAGGACGTCTGCCAACGCCTGCGGGCGCCTCGGCGCCACAGCGAACTCGCACAAACGGTATGCGAGCATCACATTTTGTGTCACCGGGCGCGGGAGTTGCGAGGGAAAACGCTACTCAAGCTACTAAACGCTTGCGATGCACTGCGTCGACCAGACCGGTTTGAAGCCTTTTTACTGGCGTGTGAAGCCGATGCACGGGGCAGAACAGGACTGGAGCAAAGGGACTATCCGCAGGCCAACTACCTCCGCCAGGCTCTGGCTGCCGCCCAGAAAGTCACCGCACAACAATTCGATACTAAAGCGCTGACCGGCAAGGCGCTGGGAGAGGCGATCAGTGCTGAACGCATTCAAGTTCTCGAGACCCTGCGGCCGCAATAGTTCGTACCCATAAGACAGGCCGACCCGGTGGAGCGCGAGCCGTGAACCCATGCATGGAGCTTGTCTGCAGTGGATGCAATAGCAGTCGGCTCTCGCCCTTGATTTCCAGCCATCGCGTAGTTCTCTGGTGCAGAACCAGTGTTGAATGCGCACGCGCTAATCAACACCAGAGATAGAACGTCCTCGCCAGGTAAACTCGATTTTAGTCAATGGCTGGGACGCCTGATCATAGGCCTGCCACAGAGACAGGTAGCTGCGTTGGCAGGCCGGATGCAGCGTATCGGGCGACAACTCCGCCAGCGGGCACAGCACGAAGGCATTCTCCAGGATTTCCTCCCGCGGGAGTTCCACTCCATCGACGACCCCCACGGTATCGTCATAGGTCAGGATGTCGATATCCAGTTGCCGGGGGCTGAATCGCGTCGCGTTGGTGGGACGCCCATGCTCTAGCTCTATATGACGCAATCTCTGGGCCAATACAGCGACTGAGAGGTCAGTGTTCACCACGGCCACCAGGTTCAAAAAGGGCTGGCCCGTAAAACCGATTGCGGCGCTGTCGTAGACTGAAGACAGCGCCAATTCTCCGAACAGTCCCGCCAACGCATCCAGCCCGGCGGTGATGTAGCGCTCCCGCTCGATATTACTGCCAACCCCCAGGAAAACGCAGGCCATTAGGGCCGCACACCACTTTCAATCTCAACGCCCACCTCATCGGCTTCGGCTACTGCCCCCGGTTTGCTGAGACGCAGGCGCAGCCAGCGAACACTGAAGTCCCGCGTTATCATGGCCGCAAGGGTTTCCGCTAGAGTTTCAATCAACTGAAATTGACTGCCTTCGACCTGAGCAATAACACGCTGCGATACGTCGGCATAATCCAGGGCAAAATCGATCCTGTCATGGGCCGCTGCACGGCTGATGTCGCTGGCCATCTCCAGGTCTATGACGAGTTCCTGGCGATTCTCGCGCTCCCAGTCATGAATGCCGATAATGGCCTGCGCACGCAGACCTTTAATGTAGACAATATTCACTCAACGTTCCTCCGGTTGCGACAATGGCGGCAGTTCTTCCATGGGCCAGCGAGGTCGCACCTGTGTCTCCCCATTGTCTGCCTGGCCTGCCATCAAGCGCTGGGCCCCCGCATAAGCAATCATTGCGCCATTATCAGTGCAATACGCAGGTGCAGGGTAAAAAACTCGGGCCCCCTCCTTTACCAACGCTTTTTCAAGCGCACGTCGAAGATTAGTGTTAGCGCTTACACCCCCGGCCATCACGAGGGTTTTAAGCACCTCCTGGCGCAGGGCCCGACGACATTTAATAACCAGCGTAGCAACCACCGCCTCTTCAAAGGCGCGGGCGATGTCACAGCGGTCCTGCTCACTGAGTCCTTCGTCTCGGGAACAATCAGCAACTGTATTTAGAGTATAGGTCTTGAGACCGCTAAAGCTGAAATCTAAACCCGGCCGATTGACCATAGGACGGGGGAAATCGAACCGCTCAGGGTCTCCGTCCAGAGCCATACGCGCAATGTGAGGCCCTCCAGGATAAGGCAGGCCGAGCATTTTAGCCGCCTTGTCAAAGGCCTCACCAGCAGCGTCGTCCAGTGATTCTCCCAGCAGCTGATAGCATCCAATGCCATCAACTCTCACCAACTGCGTGTGCCCACCGGAGACCAGCAATGCCACAAATGGAAATTTGGGAGCCTCTTGTTCAAGCATAGGTGCCAGTAAGTGCCCCTCCATATGGTGCACTCCCAGGGCAGGAACGCCCCAACCCCAAGCTAACGCCCGGGCCAGGGTGGCGCCGACCATCAGCGCACCCATGAGGCCCGGGCCGGCGGTGTACGCAACGCCGTCGATGTCGTCAGCCACGCAACCTGAATCTGCCAGCACCTGCTCCACCAACGGCAGTGTCTTGCGCACATGATCGCGCGAGGCCAGCTCCGGTACCACACCGCCGTATTCAACGTGGATGTCCACCTGGCTGAACAGGGCGTCAGCCAACAAGCCGCGCTCGGTATCGTAGAGCGCTACACCCGTCTCATCGCAGGAGGTTTCAAGGCCCAGAACTAACATTTTCAGCACCGTAATCAAGCAGATACGCATGATACTGGCTGGGCGGGCCTCAAACCAGCAGCACCGCTGCAAATTACCGTTTCAGGTATAGGTTCAGTTTGAAAAAATGAGACAGAAAAGAGCAGGCCCCCTGACCCCATCAAAATTCAAGCTTAGCCAACACTCCACTCCGGAGTCTTTGCAAAACACCCTCTATCGGGATAGACTACGCGCCCTTTAATGGTGCCGGCTACGTCCTGTGCCCCAAAATCCGTAGTAATGAGGTCAGTATTTAATGCCCCATATCAAGATCAAGGAAAACGAGCCGTTCGACGTGGCCCTCAGACGTTTCAAGCGGTCCTGCGAAAAAGCAGGCGTTCTCGCCGAAGTACGCAAGCGCGAGCACTATGAAAAGCCCACCACCGTGCGCAAGCGTGCTGGTGCCGCCGCCGTAAAACGCCACCTGAAGAAGCTCTCCCGCGAAAACCGCAAGCGCGTTCGTTTGTACTAAGGTCTCCGGCGCCCCCAAATGAGCGACGACTCTCTCTCCTCGCCCACTATCGCACAAACGATCAGGGCGGCCATGAAGGCCGCCATGAAAGCAAAAGACAAAGAACGCCTGTCCACTATCCGCTTAATCCTCGCTGATTTTAAGCGCATCGAAGTCGATGAGCGCATAGAGGTAGATGATGCCCGCGCCCTCGCCGTGCTGGATAAAATGGTCAAGCAGCGTCGAGATTCCGCTCAGCAGTACACCGATGCAGGACGCAATGAACTGGCCACAATAGAAAACGCCGAAATTGCTGTTATCCAGGAGTACTTGCCCGCCCAATTAAGCGAGGAAGAACTCAACGCCATGGTCGATACGGCCATTGCGGCCAGCGATGCCACTGGTATGGCTGCCATGGGGCCGGTCATGGGGCAACTCAAACCACAACTGCAGGGCCGCGCAGACATCGGCGCGGTCAGCAAACTGGTCAAAGAACGCCTCAACCGGTAATCATCGGGGCACACTGCCCCACTTTCGACACTAAACTTTTTCCGGCCGGCGTGGTTCAATAGCGGCCTGGTTCAATGCCGCGACACCCCACATGGCCGGACGGATACCCCAAGCTTTTCTGGATGACCTGCTGGACCGCGTCGACATCGTCGAAGTGATAGACCGACGCGTCAAATTGAAAAAGGCCGGCAAGAATTACTCTGCCCGCTGCCCATTCCACGACGAAAAAACCCCTTCATTCAGCGTTAATCCCGACAAACAGTTCTATTACTGCTTCGGCTGTGGCGCAGGCGGCAATGCACTCACCTTTGTCATGGAATACGACAACCTGGAGTTTCCACAGGCGGTAGAAAATCTGGCCGGCAGCACGGGCATGGAAGTTCCCCGGGAACCGCGCCCCGGTGGCCACGACCCGAGGCGGAAGGAGGAGAGCAGTAAACCGCTGTATGCGCTCATGGAGCAGGTTTCTGTGTACTACCAAAAACAGTTGCGCAGCCATGAACGGGCGCACCACGCCGTGGACTATCTAAAAGGGCGCGGCCTTTCAGGCGAAATCGCCAAGCAGTTTGGCCTGGGCTTTGCACCGCCGGGCTGGGACAACCTACAGAATGCTCTGGGCAGCACCGAAGAACAGCGCGAGTTGCTTGTCAAAGTCGGGATGCTGGTGAAAAACGAGAACGGCAAGATCTACGACCGCTTCAGAGACCGCATCATGTTTCCCATTCGCGATCGGCGCGGCCGGGTCATCGCCTTTGGTGGGCGGGTACTGGGCGACGACAAGCCCAAATACCTCAACTCACCAGAGACTGAGATTTTTCACAAGGGACGCGAGCTTTATGGGCTGTACGAGGTGCGTCAGACCACCCGCAAACTCGAGCGAATTATGGTAGTCGAAGGCTACATGGACGTCATTGCGCTGGCACAGCACGGGATCACCTACGCCACTGCGACTCTCGGCACCGCCACCAGCCCCGCGCATCTGGAACGGGTTTACCGTCTGTGTCCGGAGGTGGTTTTTTGTTTTGACGGCGATGCAGCCGGACGCAAAGCAGCCTTTCGGGCGCTGGAAGCTGCACTCCCGAGTATGGAGGATGGCCGTCAGGCCAGATTCCTCTTCCTCCCCGATGGACAGGACCCGGACGATGCCGTGCGCGCCGGCGGTCAGTCACACTTTGAGCATCTACTGGGCGAGGCTGTGCCGCTGGAGACTTTCCTGTTCGAGTCTGTAGCCCAGGGACTGGACATCAGTAGCCTGGATGGCCGCGCGCGTATGAGTAAGCAGGCCCTGCCCTACCTCCGGCAGCTACCTGAGGGCGTCTATCGCCAGTTGATGTTCCAGGACCTAGCTGCGCGCACCGGCCTGGAACTGAGCAGCCTGATGCAGCTGGAGGCCCCGCCTCCGCCCGTTGAAGTGACACCCGATTACCACTCCTCGAACGACCATGAGGAGGAACCCCCGCCAGGCTACGATGACCTGCCAGATACACCCAGCCAGACGGCGCCACCCCAACGTGGACAGCACTTTCAGAAGCCTGCTCCAGGGTTTTCCAATCTAGCCCAGGCGGCCCTCGCGCTGCTACTACATCAGCCGAATATCGCGCGACTAGTCTCTGCAGACTTGCTCAACGATATTGACGGCGAAGACGGAGAACTACTGCGGGAAGTGCTGCAACTGCTGCACCGCCGACCGGAATCCAGTACTGCCATGCTGCTGGGGCACTGGTACGGGACCGCTCAGGGCAACTTGCTCAGCCAACTGGCAGGACAGGAACGCCTTATTCCCACCACCGGCATCGAACAGCAGTTTGTCGACACCATGCGGGCATTAGCCAACCTGCCTCAACAATCAAAATTATCGGCGCAGGTCGACAAATTGAAACTTACCAACTACGCTGAAGTCAGCGAGCTGGAAAAACAACGACTGCGGGACATGCTGCAGGAGAAACTGCGACGGGACACACTCCGCAACAAGCCTAGGGAGTGAGATAGGATCGCGGTCCGCATCTGGCCCACGCCTCATCACTGTGTTTAGTACGGTTGAAACCGCTCAATTCAATCCCCATATAACAATGAGCAAGGTTTTGTGCTGATCGTGGGTCAAAAACACGTCCATCACAAATATTCCATACTTTCTTGTAGGTAAGTGACTGGTTTCTGGTTATAATCGCCGGCTAATTTTTTTCCCACTTTTCAGGGTCTCCGCTTAATGTCAAATGTCGCGCATCAACAATCCCGTCTCAAGGATCTTATTGCCAAGGGTAAGGAACAGGGCTACCTGACCTACTCCGAGGTGAATGACCACCTACCCCAGGACATCTCCGACCCGGATCAGGTCGAAGACATCATTCAGATGATCAATGACATGGGCATCCAGGTGTTCGAAGCCGCACCCGATGCGGATGAATTATTGATGACCGAAGGCGACTCCTCCGCAGACGATATTGCAGCGGCAGAAGCGGCCGCGGCACTGGCTGCTGTTGAGACCGAAGCAGGCCGAACCACGGATCCGGTGCGCATGTATATGCGCGAGATGGGCACGGTTGAACTGCTCACCCGAGAGGGCGAAATCGTTATCGCCAAGCGCATTGAGGAAGGCATTCGCGAAATGCTGGCTGCTCTGGCCCTGTTTCCCGGTGCGGTAAAGAGCGTACTTGGGGATTACGAACTGGTCACCAAGGAAGAACGACGCCTGGCAGATATTATGGTGGGATACCTGGACCCAGCTGAAAACGTCCCGTCTGCAGCAGAAGTGGCCGAGGCTACTGCGGCCGCCAATGCTGCGGCGGCGGCCAGTGCCACTGCCGGTGCCGCTGCCACTGACGAAGATGATGAAGACGAGGTAGATACCGGGCCGGACCCTGTGGAAGCGAAAAAGCGCTTTTCCGCCCTCAAGCGCCAGCACAACAAAACTGAGAAGGTTATTGCCCAGAAAGGTCGCCTGGACAAAGCTTCCGTCAAAGAAATGGAAAAACTGGGTGAACTGTTCAAGTTTTTCAAGTTTACGCCCCGGATTTCCGACCCCCTTACTGATACACCGCGCAATCTATTAATTGGTATTCGCGACCAGGAGCGCGAAATTATGCGCCTGGCGATAAAAGTTTGCGGCATGCCACGCAAGGACTTTATCGCGACCTACCAGGGTTCCGAGACAGACTCCAAATGGATAGGCCGCCTCACGCGCAAAAAAGAATACGGTCCCAAGTTGGCTGTGCACAAGGAAGACATTCAGCGCATGCAGCGCCGGATCGCCCAGATCGAGGTCAAAAGCGGTCTTTCGGTTGCCGAGATCAAGGAAATCAATCGCAGCATGTCGATGGGCGAGGCCCGGGCACGTCGCGCGAAAAAGGAAATGGTAGAGGCCAACCTGCGTCTGGTTATCTCCATTGCTAAAAAGTACACCAATCGCGGCCTGCAGTTCCTGGATCTCATCCAGGAAGGCAACATCGGGCTGATGAAGGCGGTGGATAAGTTCGAATATCGCCGTGGCTATAAGTTTTCCACCTACGCCACCTGGTGGATTCGCCAGGCCATCACGCGCTCCATCGCTGACCAGGCCCGCACTATTCGTATTCCGGTACACATGATTGAGACTATCAATAAGCTGAACCGAATTTCGCGACAGATGCTGCAAGAAATGGGGCGCGAACCCTCTCCCGAAGAATTGGGTGAGCGCATGGACATGCCGGAAGACAAAGTGCGCAAGGTCCTGAAAATCGCCAAGGAACCGATCTCCATGGAGACGCCCATAGGCGATGATGAGGACTCCCACCTGGGCGACTTCATTGAAGATCACACCATTCACTCACCCGTGGATGCTGCCACCGGCCAGGGCCTACAGGAAGCCACCAAGGAAGTACTGGCCGGTCTTACAGCCCGAGAAGCTAAAGTGCTGCGCATGCGTTTCGGTATCGACATGAACACCGACCACACTCTCGAAGAGGTGGGCAAGCAGTTTGATGTCACGCGGGAGCGAATTCGTCAGATCGAAGCCAAAGCATTGCGCAAGTTGCGTCATCCCACCCGTTCAGACTATTTGCGCAGTTTTCTCGACGAGACCTGAGCAACTGCTTCATTCACGGACCACATTCAACTGAATGTGTCCGTCCTCTCGCTGCCTATTGAACTATGGAGCAGGAACCGCCTCTACCACTGTAATATTAGGAGGCTCACATAAGTGCACCTAAAAATCGTCGGGAGTAGCTCGAGTGCGGAAAACAAAAGTCGTTATTGTCGGCGGTGGTTTCGGGGGTATGTTCACTGCCAGAAAACTGCATAAGCTCTGCGGTGAAAACCTTGAAATTGAACTGATCAGCAAGATCAACTATTTTGTCTTTCAACCCCTGTTACCGGAAGTTGCCGCAGGCACGCTGAATGCCCAGGATGCCGTCACTCCCCTGCGCAACCTGCTCAGTGGTGTGCATGTTCGCCTGGCAGAAGTTACCGCTATAGACCTGGAAGCCAAACAGGTTATTTTGCTTCAGGGCCAGAAAAAATTACTGCAGCGGGTGGACTACGATCACCTGGTGATCACCACCGGACAAGTCGCCAACCTTTCGCTATTTCCAGGGTTTGAAGACCACAGCCTCACCATGAAGGACTTGTCGGACGCTCACCGGCTACGCAACCACGTCATTGAATGTATGGAAATGGCCGATGTCACGCGATTTGCCGATATCAAGCAACGCGCACTGACATTTGTAGTGGCGGGGGGCGGGTTCTCGGGGGTAGAGACCATGGGTGAGCTGGCGGAAATGATTGAACGTATTCTGCCCCAATACCCCAATATCCAGGCTCATGAAATTCGCATGGTCATGATTCAACTCGGGAACCGGGTCCTGCCTGAATTGCCTGAACGTCTCAGTGAGTACACGCTGGAGCAACTGCAGAAACGAGGCGTCGAAGTCTGGCTGAATACCGGCATTCAATCGGCCACACAACAGGCAGTCTACACCAACGACGAAAGATCATTGCCGACACGCACTATCGTCACCACTATTGGCAATGGCCCCTCGCCTTTTGTGCAGTCGCTGCCCATTAAACTTGAGCGTGGACGCATTCCAGTGAACCAGCAACTGGAGGTGATCGGCGTAGAAAACGTCTGGTCGATCGGCGATGCCGCACTAATTCCACTCAACAACAATGCGGATAGCCCGGTCTTTGCACCGCCTACCGCACAGTTTGCGGTAGCCCAGGCGAACACTCTGGCCGAAAACCTGGTCAACCACACGCGCGGTCAACCGCTGAAGGCATTTCAGTTCGAGGCTTCGGGGATAATGGCTTCGCTGGGTGGTTATCGCGGCGTAGCGGAAATTTTTGGACGACGCGTCAGCGGTTTACCCGCCTGGGTTATATGGAGAATTGCCTACATCGGCATGCTCCCGGGCATTGCCACCAGAATACGCGTGGGCCTGAATTGGCTGTTCGACTACTTTTTGCCCCGCACTATCGTGTACATGGCCGAAAGCGATCGCCCTGCCACTCGCTACCTCGATTACTCCAAAGGCGAAGTAGTACAGCGAGCCAACGAAGTCCCGGCAGGTTTCTATGTGGTGGTGCGTGGCCGCCTGCAACAGGAACTGCACGAGCCTGACGGCGAGATCATCTCCCGAGAGTTGCAAACCGGTGCTACATGGGGGTCGCGCGCCCTGAAAGAATCTCGCCTCACTCACGGCAACATCACCGCGCTGGAAGATACCAAACTGCTGTTGGTTGGCAGTGAAGATTTTCAGCGTCTGCGCAATACCTATGAACCGTTGAACGATCTTCTAACCGCTGGGCAAAAATAAGCTATCTCCAGATCTGCACTGGCGGAAGGAAAAGGACCGACCAATGATCCGGTATTGTGCCGGCGTTGTTTCACGTAGATTGCCAGGATCCCATTCAGAGCGTCTAAACCTTTCTCCCTGGGCTAGATCACGATTACTCTGTGACCTGAACTCCACGCCAGAAGGCCACCCGATCGACAATTTCAGCCGCAGCGGGCTTAGGCTCAGGGTAATACCACACCGCATCGACATTAGTCTCCCCATCGACCACCAGAGAATAATAGTGCCCCATACCCTTCCAGGGGCAATGGCTGGTGGTAGTGCTCTTTTGAATATACTGGTGCTGCAGAGTATTACTGGGAAAATAGTGATTGCCCTCTACCACCACCGTATCATCTGACTCCGCTACGACCTGTCCCTGCCATATTGCTTTCATATTGACTTTCTCCTGATGGAAGAACGTGAAGGTTTTACGACATTATGTTGATTTACTATACGTCGTACCAATAGACTGGGATCATATAAGTTCACAAATACCTGAGTTTTGAGTACGCTAGTGCTCTCTTCGTATTTGCCAACCAATAATTGCCGACTTTATCCTTTCATTTCCGCAAGCCGTGCTAAGCTACAATGGACATCGCAACTCGATTTCAATATGAAGCCCGCCAAAAATCAGAACCCTGTCTACCAGGACCATACTGGCAGCCACCAGCTGATGGCCTCCTTCATACCGCACACAGCGGATCTTGATGACCCGCGCGACAGGGGCGGCAATCCTTGTCTGCTATCGATACTTGAGAACGCTCCGGAAAATCTTCCACCGCCCACACCCAAAGTGACGCACTGCCAAAGTTGGCCAACCCGCCACAACGGGCAGGCCATGATTGCCGTTGCCTGTTACACCGCCAGCGGGCAATCGATTCGATGTTGCGGGCACGGACTGCTGGCTGCCGCGCATAGCTGGCTGGAAAGATTACAGTGTGCGGAACTGTCACTGCTAATGGGCGGCAGCGTGGTACACAGTTGGCGTGAGCAGGCGGTTACCTGGCTGCGTTTTAAGCGCCTGTCGAGCACCCCTCTTCCTGTCCCGAAATGGGCAGAGGAAGTCTTTCCCGAGCAACAACCAGCAATCACCGCAGCTATTTCTGGTGACGAACACGGCTATTGGGTCATGCAGTGGCCGGATGACTTCAATCTCAAACAGCTTGAGCCGCTAGTGCAATGTTTGTCAGCGAATTCCCAAAGAGCATTGATCTGCACCTCAGCACATCCATCAATGGGTGAACATGTTATACAACTGCGGTATTTTGCGCCCCAGTACGGCGTGGACGAAGACCCTGCCACCGGGTCGGCGGTGCGTGTACTCGCCGACTACTGGTCACAACGATTCCTCAGCTTAACTGCCCAGCAATGCTCCCCTTCGGGAGGCTTGCTATTGTCACGCCTGGCACCGGGACATGTTGAAGTTGGAGGTCACTGCCAAGCTGTGGAAAGAAGTAACAATGCCTGACCAGTCCCTGCAATCACGTTTCCGACAAACCCGGCAACAGTCTGTGGATGCCTGTGCACTACTGGTAATAGAAGATTTCGGTTTACAGGCGGAGGCTTTTACCAGCCCACCAAAGTGGCATCTCGCGCACACCAGCTGGTTTTTCGAAACCTTTTTGCTGAAACCATTTCTCAACCACTACCGTTCTCCCAATGAACAATATCAAAACTTGTTCAATTCCTATTACAACGGCGTTGGGGGTCAGTTTCCCCGACCACATCGCGGCTTACTATCGCGACCGACCGTCAACGAGGTGATGTCTTATCGGGCACATGTCGACAACGCAGTAACGCAATTACTAGAAGAAAGCGAACATCCAGAGCGAGATACTATTATTTCTCGCTGCCGCCTGGGCATCGAACACGAACAACAGCACCAGGAATTATTTTACACTGATTTAAAATTCTCACTACATGCCAATCCACTTCTTCCCTGTTACAGCAGCACCGCGCAGCCATCCACTATGGCCGATCAAGATGAAGTGATGCCCTGTAAACTCCAGTGGCGCGAGTACCCCGCCGGCCTGGTTAGCGTGGGCAGCGACATTGATAAGATCGGCGAAAAAGCATTCGCCTTCGACAACGAAGGGCCGCGTCACAGCGTTTACCTGCACGCTTACGCACTGGCTAACCGACTGGTCACCAACTCTGATTTTCAAGCTTTTGTTGATGATGGTGGCTACCAACGTCCGGAGTTCTGGCTGGCCGATGCCTGGGCGATTGTGCAGGAACAGAATTGGCAGCAGCCGCTTTATTGGCAGGATAACGATGGTCATCAGCTACAGTTTACGCTGCACGGACTGCAACCCAGGCTTCCAAATCAACCAATGTGTCATCTCAGCGGCTACGAAGCCGATGCGTATGCCAACTGGACAGGTGCACGACTACCAACCGAGTTTGAGTGGGAATTCGCCGCCAGCTCGCAGCCATTTTCCGCGCTGGAGTTTGACCCAAAAGTGCTCCACCCCACGTCGGCGAAGGGTGGCGAGCCGCTCTCACAGCTGTACAGTGACTGCTGGCAGTGGACTGGTTCCGCCTATCGTCCCTACCCGGGCTTCAGGGCGAGCGCTGGAGCGATCGGCGAATACAATGGCAAGTTCATGGCTAACCAGTGGGTATTGCGCGGCGGGTCCTGTGTGAGTCAAACCCGGCATGTGCGGCCCACTTATAGAAATTTTTTCTACCCTCAGGACCGCTGGCAATTCAGCGGCCTACGCTTAGCCAAAGACCTCTAACCTACAGTTTAAAAGAGAGCGCGTAATGCCTGCAGCTGCACCCAAACTTGCGAATGTTTTCTTCGAAGACCAGCACCCCGCGGCTGGTGATAGCCGAGCGGAGCTGGTGGCTGGATTACGACGGCCGCAGAAACAAATAAAACCCAAATATCTCTATGACGCGAGAGGCTCTGAACTATTTGAGCAAATAACGCTTCAACAAGAGTACTACCCCACCCGAACGGAAATGGCTATTTTGAATCAACACGCTGCAGAAATAGCCGTCTGCTGTGGCGACGACTGCGTGTTGATAGAACCCGGCAGCGGCAGCAGCGAAAAAGTCAGGCTGATACTGGACAACGTCCGCCCGGTCTCTTACGTACCGCTGGATATTTCTGTGGAATTTCTCTACGAATCTGCGGTAAAGTTAGGCCGCGAATTTCCCTGGCTGAATATTCATGCGATCTGCGCAGATTTTTCTGACTCGTGGCAGGCGCGTACCAACCTTTCCTCAGGCAGACGCGTAATTTTCTACCCTGGCTCCACCATCGGCAATATGGATCCGCAAGATGCTCAAACTTTTTTGTCTGGCCTGCGCCACTGGATAGGTGATGACAGTGGTGTATTAATAGGCGTCGACTTACAAAAATCGGAGCAGATACTTCATGCAGCCTACAATGACGCAAAAGGTGTGACCGCCGAATTCAATCTGAATATTTTCAACTCGATAAACAAATACACCGGAGCAAACTTTAACCCGGAAAACTTCTACCATCAGGCTTTTTACAATCAGACGCTAAAACGGATAGAAATGCACCTGGTAAGCAAAAAAAACCATACTGTTGATATCGAAGGTAGCGTCATAGCGTTCGATAAGGGCGAGTCCCTGCATACCGAAAACTCTTATAAGTACAGTATGGAGAGCTTCACAAGCCTTTGTAATGCCGCTGGCTTTGTCGTAACAAAAAGCTGGCTGGATGAAGAAGAGTTGTTCAGTGTTTACTACCTGACCGTAGGCGAATAACCAATTTGAGCCCAAATGTCCGTCATTGAACAAACAGGAAAGCGCTACGCCACCCTGCTCGCACTAATTTTCGCTGGCGAGGTCATGTTCAGCCTGCCTTTTCATATACCGCGTTTTTTCCGTCCGACTATGTTGGATGTATTCCAGCTGAGCAATACCCAACTAGGCGACATTTTCGCAATGTACGGCGTAGTCGCTCTGCTGGCGTATTTTCCCGGAGGAACCATTGCCGACCGTTTCAATGCTCGCACACTTATTGTGCTTTCCCTGGTCGCCACCTCTCTGGGTGGGTTTTATCTATACACTATACCCACCCTTACCGGGCTCTATGCATTATTTGCATACTGGGGCTTAACGAGCATTCTTTTATTTTGGGCTGCTCTCATCAAAGCTACTCGCGATTGGGGCGGCGAACAAACTCAGGGCCTGGCCTTCGGCATGCTTGATGGCGGACGCGGACTTGTTGCTAGTGTATTCGCCACCATCGCACTTTTCATTTTGAGTGAGCGCATAGCGAGTACGGGCAGCAATCCCGAAGCACTCAAGTCAGTTATCCTATTTTACAGTGTAGTAATTTTATTGGCGGCTGCCGTTATCTGGCTCACCCTGCCAGCGGATAGTTCGCGAACCCCCACCCATCAAACTACCGATCGATCTCATTGGCGTTGGGTGTTGTCCGAACCCCGGGTCTGGTTGCAGTCCGGCGTAGTGATTTGTGCCTACTGCGGGTTCAAGTCTCTAGACAATTACGGCATCTACGCGGTGCAAGTGCTGGATATGGATCAGCTGGAAGCGGCAAAACTGAATACTTATGCGAGCTATCTTCGTCCGGTTGCCGCCGTAGCTGCAGGCTTGTGGGCAGACCGGTGGAGTGCCAGCAAGCTGGTAACGCTACTCTTTTTCGTTGCATGTGCGGCGTTCTTTGCCATGAGTCAGGGTTTTTCAACCGAGGTGGCCACATACTTAATCTTGGCCAATTTGTTGGTCACCTTCGTTGCGGTGTACGCACTGCGCGCCATTTACTTTAGCCTCATTGAGGAAGCAAAGCTGGACAAGCGTATCACCGGCAGTGCAGTGGGCCTGATTTCGGTGCTGGGTTTTACCCCCGACATATTCTTCGCATCCGTCGCCGGCCGCATTCTCGATGCCAACCCAGGCGCTGTTGGCTTTGAACACTATTTTTTGTTGATGGCGGCGATCTGCGCGGTGGGTATGGTTTTCACCCTCACACTTTCTCGACATCTGGCACTACAGAAGAATACACCCTCACCCACTTCTCCCGCAGGGGCACAGGGCGACGATATTAGGGCGCGTCACTAGAACAACCCGCACACCGATGGAGACCACCTTGTTATACAAAATCATCCGCCGCACACTCATTGGTATAACCGTTCTGGCATTGCTGGCAACCGCAGCGTATACCACTTTCTATCTAGCCTTTGAGCCCGACCGCAAAGTGATTTATAGCCAGCCAGGTGGGGTGGAGCTATCGCTGGCCTTATTTGGCCTGAATCAGAGCAGCAACGGCGCACTCCCGGCGATCCTGTTTTATCACGGTGGCGCTTGGACCGCCGGGTCTCCCATACAGTTCTACCCCTGGGCCAAACACTACGCGGAATTTGGCTGGGTGGCTGTTAGCGCGGAGTATCGGCTTAATGGCAGCAACGGCACCAACGCATTTGATGCGGTAGCGGATGCAAGAGCTGCCTACCTTTTTCTGCAACAAAATGCCTCAGAACTGGGTATCGACCCGCACCGCATAGTATTGGCCGGTGGATCGGCTGGCGGCCACCTCGCCGCCGCTGTGGCCATGACTCCCTGGCCCCAAAGAGACGCCGTCCCCGCTCCTTTGGCTTTGGTTTTGTTCAACCCGGCCTTAAACACCGTCTACGACGAGGAAGTCGCCATTGCTCATTTGTTTGAAGACAAGGGCGAGCAGATATCGCCAATGCACCACATAATATCCGGCCTTCCTCCCATGCTCATTCTGCACGGTGATGAGGACGAGCTAGTGCCCATCAACGAGAGCAGGGACTTCTGTAAGCACATGGTCGCCGCTGATAATCGTTGTACGCTCATCGAATATCAGGGCGCTGGCCACGGGTTCTTCAACTGGGGCGGGGGGAATTACGACGAGGTAATGGCCGATGTGGTGAATTACACCGGAGACTAGCCCTGAGGGCAGCCCCAAGAAAAGTGGGGCAGGGTCTGTGCCGCAGGGCCTTTCTTATCTATAATGCGCCCCTCTTCACGGGGGCCCATAGCTCAGTTGGTTAGAGCATCCGACTCATAATCGGCAGGTCGAAGGTTCAAATCCTTCTGGGCCCACCATCTTATTGATTTTTATAGGTTTTCTATAAAAGTGAGCATCCGACTCTCAGTGCTGAGAGCGGAGGTCAGTCATAAGTGTGAAGACAAGCCCAACGGGGCGACCACTTAGGATTAACTTAAACACAGGAATGAATGAATGCTGACAGCAAACAAACTGGAAAAAATCATCGAACTGGAGGACAACCTCAAAGGGCAGTACCAGGAAAAACTGGACGCTAAATCTGCCGAAATCGCAGAATTGATCAAGGAAAAGGAAGACCAGCAGGGCACGATCGCCACACAACTGGAAACCATTACTGACCTTTCGGCCAAAGCCGGTGCCAACCAGAAACTCGAGCAGCGCAACCGCGAGCTGCACAACCGCAGCGAGAATCTGCAGGAAGAGATCGCCACCCAGAAGGTGCGCCTGAAGGCCCAACAAAAAGACCTCGCGCAGGAGCGGGAAGCGGTCAAAGAGCTGAAGAAGTTTGATCCCGCCAAGATGAAGAAGAACCTGGATGCAAGCAAGAAGAAACTGGCGGAGAAAACCACAGCGAATGACTTGCTGCAAAAAAATCTGAACAAGACCAGGACTGAGAAGGCTGAGCTGGAGCAGAAGGTGAAAGAGCTGGAAGCGAAGCTGGCGGAGTTGGAGCCTGCAGAAGACGAGGTTGAAGACGCTGAGTCAGAGGCAGCGTAAGTTGCCCTGCCAATTACATCGGTCGGGAGACTAGCAATGTACAGTCATATCATGTTGGGCGCGAACGACATTGAGGCATCCAAGACTTTCTACGATGCCATACTCGGTGCACTGGGCCACGGCCCCGGAATCTTCGACGACAAAGGCCGTTGTTTCTATTTCACCGACAGCGGTATCTTCTCGCTCTCCAAGCCCATAGATGGTGAGCCCGCCAGCCATGGCAACGGCAGCACCATCGGTTTTGCCGCAGCAGACCCCGCCACCGCAGAGGCCTGGCACGCTGCGGGACTCGCCAATGGCGGAGTAACATGCGAAGAGCCACCAGGGGTGCGCGAGGGCGCTGCCGGGAAGATTTACCTCGCCTACTTGCGGGACCCCTCCGGCAACAAAGTGTGCGCACTTCACCGAATCGCTTGATTCAACCTGGACATCCATGCGAACTGTAACCCTCACCCAGGAACCGACCGAGCTCTATAAGATCCTGAAGTTCGAAGGTTTGGTTACCACCGGCGGTGAGGCGAAATTACTCATTGGTGATGGCCAGGTCACCGTGAATGGTGAGGTAGAGACTCGCAAGCGACGAAAGATTGTGGCTGGGGATGTTATTGGCTTTGCGGGCGAGGAGATTCAGACGGAGTACGTCCCAGTCATCCAATAGCCGGGGTTTTATCCGTCTCGGTGGGCGCTTTTTCCTTGGATTCGTTCATGTCGGCCATCAGTCCGAGCCTCGATTAGCTCATCTTCTTGCGCTTTATCTTGGATATGAGAATTGGTGAATCTACCGTCACATCATCTTTTAATCTCCAAAGTGTGAACTCTCGCTCGCTACTGGGTGGCGCCAGAAAGTTGGCGATGGTAGCTTAGGCAAATGTTTGGAATTATACTACGCACACTGATCACTGGACTGGGCATTTGGCTTGCGACCTACCTTGTACCTGGTGTTAGCGCGGTATCCACCGAGGCTCTCATCTGGGCGGCGATAGCGCTCGGTCTCATCAATGCATTTGTGCGACCTGTGCTGGTTCTGCTCACCCTCCCCTTCACCATCCTGACACTTGGCCTATTTCTGCTGCTGCTCAACGCCGGCATGCTAAACCTGGCTAGCTGGTTTGTAGATGGGTTCAACGTGGTGGGTTTCTGGAGCGCAGTATTTGGTGCCATCGTGGTGAGCCTGGTAAGCGGTCTGTGCTCCCACTTTATCGGCTCCAAAGGAAGCTACGACGTACTAGTGGTTCGGCGCGATAACTAAAGACTCCACAACAACCTCACACAACAACCGACTCATACTCGGGCGGTCCCATTGGCGCCATAGGCTCTGAGGGCTGACACTTGTCAGCACCAGCGGTTGGATTGGAACCCAATCCCTTGACCGCGTACAATGACCGGCGAATAACACCCACATTAAAACTACCGAGGCCGGCATATGCGGTTCAGAGATACCCGGACACTTTCTGCACTCCTGCGATTGTCACTATTTACCGGGGCGGCCATGCTCCATCTTGCATCGTGCAGTAGCTCCGAGGCACCAGCCAAGCCTCCACCCACTGCCGTTACCGCGCAGACTATTACGCCTACGGACGTCCCTATTACTACGCTTTTTGTCTCCCAGACGCAGAGCTCCCAGGCGGTGAATATTCAGGCCCGTGTTTCCGGGTTCCTGGAAAAGCGCGTGTATACCGAGGGATCGAGGGTCAAGACCGGACAGATTCTCTTTGAAATGGATAAAAAGCCGTTCCAGGCGCAAGTAGATGGCGCCGCAGCTGCTTTGCAGCGTAATGAGGCGGCTTTGGAAGTGGCGCGCACAAATCTGGCGCGCACCAAACCCCTCGTTGAACTAAATGCCTTGTCACAGAAGGATCTCGACGATGCGCGCGGCCAGTTTGAGCAGTCGGGAGCTGCCGTCGCACAATCAAAAGCGCAATTGGACTCCGCAAAGCTTGATTTGTCCTACGCCACCATCCGATCACCTGTGGATGGCGTCAGCAGTTTCTCGGCGGTAGCCGATGGTACTTACGTCGATACCAAGAACGCCCAACTGACAACCGTTTCAGTGCTTTCTCCGATGTGGATAAACTTTAGTCTCTCGGAAAATGATCTCAGCCAAATGCGTCAAGAAGAAAAGGCAGGCCGGCTCAAGCCTCCCGAGGATGGCAAGTTTACTGTGGAGATTGAGCTATCCGATGGCAGCTTATTTCCGCAAACAGGTACGATCGATTTCACTGACCCCTCCTACAACTCCGAAACGGGAACATTTCTGATTCGCGCGGTCGTCGATAACCCCCACGGCACCCTGCGCCCTAACCAATATGTTCGCGCTAAAACAGTCGGTGCCACACGGCCCCATGCCATTCTCATCCCCCAGCGTGCGGTGCAGCAAAGTGCGCAGGGGCATTTTGTCTGGATTGTGAACAGCTCGTCACAGGCGGAGATGCGCCCTGTGGTTGTCGGCAACTGGCATGGTAATGACTGGTTTATTAACGAGGGGCTTGCCAGTGGTGATCGCGTCATTGTCGACGGTGCGCAACGACTGGCACCCGGCTCGGCGCTCACTGTGACGGATGCGGCGGAACCCAAGGCCACCAGCGCCTCAACTGCAACGACAAGTTACTAGGCGAGGGCCCGCTATATGTTCTCGCGATTTTTTATCGAACGTCCCATCTTCGCCAGTGTGGTGGCCATAATTCTGTGCCTCGCAGGAACAGTCTCCATGCTGGTGCTGCCGGTGCAACAGTACCCCACTATTACCCCGGTTCAGATAAACGTGTCTGCGACCTACCCCGGAGCTGACTCGAAAACGCTAGCTGACTCCGTGGCCTCGCCCATCGAGGCGCAAATCAACGGTGTCGACAATATGCTTTACATGGAGTCGACTAGTTCGGCGACAGGCCAATTGACGATGACCATCTACTTCGCTCTGGAAACCGACCCTGATATCGCGCAGGTGCAGGTACAGAATCGGGTCAATCTTGCACTGCCACAATTACCCACCGCAGTGACGCAGCAGGGTGTCTCGGTGCAGAAGAAATCCTCATCCATCATGATGCTGGTCGGCATTTACAGTAAAGGTGATCGCTATAGTTCCGATTACATCGCTAACTACGCTAACGTGTACATTCTAGATGCGCTTAAGCGCGTTCCCGGTGCTGGCCAGGCAAAAATTATGGGGGTACCCGATCAGGCCATGCGCATCTGGATGAACCCGGACCAAATGGCCTCCTTGGAGATTACGACCAGCGATATATCCTCGGCGATCAACAAGCAGAACGCGTTATTCGGCGCCGGCCAGATAGGCCAGCAGCCTAGCGATGGATCAGTGCAGTTGACGCTTCCGGTGGTGACGCAGGCCCCCTTCATCGACCCCCAAAAGTACGAGGATATTATCCTGCGCGCCGACCCGGACAATAGCGCCATAGTAAGAGTCGGGGATGTGGCTCGCGCTGAAATCGGGCTGCGTCAATACATCGTTGATTCCAAATTCAATGGGACGGAGGCCACGTTTATCGCCGTTTACCTGCAGCCGGGAGCCAATGGTCTTAAGGTCTCTGCAGGGATCAGAAAGACTTTGGAAGAGATGAAATCAAGTTTTCCAGCCGAGCTGGACTATGTCATTTCACTGGACACCAACGACTTCGTGAAACTCTCGATCGAAGAAGTCATCCGCACGCTGATTGAGGCGATTTTGCTGGTGGTGCTGGTGGTATTCATCTTTCTGCAGAGCTTCCGTACTACGGTAATCTGTATGGTGGCCATTGTTGTAGCGTTGATTACAACGTTTGCGGGCATGCTGGCGCTGGGTTTTTCTATCAACCTGATCACACTTTTTGGACTGGTGCTGGCCATCGGCATGGTGGTGGATGATGCGATTGTCGTGGTTGAGAATGTCGAACGCAATATGCATGACCACCAACTTCAGCCGAAGGAAGCCACCATTAAGTCCATGGACGAGATATCGACGTCCCTTATAGCCATCATGCTCGTAATGGCCTCGGTGTTCATCCCCGCCGCTTTCTTGCCGGGCACCACTGGCCAGCTTTACAAACAGTTTGCCATAACAATCGTAGTATCAGTCATCGTCTCCGGATTTCTTGCGCTCACAGTCACGCCATCGATGTGTGCGCTGCTGCTGAAATACAATCCGCCTGCAAAGAAAGGATTTTTTGCCTGGTTCAACCGCCAGGTAGATTCGACTACCCGTGGCTTTGGTCACGCGGTTGAACTGGTCATCAAACGGTGGATTCTTGCCTTGGCGCTAATGCTCTTTTTCCTTTGGAGCATTTTTCATTTGTTCTCGATCACGCCCACTGGTTTTGTTCCGAATGAGGATCAGGGTTATGTGATGGCCGCCATTATTATGCCCGAAGCGGCAAGCATCGAGCGCACCCAGGCAGTAGCCGAAGAAGTGGATGCGATATTGGAAAAAATTCCCGGTGTTGAAACGCGCTCTATGATCACTGGTTATAGCTTGCTTGATAGTGGCTTTAAGACCAACGCCGGAGCGTTTTTTATAACACTCACGGATTTCAAGGAACGCTATAGTTCCGCCGCGACCGCGCGCAAAGAGAATGCGCGCGCAGTGCTGATGAACCTCGCCAAAGAAACCGCGCACATTGAGGAGGCCATTATTTATCCGGTGGCGCCGCCACCGATTCCAGGTATTGGCTCCACCGGTGGTGTTGAGTTCTGGATTCAGGATACCGGTGCTGGTGATCCGTCGGAGCTGTATGCTGTGACGCAAAAGTTCCTCAAGAAAGCGGGTGAACAGCCTTCGCTAACACACATAAATTCCACGTTCCGCGCCGACTCACAGCAATTGCGTGTCGATGTTGATCGTGACAAGGCCACCTTATTAGGCGTGCCAATAGAGGATGTCTACAATGCAATTCAGGCGCAGTTCGGTTCATTGACTGCCAGCCAGTTTAATCAGTTCAGTCGGGTTTGGTGGGTGATTTTGCAGTCTGACGCCAAATACCGGCAAGCCCCGGGGGATATCAAACGCCTCTATACCCGATCAAAAAATGGCAAGATGGTCCCCCTGTCAGCGATTGTATCCACCGAGTGGGTGTCTGGGCCGGATATGTTGCCGCATTTCAACGGCTTCCCGGCGGCCAAGGTCAATGCCAGCGCTGCCGAGGGTTATAGTTCTGGTGACGCCATTGCAGCGATGGAAGCTGTCGCGGCCGATATCTTGCCAAAGGGCTACACCTACGGCTGGTCAGGCATCGCGTTCGAGGAACAGCAATCCGGCAGCACCTCCATGATCGCCTTTGGGTTTGGCCTCATTATCGTTTTCCTGGTGCTCGCGGCGCAGTATGAATCGTGGACCTTACCAGGGGCCGTGATGTCCGCCGTGCCGTTTGGAATCCTCGGCGCACTGCTGATGATCACCTTCCGCGGCCTGGAGAACGATGTGTACTTCCAGATTGGCTTACTGGTGCTGATAGGACTGGGTGCCAAGAATGCAGTGTTGCGCGTGTCCGCCGCTGTTGATTTTCGCAAACAAGGCAAAACGATAATGGAAGCGACAATAATGGCAGGCGAACAGCGACTGCGTCCCATTATTATGACATCGCTGGCGTTCGCTGCAGGGTGTCTGCCGTTGGCACTGGCAATGGGTGCTGGAGCAAATGCACGACACTCAATCGGTACCGGTATTATTGGCGGCATGATCGGTGAAACCACGCTTGCAATGCTGTACGTTCCGCTGCTGTTCTACCTCTTTGACAATATTGCAGAACGCAAGAAAAAGAAACCGAACTTACCCACCGAAAGTGCTAGCACAGACGGTGCCGCAGATTCGAAATTGCCTGAGGAGGGTGACTGATATGGCGCTCCCCAACATAAAGCGAATTCGATCTACGCTGACCCTGCCCCGCGCAACTCATCAAGGGTTAGGGTTGGCCACGATGGCCGCAGTGATTCTACTCAGTAGTTGTACGCTAAGCACCGACTACCAAAGGCCAGATGTAGAAATACCAGCCGCGTACCGTTTCGACTCCATGGCCGTTGCGACGACTGCCAATACCGTGTGGTGGCAACAGTTCGGCGACCCGGTTCTGGATGACTTGATTGCCTCTGCGCTGGCCAACAACTACAACGTCCAGATAGCCGCTGCAAATGTCGCGCAGGCGATTGGAATTGTTACCCAGACGCGCTCCGGCCTGTTTCCACAGGTCGGCTACACAGGCAGTGGTGAGAAAGTACGTTCCCCTAACGTTGGGCTGACTGCCGCGATACCTGATTTCCCAAATCCTCAGGAGACCTACCAGGCCCTTTTGTCTGCCAGTTGGGAATTGGATTTGTGGGGTAGAATCCAAAGTCTGTCGGAGGCCACACAGGCGAACATGCTAGCCACAGAGGAGGCGCGTCGTGGTGTGATTCTGACGTTGGTGTCATCGGTTGCGACAAGTTACATCACGTTGCGTGGACTGGATAAGCAACTTGACATCAACCAGCGAACGCTCATTACCTACGGCGAATCTGCCCGCCTCTATGAGCTGCAGTTCAAGTACGGCCAGACGTCGCAAATGACGGTTGCACAAACGCAGTCCCAATATGAGGTTGCAGCGGCACAGATTCCACAGATTGAATCGCAGATCTATCAGCAGGAGAATGTCCTGTCAGTGCTGCTGGGTCGCAATCCTGGACCCATTCCACGCGGCAAACCGATTGCGCAATTGTTGTCGCCTATTGTTCCAGCAGAGCTGCCCTCTGAACTGCTGGAGAGACGGCCGGATTTGGTGCAGGCCGAGCAGTTGCTTATCGCCGCCAACGCGCAAATCGGCGCTGCCAAGGCCCTGTACTTTCCTACTATTTCATTGACCGGCGCCTTCGGTAGTGCCAGCTCCAGCCTGTCTGATCTGTTTAAAGGATCAACAAAGGCCTGGAACTACGCCGGCCAGGTTGTAGGGCCGATTTTTACCTTTGGTGCTGTTAGCGGCCAAGTAGCACAGGCAGAGGCGTCGCAGCAAGCGGCGCTGGCGAGTTACAAACTTGCCGTGCAGAGCGCGTTTGCCGATGTCGACAATGCGTTGGTGGTAAACCTGAAAATAGGCGAGCAGCTAGCCGCGCAACAACGACTGGTGGCGGCGCTGGCCGATTACGAAAGGCTCGCCAAACTGCAATACGATGCTGGCTATGTGCCTTACTCCACCGTGTTGCAAGCCCAGCAAACCCTCTTTCCGGCTGAACTGACACTGGCCGCGTTGCGCGCATCAGCACTGAACTCATCCGCTGATATTTACAAAGCCATGGGGGGCGGCTGGATCGACGAGGCGGACAAACTGGTAGGCAAGCCAACGCCGGCGGTGGAAGATGCCGGTGGTATGCCGCCCCTGTTCTAGGTTTTGATACTGGAGAATTCGGCCCCGCGGGGCTGAGCATGCGATGCGCACCCGGGCCGCTCCAGGCCCGCCCCGACAAAATTCTCGTAACACACTGATTATGATGCCTATTTCCCTGGGGTGGGATTTAGCTACGGGTCTTGATATAGTAAAAATGCCCCAAAAACCTCAGACTAAAAACAATAATTGACACGCCATTTACGTAGCAGGTCTCTCATGAATTCTTTACGACAAACACTCTGTCGAATGACCCTGGTCACAGTGATAGGCCTACTTACAGCGTGTGGGGGTGGCGGGGGTAGCAACGGCGCATCACCGGTAGCAAATGAAAATAGCGCAGCGTCCAACAACACCTCCGAAGGTTCGCGCATGCTGTCCTTCGCCGATGATATTAGGCCTATCATACAGGGCAAATGTCTTGGCTGTCATAGTGATGGGCCCGGTGTGCTGGCGCCCTTTTCGCTGGAGGGCAGCGAACTAGCCAACTCCTTCAAATCCGCCATGCACTTCGCGATCGAATCTGGAAAGATGCCACCTACCGGCACGCCGCAGTTGTCAAAAGCAGAATACCGAAAATTTATTGCCTGGTCGACCGATCAGCCCTATACACCTAGCGGCGAGACAGTGCGTATTTCTTTGGTCACCGCTCAAGCCTGGGGCATCACACCACGCAACCGAGATGTTTTTCTCGACCGTCGCCCTGAGGCAATTGAATGCAAGCGCGACAAGGGCTGGCTGGTTGAAGATGACGCTTTGGAAATCCGTACGGAATTCTGCAACTATCTGTCGCTCACACAGCAGAGCCTGCTCAATATGGAGGCTGGCACAACGCTGGAGCTTTCTCTGAGCCACAGTGATCTCGATTTCAATGCTCCCTCCTCTGCTCACGTGGCAATAACCATAGCGGGAAATACTATTTGGGAAACCGAAATTGCTATACCCAGCAAGGGAACCATTATCAGGCAATTGGTGGACCTGCCATTTGCAGTCAGTTCCGGCGACCCCATCGATATACACTTGACAAATCATGGCCAGAATACCTACACACTGCATTCCATTGATGCCCTGGTTTCCGAGGAGTTAGATCTGGAGTTCTGTGCTTCTTTTGACAGTACCTGGGACGCTATCGAATCTGTCGTGATTGAGCAGTCAGGCTGTAACAATGCTCAGTGTCATGGCGTTGCCGCGGCTGGCGGACTTGACCTTTCCACTGGCGTCGCCTACGACAACCTGGTTGGCGTTTCTGCCACTGCTTCAAGCCTCCGGCTAATTTCACCCCGCGAACCAGACAAGAGTTTTCTTTTCCACAAACTCTCTGCCGCGACTTACCCCGGCAGTTACGATATCTCAGGCAGCCCCATGCCGAGCCCTGCCGCGGCAATCGCAGCCGGCGCCCTGAAAGCGATCAGATATTGGATAGAGGCAGGTGCGCCTGAAACAGGGTCGATAGGGGATACCATAGGTCGCGGAGAAGATGAGCTTGAGCGACTACTGGGCGTTTGTCTCCCGGAGGCAGAGCCGGTGAATACTTTACCCCTGCAACCTCCTGAACGGGACGTTGGCCTGCAGTTTTTAATGCCCTCGCACGATATAGCTGCAGAAAGCGAGAAGGAATTGTGCTTCGCTGTTTATGAAGATTTCCGCGATATCATCCCGCCGCAATACATGTCTGCGGATCGCGAGTTCTTTTATGTCCAGGGGGACGAGGTACGGGAAGACGCCTTTACCCACCACAATATCCTCATGTACGCGGGCATACCGCCGGAAGATATTCATGACCCCTCCTTGGGCGCATGGACCTGTGTTGGTGGCGACCAGAAAGGGAGTACCTGCGAACCGACCGACTTACAATCCTGTGGAGCAGGCAAGTGCCGCAGTGAGTTGCAAGATAGCGTGGCCTGTATTGGAATTGGGCCTGGTGATGGACCAGTTGCCTCGCTAGCCTCAAATGTGGGGTCATACCTCACTCAGGAGGGTTACTACGAAACCTTCCCGACCTACGGCGTTTTCTACTGGAATTCACACGTATTCAACCTGACGACAGAAGATGCCTCTCATCATGTCTGGCGCAATCTGTTTTATACCGATGACCGCCGATTTGACGCGGCGTATTTTACCTATAGCACTCATATCGGTGCCGCCGCGGGCACACCTCCCTTTGAGCGCCAGACCGTCTGCCGCGACTATCAGCTGGACCAGGGCGATGGGCTGATCTACTTATCCTCCCATACCCATCAGCGGGGGGAATACTTTAAAATCTCTCTAAAAGGAGGTGAGCAGCTGTACGAAACTTACACCTACGATGAGCCTCTGAACAAACACTTTGATCCACCGATAGTGTTCAACACTGCCGATCCGGCGGAGCGAGTCCTGGAGTATTGCGCGACCTACAATAACGGCCTCAATGCGGATGACTCCTATAATTTAGATAAAGTGACGAGAGCCTCCGACAGACCCGTCAATGCGAGGCCATGTGAAGCGGTGGCCTGTGTCGCTGGCAATATTGGCGCGCCCTGCAATGGTGTCGATGACGATACAAGTTGCGACTCTGCGCTCGGCGTCGAAGATGGCTGGTGCGATGCCTGTGCAATCACCGCTGGCATAACCAGTGACGATGAAATGTTCATCATTCTCGGCGCCATCCTCGCTGACCATGATGAGAAAGTTAATCAGGCCGCTCCAGCTGAACCGGCTGCTACTGCCTCAAATTAGTAATAAGGGTCCGCTAGGCCGCTCTTTTATTCACCGATGCCGGGGGCGTGTCATAAATTTGCTTATCTGTGTTGTAAGGGAATTTCCGCCAATCGATCACCAGAGAAAGATCCCGCATACAATTTTCCCTGATATTCTATAGCAACAGTTGCTGGGCCGAACGGCCCACCCTGCGCCGCTCGAAAGAGTACCTCAGTCGTGCCTGCCTCTGTATCTACGGCTACCAGCTCATAGGGTGATCCACAACTTCCCTTGGTCAATCCGAAGCAGGATGCCATCGTCAACGGAGATGTATGAGCGGCTAACAGTAAACGACCATCACCTAACCAGGCTGAATTATCGATATTGGGTACACTAATTGTGGCCAGCAACTGTTCGGTAGCAACATCGTACTGTCGCAGCTCCCCTTCTATGTAGTTGTTTACCCAAATACTCTTGCCATCAGGTGAGACCTCTATGCCGTTCGGCATTCTCGCTGAAGTGTTGGCCATTACTCGCATATCCAAACCCGGACTCCACCGCCACACATGACCGTTATTGAGCCCGAGCAACGACTTGATTTGCGCCAATGCTGGGTTCTCGCGATTGTACATATGGGTAACAGCAAACCCGCCGTCCGGCAGGGCAACGACGTCGTTAATTACCGCGTGTTCTGGGAGCGCGACACAACCGCGCCAGAAAAGCGTTGGCGCAGTCTTGTTACTCGTAGAAGACTGCACCTCATAAAATAAAATATGCTCCCGGCTGCTGTGATTGACCACCAGTAGCTGAAGTGAATCGCCCCGCGGTGAAAGATGAATTCCATGGGGTGAAAGCTGATCAGGCAGTGGGCAGTCTGCCTCTCCCCAGTTTTGTTCACCTGCTCCTTGTGTCATATTGCTGCTATCGACGAGCCGGGTAAACTCGTAGTCCTCAGCAGGCTGAAACCAGGTGAGCGCGCCGGGTATTTTTCCTCCGTCGCCATACTCACCAATCAATATTCCACCGTTGTCGGGCAAGGGCGCGAGATCCTCTGGCATCTGCACCCCGCAAATAGGTATAACGTCGCCATGCGGATCGCAACTGTATTCAACCTGGCCGCATGCTGTGATTGACAAAAGAATAAGGAAAAAAGTCAGGCGCGGTATGGAAAATAGCATGTGGGGTCTTCCCGGTTTTATATAACTGAACGGAAGTATATCCCCATATTGGGACCATAGATCACCCCTCAGCGGAAATAGAGCAGTCGTCTTTCTGTCCCAGACTAACCGCCTATCAACAACTGCGGAAGCACACCGGAAGTGTTTGCAACCCTGAAATTACGATCTCTTCCTAGTCTCCCTCAACGACAGACAATTTGGTCGAGATGTGAGCAGGGATTTGTAGCAACCAGGGTCAGTGTAGCGCTAGAGTTAACGCAATATTAACCCTATACTTCATCGAGCTTTGTAACAAGCGTTGGTGGTCCAGGAGATAATAATGAAGCGCATTTCTACCGCAACTTTACTGCTACTGATCGTGGCGGGTTCTGTCAGTGGTGATTCCAGCACCTCGTCTCAGCCCCTACGGGTAGAAACGTCTTCCGGGCCAGTAATCGCCCAAGTGGATACAACAGTCGCATCCTGGCGAGACATTCCCTATGCGCAAGCCCCCGTTGGCGAATTACGGTGGCGCGCGCCACGGTCAATGGCGGCTCCCCTGAGCCAGATCAGTATGCGCGATAATATCGCCTGCCTGCAAATTGCCAGTGACGTGGGTGGCCTGCCCGGTGAAGGCGTGGTCGGATCCGAAGACTGCCTGTATTTGGATATTAAGGCCCCCTCCGATACTACTAAAGTCGATCGCCTGCCAGTGATGTTCTGGATTCACGGTGGCGGCAATACCTCTGGCTACAAGGGTTACTATGATTTCTCTTCCCTGGTGGAGTCGCAACAAGTCATTGTTGTTACGATCAATTACCGCCTGGGACCGTTCGGCTGGTTTAGTCACCCTATGGTGCAGGGGCAGGCCGAAGGACTGGATCGCAGTTCAAACTTCGGTACGCTCGATATCATTCAAGCCCTGAAGTGGGTACAAAAAAATATTGGTGCTTTCGGCGGCGATGCGAAGAACGTTACAATCTTTGGTGAGTCGGCGGGCGGGCACAATGTGTTCGCGCTACTGGCCAGTCCCTTGAGCAAAGGACTGTTTCACCAAGCCATATCGCAGTCGGGTTATCTGGAAACAGCCTCTGTCGAAGAGGCTATCAATGCCGACAACGCCTATCCACGAATGCGCCGCTCCAGCTCACAGTTATTCACATCAATGAACGATGCCGGCGAGCTCGGAGAAGTCACGCCGGAATCAATCTATCAGGTTTCTGGTACACAGTTGATGGCGCGTTACCTGGAGCTAGATAGAGAGGGTGATATCCCCCTGACTACCGCTGATGGAATCGTTATCCCCGAGGGCGGCATGCTGGCCGCGCTGGCGGATAAAAGCGTCGCCAAGCGTGTGCCGGTTATAGCAGGCGCCAACCGGGACGAGGTTACGTTATGGCTTAGTAGGCATCGTTATTTTGTTGACGCTAACTACCCATTTACCCGCTTGTTTCCCCCACGTCTGCGAATCAAGGACCCGGATCTTTACGCGTTCTGGACACGCATACGCTCCGAGGCCTGGAAACTACGCGGGGTTGACGAACCCCTCGCTGCTATGGAGGCCGCCGGATATAAAGATCTCTACGCATACAGCTTCGACTGGGATGATCAGGAAGAGTCATTTTTTGCAGACTTCCCGAAACTTATTGGCGCCGCACACGGCATTGATATCGCCTTCGTAACAGGCTCATTTACCTATGGCCCGATATCAGGCTATGTCTATCCCGAAGGCGAGTCTCGAGAGCAAATGCGTGAATTGATGATGTCCGCGTGGGCCGAATTTGCCAGAACCGGGACACCTGAGCTACCGATAGACTGGCCCACCTTCTCTGTGGCAGATCGCAACTTCGTTCATCTGGATGTTGGCGATGCACTGCGCGTATCCCAGGACAGTGCGACGATGACAAGCTTACTCGCAGAGGCCAGGCGTTCGGAACTGGTAGCTGACACAGAACTTTGCCTGCTTGTGTGGGACACACTGACCAAGGTAGGTGAGCCCGACTATGCTACATACGAGACGTGGGAACAGGGTCTTTGCGCCACGGTAGATGCCGACGCGGAGCAGGCGGCCATTAATGCCGCGATAATCGCCGAATATGGGTCGACGAGTGTGCTCTGATCACAGACCGAAAACTAAACTACCAATTCAGGTCGTCCGGCACTTCATAATCCTTGTACCAGTCCTGCTCTTCCTGCGTTAATGCAACATTCGGATTTTCTACACTGGCAATAACGCGTGCCGGGTCGCGTTCAGAAATTTTGTCCGCCACTTTCCGGGGAACTATCTCGTATTGATCGCCTTGCTTGACGATAGACAGAACGCCAGCCGATAGCTGCTTCTGTTCCAATGCAGTGACGTACAGCTTTTTTACTTTCTTGCCGTCAGAGAAGTTAAAACCTATATCACCCTGCCCTCTTACTAACTTGTGGTTCTCTATCAGTTGCTTAATCTGCGCGTTAATCGCCTTGCGCTGAGCTTTGCTGTTCAGGGCCTGATTTAACTCCCTGTCACGCTGGACTTTTTTCGCCAGCACTTGCCTGGCCGCCTCCTTGTTCTCATCAACTAAGTCCCTGCCAGTACCCCTGGCCAGTTTAGCTGCCTTGCGCTTTTCTTTGGCCAACTTTTTGGCCTTGTCGGCATTGGCCAAGCCCGACTTAAGCAATTGTTCCTGTAGTGAGTCCGCCATGGTTGAAGCCCATTAATACTAGATATTAAGAGAATATCACTGTTCGCTCTGCTACGAGGTCCACTTGCTGTGAGTCAAAGCCAAAGATTTTCTTGCTGCGGTTAAGCCACACTGGCGCCAGGGAAGCAATCGGGGTTACAGTCCTAAAAGCTCCCTCGTGGAACAGGTATCAAGCTTTTCACCGTACGCATTGTTGATAGTGCTATCGTAACGCATACCACATCCGTCACAGCTCGCACCGACAATCTGATACCCCACTTCATCGCTATCATCCTCTTCATACTCAAGGGGCATATCGCCGCCACACTCCTCGCAGGGCCATGTTGCGCCACGCAGAATTTCCGCGGCTTTTGCCTTTAATTCCATTTCATGGGACATAACTTGCGCCTCCCTTAAGGCCGGTCACTATCGCAATTCTATTTCTCGGGCATTTTTTTAAACTACTGCAGGTTGACCCGGTTTTTCTGTAGATTTTAGTCGTATAGTACCTCCCTATTTTGCTGTGGCATACTGTGAAAACCTATAAAACAGAGAATCAATCGATGTACATTATAAAGGTTGAGCGTGAACTCAAAGTCCCGATCGAAAAACTCTGGGCTCTAGTTTCGGACTTCTCCAACCTATCCTGGTATTCGCCCGCAGAGAAAATCGAAAAGCTTGGCAGCGGCATCGGCGAAATCAGGCGCATCACCATGCCCGGTATCCCAACCGCTATTGAGGAGCGGCTTCTGGAACTAGACCCACTGCAACACCGCCTTGTTTACACGGTATTGGAAAACGAAATCAATATTATGCAGGACTATACCGTGGAGGCGAGCCTACGATCTGCCAGTGACGCGTCTACTGTAGCTCTATGGCATGGTCAATTTAGTGGTGTCGCCGGTGATCTGGAACCACAAATAATGATCGACATAATGACTGAAACCTATGTCAGCATGCTGATGGAGATGGAAGGGGCTGTCCAAAAAATCGGACGAGCGGAATGTGGCGAAGGGCGTGATGAGCTTACATCAGATGGCTGAACCAATACTCAACACCTGAATATGACAATACTCTATACTGGGAACCATGAGCACATCAGAGCCAGATTTCATCGTCGTCGTTAAAAAGGACTGCCCTACCTGCATGCTGGTGGAGCCCGTTATTGCCGAGTTACAGGCAACGGGCCAGTCGATACATATCTGGAGCCAGGATGATCCGGGCTTCCCCGCTTCAGCGGACAATGTTGGCGATGACCGCGACCTGCAACAGTCCTGGCAGCTCAACATAGAAACTGTGCCGACGGTGATTCGCATGGATAACGACGCCGAGTCTGAGCGCACTGTCGGATGGGACCGTGCAGAATGGCTGCGGTTGTTCGACGTTCCGAGTTTGGGCGCGAGTCTTCCCGACTTTCGGCCCGGCTGCGGCTCGATGAGTGTCGCACCGGGCATGCCTGAAAAGCTGGCGCTCAAATACGGCGATATCGCGCTGCAGTCCCGGCGCATAGACATCGGTGAAATGGAAGACCCGATTGAATCCTGCTTCGAACGTGGCTGGAGTGATGGCTTGCCTGTTGTTCCTCCTACCGAAATTCGTGTTGTGCGCATGCTGGCAGGCACCAGCCGCGATCCTGCCGAGGTACTGGGTTCGGTGCCGCCAGACCTCCAACCCTGTACCGTTGAAAAGGTGGCCATTAACGCTGTTATGGCTGGGTGCAAACCCGAATATCTACCAGTGGTGATCGCCGCGGTTGAAGCCTGCCTCATCGATGAGTTTTGTATGCATGGCCTTTTAGCTACTACCTGGTTTTCTGGGCCCATGGTGATCGTCAACGGCCCCATTGCAAAAGCCATCGGCATGAACAGCGGCGCGAACGCACTCGGGCAGGGCAATCGTGCCAACGCCACCATCGGGAGGGCGTTGCAGCTGGTTATACGCAACGTAGGCGGGGGCAAACCAGGCGGTGTGGACCGTTCTACCCTGGGCAACCCCGGCAAATACACTTTCTGTTTTGCTGAAGATGAAGATCACTCATGCTGGGAGTCGCTGGCAGTACAGCGCGGATTCAGCAGCGGGCAGTCAACAGTTACATTATTTGCCGCAGACGGTGTGCAGGGTATCGCCGATCAGAAATCGCGGGACCCGGAATCCTTGTGCCGCTCACTGGCGGCGAGCCTACTCTCCGTGGGGCACCGCAAGTTCGCTATGCTAAGTGATGCCTTCATCATTCTTTCGCCCGAACACCAAAGAATTTTTGCGAACGCCAACTGGAGTAAACAGCAGGTACTGGATACACTGACAGAATTCACCACTCGTGATGGCAGTGAATTGGTAAATGGTGTCGACGGAATTGCCGAGGGTATGCCGGAATTCCTGAAAGATATGGAACTGTCAAAATTCAAGCCCGGTGGCCTTAATATTGTGCGCGCCGGTGGCACTGCAGGCCTATTCTCCGCCATTGTTGGTGGCTGGCTGGCCAGCGGTGAATTTGGCAGTTCACCTGTAAGCAAGGAGATCGCGTTATGACAGAAGTGTTCCTGGATCCAACAGCAGAACTGAGTCCTACTGTAAAGCCGCTACTGCCACGTTTGAGCAGCCTCGAGGGTAAAACCCTTGGCTTACTGGATATCAACAAACCGCGTGGAAATGTACTTCTGGACCGCCTCGAAGTGCTTTTCAACTCACGCGGTGTCAAAACAAGACGCTACAAGAAACCCACAATGACGAGAGTTGCCCCGGTTGCGGTCAAACAGCAAATCGCCCTGGAGTGCCACGCGGTAATTGAAGCGCTAGCCGACTGAGGCTCCTGCACGTCGTGCAGTTTGCATGACATCATGGATCTGGAAAGCCGCGGTATACCGGGCGGCTACATCCTGTCTGAAGAGTTTCGGGAAGCCGATCTGGCGCAAGCGAAAGCTCTGGGCTTTGCCGCAATGAAGGTGTTTGTACAGCATCCCATCCAGGATCGCACCGATGAAGAAATGGCTGTGATTGCAGATCTGGCCTTTGAGCAGGTGATGGCGATGGTGGTTGAGGTGAACTAGAAGTGCCACTCGCCGAAAGCGAACTTATTACTCAGCGGCTCCGAAAAAAATGACACCGCACTGCGCAATAAACGAATAGCTCGCTATGCGCATTGGAGACATGACTCATTGCATATCTCCACATCAACGACGTAGCTTGGCGCTAGCAAACATTCAATGGCCACTTTAATAAACCCTGTTCAGTTAATCTATCCGTTGTTACTTGGTCTCCGAACGCACCTGTGACCAGTGATTGTCTATGAGCGCAATTACTTTCTCACGCTGCTCTGCAGTCAACTTATTTTTATTGGCCACCAATAGTCCCTGCACACAAATCGTTTGCACTGAGCCTGCACCTTCAACCGCACCGGGCGCTACTTTCATACTGTGGTAAATGGCTTCTCCACTGGCGGTTTTCCGAGTAAAGCGCTCATCCCTGATCTCCACAAAGCGAAATCGATCCGGGTTGGCAATAACCATATCGATTTCCGGTGAATGCGCATCGGGCGCGTGAACAACCATTACGGCGCGTTTGATATTAGTTAGCGGGTGCGCAAATCCGTTCATCATATCGACGGCATTACCATAATTCACGGTGATATCCCCAAGCCCCGGGGCCAGGCTGGCCATGTAGTCAAATGTCACTCTAATGCCGCTGTTCGGGCTCTTAATACCCAATTGCATCCGACTCGCCTTTTGCATGTCTTCAACGGTATCAATATCGCCTTTACTGTCGGCAATGATGAAAACACATTCTCGACCGATATTTTCCAGTGTTTCAATTGCCGGAACTGCGCCGGGCTTGCTGTCGAGGTAATACTGCAAGGCATCCTGCTGTACAAAAGCGAGGCTGACCGGGCTGCCTTCCTTCATAAGCTCCCTCAGGTTAGCGAGCGAACCAATGCTGGCTTGGTTTTGTACCGTCAGACCCATACCGCCGGCCACTGTCTGCAGGCGACTACCCGCGCCCCAATATCCGCCGCCTTCAACGCCGGAGCTAATAACAATATCGGCCAAGACGGGTGCTGTGTCTTGCTGAGAAACTGCGAGATTAGTGACGGAACCCAACAGGTAAACCACCAGCACCTTGCTTAAGAATCGATTCATAGATTTATTCGTCATAGGGGAGGAAAAGATACCGTATCAGGCGGACTGTAGGGGGGCAAAGACTATGCGCGCAGAGAGATATTTTTCAATTTATATTCATATATATCAACATTTTATAGTCTTCTACCTATTCCGCTGGAGCCAGTTTGTATTGATTGGCATCAGTGATGAAATCAGCGTGGCCGTAGCTATCCAAAAGCCCCGCAAGCTTATTGACCAGCTGCCTGTCCACTACGTCGCGCAACACCGGGATACGCATCCCGAGTTTGTAAAAATTGGTATTGGCCAGAACGACGACTATCGCTACCGCCGCGGCCAGCTTGTCCTCCAAGCGATAGCTGATACCTAACTTTTCGGCACGCGCCGGCTTTCCGTCACAGAAATTCTGGATGAGAAAATATTTGGAAAATCCGCGCTCCATCCACCGATGAATTCGACCGGTTATAGACGGATCATCAAACAGTTTCGCGTCCATGGTGCCGCGTATCAATACGCCACAAGTATCGTCATCAAATTCTTCTTTCAACGACAGCGTACGGGCCATCATCAGGTCGACAATTTCCTGTGGTGTCTCTCCCAGTAAATCCTGCGGTAGCCCCAGCAAAAAACAACGATAGCGCGCCATTTCCACCCGCTCCCTTTCGGCCTGAGTAAAACTTGTGCGGCCCTTAGCCAGTAGCTTGAATGACAGTAAAAAGATGCCAATTAGTCCTGCAGGCATTTGGTCCACCTGGGGAATGGGGATGCCGTAAGTAGCGACATCCCATTTACCAGTGCGCATGATGTTGTAACGGACCATGGAATGCATGAGGCGCACCTTGGCCGCCGCCCTAAAACCACTACCAAATCGTTTCAGTGCACCCGGCATGGCGGTTGCCGTAAAGAAACTGGCTGTTTCAAATACGCGTTTGGCTGATTTTGAATCGGAAAGTGTGCCGGTCATGGTCATCGGTAGAGCCGTGTACTTGTTCATAAAGGTCGCAATAAACGCCCCACGAATCACAAAGGGCGAAATTGTGACCAGGGGGATACGTTCCTGTCGGGCCCCTTTTTCAACCATATTCATATCGACCCAATCTGGTGTTGCCTCCATTGAGCGAATAAAAGTCACTAATTCCTTTGGTGCATCCGGAACCGCCTCAACGCCCTTCTCGCAAGCATCATCAAGCATGGTGACAAGCGTGCGAAAACCATACTCAGGAATCAGGGCGGCATAGGCATCGGCCACGCGGTCGCCTGTCATCGTATAGTTGCGGATTTTTTCGACCCTCGCCGGATCAGACAGCGCACTTTCTGCATAGCGCTTATACCGCGGCGGTAAACTATTGCCGACATCGGCATCGTTGACATAACGCTCCGGCAGAATTGAGAAATCAACGTCGCCATAAATGGCTGCTATAGACTCTTTCTGGTCCAGAACGCTATCGGCGTAAATCGCTTTTCCCTGCTGGGTCATAGGCCTGAGCTCACTAGTTCAATGAATGTCACCTGACAAAATATGTCATTTGGTGGATTTGTCAATAAACAAAGTAAGCCAGGGTGCGGTCGATTGACCAATGCCAGAGTTTAACCCAGAGATCACTTTTCAAGAAGCGCCTGTCCTGGAAGACTATCTGCCTCTATTCTACCGAGCTTGACACCCTGAGGAAGCGCTACAAACTGCTATACTCGAATCATCTAAAGGGTCGAATTATGCGACGACGAGAATTCCTGAGCACTGCCGGTGTGGCCATCGGAGCCACGGCGCTGTCTTCTTCAGCGCTGTCTGACGCTTCCACGGAAAACGCCTCCAAGCCAATCGAAGCGGCGGATTGGTCGGCGCTACGTAGCTTGTTCCCACTGACTCACGACTATATACATCTCTCCACATTTCTACTGGCCTCACACCCTGCCCCGGTATCTCGGGAGATTGAAAAACACAGGCGGGGACTCGACGAAAACCCCGCGGACTACCTACACGATCACAGTCGGACCATGGATTTAAAAATTGCCCAGTCAGCGGCAGGCTACATGGGTGGTCAATGGTCAGACATTGTTCTGACCGATAGCACTACGATGGGACTGGCAATGGTTTATAACGGCCTGAAAGTAAATCCGGGCGATGAAATGCTGCAGACCGTTCATGATCACTATTCCACCGATATGTCTTTGGCCCACAAGGCCCGGCGCAGCGGAGCAGTGGTCAAGCACGTTACACTGTACGATGACCCCGCCGAGGTCTCTGCCGGGCAGTGCCAGCAGCGACTTAAGCACGGTATAACAGAGAAAACACGAGTGGTCGCTGTCACCTGGGTGCATTCCAGCACCGGAGTCAAACTGCCAATCAAGGCACTGGCAGAGGTGGTAAACACCGCCAATCAAACACGCGGCGAGGCAGATCAGATCGTTTTTTGTGTCGACGGTGTCCACGGGTTTGGCATAGAAGATCAGGACGTTACTGAGTTGGGTTGCGACGTCTTCGTTGCCGGTACGCACAAGTGGATTTTTGGCCCAAGGGGCACAGGCGTAGTTTGGGGTAACAAAAAGGCCTGGGCGCGAAGTGTACCGATCATTCCATCGTTCAGTGCTTCCTACGCCGCCTGGCTGGGACTAATGCCTATCGACAAAGTGCCAGACGGCATGCACTTCACTCCCGGGGGATTCCATTCCTTTGAGCATCGCTGGGCGCTGCCAGCGGCTTTCGATCTGCATCAGCAGTTGGGCAAAGCCAATGTGCAATCACGTATCCATTCTTTGAATACCCAAACCAAGCAGGGTCTTGCAGCGATGTCGCATGTCAAACTGCACACACCGATGACAACCGAGTATTCCTCAGGGCTGGTCTGTTTTGAGGTGGCCGACATGAAATCTGATGCGGTAGTAACACGCATGCATGAGAAGGGCATTATCATGAGTAGCACCCCCTACCGTCAAAGCTATGCACGTTTTGCGCCGAGCCTGCTCAACAGTGAGGCTGAAATCGATCGGGCGCTGGCTGAAATTCACGCCATGGCATGACTTCAGCGTTGTACCCGACATTAACGCTTCTGTACGATGGTGACTGCCCCATCTGCAATCGCTACGTCACCTTGCTGCAGCTACGTGAAAATTTCGGCACATTAACGCTGCTCGATGCTCGCCAGGCATCGCCTCAACGAAGTCGCGTGGAACAGTTGGGCCTGGATCTAAATCAGGGCTTCGCCCTATTTGTTGAGGAAGAGCTCTATTTCGGTGATCGCGCGATTCAGGCTCTGGCGCTGATGAGTGGTAAGTCTGGCTTGTTTAGTAAAGTACATCATTACGTTTTTCGCCACGCAATGCTCGCGCGACTGCTCTATCCCGCAATGGTGGCAGGCCGGCGAGTGCTGCTCACACTGCTGAGGCGACGCCCGATCGAATAGCCGCCATGCGCGCCCCTCTTGAAAAATGGCCTATTGGTGCCATATCACTATCCGACGTACAATTTGTATCAAACACAATTTCCAGACAGCCATGAGGGATTTCGCTATGCATCAGTCACCCAGCGCAAATATGGTTCATCTCACTTATCTGATCTATGGCCTGCATTTATTCAGTGCCATCAACGGCGTGCTAACCAGCGCCTTCGTCGTAACGGCCTTTCTCAGTGGCTGGCCATCTATACTGGCAGTGTTTCTCAATTACCTAAAACAAGGGGATACGCGTGGAACGTATCTGGAATCGCACTTTCGCTGGCAAATCCGCACTTTCTGGTTTGCCTTTCTGTGGTTGTGCGTAGGCGCGATTTTGGTGGTCACCATTATCGGCATACCACTGGCGTGGATATTGGTGACGATTGTCGGCCTATGGGTCTTGTATCGCATGCTGCGCGGATGGCTCCGCTTGATGAATCAGGAAGCAATGCCATTCGACTGACAGGTAACTGTTCAGCATCCACCGAGGTAGCAAGGACCGTAAAGCTCTGGCTTTTAAAGGTTCAGGCTTATCGCCTACGCGGCAGATCAATCACCAGGTCAACCCCAAAGTGATCTGAGGGGTGCGTCAGCAACGGTGAATCTAGCAGCTCGAGTTCAGACACTGGATCCAATGCTATTATATTCACTGGTTCATCGAACACGCGTTCGGCAACGATCGACGCGGTTGCGGTTGCACCCAGGTTTTTCACGAAGATGTGATCCAGAAGGGTAGCACTGGTGCCCATGTCCTGCTGAAGAATCAGGTTCTCTATTTCACAGTAGGTACATTCCAGTTGATCGGCGGCGGGATCGGCAAAGCCATCATCCAGCCACAACTGGCAGCTGTCGGAAAACTCTTCATCGACACCCGTACTTGCATTGGCAATGCTGCAATTGAAGTCACCGCCGAAAAAGATGGGTTTGCTGCCAGCCTTGGCATTTACAAAGTTAATCATCTCTTCCTGCATAAAGAGGTTCTCTTCCTCCCACGAATCGAAATTACCCGAATCGGGATAGGCGAGCGTCGCCTCAAGATTAGCGGTGGGGTGCGTGCAACCAACCACGTGGTTTCGGCCGTTAAGCTGTATTTCCGCGTACAAAGCACCGCGACGGTTGCCCGTGGAGTTGTCAATGAAATCCTGGAACTCGCGATTTTTGAGCTCGTATTTCGAAGCGAGAATGAGTCCCGTTGAACCGCCGAAGGCAAACTTGCCAGCGGGTTGCGTAACCACGTCTACAACCTGCTCCACAGTGACGCCAGGTATGCCGACAGCGCCGATCAGACCATCCAGACATGCGCCGGCAGGGAAAGACGCAACACAGGAAGTCGTCACGCAGGAGACCAGAGCCGTACCAGAAAGGCCAGCGCAGTTCGTGTTAGCGCAGTTTTCTAGGGGGGTTATTTCGGCAAGCGTGCAGGCGGCACCCGCTGAAAACACCTGTTCAGCCGGCACTTGATGCCGGTGCGGATAGCTACCACCAAGTGCATCCTCAACGGCAGTCACAGAATCCTCCAGCCAAACCTCCTGTAAGCAAATGACATCACTCTCGTAATCAGCCAGTAGTACCTCATTGGCCACGAGCCGTTCTTCGGTGAACAGTACGAAGTTCAGCGCGAGGCCCATGTTGTAGGACGATACTTTAAGGGAATCAGTTCTGTTGATGTCCGTTACACTAGTAAAGCCATTATTAAAAGCCTCGAGGTCATTTGAGATGTCCTCCACAGGTACAGCAGAGGAGCAATCCTGGAGACTATACGAATCGCCAGGCTCCAGTATCGCTTTCACTTCTGTAAATACGGTGCCGTTGATCGTATTGCCATTGATACACGTAGGCGTGTTGATGTTCAGTACGCTATCGATGGTATTCACTGTGCGGCCCAGTCGCCAATTCTCCAGTAATAGAAGCGTGGCGTGGACACCCGAAGGGAGATCTGTGACCGTGCCAGCTAGGCCCAACCCCTGATTGGTGGCAATCGCCGGTACGCCTATACGGCGAGCTGCCCGGGCAGCGCCGATAGTACCAGAGTTGATTCTGCCAATATTGGTATAGTTCTGTCCGTCATTGACGCCGATGATTACAACCTCGGGCGACAATAGTTGAGTGGGATCGGAAAGGGCGAATATCACCGCATCCGCTGGTGAGCCACTGCCTCCAACGTCTGCCGGATCTGTACTATAAACCGCCGTTGCTGCTAAACCACTCAAGGTGAGTGCTGAGCTACCAGACACGACGTAAGGCGCTTGCGTGGTAGACCCCGCGGCGCCGGATTGGTTTAAAGCCGGGGCTACAATATTGACAACCGTGTTATCCAGGCCAGTTAAGGCTTGTGCCAAGAGATCGATACCAAGCGCCTGCACGCCATCATCGCTGCTTAACAGAACCTCAAACGGATGCGGATGAGATTCCACAAAACACGGATCCTGAGTACTGCCTAACACTACACCGGTTTCAAGGCAGGGGTGCGATGCGGCAAAGATATACAGTTGGTTCTGATATCCACGGATGATCCAGGCTGGGAGAGCCCATTGAGACGGCCCGGTACTAACCCACTGGTCGCGATCGCCGGGGAAACCGCTTGGCGGCAAGAGGCCATCGACAGTCCACATGACGCCAACCAGTTGTGCCTCAGGGTCGGTACCATCATACAAAAAGGCATGGGGCGCCAGGGGGTCAAAGCTTGCCGTATCGACACTCGGCAGCCTGTAAGCCTTGCCGGTTCCTGCCGGCGTATCGGCACTAATGTTTACAGCCCCGGCAAGCTCAAAGTCAGCCAGGGTAGGATACTTTCGAGCATTGATTTCTACGACGTCGATTTGTAACGAAAAAAGGATACATGCCGGCTGCGTAAGCTCAGGAACAGCCATATAACCTTCACACCACCAAGGCGTTGTGCCGCCCGCTCTATCAAAATCGCGAACGGCAGATACCGAGTAGCAACCGCTTAGGAATGCGGAGATCACTAAGATTACCGCAAGCCTGAGGAAACTCTTCGAAGATGGCCCAGCTAGTGTGTGAAACGTTTTCTTACTCATGTCGTTTACCTGTCGTGTCTTTGAACCGAACGTACCGACGAAGCCCAGAGGTTTTTCTTGTGCATTCTTCTTATAACGCAATATTTGGGCCACACTATATTTTTCAATGACTTACGAGGCCCCGTTTCATCTTTTCAGGGCAGAGTGTAAGATTTCCTGACAGTAAAACCAGTAAAACCCAATGTTACAGAGCAGTGCGCCCGGCGGTAGCGTGGCCAGTGAGAGTGGCGAGCACGAATATCCCACACAGCAGCTCCATCCGCGGGCCCAGAAACTGCGGATCAAGTGTGTCCACCATAGCGAACTCCAGCCAAAGTTCAGCTGGAAGCTTCCCTTCCTCAATGAGGGAGCGCATGTCAAGATAGCCTGCGTTCCCTCACTGAGGATGTCCCTGTGAAACACACCCACCTCACAACACTATGCGGTATATCATCTCACGCCTCTGGACGACACATTGCACTGTGGGGCTGCGCAAGGGGACTGGCCGTCGCGCTATCCTGTCTTGGCGGAGCCTGCAGCGACAGCAACAATACCAGCGGCGCCAATGTTTCCTCTATAGTATCCGGTGAGTTTCTCGCACTTAGCTATAATGTTGCGGGCTTGCCGGAAGAGCTTTCCAGTTCTAACCCGGAAACCAACACACCTCTTATCGGCCCATTGCTCAATGGCTATGACCTGGTACTTACACAGGAGGACTGGGAGACGCCAGAACCGAATACACTTGCACCGCTGCGGGTCTACCACGAGATACTAAAAGCCCAGTCGATGCATCCGTATCAATCAGTGTCTGCACCACTGCCGTTAGGTAACAATCTCGAGCGCCCCAGTGCGCTCGTTAGCGATGGACTCAACAGATTTTCGCAATTTCCGTTTGGTCCGATCGTCAGACAAAAATGGTTTGGCTGTGACAATAACTCCGGAGACTGCCTGGCCCTAAAAGGATTCAGCATGGCCCGGACTGCGCTTGCCCCGGGCGTATGCGTCGATATCTATAACCTGCACGGCGAAGCTGGCAACGGAGAAGGCGACCAAGCTCTAAAGGTTGCCAACACACGTGACCTGGTGGCGTTTATAACGGTTTTTTCAGCCGGCCGGGCAATGATCATCGGAGGTGATTTCAACATGCGGTTAAGTCGCAGTCACGATGCAGAGAATCTCAACTTCCTCACAGCACAGACAGGCAGCAGCAATGCATGCGCCGCCCTCGGCATCATCGACGAAGAGGCAATCGATAAATTTTTCTTCCGCTCCAGTACTACGGTGACACTCACACCCACTTACTGCCGCTTCGAAACCGATATTTTCGTCACAAGCGACGGGGGCCCGTTGAGCGACCACGACCCGCTCGCCGTCGGGTTCGCTTGGAGTGGTGCCCCGGTGGAAGATGCCGAATGCCCCTAGTCCAAATTTGATAGTTTGACGTTTAGTACCACCCCTGGAGAAGCCGCCATGCCACCAATGTGGTGGTACTAGCTAAAGCAGATTATATCGGCGCCATCTCCAAGGGACTTGGTGTCGGTGCGGGTGGCCGCGTGGGCAGTGTGACTTATCGTGATCGACTATACCTGACGCCTCAGGGCTAGCGAATTCAGACCCGCCACTGCGAGCTGCGTCAAGCGGATGCGATACCTGAACCCACTTGACGGGTTCAGAACCACGGATAACAGCCTAAGTACGCAGCCTCCTTTCTCAGTGATAGCTAAGTTTTTTAACACAGACTCTACTGAAGGCAAGCATAGAGAAGCTAAATATTATCAGTTTCTAAAGCGAGTAGGTCGGAGGACATAAGGGATTCAGTCTCGGGAGCCCCTGCGAGGCAGCCTGTCATGCTCGTACCTAAAACGGATACCCGGTAATCTCTCGAATGGAGCCGTATAGCGGCTCCAACCTCCCGTACATCTTGAGATAGACCTGTGTGTACAGTTGTTCGTAGATACGCACATTTTCCTCTATCGGTACGAATTGATCGCCCGCGTGCGTCATGTGCTTTAACGCCGTCTCATAATCGGGGTGTAGCCCAACGCCTACGGCAGCGTTGATCGCGGCACCCAATCCCGAAGTTTCATACGTATGTGGGCGTTCAACCGTGATACCAAATACGTCTGCGGTGATTTGCATAGCCTCATCACTCTGAGAGCCACCACCTGAAACTTTCAAGGTTGTTATACGGTGGCCACTGCGTTTTTCCAGACGCTCCTTCCCCTCTCGCAAAGCGTAGGCCAACCCTTCAATAATGGCGCGATAAATATGTGCGCGTGTGTGCACATCACCAAAACCGATGATCGCGCCTTTTGCTTCCGGGCCAGGAATGCGAACACCGGGAGACCAATACGGCTGCACTGTGAGTCCCATCGCGCCCGCAGGAACTTGCGCCAGCAGGTCATCAAATAACGTTTCGGTTTCTACACCCAGTTCCTCAGCCATCCGCGTCTCGCGTAAACCAAATTCTCGCTTGAACCAGTTCACCATCCAGTAGCCCCGCTGCACGATGGTCTCAGTGTTATAGGTTCCCGGCATGGCCGCCGGGTAGGCGGGCACGTGTTTTATCGCTTCAATATATTTTGTGTTGGTGCTGTTGTAGGTCGCGGTAGTGCCGTAACTCAGGCTTCCGGTATCCGGTGTGAGGCATCCCGAGGCAAGTACTTCACACGCTTTGTCCGCGCCCGCTGAGATTAAGGGCAGGCCTTCGGGAATTCCCGTTGCGGCCGCCGCTTGCGCACTTATCGTCCCTAAAGGCGATCCCGCCGGAATAAGATCGGGTAGCTGGCTGCGCTTTATTGGCAGTGCTCGCCATTTCCAGTCGTGGGACTGACACCAAGTATGGCGCTTAAAATCAAACGGCAAATACCCTACCTGACTTGCCACCGAATCGACGTATTTTCCCGTCAAACGGTAGCTCAGATAACCAGAAAGTAGCAGGAACTTCTCGGTCTTCTCAAATATTTCCGGCTGCTGATTTTTAATCCAATGCGCTTCAGACTGACTGCGAAAAAATTTGACTGTTTGCTTTTCTCCAGCGAGCGAAAGCAGCAGGCTCCAGATGCCCATACTGGGCAAGTTATCCTCCAGTCGTTGATCTAACCACACGATGGCCGGACGCAAGGGTTTGCCATCACGGTCCAAATTAACCACAGTTGCACGTTGTGTAGTGAGGGCGACAGACTTGATAGCGCTTTTGGGGAAATCCAGCTGCGGCCAAAGCCCGGTACAGGCCTTGCACAAGTTGTCCCAGAAATACTCCACATGCTGCTCGGCCCATCCTGGCTCGGCGGAGAAATAAGGCTCTATTTCCACCTTACTCTTGGCGATTAATTCACCCTCAAGGTCAAACACCAGTGCCCGCACACTTTGCGTGCCGTTGTCGATCGCCAGAACATAGTCTTTACTAATACTCATGCGGTTTCCGCGCGGCCTTCAGCCACGGGTAAGTAGTAGTATTTTCGCCAGATCTGTCGGTAGCGTTCGACCTCTCTTTGCCAGCGATCAGAATCCCATTGCAGCTCCTTCGCACAGATTTGTTCCAGCTCGGCAAATAATGATTCCCCACCCTTTTCCAACAGCAGACCAAGACGTGTGCGCCGCAGTAGTAAATCATCCAGGTGCAGTACTGATTCATTACGTGCAGCCCAGCGGCACTCCGCAAGACAGAATTCGGTATTACCTACAAGTTGATGCTCGCCTTCATTCGCCTGTTCTAATAATGCTTTTGCATGCTTTCCGTAACGCCCGATCAGCCGCTGGGCCCAGCGCATATTCTCGATACCAAGATCAGCGGGGGTAATGTCGGGCGCACTGAAGATTGCATCACTGGGTTCCTTCGATTCCACGCTGCCAAGAGTTGGGGCAGCCGCGCGAATAGCATCAAGTGCAATTAGCCGGAATGTGGTGAGCTTACCTCCGCTAACAGTCACTAGCCCCGCATCCACCCATACTGCATGATCTCGTCTTTCTTTGGAGGGGTCAGTAGATTTCTCGGAACCGATGACGGGCCGCACGCCGGACCAGGTGGAGATGACATCCTCCTGGCCAAGTTGATGGTCGGGAAATAATGCGTGCACGACCTGCAACAGGTAGTCCAGCTCTGCTGCACTGATAGTCGCTTCCTGATCGATATCCTCCTGATGATCCAGATCAGTTGTGCCAACCACGGTGGTCCCCTCCCAGGGGAAAACAAAAACTGGTCGCTTATCGACCGGATGAAACAGGGATAAGGCATCTGCCACCGGAAGCTTTGCCATGGGAAAAACCAGATGGCTGCCGCGCAACGGGCGAATACGTTTTTCCGGATTGACCTCATTGCGAAGCTGATCTGCCCAGGCGCCTGTAGCATTAATAACAGTCCTGCACACTACCTCAATTTGCTCATCACTCTCCTCGTCCCGCAGCAGCACGCCAGTCACCTGGCCGTTAGTCTTGATCAGTGATTGTGCCTTCACATAGTTTACGGCTTGACCACCGGCCGCTATCGCATCCTGCAGCACGCGCACCACCAGCCGAGCATCATCGGTTACTGTGTCGGTGTAATACATTGCACCCGTGATGCCATCGCTATTGATGCCAGCATAGTGCTGCTCGACACTAAGTGTGTTGAAGTAGCGATGATTTTTTATGCCCGCCAGTCGATCGTACAGCCACAGCAAAATACTAAAGGGTATCCGGCCCGGAAATTGGCCTTTGCGCAGCGTGAAATAGTAACCCATGCGCTCAACCAACCCAGGAACTTCAGTCAACAGCCTTTCGCGTTCACCTAGGGAGTCCTTGGTCAGTTTTATATCCCCATGGGAAATATAGCGCAGGCCACCGTGCACCATTTTGGAAGATCGACTTGAGGTGCCCCAAGCGTAATCCCGCTGCTCCACCAATAGCACTTTGAGCCCACGTCTGGCGGCTTCACGCAGAATGCCCGCGCCGATAATGCCTCCGCCAACAATGACCATATCCCAATTCTGATCACCGTTACGCAAGGACTGCCATAGGGCCTCACGGTTCGTAAATCCGCTGTAATCAGCGCTCATTTTTTTCGCCTAGTTAGTTCAGAAAAAGTCACGGTAGCAATTTCCCGGGGTTCATCTGTTGCTGTGCATCGAAAACCTTCACCAACCCCTGAATCGCCTTGATACCCAATTCGCCTTTTTCCGATGGCAAGTACTGAGCATGATCCTTCCCTACACCGTGCTGATGACTGATGGTACCGCCAAATCGCACAATCGCTTCGGCGCCAGCAGCTTTCAACTTCTTCCAGCGCTCAAGCGTTTCTTCGTAACTGCTACCGCAACGAAAGATGTAGGTTGTGTACACGCTGGACCCTTGTCCGTACATGTGTGACAAGTGGGTAAACGCATGCACCGGTTCCCCTTCATCTTCTAACGCATGGGTGATATCACTTTGAATTCCTGCCGCGGCATCAGCAACTCGCACCCAGTCAACGGCTGTTTCCATAGTGTCAACCGCATAACCGGCATCCCACAAACCATGGCGCAAATAGGGAGAACGGAAACGGCTGTGCTCCCATTTTTTGCCCAGCGCAGCGCCTGCGCCAACGCCACCGTGACGTTTTGCTATCTCTCTGGTAAGACGCAGAGCGGCGGCACATTGCCCCTTCGATCCAGTAACACCGAACGTGAACATAACTTTTTCACCTGCGACGCCACGCATTTTTAGATAGGATTCCAACAGACCAATGATGCGCGCGCTACCAGCGAGCTTAAGTTGCGTAAACGTCTCCAACTGGTTACTCAAACGCATCATGGACAGTTGCATTTTGTTTTGGACGATTTCCCGAACCGCCACCAGTGCTACTTCCCAACTCGGGAAAAAAAGTACGTGAAAGGCTTCCTGCGCGGGTAGCGGAGTGACCCGCACTTTAACCTCAGTAATGATACCAAGACGGCCCTCTGTACCAAGGAAAAATTCACGTATGTCCGGTCCCGCTGAGCTCGCTGGGAAGGTAGGAATATCGAGTGTGCCCTCCAGGGTTTCAATCCGACCACCGGCGAACATCTGCTCTATGCGCCCGTAGCGCATCGACTGTTGCCCACTGGAGCGGCTGGCCACCCAGCCACCTATCGTTGAAAGCTCCCATGACTGCGGATAGTGGCCGAGGGTATAACCCTCAGCAGCCAGTTGAGATTCCACATCCGGTCCTATTGTGCCGGCTCCAAACGTTGCGATCTGGCTCGCTTTATCCAATGACATCAGTTGCTTCATACCCGTCATGTCAATGGTTAACACGGGGCGGCCTTTTTCTTCGGGATTGATATGTCCCACTACCGAGGTGCCACCACCATAGGGAATAACATCAATTTGATTTTCCCGGGCGTGGTGCAATAAGTCCCGAACCTCCTCACTTGTCTCAGGAAAGGCAACAGCATCGGGAAAGACACCGAATTCACCGCTGCGCAGGGCAAGCCAATCTGGCAGGCTCTGCCCCCGGGCGTGACGCATACGATCCTCAGCATCGACACTGTAGAGCGCATGCCCCGGCAAGCGAGATTGCGGGACAGTCGCCAGCACCTGCTTCAGGCTAGCATCTGCTAAGGGCGCCGATTTGCCAATCAACCCTTCTAAAAAACCCAGTGCGGCGGAACTCAATTCGTAATCCAGTTCATTACTCTCATCGCCCCAGCCATTCCAGCGCTTCATAGTCGGTTCCTATTGTGAGTGACGAGCATACATAACCTCTGATGATTCGGTGTCGCGAATTCCCTTAGTATAAAAGGCGCGTCGCCAAGAAACTAGACTGCTATCTACTCTTCGAACGCCGGTACGAATTGAGTAGGAAGTTAATTACCACCGGTAAACCCGGGGGACATCATTCGCGATCGGGCTACGTTCTACTGGATTTGAATAGTTACTGAACCTTTGCTAGACACCCCGTTTGTATTGCCTATACTCACACGCTCTGACACCATTTCACACTAATGGGACCATGTAGTGTGCGGCATGCTGGTGACCGGTTATGTCTAGGCCCAAATGAGGAACACCTTGCTGCAGCCATAGACTCCCTCGATCACCGTAGCCGCGATTCCAATGGCCGCTGGCGTGCGCCACTGGTTTATTGGCCACAACCAACCCTCTGTTGTTGGATTGAATAGTTGCCCATGTCTTGTTCCGGCAGCGAGATCGCCCTGCACCTTTATCCCGGAGAAGGCGTGAATATGGCCCGGCGATTACCCGCAGCGCATACGGTGTTGCTTGCCGATCGCCGAAACGATGCCATGATGGCTATTCGCAATCACTTCGCCATGTCCTGATCCGCTCGTTGCGACAATCGCTCGGGTTTTCGGAACCACAGCTTTATGCATAACGAGGTATCCTTATCAACATCCGAATAGTGTTCTGCCTATATTTGAGCTTCCTGTTAACAGCCTGCAGTTCGACAGCGAAAATAGAAAAGTCCTGGGTAGACAAGGACGTCCAAACCAAGGCGCTGCACGGCGTTCTAGTGGTGGCCGTGGCCAAAACCGAGGAGGGGCGACGCGCCTTCGAACAAGAGTTCACACAAGCACTGCAGCAGCAAGGTGTGCATGCCGTTGCCAGTTACACCATCAAGGGCGGTACTGATCTTGATAAGGAGGATGTGATCGTCATGGCTGCTCAGGCCGGGGTAGACACCGCTTTGGTCACCCTGTTTGCCGGACGCGACCACAGTGAGGTGCTTCACGCCGGTCGCAAATATTATGCCTACGCCCCCGTTTACGGACGAGACTACTACGGCCGGGGCCGGGTCTATGGTGTGCCTTACCAGGTGGGACAGACCTCAGATTTCTGGTCGCAGCACAACTCCATCCATCTCGAGGCCAGCCTCTATGAGATCAAAACGGAAGATCTGCTATGGCGCGCATCTTCAGGCATGCAAGAACAAAGCGATGTGGCGATCATGCGCCCGGCCTTTATCAAGTCATTCATGCAGGATCTGGCTGCACAGGGGCTGGTCGACTAGTCTGCACACAACCAGCTCTGTTGTAACTTTCAAGTCCTCGTGCGGAGTTTGATGCACGAGGCACCTGTCGGCCATATGAAGTGGATTGGTCTGCCGGACGTAGGCGGCTTCCTTATCGTTTGACCCTTATCCTATAGCAATCATCCTAGGCCCAACAGCGTAGCCGGACAAATTGGCGCAGGACTATCTTATTCACAATACCAGAGGCATGTTTTATACACAGATTTCACAAACACATAGCGGTCCAATGGCTATACTAGTGGACACTGATGAATCCTTGGGGATATACAATCCTGGAGGTAAACGCACACTGTGCGCAGCGTCTGTCAGAGAAATAGGGCAGCCGCGGCGCGCGGCGCCTAGAAGCTGCTTTTCGCGGCACAGCTCACAGCGGGAGACAAACAAATGTACGACATGGTTATTCGGAATGGGAGCGTCATCGACGGCAGTGGCTCAGCGGCGCAAGAGTGCGATGTGGCCATCACAGATGGACGCATCGCCGCAGTCGGCAAAGATTTGGGGCCGGGCAGCAAAGAAGTAGACGCCAGGGGCCTATTGGTCACACCCGGCTGGGTCGACATCCACACCCATTATGACGGGCAGGTGAGCTGGGATCCCATGCTGTCGCCCTCCAGTTGGAACGGCGTAACCACCGTAGTGATGGGGAATTGCGGCGTGGGCTTTGCGCCGGTTGTTCCCGGCAAGGAGGACTACCTCATTCAACTGATGGAAGGCGTAGAAGACATCCCCGGCGCCGCGCTGGTCGAGGGTATTCAGTGGGACTGGGAAACCTTTCCGGAATATCTTGATGCAATTGACAAGCTTCCGCATGCCATCGACTTCGGTGCGCAGGTGCCCCATGGCGCGGTGCGAACTTACGTAATGGGCGAGCGCGGGGCCAACAATGAGATGGCCAGCCCACAAGAAGTGGATGCTATGGCCGCCATCGTCAAGGAGGGCTTGCAGGCAGGTGCGCTGGGGTTTTCTACCACACGTACCATCTTGCACCGAGCAAAGGACGGTGAGCTGGCCCCTGGCACTACCGCAGACCGAGAGGAAGTCATCGGGATCGGCCGTGTGCTGGGCGAGGTAGGTCACGGCGTGTTCGAGGTCGCCAGCGATCTCGCACCGGAGGAGGAAGAACTGGCGTGGATGAGCCAGATAGGCCGCGAAACCGGCCGGCCCGTCACCTTTGCCTGCCTGCAAAACAACGAAGACCCGCAGCAGTGGCAGCGCTTGCTAACCGCCGTTGAAAAGGATCGAGCCAATGGCGGTACGCTGACACCGCAGGTGGCGCAACGCCCCGCGGGCGTTTTGTTCAGCCTGGAAAGCTCAGGACACCCCTTCATTCTGCACGAAGCGTATCAGCCACTAGCAGCATTGCCGCTCGCTGAGCGGGTAGCAGCTTTGAGCGAGCCCGAAATGCGCCGCTCCATACTCGACAATCCGCCGGACCTTAGTGGCCTGCCAGAAGTCTTTACCAAGAGCTTGACCGCCTGGGACAACATGTTCCCTTTGGGCGATCCCATCGACTACGAGCCAGCGCGCGACCAAAGTGTACTGCACCAGGCAGAGCGCAAGGGCTGTTCCCCGGCTGAGTTGGCCTACGATACGATGCTGGAGCGCAACGGCAAAGGTATTATCTATATGCCGCTGCTGGGTTACTCCAATGGCAATTTTGAAGCGCTGCGTGAAATGATGCAGCATCCCCACGCTGTGTTTGGCCTGTCCGATGGCGGCGCTCACTGCGGCCTGATTTGCGATGCCAGTATGCCGAGCTACCTGCTCACTCACTGGGCCCGGGATCGCAGCCGAGGGGAGCGCTTGCCGATCGAAGAACTGGTCCACAAGCAGACCCGGCGTACGGCCACATTTTATGGGCTCGACGACCGCGGTCTTATCGCTGTGGGCATGAAGGCAGACATCAATGTCATTGACTACGACGGTCTGACCATTCACCCACCGGAAATGGTCTACGATCTGCCCGCCGAGGCGCGTCGACTGGTACAACGTGTCGACGGTTACCGAATGACGATCTGTAGTGGCGAGGTAATCCTTGAAAACGGAACCCCCACAGGTGCCATGCCCGGCAGACTGGTACGGGGACCTCAGGAGGCGCCAGTTGCAGCCTGACAAAGAAGATTGATGCTTATTCCAGCGTGAACGCTGGTTTGAGAACAACTTGTCAGTCTCGCAAAAAATAAATTCGGTCCTTTGCTCTGAAATGACGATGACTGGCAAGGCTTCACCCGCGAGCAGACTCTCTCCCTAAACCGGGGATGACAGCCACTGCAGGGCTGTCGCTTTGTCTGCATAGTCAAAATGCCGCACTTCAGCCTGCACAAAATGATCAATTATGTGAGGCATAACGATCAGAATACCGCTGTCACTCACTGCCGCTACTTTTTTCACGCGGTCCCGGTGCTCGCGAACAAACTTCAAATGTTGGAACAGGGCACCAAAGCTATCCCAACCCGGGAAGTGCTCTGTCAGTATCATTAAGCCCCGCAGGGGTCCGCTACTCTGATTGTAAGCGTCTACGACATCAGTGAGTTGCTTGAAGTCCGCGGCAGAAAGTTCACCATCGGGTGTCAGTGTGAGGATATTCGTGTCTAGATCTATTTTGTGATGCAGCATAATCAACCCTCGAGCCTGCGCAGAGCAATCAGACTAAACCATCCTGACAACAGAGGGTACCTGCAAATGGACTGCGCCGGGGAACCTCGCCATCGTGGAAAATTGAGTATAACCTCTACTGTCGTGGCTTCTCCTGGAATAAAAAAATGAGATCACCCCCATTCACGATTGGCGCTGTCCTTTATCCCGGCTTCGAGATGTTGGACATGTTCGGTCCACTGGAAATGTTCTCGATGCTGGGCACGGATAACGTTGAAATCAAGATGATTGCACAAAATATGAATTCTGTTGCCGCTGCGATGGGGGTTGCGCTGGATGCTGGTCCTCGCGTGGAACCCGATCACGATTTCAGTAGTTGTCCACCTCTGGATATCGTGCTGGTTCCGGGGGGCTTCGGTACCAGAGCCGAGTTAGAAAATAGTGCCCTTCTGCATTTCCTCAAAGAAAAATCTGAGAGCGCAGACATTGTCGCCTCCGTATGCACCGGTTCTGCCCTTCTGGCCAAGGCAGGTTGTCTGGAAGGTAAAAGCGCTACTTCAAACAAACAGTTTTTTTCGCTGGCGACCCAGCAATCCAGCAATGTGCAGTGGATCGAGAAGGCACGCTGGGTTGAGGACGAAAAGTTCTTTACCTCTTCGGGAGTATCTGCAGGTATGGATATGAGTTTGGCCATCATCACCCGATTATTTGGAATTGAAACAGCCGAGAATATAGCCAAGGCTACGGAATATAACTGGCACAGAGATGCTGATATCGATCCCTTCACGGCTGATTTAAATGAGGCGTCCAGAGCGATGGGGCTGATCTGATTGCAAAAAGCTATGTTTCTGAAGTAGCGGGGTCACAATCGAGCGAAGCGCAGTCACCAGCGCCACGTGATCACTGCGCCCCTGCCCAAATAGTAACCTGAGCATTACAGCATCGAGACTCGATTCCCCACAGGCGCGTTTTGGACCGGAACTGCTCTGGCAATCGCCTCCGTTGCATCACCCCACCCCTCGCACTGAGAGCGCCCTGCCCGTCCGCGAACTCGGTTAAGGAGGCCCTTAAACAATGCGTAGAGATGGAAAAACCGCAGGATGTTACGCCGCTCGCAGGCATTGATGGGCTGCACTGCACAAATAAGCTTGTCGTCGTACATATACCGCTCCGACAAGCCAACTGCGCCATAGGCAGTTACCTGCACCACGCTGCCGACTGGCAAACGAGGCCCCATAACGACAGCGTCCAGAAAATCACCCTCACCACCAATATACTGATGCACCGAGCCATAGTTGTAGGGGCAGGGAAGAGGTGAAACAAAATCGACTCGGCCACTGCCATCTCGCTTGACGAAACTACCCCGGGGAATCTCGATCACGACGTCCACCCGTGGCAGAGAGTTCAGCGGAGTCAGGGTACTTATTTTAGCTGGCAATCTAACGCGCTCGGCTGCAAGTCGCGAGCAGCCCCTGCCAACTGCCAATACACTAGACGCCCCAATATCCCGGTCACACCAATGTCGTTGCAGTTCTGGAACAGGACGGCATTCAAGGCGATGCTACCGCAGCTCAGCTTGATCGGGGCGCGCGGTGTGACAATGTGCATTCAAATAACCAGCAATGCCCTGGAATCTGATTGGCGGTCCAGTCTATTGCGAACAAGGCGCGTTGGCCACACCAGGCGGAGTCCAGCCATCGCCGGAGACATCGAAAAACAGGGGATTGGTAAACCCAAACGCCGGCGTACCCGATTCTCCAAGATTGCCATCCGTCAGATCTTCCAGTGTCAAATTGCTGTCGGCGTTCAAACTTGCCGGTAACACTGGAAACAGCGGCCTGGAAATACCATCAGTGCCGCGTACTGTCGCGATAACCCACGTATCCTCGGTAATATCCTCCAGTGTTAGCGTCACGGTAATGTCTGTACGTGAACCTCCTTGCACCGAATCATTAATCACAACTTCCACGGCTTCCCAACCAGCATCACCAGCGCTGACCTGAGCGTTCGAGCAAACGCCGTAGCGGGCAGCCGTACCGATATCGGTAGTGCGTTCCGGCTGGTTGTTAACGTAGAATTCCACGATATCTACGGGCGCCCATTCCGGGGTGCTAATGGTGGCAGTCAAAATCACATCACTCCCGGCATCTATCGGCATTGTAATGTTTTCTTCAAGGCGCAAGCCCGCCCGCTGCAACACCCCGCCAAACTCACCATCCGCCTGCAGCAAAAAGAACGGCGCATTGGTACCCACCGCTTTACCGGCCAACACATTCGCCGCGAGACCTTCAGCATTTGCCGCGATGTCGGGTGGATTAGTGGTCGCATTGGCAATCAATGTGCGAGCTGACGTCCGGGTGAACCTGCGGTCGTGGGTGTCGGAATTAGCAATACCAATGTACACAAGACCCTGATTAATCATGTTGAACCAATCACCGGAATTTTGGGCCAGGAACTCAGCATCTATGCCGCCCAGACCATTAGTGCCAATCCAAACTTCAAGTACATCAAACCCATCATCAAAGGCATTGCCGATGGAAGGATCGAGTCTTTTGGCTGCCAGATCCGCGCTGGATGTAGGCGGCTTCATAGCCGTGTCTATTGCCAAACCACTAGGACCAAAATAGCCAGCGATGTGGTTAATCTGCACCAGGTTATCCTTGGGGTCGTCATGCAATCCAGAGATAATTTCAGCGGGCGGCAGGCTGAAGCTTCCGTAAGCGGGAAAATCCATTCCCGCAGGCGCGGGACCGGCCCAATCCAAGGCGCCACCACTGATGTTGTCTGGATCAATTGTCACCGGCCAACTGTTGAAATGCCCATAATCGAAAGTGGTAGTTTCACCGCTTGGCGCCACCCCAATCAGGTCCTGTACTCCCATGGATTGCAAGGTAGGGCCAAAGTCGGAGCGAAAACCATGATCTGAGGGTGTAAAAAAGTCCATCCCCTCTGCCAGCATTACGGCCACGCGCTCCGCACGAGTCACTTCGGAGTCGGGACTGTCGATAGAGTGAACGTGGAAATCGCCGTGCACAAAGCCACTGTCGTCAAGCAACTTCACAATCTCCGCCTGCACGACGGTGGCCTGCCCGGGCGTGATCGTTATGTCTTGTTTGAAAGCGGAGTATCGAGGCCCCCTGGAAATCACCAATTGATAATCACCAGGTTCAACGGTAATCCGCTCGCTCACGCCCTCGCGGTCAATAAAAGCGGCCTGGGCGATACCAAAAGGCAATTCGTCGGCCTTGTAATCGCCAAAGACTCCGGCCTCTTGAACACCGATAAGTGTGTCAACAACATTCGTCGGTGGCGGACTAGGGTCAAAGCCGACCAATTGTAGCTTAGCGGGTCCGGGTCCGATCTCGTCTATGACTGTGACCTCAAGAAAGCCTGACTGCGGCATCTCGAAGTCGCGGGTCACCGCTGTGTCTGCCTGCGCCACCACTAGTGACGGATCACTATCGGGAAAGCGATAGCCTTCCATGTTGGCCCTGATCTGGTATTCACCAGGAGGAACACTGAGGCTGTATTCGCCGGCAGAATTGGTAGTGCTGTGGTTGACTACAAACAGTTTGGTTGGGCTAGCCAGCGCATCCAGCACTTGATACACCGCAACTTGCGCGCCGCTCAATAGCTCTCCCGCGCTGCTCACAGTGCCACGTACCTCGACCGCCTCAATACCGAATATCTCGTTTCGAATGTCGGCAATACTGGCAACGGTGCCGTCACCGACGGCAAAATACCGCCGCAGCAACAACCAGCCCTCAACAGGGACGGTGTAGTTTGCAGGGATAAGCCCGACGAGAAGCTCCGCCGCCGACGCACCGTATACGATGATATTAACGCCCACCTGCGAAAAGCTGGAAGAGCCCTGTTGACCGTGAATCAGCCCGTAGGAAACGCCCGAAGCGCCATCTACGCCGGCATAGGCAACGAAATTACACTGGTCACACATACCGCCCTCCAAGGCCTCGCAGGCGACGTAAGACTCCTGTGGGCACGAGGGCGTCAGCGTCGGGTCACCGAAGCCAGCGTAGGTCTGAAAAAACTCGACCTGGCCGGAGCCGTTCATGTATTCCGTCATATAGACATCAAACGCTTCGAGACCGAGATTCCTGAAGGTGCTATCTAACACGACATATTTAGCACCTACTTCCAGGCTGTAGCAGGTTTCGATCTCGACCGGCAAATCCTTATCATCGGCAGCGGGCGGCAACGGAATACCGAAAGCGCTAACCGCAGAACTAGCATTGGCGAGTTCGAGCAGGTCATCAGGCCCAATAGCGCAGATCATGGCGGGCTGACCATCACTGCCATCGTTCTCGATGCGTACGTCTGTATAGTTCGGCGTGTTCTCAATATTCAGACCAATAATAAACTCTTCCAGATGATCGGGCAGCATGCCACCGATCTCATCCTTGCGGCTCACATCGATGATATTGCCACCGAAAGTTCCAATACTCAGCCACTGCCTTCCGGGCTTCTGAATAATGACCCGCAAATACTCATTTTCCAACACGTAGTCACCGGCAACGCCACGGGCGAGCGGCCCGGACAGCAGGTCTGCCTCAGTTGCCACGCGAGCAGAAGCAATAGGCTGCTGATCAGACGAATCCTGATTGTTATTACTATCGCTGCAGGCGGACAGGAGGAGACACAGCGAAATCAGGCTGAAAGCCGGCAAAAGATGCAAAACTCGGTTTGCAGACATGGTGATATACCTCAATACTTCGACACGGATGCCAAAAATACCAGAAAAACGGTCCTAGAGGGTGAATTTTGGTGGCCACCGGCCCCAATGAACACGACCGGATTTCAAGCGCTTTTCCGGCTGAGGTAGACTGAACTGGCATTTACACAGAGAATATAGAAACAATTTCCCGATAGCAGTTATGCTTTTTAGCTAGTAATCACAGGCACTCATAGGTAACCATTCTGAAAAAAACACTGATTATTTCTTTAGTCATTGTGCTTCTCGCATTCGGCGCCTTCATGTTTTTGAAAAATGGCAGTGCAGTCGACCCTTTCGTCGCTAACTTCGAAGAGCATTGCAGTAACTGCCATGGCGCCGACCTTCACGGTAATCTACCGCTAGGGCCCGCCCTCATTGGAGTCGATTTGACGCACGGTGATTCAGTCGCCGATCTGAGCAAAAGCATCGCCCACGGTTTTCCACAGTCCGGTATGCAGGCGTGGTCGGATCAACTTTCACCCGAGGAAATCCGCGGCCTGGCGATCTATATCGCCGAGCGGCGGGTGGACCGCCTTTTCACTGAATTTAAGACAGACGCGCCAGTGACTATTCCCAAAGGCGTAGTCATAACGGAAGTGGAAAATTTTCGCATCGAGGTGGTCACTAATCAGTTGGATCCCCTGCCGTTCTCGATCCAACCGCTGCCCGATGGACGCATCCTGGTTTCAGAGAAGATGAAGGGACTGCGCATCGTCAATACCGACGGGCGTATTTCAGAATTGGTGAGCGGCACTCCGGAAGTATTCGATGACAGTTTTGAGGCCATATTGGTATGGGGGCATGGCTGGTTGCTGGATATTGCCCTACACCCCGACTATGAAAACAACGGGTGGATTTACCTGCATCACACCGAGCGATGCGCTGAGTGCTGGCTCATCCACAGGAGTTTCAATCGAGTTGTGCGCGGACGCATCCGCAATGGCCAATGGGTAGATGAAGAAGAAATCTGGGACCCGGGCCCGGAGTATTACTCTGTCATACCAGATGTCGGCGCAGGTGGCCGACTGGCGTTTGATGACGCGGGTTTTCTCTACATCAGTGTGGGCATAAAGGGGAAGAGTAATTTTGACGGGGTGCAGGATCTGTCCAAACCCTGGGGGAAAATACATCGCGTACACGACGACGGCCGTGTTCCGACAGACAATCCGTTTACAGATAATGAAGGCGCTTACCCCACCACCTGGACCTACGGCCATCGTAGTCCACAGGGCCTGGAATTCAATCTTGAGACCGGGGAACTCTGGTCCACCGAGATGGGGCCCCGCGGCGGCGACGAGCTCAACCTGCTCTTACCCGGACGCAACTACGGCTGGCCGCTGTACTCCATGGGTCTAAACTACGATGGTACACCCATAAAGTACGGCGAATGGCTGGATATCACCTTCGACCTCAACGATATTGAGCAACCAGTGGTTGACCTGACACCCGCGCCGGCAGTCTCGAGTTTCATCTTTTACGAAGGGAAACAATTTCCGAACTGGCGGGGCAACGCGCTGGTGGGTTCGCTCAAAGGCTCGGAGCTGTATCGCATTGTGCTCGATGAAAACGATCGCTTTGTTCACTACGAGGTTCTCGTCAAGCAACTCGCGCGCATTCGCGATATTGAAACGGGACCTGACGGCAACGTTTACCTATTACTGGAGCACACTGACGGCGGGCAGATTGTGCGCCTTGTACCGGTAGACACCTGAGCCGGTACAGTATTGGCCGCGACTCACCCATTGACCAGTTCACATCATGCGCAGACTGATTGTTCTAGCCTCTCATGATTAACTTGGCTTTACCGGCTTTACCCGCAGTGAAGAGGCAGCCGCTGGGGCAAAACGTGCGGACGCATACCCTCACAATGCCAAAGCATAATAGCCAGACTTGATGCGGTATCGCATCTCTACTGTCGCAGAGTCAGTGTATCGCCCCGCTGGGTGAACTCTATATGCTTCAAAAAAGACATGCCCAGGAGTATCTCCTTAGTTTTTAGGCCTGGCGTAATTCCGGCGGAAATGTCATAGAGCTCAATGCCGCCAACACTGACCCGATCGAGCGTCGCCGCATAGCTCGTAGACACGCCATTTGCAGTCTGGGTGGGAAAAGCGGCGCCGCGACGCAGCCCGAGGTCGACTGCCTGGCTTTCTGGAATCGCCACGCCAGTCGCCCCAGTGTCTAACATGAACGTTACCGGCTTGCCGTTAATCTCCCCCGCGGTGACGTAATGGCCGGATTTATTGCGCTGTAACACAACTTCTCGTACCCCCTCATCGGTATAGCGCGTCTGCAAGGACTGATTGGGATTGTATTGCTTGTCGAGAAAGTCACTGAAAAAGAAGACACCCAGCGCGAGCAATACTATCCAAGCCAGCACCTGCATGGCAGTCCCCATCCGCTTTTGTTCCTGAACGTCGTCCTCATTGGCCATTTGAAATTATCTCACCTGCTCTGTTGCACCGACTCATAGCGACGAGTACTTTTATGCCGCGCTCTCGCACCGAGGAACACAAAGGCTATAGGGACCAGTAACATCGTGGGAATCGTCGAATTGAGCGGCTCCGGCGTGCCCTTCAGGCTATGGACAAGGTAGGTAAGACTTACCGCCAGGCCACCTGCACACAACATACCAGCGGGAACGGCCACTATTGCCGGGTTTAATGCCAGCGCTATGCGCTCGTTTAGACGCACCATATAACCCCCGGCAAAAAAAGTGTACGTGGATTGTTTCGCCGCAGCCAGTAGTGCGCTATTCCAGCCATGGTCCATGTTGATGAAAAATACGATACTTCCCAGAACAATGGCTCCGGCAATTGCTGCTGGATAGTCGATGCGTTTGTCCAAGAATGCGCGAATAATACTATAAACGCTCATCGTCAAAAATCTCCAGCCGACTGGCTCTAAATTTGCGCTGGTATCTGTGGCTATTCTCGCCTACTGGCTACGACATCCCGGGCAAGGTATATACTGCCAAAGGAGTAGTATACAGGTAGTAATACTTTGCCTAGGCACGATGTGGGATTTAATGGCGCAGCGGCGATTAGAATACGCACCGGAATTCGCGGCAGAATATAGTGTGGCTGAATGGTTCGCCAGTCAAATTTGTATCCCTTTTTAGTATAAGATCAACGCATGCACGCTCCACGAGATTGGCAGGCCATTGCTTTCAACACTTCCCCCGACTCGGATAACCGAATTCACTCCGACGAGATGGCTCAGAGCTATGGATTCAAAGGGGGGCTGGTGCCGGGCGTCGTCGTGTCCGCCTACCTTATACACCCTGGCGTCCAGGCCTGGGGAATGGAATGGCTGACACGAGGCCATTCCAAAGTAGTGATACACAAGCCTACCTATGACGGTGATAGCTTTGATGTAAAGCTGACTGATATATCCGACTCGTCATACCAAAGTGCGCTTCTAGATTCCACGGGAACACTCAATGCCAGTGGGGAGGTATCCCTGACGCGATTAGCGGAACCGCCCACCATGCGGGGCGACGTATTAGTGGAACCCAAACGCCCTCCGTCGCTAGCGAGCCTCGAAACAATGCACCGGCTGCAGGAGGTGGGTATGTCGGCTCTTGAAGTGTGTTGGGATCAGAACTGCGAGATTCCCAGCTATCTAAAAGATGCGCGCGCAATGCCCGCGCTGCACCAGGTTAAACAGGGCGATTTTGCGAATGCCGGTTTTATGCTCGGGCTGACGAATTGGGCGCTGGCCGCTAACGTTTACATGAACCCATGGATACATTTACAAACTGAATCTCAGTTTTATGCCGCCGTTCGAGGGGGAACTCTACTGCAGGTGGAGTGTGACATTCAGGCGCTCTTCGAGAAGAGAGGACATAAGTTTGTTGATCTGAACGTGAGTGTATTCGTTCAAAAAACGGGGCAGCCCGTTATGTCGGCGCTGCTGCGCGCCATTTACAAAATGCGTTCAGCAGACTGATTTTTGAACTTCTCATTCAAACCGTTTTTTCTCAGCTCTAACCCTGTAATACCTCGACATTTCTTCAAGCCGATGCTGCCCACAATAAAAGTACAGCGTGGCTTGCATGTAAACCCGGTTTCAAGAACTTTTGCAAAACGCCTTTGAATTTGCCTATACTTAAATCTACAATCTTATGACAGTTCGCAAAAAACGCACAAGGAATTCCAATGAGGCGTGAGATCATAGCTCAAACCAGCTTGACCAACAAAACTTCAGGGTCGAGTTTTACGTTACCCACTGCTCTGCTGCGCTGGCTTTTCCTGCCACTTCTTGTAGCAGGCCTCACCGCCTGTGAACGCAGTGGCCCGGTTATCGCCCCATCCCAGTATCAGGCCATTCTAATTGGCGACTGGCAGGGTACCGTTGGCGTGGAAAGGGAGACCATGAGCTTCGCACAAGGCGGCCAGTACACCGCACAGTTACTGCGCGAAGGTTTTATTAGCACCACTCTGGGACAGGGCGAAGCAGGAACGATAAACGGAACCTGGACGCTGAAGGGCAATGTAATAACCTTGGCCATCGACAATACAGACAACGTAGAACCCATAAACAATTCGACAGAAAGCACTATTATCGAATTCAAACAGAACAAGCTGACGGTAAGCAGTGCTGGAGGCGAGACATCGACCTTTATTCGGGTGCGATAGCGATAAGGCACGAGTTGCCATTACAATCACATTCGACAAATGCATTCGCACATACTGTCAAAATTCAAACACTTGCTGGACGTGATTCATACTGGAATCCAGGCTTATCGCCTGCAGCGATTCCGTTTCCGTCAGCCCAGACAGCGTTAACCCAAGTAATCGAACACCTTGAGGCACCGGCAGCAGCGGTGTAATTAGCTCATGCGCTATATCAGAAAACTGGCTCTTGTTAGTGAGGTAATGCTCGCCGGACTTACTGCGGGTAATTTGTCGAAAATCGGCATATTTTACTTTCAAAATAACCGTGCGACCCCTAACTCGATTATTTTCAATTCGTTGCCACACACCCTCAATAATTTTATGAAGCGCCTCACTCAACTCGATATCTTTTACGAGATCCTCCCCATAAGTGCGTTCGTAGCCCACGGATTTACGAACGCGATCCGATCGAACTGATCGCTGATCAATACCACGAGCAGCGTGGTACAGGTAGTCCGCAGACTTTCCAAAGTGCCCAAGCAGGAATTCCATACTTTTATCACGTATATCTGCTCCCGCCGTGATGCCCAGCTTAGCCATGCGCTCGGCGGTCTTGGGGCCAACACCATAAAAACGGCGTACGGGTAGCGAGGCGACAAACTCCTCCCCCTCGTGTGGCTGAATAACGCAGACACCATCAGGCTTGTTTTGATCCGATGCCACCTTGGCCAGGAATTTGTTGTAACTAACTCCGGCACTGGCTGTCAGTCCAGTTTCTCTGTGTATAGCCGACCGGATGAGCTGCGCGACGCGGGTGGCGCTGCCAATTTTCTGTTTGTCTTTGGTGACATCAAGATAGGCTTCATCTAGGGAAAGCGGCTCAACGAGGTCGCTATGACGAAAAAATATCTCCCGGATTTGTCGCGATACATCGCGATATACCTCAAAGCGCGGCGGTACAAACACCAGAGAAGGACAGCGCCGCGCCGCAGTTACAGAAGGCATCGCGGAGCGCACACCAAATTCGCGTGCTTCGTAACTGGCTGCAGCGACAACCCCTCTTTTAGCAGACCCGCCCACTGCAACAGGTACACCCTGCAGTAGCGGATTATCACGTTGCTCCACGCTGGCAAAAAAGGCATCCATATCGATGTGGATGATTTTTCGAATCTGGCACTCGTTGTCGGACATGGTCCTGATAGTAGTTTTGTTACGCACAGGCCACAACTATCGAAGCAAATATTTTACCGTCAAGGAAGTATCAGAATACTCGGGGTTCTCGATACAGTCGTTGCGACTAGACCCTAAGTGGATGGGAAGCTACCAGCGCATCATGCAATTAACACGCACAATAACAAACGGAAGTCATTGCGCACAGAAGGGGTTATCCGCCGAAGATCAGCCCACCAGGCGTTGACTATGGGGGGAGACAAGGTGAGTTTGCAGATCACTGTCTTGAGAACGAAAGCTGGCTGACGTAAAGCCCAGATACCACATCGCCAAACCCGCCGGGAATACCAGCCAGAGATAACTAAATACAATATTGAGATCAGCGCCAAGACTCTCGCCGCCCAAAACCAGACCTCCTGCGACCAACTCAAAGGAGCGCGTAGTGATATAGACAACCAAGAGTATCTGCCAAATTCTTTGGGACAAAAATAACTTGTTCACAACATAGCCAAGTAACGATAGCAAACTGAAGAAGTGCAGACTCCAGGTCAGATAGTAATAAGGCATGGAAAAGATATCGGCTTGCAGACCATTGGCAAGCCAAAATCCGAAATCAGCCAAGACTATCGCAAAATATATCGAGGCAATGATTCTCATCGGGCGAGAGTGGAAATGGACATGCCTACCGAGATAATACAAATGGCACTGAGCACTGCGCCTACCAGGAACCGGCTCGTATAAATTTCCGACTTGCCTACGACTTCGGAAGAGGGGTTATTCAGCCACTCGGTGTTATAACGGGCAATTCTTTGTATATTCATACGCTTATGCCTATAAAAAGTAACGTCCTTGTCTCCTTTGCACAGATCCTTTGCGCAAAGTTCCTAGAAAGAACGAAATATAGTGCAATACTACGAGCGTATCTATAAGCCATTTGGCCTAAACCATAGCTTAGTCTCAGTAGGCTGAATGCCTGCTACCCATGTCAAATACAGGTGGATCCTAACCGGTAACCAGGATTGAAAGATGATTCTTCCGGGGAAGGGAGCGCAATGCCCCTTCAGCAATGGGAAAGAAAACCTAATTTCAACGGACTGACTGAATACCAGTAAATACTGCGGGCATCTATTTTTTTATCTGACTCGCCAATAGTTTGTCGAGCTTTGCAGTATTGTAAGGAGGGTTAGTACCCGCAAGTTTCGGCAGATTAAGCCAGCCTTGTTTATAGACACTGCGCGCATGACTGAATGTCCTAAATCCATCGTATCCCTGATAATTTCCCATACCGCTGTTACCGACTCCACCAAAAGGCAGATCGATATTGGAGACATGCATGATGACGTCATTGAGAGTAACGCCACCAGACTGGGTATTCTCAAGCACGTATTGTTGCTCGGCTTTGTCATCACCAAAGTAGTAGAGGCCCAGAGGGTGTGGTCGATCGGCAATATAATCGATACAGTCCGACATTTTTTTATAGCTTTTCACAATCATAATGGGCCCAAATATTTCATCCTGCATCACATTCAAATTCTCACCAGGGTCGACGATGAGGTGCATAGGTATACGTTGCTCCTCCGCGTTGTGAGCGTCCAGGGATAGCGGCTCTACTCGTGTACCTGCCTGCTTTGACTCATCGATATATCCGGTAATACGCGCGTAGTGTCGTGAATTAATCATAGCAACATAATCCGCATTTCCAGAGACAGTTGGAAACATACTTTGAAATGTATCTCGGGCAGCATCGATAAATTTTTCCAACTCAGCTTCAGGAACAAAAACATAGTCCGGTGATAGGCAAACCTGCCCGGAATTCATCGCTTTTCCAGCGATAATCGCCCCCGCCGTTTTCGCGATATCGGCGCTCTGACTGACTAGCGTTGGCGACTTGCCTCCCAACTCCAGCGTCACCGGGGTGAGGTTTTGCGATGCTGCCTGCATCACCATTTTTCCGATACTGGTGGCTCCAGTGAAAATGATATGGTCCAGCTTCAGCGCTGAAAACGCACCGCCGATTTCCGGGCCACCATTCACCACCACTATCTCGTCGTCAGCAAAATACTGTTGGAACAGTTTCTCCAGAAGCGCAGCCGTTTTTGGATTGAATTCCGATGGTTTAATCATCACCCGGTTTCCGGCTGCCAGTGCGTTTGCCAGTGGGTGGAAAATCATGGCCATGGGAAAATTCCAGGGCGACATAATGCCAACAACGCCCAGCGGCTGAAACTCAAGACGCGCCTGCGCGCCAAATAAACCCATGGGGAACATGGCGGTACGTTTCTCTGGCTTCATCCATTTTTCGACATGTTTGATCGCATGTTTTAAGTGACCGATCGGCATCATCACATCCGTAAACCTACTGAGGTAAGGCGAGCGGCCCCCATAGTCTTCGTCCAACGCAATTACCAGGTCATCCTGGTTCTCAACCAGCAGGTCGATACAGCGTTGCAACCGCTCCTTGCGTGTATTGGCATTGGGAAATCCGCCGGCGCGCTGTGCATCGCGCAAGCGCTGTAATTGGGCCTGCATCAAGTTTGGGGTCACTGCTGAATTCATCGGGTGATTCCTGTTTTAACTAAGCATTGTGCTGTTGTTGACACTGGGAGGTAAGTCACAAGTTTAGCGCTCGATGCCTGGGTAATCCAGTCCGTCGTTCGAACTGCCCATCACTAAGTTGATCATTTGTAATGGGATGGATTCTCGCCTCAACTGGCGGTAGCATGTTCACTTTAATTTCAAAAAAAGGAACCGTAATAATGAGTAAATACAAGGTCATACAATGGGCCACCGGCGTGGTGGGAACAGCCGCGCTGAAAGGCGTGATACGCCACCCTAAACTTGAACTGGTGGGTGTCAAAGTCTATAGCGATGAGAAGGCAGGCAAGGATGCGGGCGAACTCGCAGGGCTCCAGAACACAGGAATAGCGGCGATCCAGGATATCGATGCAATAATCGCCATGGAAGCAGATTGTGTTCTTTACTGCCCGATGCCCTGGGATGTTGCAGAAATATGTCGTCTGCTGGAATCGGGCAAACACGTCATTACACCCTGCCCCTACTGGTACCCTTTCTTCCAGGACAAGGAGGCAGCCGACCAGCTGCAGGCAGCCTGTCAATCGGGCAAAGTGAACTTTCATGCCTCCGGCTGCAACCCCGGTGGAATCGCTGAGCGTTTCCCGCTGACGTTTACCGGATGGTGCAATCGCATTGACCGTATCACCATGACTGAATGTGGTGATTGCAGGACCTACAGTTCAGAAGGCGTCATTAGGGAGCTAATGAACCTGGGTAAGACACCCGAAGAGGCGGAAAACAATCCGATCAAGGAAATGCTGAAAGCTTTTTGGTATGAGCCGATAGAAATGATCGCGGAGGGGCTGGGTTCCGAAGTGGTGGAATACGAAGCCAGGCATAATTATATTCTCGCCAATCAGGATATCGACACGGCAGTGGGCGTTATCGAGAAAGACACCATCGCACTGAATAACTATTTGCACATCGGACGCACGCGCGAGGGTACGGAGATCATTCAGGAGCAGATCTGGTATATGGATGACATCGAGCAAACGCGCTTGCAGAAAACCATGGATATTCCGCGACGATCTGGCTGGCGCATAAAAATAGAAGGCGATGTAAACCTTATTGTCGACATCGGTTTTCCGCCCGAACTTTCGCAAGAAGAACACGTGGCTCAAGGCATGAGCACCACGGGGTTTCACCTGGTCAATTCCGTTCCCACGGTCTGCGATGCCAGTGACTATGGCATCAAGACCTACCTGGATCTGCCCATGGTCACGGGCTGCATGGGAAACCACTCGGTCACCCGGTAGCGACTGCGCTTAATACGTTCCAGAGACAATACCTTACCCTTCGTACAGGTAAGGGAAACGTCCCGGTAACACATACTCAGTTGGCATCTGCCTGGGACACCCAGCGTCCACTGAACGTTTTGACAAGCGCTTTTTTGTACCGGTCATGCAGAATTTTTACGCGTTCAACATAGGTCTGGGTTTCCTCATAAGGCGGGATACCCCCATGCCGCTTTACTGCACCTGGTCCGGCGTTGTATGCCGCCGTGGCCAACAGTGTATTGCCTCCGTTTTCCTCAAGGAGCCAGGCGAGATATCGTACACCTCCATGAATATTTTCCTCAGGCGACAAGGCATTTATAACACCCATATCTTTGGCCGTAGCGGGCATTAACTGCATCAAACCCAAGGCACCTTTTTTTGACTTTGCACCCGGCTTAAAAGCAGATTCGGCATGTATCACAGCACGCACTAATGCCGGGTCTACGCGGTACTTTTTTGCTGCCTCATTAATGGCAAAACGATACGCCTTCAGTCGTAGAGGAATATTGTACCAATCCACATTTGATTTGAGATTACAGGCAAAGCAGGACAACTGATATATTTCATAGCGCCTGCCAACGGGTGCGCGATCAGAGAATGACCGCACTCCATCTTTATTCATGTACTTAAATATTTTGACTTCCGTTGGCTCTGAACTACCTTCTTGCCCGGCCTTAACATTGGACAAGAGTATTGTGCCGCTGTCAGCCGCAGCACAAGTGGCCAAAAGCAAAAGAGCCAGCCCCACAACCACAGGGAAATATCTCGCTCGAAAATACTTCGTTATTATCATAAGGGTAATTGTAGCCCAGCGCGTGGGCAGAGACACCGGAAAGTAGACTCAAAAAAAGTAAAGAGTCCACATTGTTGATGCTTCAGCACAGAGCAACTTCACCGCTGGTTAGGACCTAACCAGTGCTATGGATAAAAATGCCTGCTATCAAGTTGATCAGAAGATAGACAACCTGGAACATGTATCGACAATGCCAATCCACTCGATTCCCTTCGGCGTACCGGCCCTTATTATCCAGAGCCGCCACTATCAGGTTGACCGCAACACTGGCGCACATGGTCAAAAAGCTGATTATCATGAAGGACATTAATACTGTCAGATAAGCGATCTTCGGAAGGTCTGCACTGAACATAATTTGATAAGCCACTAACGTGAGTATACCAATAAAATAAATGTCCTTGGTCATCCACTGAGGATCGATCCATCTAGAACACTGACCACGACAACATGACAAATATCACGACTGGGAGCACCACCAGTCTAAGGGTGTACCAGGGGTTTCGTTCTATATCGACTTGCACTCGAAGCGCGCTCAAATATTTGTCTTTGCCATCAAGGTAATGCGACTCGCACTCGACCCCAGAGGTCGATAACTGAGGCGTCCGCCACTGCGGCACACGAACTTGATGATAGCGGCCTTCCCAAGTACCACTAGTACTATCGTCAGGGCGGAGCACCACTTGCTGACTATCAAACCCCAGTACCTCGAAGAGGATGGTCAGTTGCTGTTGGTCAAATGGGTAGCGCGCAAGTTTGAGGGATGACTTCGCAGCCGCATCGATTTCCTCCGTGTAATAAATATCCCCCTCAGGGGTTATCCGCAACATCACAGCTTCGCGATCAAATCGTCCTGCTTCATTCGCTAGATATACTTGAGGCCACCACCCACTAAACACCTCGTTGAACTGATAACTGCCCTGATAATAAAGCTGATCGTAGCCGGTTTTAGCAGGGTCAAATGCCAGCCGGTCGTCATGCCAATGCATACTAAGGACACCCTCAAAATCAAATGTCTCCGCTTCTTCATTAATCCCGTTGATGTTGCTTAGAAGAAAACCAATGTCGACAACAATTGGCCCGTCTTCACTGGGAGGCCCAGCCGCGTTATTCTTCGCCTGCGTGCCAAATGCAAACAGACAGAGCAATACAAGAATTCCGCTACGACAAAAAAAACAGCATTTTTTTCACATTACCCAGCCTTACGTCTGTGCGGATTAAAGCACATGAAAAATCCGGTTATTCTCCCGCACTCTTCTCTCTTTTTGATGCGAAGCGCTCTTTTTTAATCACTACACAGAATTTTCATTTTTCGTCTGGCCAGATCGATTTCGTTCGCAGTCTTTGCATTCACCAGTTGTTGCTTGGCGTTATGGCACTCGACGGCTTCTTGCTGAAAGCTGTCATGCAGCTCCTCTCGGGCACGCGCCGATGCCGATTCGCATGCGGTAGGGCTCATCCTGCGCACATTCGCTGTGCTTCCAGTCTCTTCGACGGTCACACAGTCGCCGATGCGAATTTCAGTTTGGTCTGTAATCACACGGATGGAATTTCCGTCACTCGTATTAACAGTATACGCAATGGCATTACGGTCTCCCTGCGCAACGGCTGCCACAGCTCCGCCACCAGCGGCTCCCAAGAGAGTGTTACGCACTTTCTTGCTCGACGATTTTCCAACACCTGTCAGCAGTCCGAGCGCACCACCAATTAACGCACCGGTGCCTGCGTCTGATTGCTCTTTCACCTGCTGTGCATTCGTAACAATACCTGTTGTAGTCCTGACTGATTGGCCTGCTTTCTGCGCAAATGAGGGCGCGGTGGTCAGCAACACTGATATTGATATGATCGAAATTACCCTAGTTCTAAATGCCGTCATTGGAGGCGCTCCTTATCAGACGATGTTATGAAAATATGTGGTTTTTTTTGTCTGTACCGTTATACAGCAGACTTGCAGACCCAGCGAGAAGAATTCGAGGTAGCCGTCATCCCACTATTTTCCCTTGACCTGATACTTGTCTATCGGCTTCTGCTTGACGGTCGCGCGCATCTCTAACTTGTTCTGTGGGTATTAGCTAAATTGCGCAGGTGACAGTGCCTCCCGCAGCCCCTTCACCAGGCGTAGTATTTTTCAGTCTTTCGAGGTGCACCAGCGCAGAGCTAGCAACAAAGAGAATGAGTATCTAGACCAAGGCAAAGCTCGATATTTTCCGGGCTGGCTAAGCATAGAACCGCTATGAACCTGTTGACTATTACCTCAATCCTATGAAGTATGGCAGGTAAGACTCCACCATTGAGCAGGTAGCTCTAAATTGGAGCAGCGGGGAAGTCAGCGTGCAGGAACACCAGTACAGCTTCGAGATCGATGCCAGTCCAGAGGAAATTTGGGCAGTGTTTTGGGACAAAAAAACCGGTGATGTCATGGAGCATGGCAACCTGCGAATTGAAATATTGCACGGTGGCGACGAAAAGGGAGAAGGCCTGATCAGGCATTGCCGTTTCCCCGTTCCGAGGTACTTACTTTCCGGCGGCCAGGCACAATCATGGGAATGGATAACGCAGGTTAAAGCATTTGAGTCTTGGCGCTACGATGCCGTAGGGAAGCCGTTATGGTCAAGGGCTACCGGATGGACCCGGCTGGAGTCTTTGGGTAGTGCGCGTACGCGCGTACACTTTCGCGAGACCTATCATGTGTTTAATCCAGTCATGCGTTTTTTCCTCGAAAGGCTTGTCCATAAGGCCATTTCAAAAGACAACGATCGTAAAATAAAATCAGGCATTATTGGCGGCCTCAAAGCCCGTTCCCGCAAGCTAGGCCAATCAGTTGAATCCCCGGCGCCTGAACGCTAATTCAATGCCAGAAACAACACTACACGACGCCATTTTTTCCTTACGCGCAATGCGACGCCTCAAAACCGATCCCATACCAAGCGCGGACTTACGTTATCTCGTCGAGGCCGCGACGATGGCCTGTAGTCCAGGTAACAGCCAACCCTGGACGTTTTTAATCATTACCGATGATGCTCAGAAAAGGCGAGTCGCAGAGATTTATCGAAGTGTCGGTATCAGGGCGATTCAGAAAGGTGCGCTAGCCAGTGGTGTGCTAAGTGACGAAGAAGAAAAAGTCTACCAAAATGCCATGATCCTCGTGGACAACCTACAAAACGCACCTGCGCTAATACTTTGTTGTTTGGAGGCGGGGCTTCAATCAAACAAGAGCCCCCAGCCAGAAAGGAGTCCTCAGTCAACAGGCATCCAACAATCTACCTACTACGGCTCGATATACCCTGCTATTCAAAACCTGATGCTCGCAGCCCGTTCGAAGGGCATTGGCTCAACCATGACCACCCTGCACAAAGCGCGCGAGCAAGACATCAAAACCGTATTGGGTATTCCGGACGATATAGACACTATCGCGCTAATCCCTCTGGGCTACCCCCTGGGGAAATGGGGAAGGCCGAAGCGGAAACCACCGCATGCTGTGACATTTTGGAATAACTGGGGTGAAACCTCTGGCGTCACCGACGCCACGGGCGATGCCAAAGAGTAATCAGGCTCGTCGAGATAAAATTACTGGCACCAATTTTTCCACGCGGCAATATTCGCGCCTGGATGCACGCAGCGAGCGTTCAACACACATACCCGCTTGTCAGCATCGTGCATGGTATCGCCACCGGTCTGACGCGCTTATGGGGAAAAAACACTTTTATGCAGCCGGACGACTGGCCTCTGGGCCCGCTATCGCCATTGCTTTTTTGTACGCCGGCCTAGCAGTCACTCGGTCCAGGTAGTTCTTGGTATTGGGCGTCGCCTCATCGATCGTTCGAGCGCCGAGCATAGCCAGGGAAGTGAGATTGAACATCGACATGATGTCTGCGCAACTAAAGTCAGGTCCTCCAAGATAATCAGATGCTCCCAAGCGCTGCTCCAGTGCACTGTATATGCCGTCTTCACGGCGCTGCGTAGTCGTCATTATCAGGTTGTCGTCGGTGAACTCCACACCCATAGACTGAACCGCCATCTTGATGAACAGCATGGACTGCAAGTTATTATTAAACTGCATCCAAAAGAGGTAGTGCGGATACTCGGGAGATTCTTGCGGCACGGACAACCTGCCTTCACCGTAGCGCCTGGAGATATACTCCACAATGGCGGTGGACTCCGCCATCACAAGATCGCCGTCGACTATGATGGGTGAGGTGCCCACCGGGTGAAGCGCACGATATTCGGGCGGCGCGAGAAAATCGGCACCTCGATCATACCATTGCAATTCATAGGGCAGACCCAGCTCTTCCATCAGCCAAACAACGCGATCAGATTGTGAGATACCCAGGTGATGGATTGTGATCATGCGTAAGACTCCGTGCCCAAAGGCATTTAGATTTAAAAAGTGTATCGAGTGGTGAATATTTTCTGCCCAGTCTCATCAGCGACTTCGCATATCACCCCAACCACCCGGCGTCACGCCATCCACATACACCTTGCGGTGTTGAATCTGCCAGCCCTGGTTGTGACACCGATATTCGTCGACATACCGACCCCAGTGATCGAGGCCATCCTGAGTGAGAACCGCAAAATAACTTCTGCCCTTTGCAGACGCTTTATTGACCAGGTCAATCTGATGTGTGGATGTGTGATGATGAAGAGACTGTAGCCGGAATTTTTCTTGGCTCTGTTGCGCAACCGACGAAAAGAAAACTTCAATGGCTTCACGACCGCATAGAGATTCGGCACCAATGACGTCAAGCACCGCATCGGGCGCAAACAAACACATCATTTCTGTAATATGGCCACTGTCGCCGAGGCTATTGTACCTTGCTACGATGTCGCGAATGCTTTCACGCGCCGTCAGCTCCCAAAGCTCCATAGGTTTCCTCGACTATCAGTTCAGTTCAGTTCAGTTCAGTTCACTACGCTAACTTAGGTGCCTCAGAGAATACCGGCCAATACTCGACAATGCTTCCATCATCATAAACAGCGATATCCCCGAACTGCAAAAAGACAAACTCACTCTGGGTTGGCCGCAAAAAAATCCAGTCATCAGCCTGCAGGCTGATATTGCGAGAACCGTTCAACATCTCCTGATTTGTGGATCGACCAAAGAGGCCATTATAAACCAGACCGGGTGGAGACTCAGGCTTTGCCTTCCAGTAACCGCCGTAGGTAAAAAACGTGCGCGCTCGATTGGGGTTCCACGCTGACTGAACTCCCCCCAGATTAATACCAGGAATTTCCAGCGAATCGAGCGCTTTAAGAACGGGCGTGCCTATATAGGAGGCAGGCTTATGATCTGCCAGCGTAGGCAAATCGAAGTCTGTGGGCTTAACCAGACAGGAACCAGTCGCCAGTTCATTGAAAGGAAAATTGCCGTGATCATATAGCTGGTAGGTGGGGCTTCCGCCGGCATTCAGCAGGACATCCTGCGGCCAGGCATCACCAAGGTATTCTCGCGCCACGTCCACGTAATGCTGATAGAGAACGACGGCCCGGTCACGGTACATTATGGGGTCACCTACCGGCATTTTTACGACATGTGGCTCGTAACCCATAAACCCGCAGAACTGCAGGTGATCAGACTGCTGCATCCGCTCCAGCATGGTGATGAGTGGCTGATCACTGCTCACACCGCCGCGATGTAAGCCCACATCGAGCTCGATGCAAATCTGCATTTGCTGGCCCAAACTCTCTGCCAGCACATCGTATTGTGCCAGGCGCTCAGGTGTATCAACCAACCAGCGCAGCTGGCGCTCTGGCTTGAACTTTCCACCGGCAAACTGTCGATAAAAATTGTGAGCCGCGGTTACTGGCATCGGCTTTCCCAACAGAATATCGGCCTCAGGCATCACCGCTGCTACCTGATTAACAAACGGCTGATGAAACAGCATGAGGCGATTACTGCCAGAGGCTTGCATAACAGTTTCAAGCAGCCCCAGGGACGGCAGCGATTTGGCAACAATACGATAGGCGAAGCGATCTGAGATGTGGGACTTCAGTGTGCGAACATTTTCCAACAACTTATTTCGATCAACTATTAGTGTCGGCTTTGACTGTCCGGCGCTATCAAGGGCAGTGCCAAGCGAACGAAAATAGGAAGAATGATCCTGGCCTTTGTCGCGTGGGCGCAACAGAACACCAAGCCCCAGAGCCCCCGCCATGCCACCCAACAATAATGAACGACGCTTCATCCTATGCCTCTTTTAACACGCTAGCCAAACAGCTCGGTCAGATAGGGATTCAGGAATTTTCCCTGGGGATCGAACTCTCTACGCACCCGAGAAAAATCGTCCCATCGCGGGTACAGTTTACGAAAGTCTGAGCGCCCCAGTGTATTGAGCTTACCCCAGTGCGGACGACCGTGATATTTACGCAGAATCGGTTCGATGGTTTTGAAGTAAGGTGCAAAATCTTCTTCAAAATAACGGTGCACCGCTATGGAGCATGTATCACGCTGGTAGAATGGGCTCAACCAGATATCGTCGGCTTTGACATAGCGGACCTCGATGGGAAAGAACACCTCATGATGCTGTGATTCAAGCGTGGCACGAATTTCCCGTAGCGCAGGCAAGCCCAATTCACGCGGTAAATGATATTCCATTTCGTTGAAGCGCACATTGCGCTCACTCGCGTAGTTCTTCCAGGAACCTTCCACAGTGACTTCATCGCTAAGACTGTTGACCACACCACTGAGTATCAGTTCGCGCAGACCCGGTGACCACTGAAGCCAGTCTCGCAGCATTTTCAGGTCCTCAACCGAGTCGTTGGTATCGAGCTTTTCGGTGGAACCCACCGCTTCATCGGTCAGATCATGGACGTCGGTGAAGCCCATACCGGAAAAGGGAATATAGTAGAACTCGAAATTCCTGTGCTGATCAGCCATGTCATCAGCGATGTCGAGAATCTCGTCGAAACTGCGCCAGACAGTTTCCCGTCTTAATCGATAAGGCGCAACATTCTGCAGTTTTACCTGCGTGGCAACGCCCAGCGTGCCCAGAGATACGCGCGCTGCCTGGAATAACTCCGCATTGGTATTAGCATCGCATTCCACCACTTCGCCACGGCCATCGACCAGTTGTAGCCCCTCGATAAACGTCGACATGCAGCCTATTGTCGCGCCCGTCCCGTGAGTAGCAGTGGCAAAACAACCCGCCAGCGTCTGTTCATCAATATCCGGCATGTTTACCAGCGCCTGCCCCGCGTCTTCCAGCGGCTGGCCAATATCGCCAAGACGACTCCCTGCCCACAGTTTAGCCTGCAGTGTTTGGGGGTCATGGCTTATCAGGCCACTCAGTCGTGAGAGGGACACTATGGTGCCGTCGGTGGGTACCAGTGGAGTAAATGAATGCCCCGCACCGACCGGGCGAATAACACCCTTTGCATTGGCTATCAACGCCTGCAACTCCTCCACCGACGCCGGCGCCACTCGCGCCGTCGGCAGACATTGCTGCGAGCCTGACCAGTTGCGCCAGGGAAGGCGGCGTTTCTGTGTTGCGCCTTCTGCGGCAAGAGTTCGCATAGCACCACTTTGGGCAGCCAGGGCAGTCGCTACTAAGGCACTGAGTACACTCCGACGTCGCAACACAGCAACTACTCCGGTGCAGCCATAAAATTTATCAACGCTTCGAACTGATCAACATCGCAGTCCATACACAAACCAAGGGGAGGCATACCACCGTATCCATTCACAACATTGTCTACCAATACAGTCATGCCCTTATCCATAATCGGCGCCCACGCCAGCGCATCGCCAGTCAATGGAGCCCCCGTAGTCACTACCGTATGACAGCTGCGGCAGCTGCGATTATAGACGTTGGCAAGATCGGTATTGGCCGGCACCAATTGTCTGCTCTGGACCATACTGATGCCCGCCGGCCCCGATGCCCGTTCATCACAGCCACACAATGCAATAACGAAGAGCGCGAGAAAAAATTTTATAGTAGTCATCATTCAGTTTCCAGATTCATTGAATAAAGGTGCCATCACTGCTGCGACAATAATTCATCCAGTTGACTGATGGTAGCCAAAACATCCGTACCCACCGTAATTCCTCGCCAGCCTAAACCCCGCGCCACATCCACATTGGCTTGATAGTCATCGAGAAAAACAATGTGTTCCGGCGCGACATCTGGAAGATGTTCCAACGCAATCTGGAAAATTCGAGGATCGGGTTTGCGCACACCGACACTGCTCGAGTCGACCACGAAATCAAACAGTTCGTCGACAGGAATCAATCCGCGCCAACCCTCTCCAAATTCCATAACGTTATTCGTAATGATTCCGGTTTTATAGCCCTCTCCCTTGATAGATCGCACCTTGTCTACCAGGGGACGCTTACTATCCGCCCCGGCGTTATTACCCGCCATTTTTGCGAACAGCTCGTAGATATCAACACGCAGCTTTCGTTCCAAGCTCAAATTAAGAATCTCATCGCGGGCATTTTCAAGGCTAATCTCACCCCGCTCAAGGCGGTGCCAGGGATGATCGCCGTCGTGCTCGTACGACCCGAACACAAGGCGAGTAACCTCACCGGCGTCAATACCCAACTCGTCCCCAAAAGCCATGACGGCATGAAAGGGAGAATCCGTAAAGACACCTCCAAAATCAAACAGAATGGCTTCGATTTTTTCGGACATTGCTATTACCAGAAACGCGGGTGATAAAGTCTACTCCACTGATGGGCCCATAGAAAGATACCCGGCCGATACCAGCGAGCAAAATCCTGCAGACCTTCTCCACAGGGCTTTAGTCGCCTATTTTGAACAATACTGGTATTTAAGCCACAGTGACCGAGAAATTTGGCCCATGACGCTATTAGTCGCTCACGGCATTTGGTACCGTAGCTACCCGCTGAGCAACACCTCCCCAGACCCAGCGCTGCCTAGAGAAGGAAATGGAACCGGTATTATGTCTATAAATCGTCGATCACACGAACTCACCAAATCTGCCTTACTCGCCTGCGGGATGCTCTGTCTTATGGCTGTTTCCGGTTGCAGCAACTCTAACAGCAACCAATCCAACGGGACGAGTCAGAACAGCCCGCTTGCCAGCTGTGCAGACGACGACAGCTGCGCCTCCAACCCCACTCTCCAAATTGGACAAGACCGCCCCGCGGACGTTCTAATACCCTCCAACTACACGACCAGTACCCGCTATCCACTCATCATTTCTTTGCACGGTTTTGCCGCAACTGGTTTTGTGGAAGCCGCTTACATGGGCTTTATTGAGCGTGTTGATACACAACAGTATGTTCTGGTCACGCCTGACGGTACGGAAAATCTAGAGGGTCAACGGTTCTGGAATGCGACGCCGGCATGTTGTGCTCCTTCGGATAACCTGGTCGACGACGTGGCCTATATTCGAAGTCTTATTGAGGAGGCCGCCGCCACGTACAGTATAGATGTCAGTCGCATCAGTTTATTTGGTCACTCCAATGGGGGATTTATGGCCCTGCGTATGGCGTGTGAAGCGTCAGACCTCGTCACCTCGGTGGTAAGCCTCGCAGGATCGACATTTGCAGACGATGAAAGCTGCGCACCGGCAGCGCTTCCTGTAAGTGTCCTTGCAATGCACGGCGATCTCGATACGACGATTTTCTATGACGGAAGGGAAAATGGGGAAAGATCATACCCAAGCGCTCAGGACACTGCTCGCCGTTTCGCCGCACATGCCCAGTGCGACACAAACAACCCGTCAATGGCCGCAAATTTAGATCTTGTTGGCAGCGTTGATGGCAATGAAACGACTGTGCTTCAGTACTCCAATTGTCCGCAAGGGGTGGACGTTGAGCTTTGGACCCTGGTGGGCGGACCACATGTTCCGTTTCCGTGGGTGAATAGTGGTCTTGATTCCATCGTAGACTGGATGATCGATCAGCAACGTTTGTAATAAGTCAGTGCCGCATTTCGACAACAATACTTTCCCCATATCCAAGGATGCTTAGATGCACCACCACGTGATGCTGGCACTGGTAGGCATCGGAATTCTGTCTCTTGCTTCCCAGTGGCTGGCGTGGCGCTTTCGTATACCGGCCATCCTCTTCCTACTTGCCAGCGGGCTCGTTCTGGGACCCGCCACGGGCCTGCTGAACCCCAACGAGCTGTTCGGCGATTTGCTATTCCCCTTTATATCACTTTCGGTTGCCGTCATTTTGTTTGAGGGCAGTCTGACCCTGAAATTTGAAGAAATTCGGGGTCATGGCAAGGTCGTTAGGAATCTTATTACAGTAGGGGTCGTTATAACCTGGCTGACAATTGCGATCTTCACCCACTACATTATCGGCACCAACTGGCAACTTGCGTTCCTTTTTGGCTCCATCATGACAGTGACCGGGCCCACAGTGATCATGCCCATGCTGCAAGCCGTTCGGCCCAATCAGAACATCGCAAATATTTTGCGCTGGGAGGGCATTCTGATCGATCCGGTGGGCGCAATCCTGGCAGTGCTGACGTTCACCGTGATTTTGGCCAGCCAGGCTTCAACCACCGCGGGGGAAATTCTCGGCCTACTACTCACTCTTGTGGGAGGTGGCCTGCTGGTCGGCGGCCTGGCCGGCTATTTATGGGGCCTCGCGCTGCGTGGCAACTGGATACCCCGATATCTACAAAACGTAGCCACACTGTTGATTGTGTTCGCGGTCTACGCACTGGCGGACGTCATTGAAAACGAATCGGGACTGCTTGCCGTCACCGTTATGGGCGTCTGGCTGGCCAATACGCCCCGGCTGCACATGGAGGACATCCTCGATTTCAAGGAGAGTCTCAGCATTTTGCTGGTCTCAGGATTGTTCATCCTGCTGGCGGCCAGGGTCGATTTTGAACAATTGCGTGCGGTGGGCTTCCCCGCGCTATTGGTCATGCTGGGCATACAGTTTATCGCTCGTCCGCTTAAGGTCTTTATCTGCTCAATTGGGTCCAGGCTCACCTGGCAGGAGCGGCTGACCATTGCCTGGATTGGGCCACGCGGTATCATCGCTGCCGCCATCAGCGCAGTATTCGCCCTACGACTGGAAGCACAAGGCGCCTCGGACGCATCGCTACTGGTACCCCTGACGTTTGTCGTTATCGTAGGTACGGTCGTCTTGCAGAGCCTGACTGCAAGGCCGTTGGCGCGCTTGCTGAAAGTTGCTCTGCCAGAACCCGAGGGGGTGTTAATTGTCGGTGCTAATCCGGTGACAGCCGCCCTGGCCGAAACTCTTCATGAGGCCGGATTTTCGGTGGTGGTTAGCCACAGCAACTGGGATGGACTGCGCGCGGCGCGTATGGCCGGGATCACCACTTTCTATGGCAACCCGATGTCCGATCATGCGGATCGCACAATGGACCTGGCGGGCATTGGAAAATTGTTCGCCATGTCGCGAAATACTGATTACAACCATCTCGCTTGTGCCTATTTCTCCGGTGAATTTGGCCGCCAGAATGTTTACGCATTGCCGGTCGCTTTAGATGCGGCGGAATCCACAGGGGGCAAGCATGCTCCGACCAGAAGTTTTCGCGGACGCCGCCTGTTCGATCAGGATGTCAGCTTATCAAAAATGTTGAGTCTTCTTAGTCAGGGCGCGACTATAAAGACCACGCTAATTACCGACACTTTCAGCTATGAAGACTATCTAGCGCGAGCACAGGGCACACGTATTCCCTTGGCAGCCTGGAACCAGAAAGGTCAATTAACAGCCTTTAGACCCGAGTTGGATTGGCAACCCTCGGACGGATGGACAGTAGCCAGCCTTGCGCTGGATTCGGTACAGGACTCACAAGACCGTACGCGCAATGCAACTATAGATATAGAGAAATACGGTATCTAGCGTCAGGCCGATCAAGCAGATTAGTCATCACTGCCTGTCTTTGTAAATTGAAGGAATCTGCTATCGTTACCCTCTTTTTTTTTAAAACGGACGAATGACTATGGCAACAAAACTCGGAAAATTGGGCGTCTGGGCCTCTATAGACAATATGACTGCGCCGGACGCAGTAAAGTTCGCCCAGCAACTGGAGCAGTGGGGATATAGCGCTCTCTGGATCCCCGAAGCGGTGGGTAGGGACCCGTTCTCTATTATCACCTTCATGGCTGCGCACACAGAAAAACTGATATTTGCCACGGGAATCGCCAATATCTACGCGCGCGATCCCATGTCGATGAATGCGATTCACAGTACGGTCGCCGAATTGGCGCCGGATCGCTTCATCATGGGACTGGGCGTCTCCCACGCACCGCTGGTCAAAGATATTCGTGGCCACGACTACCAGAAACCGGTGGCCACCATGAGGAATTATCTCGAATCCATGGAAAGCGCCTTGTATCTGTCTGCGACCGCGGCAGAACCGGCCCCGATTTTACTCGGTGCCCTGCGGCAGAACATGTTGAAACTCAGTGCCGAAAAAACCACAGGCGCCCACCCCTATTTTGTTCCCACGGCGCACACGTCCTGGGCGAGAGAGATTCTGGGTAAGGACGCCTGGCTGTGCCCGGAGCAAATGCTGCTCCTGGAAACCGACGCGGATAAAGCCAGAACAATAGCCCGAAAGCACATGGCCATTTACACCGGTCTGGATAACTATAAGAACAATTTGAAGCAGTTCGGATTTAGCGATGCAGACTTCGAAAATGGTGGCAGCGATGCCCTGGTAGATGCCATTTTCGGCTGGGGCGACGAGCAGGCGCTGAAGAATCGCATTCAGGCGCACTGGGAAGCAGGTGCCAACCACGTGTGTATACAGACCTTCCAGGACGGCGCCGACACAGGCCCTGACCTGGCATTGCTTGAATCACTGGCACCTCTCAATCATTCGCCCTGATCAACGTGGTGTATCGCGCTTCCCCAGCCACGCCTTTTAATTTACCGAACGTGAGTAGCTGGCGCGCCGAAACGGATGTCTTAATTGTCGGTGGCGGCGGCACTCCCACCCAAACAGCCTGTGGTTTCGATGACGATATCGAGGAGATGCACAAGTATCTACTGCTGGCCGCAGGACCAAATGCGGATCCACAAAAAGTACGCCTCTACTGTGACCGTACGCTGGAACACTACCACTGGTTGACGCAACAGGGTGTGGTGTTCAAGCCCCAGTACTACCCGCACAAACACACTAGTACACCCAGCGAAGCAGCATTGATGATCAGCGGCTACGAGGAGGCCTGGCACTACAATGCGCAAGCAAAGCCAGCACCACCAGGACACAAACCGCAGATCAAGGGTGATCACGGTGGTATACCACTAATGAAAAACCTGCTGCGCCGCGCCTGGCACTTGGCAATTATCCCAATGGCAACCCCAATGATACTGGCGGCGGCATACTTATTGGCATAGGTGCCGGTGGCGCCACGCTCAATATGCAAGAGGGGTTCATCTGCACACCCTTTTACCCGCCGAACCAGTTCCTGGAAGCCATTATCGTCAATGAGCTAGGGCAACGCTTTATCAATGAGGATGTGTACCACGGCGAGCTGGGAAGCGCGATCCTGGACAGACCCCAGGGGCGCTACTATTTAATTATCGACAGTCGCAATTTTGACATTTTGGAACGTCCTCCGGTGGGGGGTTACCCGGTTGCAGGAACCGGCGACGCCACTTTTTTTGGCGGGCTGGCGGGGCAGAGTGCAGCCAGTCGTCTGTCTGGGTGATCGGCTTTCTTGCGCGAAAAGGTATTCGTTCTCGCGTGCAGGTTTTCCCTATCTCGGCAGACGGTTGAATTCCTCTACCGCCTCTTTAACCCACGCAAGGTCATCGGTACGAGCACGTTGCATCGTCGCCTGACAATCCACGCCATACACACGCGCCGCATTCAGTCCCAGAATTTTAGCCTTGATGGCCTCCGTTAACGCGGGATACCCGTAGCGCTCTTGATATGACTCAGGTATCTCAAAAGCGCGAAAGGCATCAATCAGCGGTTGAGCACTGCCATACCATACTGAATCGGTTCCCCAAAGAATATTATCCTCACCCAGGGCCAGCAGCAGTTTTCCCAAGACGTGAGCAGCTTCCTCGGGGCGCTTGATCAGGATATACCAGGTACTGCCCAACTCTGCATAAACATTTCCGCCGGGTTCGATCCCTGCATCGCGCAGGCTTTTAATCAACCTGTCTGTGCCCTGTGACTCTGCACTATCGCGATATTCTCTTTCACCAAAATCCTGTTGACCATCTGAGAAGGGAACTTCGTAACCCGAATGGTAAACCAGAAAATTCAGCTGCGGGAATGTGGCCGCGGCGGGGCCAATGTCTCTGGGAGAGCCTGTTGGTGCCAGCCCTGAGAGCCCTTTGTGAGCACATATTATATTCACACCCAGCTCTTCTGCCCGCTGGAGGAATGGCAGACCAAATTGCTCGTCATCCAGCATCCAGCCGTTCCTGGCATCGCCGCTTTCACGCGCATTCCCATACAGGGTATACACCTTGAAACCGTCGGGTCGATGTCGACTTACGATCTCAGACATGCGGTCAAGTTCGCCGGGGAGATTGGGATGAACGATAGAGTGATGCAGTAATCTGCCCGTCCCTGCCAATCGATCCACTAACTCGCGAGTGGCCGCTATTTCTGAATTGGAGAGGATATTGATATCTTCTGTACCCGGCGCAGACGTCAATACCGCGAGAGAGGTTTCACTCTCGATAAAAATACTGCGCAGATATTCTGCGATAGATAAATCCGTTTCCGGGTTCATCCCCGAAAATAAATCGGGAGCAACCTGACGAATAAAATTGTGGACACCTGTGGCACCCGCCAGACCTGTCCGGTGATTAGCGATGAAATGTGTTTGAACATCGATAACCAGATCACTGCGCCGAAAGTGTTCCGTTACCTCTTCTCGATCAACACTGGCTGATGCAGAGAGTTCATAAAATGGGGTTTCGGTACTGGCATTGATAGCGCTCAGTGCGGCAGCTGTACCCATTCGGCTGGTGTAATATTCTGCAATACTCAAACCGAGTCGACGAGCATTTATGGGGGCGTTGTCATTCAGCCAGCGCAGCGCGCGCTTGTCACGCTGACTATAAACGGGTGCGATGTATTCATCGCTGGACAGTCGCGCCAGCAGACTGGGTACCGAAAGTGCAGTGGTCCATTCGTGCCTTGAAAATGTGCCTGCTGAGGTAATCCGCTTCATGTCTTTACTCCCGGAGGCGCTGGTTTGCCACCAAGGAGCGAAGTACTCCCCCTGCACATGGTGCTTGGGATGCTTTTTCGCATCCGGGCCGTTGGCCGAGGAAGCTTGAAAGACAAAGCAATGCAAAAAGTACTCGGTCAGTGTCCATCGGAGGGCACCCATTAGACAACGATCAATGCGGCAATAATAATCTAACGTGCGCTCAGGTCATTTAGTCTGCGACTTCACATGACTCGCTGTTACCAGCGCTACCTAGTTACACATACCTCAAGTTTAGCACAGCAGAATTCTACCAACGGAGGTATCCTAGCGGAATGAGAAAACGCCATCAGCTAATGTTTATTGCCCTGCCCCTGCATTTGCCATTGTTTGCCTATCCTATCCTGCGTCTGTGTTATTGGCTGGGTCTGGACGGATGGCAGACCGCAACTATTTTCGTGCCACTGTTTTTCAGCCAGATTATTGCACGACTCTACCTACCCCACGCCAATTCCGGACCGGTATTCTGGCTACGCCGAGGCGCTGATTTGTGGCTGGGGATTAGCCCGCTATTACTGGGCATATTGTTGGTCACAGAACTTCCCGTAGCCTTGGGCTGGTTGGTGCCCGCCACGGCTGCTAAGGTTGTTATTGCACTGGCACTAGCTCTGATGGCATTCAGCGTATGGAACGCCTATTCACCCTCCGTAGTTACCGTGCCGCTAACCAGCGCCAAGCTGCGATCGCCATTGCGTTTCGCACAAATCACCGACGTACATATCGGCTCTCGCAGTTCGGCCTTTCTGGACCGGGTGATGGCGAAAGTAAACAAACTGAATGTGGATTTTTTGTGTATCACCGGCGATTTTATCGATGCTCCGGGTATCGATGAAGAACAATTGTCTGCGCTTCGCAATTGTCCCGTACCGATCTACTTCACCATCGGCAACCATGAACGTTATGAGGATCTGGAAGATATTCTACAGCGCCTGAAACGATTGGGCGTTGAGATTTTGCGTTCCCGAACGCTCAAACACGGCGAGGTGCAACTGATCGGCATTGACGACAGTGATCATCCAGGCCAGGTAAAACGGGAACTGGCAACCTTGAGTATTGAGCAAGAACAGTTCGTCCTTCTGCTTTATCATCGCCCTTACGGACTTTCTGATGCCGCCGCAGCGGGGGTAGATCTGATGATTAGCGGACACACCCACAATGGTCAGATCATACCGTTCAACCTGGTAGTAAAACGTGTTTTTAGCAAAATCGTCGGCCTGTTCACGGAGGGGTCAACGCAGCTGTACGTTTCTCCCGGCACCGGCACCTGGGGGCCCGTAATGCGTCTGGGCAGTACAGGAGAGGTCACGTTGTTTGAGGTACTACCGCAGTAGATTGTGTATCTGTTGGCGCTTCAATCGCGGGGATTTGCTACAGATTTCCTTCGACGGCCTGCGCAAATAATTCGGCGTACTGATCGGCACTGAACATAATGGGATTGGTAGCCGCTGTAGGATCCTCTTTCGCCATCCGCCCTACCAGCCCCTGTTGCTGCAGATCAATCCCAATATCTCCCAGCGTATGTGGAATGCCAACCTGCTCTCGTAAGTTCAACACCCATGCCATGAATCCGTCAAAGCTTGCTTCTTCCAACTCCATGTAGCGAGCCACACGCGCAATTCGTATTGCAATCTCCTCCCGATTAGCCTCTAGCACATAGGGCATCAGAATCGCATTCAGCAAACCATGGTGCGCGTCATACAGCGCGCCTAACGGGTGCGCCAGCGCGTGCATCGCTCCCAAGCCCTTTTGAAATGCGGTCGCTCCCATTGAGGAAGCCACCAGCATTTGCATTCGAGCTGTGACATTACTGCCATCAGTCACGGCCTGCAGCAGGAACTCCTGCACCAGCCGTATTCCTTCTACAGCAATCCCCTCCGACATCGGGTGATATACCGATGAGCACAGCGCTTCCAAATTATGGGATAAGGCATCCATACCGGTTGCAGCGGTAAGCGCCGGGGGTAAACTCACTGTCAGCAGCGGGTCGAGAATAACCCTCTCGGGCAGCAGCTTGGGGTGAAAGATAATTTTCTTAACCTGGCGTTGCTCATCGATAATCAGTGCGCCCCGTCCGACCTCCGACCCTGTACCCGCCGTGGTCGGTACTGCAATGATGCGCGCTATGGAGGCCTCGTCAACACGCCTCCAATTCTCCCCGAAGTCTTCAAAATCCCACAACGACCCCGTCTGACTGATCATTAGCGCGATCGCTTTGCTTGCGTCTATAGCTGATCCACCGCCAAACGCGATAACACCGTCATGATCACCGGCACAAAATGCACTCACGCCGTCCATAACATTCTGGCCAGTGGGGTTACTCTTGATATCGCTGAATACACCAACATTCAAACCGGCAGCACGGCATCGCAATACAATTTTTTTGAGCATGGGCAGCGCTGCCAAGCCAGGGTCGGTGATCAGCAAAGGCGCTCTTATACCCAACTGCATACAGCAATCTGGTAACTGATCTATCGTTCCCGCTCCAGCGGTAATGCTAGTGGGAAAGTTCCAGTTACCGCCAAGTTCAGCATCATTCATATTCATTCTCTCGGACCATTCCAGTCAGGCAGAATCGTTTTAGATAATTTCGAAGTAACGCTGTAGTTCCCAATCCGAAACATGTTGTTGAAACTGCCTTCCTTCCCACTCCCGGGAGGCGGCATAATGCTGGACAAACTCCTTACCAAACCATTCACGCGCAACCTTAGACCGGCGTAGCGCCGCAGCGGCTTCCTCGATCGTGGCGGGCAGCTTCACCTCGGGAGGTTGGATTTGATCGTAGGCATTCCCGATCACCGGGTCCAAGGGTTCCAGCTCATTCTCGATGCCGTACAAACCGGAAGCCAAGGTCGCAGCCAGCGCAATATGGGGATTGGCATCTGCAGAACCCAACCTGAACTCCACCCGCTGTGATTTGTCGCTACCCGGGATGAGCCGCAATGCGGTGGTACGGTTTTCATGCCCCCAGGTCGCCTCTGTCGGCGCCCAGAATCCTGGCACCATGCGGGAGTAGGCGTTTACCGTCTGAGCAAATAACACCAGAAACTCCGGCATCAAAGCTTGCTGCCCGGCAATAAAGTGACGTTGATTCTTACTCATGTTCATCGCCTGCGATGCGTCGTGAAAGGCTGATGCGCCGCCTTCTTTGTAGCGCAGTGACAGGTGTATGTGGCCTGACTGTCCAGGGTAGTCATTGGACCACTTCGCCATAAAGGTGGCCATCATGTTGCGTCGTTGTGCCCACACTTTGACGAAGGTCTTGAACAGCGCGGCTTTATCCGCAGCCTGCTTTGCATTATCGACCGTAATCGCTGCCTCGATTACCCCCGGGCCAGTTTCGGTATGAAGGGCTTCCAGGGGGAAGTCCATTTGTTCACCGAGAGTGATTAGTTCGTGATACAGCTCCGCATGGGTCGAATTGCGCAACATGGAATAACCAAAAAAACCGGGCGTTATTGGCTGCAGATCGCGATACCCTTTCGCGCGCGCCGAGTCCGGCGTTTCATTGAACAAGAAAAACTCATATTCGAATGCGGCATAGACGTCAAAACCCAAACTATCTCCACGCGCCAGAACCCGCTGCAGCAGATTGCGAGGACAAATAGCCGCTGCATCGCTTTCAAATTCACAAAGAAACAACAACATGCCGCCCTCAAAAGGAATGTCTCTGCAGCTTTCGGGAATTATCCGCACCGGCGCATCGGGATATCCCGTATGCCAACCGGTAAAGGTAACGTCCGTGTTCTCGTACAATTGGTCGTTACTGTCCCATCCCAGCACCACATCACAGAAGGCGAAGCCGCTGTCCAGGGATGAAAAGAACTTCTCGCGGCTCATGTACTTACCGCGCATCACACCGTCGACATCAAACAGGCCAACTTTGACATGCGTCAGTTCACGCTCGGAAACGAGACGTTTCGCGTCCTCAATGGTTTTCACAGATCTTGCATCGATCATCACCAGGGCTCTCTTATTGCAGGTTGACGGAAAGTGTACTCCATAAAAATCGCTTGGGTCATATGCTATTCTAAAATTTTACTGGTAAGACGTAGGCTGGGGTTAGGCTTATGAATATAACAGCCCAATAGATAGCAATTTCGATCGCTATAGGAATTATTTTTGCTCTGCCAGACGGCAGATTTATCTTAAGGTTGAATGCAATTTCTAGATGAATGCGATGCTATGGAAAATCCGCATTCAGACCCATCTCCCCGGGAATACCTACGCCCATAGTTTTTTTGCCAACCGCTCAAGATCCTTTGAAACACAATAAATCACCGGCACCAAAATGAGCGTTACCAGTGTTGCAAAAAGAACGCCAAACGCAATAGAGATCGCCATCGGTTTGACGAATTCGGATTGAATCGATGTTTCCAGCTGAATGGGCAAAAGCCCCAGAAATGTTGTAACCGAAGTCAAAATTACAGCACGGAATCGCTTCGGACCGGCCTCGACGATCGCGGAAAGCCAATCATGACCTTCGTCGATATGGTGATTGATGAAGTCGACCATCACCAGACTGTCATTCACAACGACACCAACGAGCCCTACAATTCCGATAACCGATAACATGCTGATATCTTTGCCCAGTAGCAGGTGACCAAGAATGGCACCGATGATTCCAAAGGGAATAACCGACATAATTAGCAGGGGTTCGATATAGCTTTTCAAGGGTATAGCCAGCGCACCAAATATCATCAGCAGGACAATAACAAAGGCGTAGCCCAACACGGATGATGTATCGCGCTGATCCTCTGTTTCACCACCAAACTTGAAGTCGATGCCCGGATAATTGTCCAGTAGATCGGGCATAACCTGGCTTCTGATTAAGTCCGATACCTGACCCGGTTCTACCACTGCCTTATTGATATCGGCCTGCACGGTTACTAAGCGCTTTCGGTCGATACGATTGATCACACTTAGGCCGATCATTTCTCGTGCTTCACCCACCACAGAAAAGGGAACCTTGCGCCCGTCGGGAAGCCTGATCCACAGTGAATGCAAGCTCTGAATTTGGCCGCGGTCTGCCTCCGGCAAACGGACATATACGCGCACCTCGTTACGACCCCGCTGAACTCTCTGTACCTCAGCACCAAAAAAAGCCTGCCTGACCTGTCTGGCAAGATCGACATCTCCAAGACCCAGCGCTTCTCCTTCAGCTGTGACATGTATATCTAACTCGCGACCGCCCGCATTAAAGCTATCGTTTATGTCCTGCACACCACGCATCAGTGTCAAAGATTGCTTCAAATCACGCGCAGCCATTCGCAACGTCTCCAAATTCTGGCCAATTAGCTGTATTTCCAAAACGGCACCTGGCGGTCCAGCAACAGCATCAATTTCCAGCACTCGAGTTCCCTCAAGACTACCGAGAGCCTCTCGTAGCCATTGCGCCAACACTACCGAGCTAATCGTACGCTCCTCACTGACGACCAGATCGATATCTACCCGTGCCGTGGTATCACTTTGGGATACCACCATCAGTTGCCGGATCACGTCAATGGATGTGTCAACCTCCTCCAGGTAACGCTCGTTCATTTTTTTTGCAGCCCGTTCGATGCGCCGCGCATAATCATGTGTTTTTTCCCAGGACGTTCCCTGGGGCATTTCCAGCGATACCAGAATTTGGTCAGAAGGAACATTGGGGAAGAACACGAACCGGACTATTCCGGAGGGCATAAGAGCCAAGGAAACGATCAATAGAGCGACAAAAACCGCTAAGGTGTTGTATCGATGATGTAAACAAAACTGCAGGAATCGACGATAGGGGCCGGTTGCAAAGTTCGTGAGCGCTTCTGAAAACCGGCTTTGAAACTTCTTAATGCGTCCGCGCCAGCCATCCCTGGCCTTTTCACCCACACGCAGGTGACGCAAATGTGCAGGAAGTATCAGTTTAGTTTCAATCAGGGAAAAGAAAATGCATAAGATCACAACCGGACCCATATGACTCATAATACGCGCAAACCCCTCCGTAAGAAGTAGCGTCGGCCCGAAGGCTATCATGGTTGTCAATCCGCCGAATATAGTGGCTGTGGCTACCCTGCGCACACCCCGCAATACACTCTGAAGCCCCTTTTTTTCTGCTTCAAGGTAAGCATACGCGCTCTCGGCTGTGACAATACCATCGTCGACCAGAATTCCCAGCACAAGGATGAATGCAAATACAGAAAGCACATTAATCGAGACTGGCAGACCTGAAAAGTAAATTGTCGCCAGCGTCCCCATGATCGCAAAGGGCACACCAACAATAACCCAGAGTGCCAACGTGAGATCGAGGAATAATGCCAGCGCCAGCACTACCAGCACCGCACCCTGCGCAGCGTTGCGCAGCATTAAATCAATACGACTCCGCAAAATATTACTTTGATCAATCCAGCCAACTATATGCACGCCATCAGCCAGATTAGCCTGTTTGGCTGCAATGTAGCTGCGCAACTGATCCGTTATCTGCAGGACATCCTGGTTACCGACCCTATCAACGACCAGGGTGATCGCACGACGCCCATTCAAGGTACTGAGAATGGGTTGATCTTCGAAGCCATCAACTATTTGTGCTACGTCACCCAGACTAATTGAGGTACCGTCTTCCCTGGTCAATAAGGTGAGCGCGGCATAGTCATCACCCGAGTAGGCCTGAGAGACTGACCGCAGCTTGATCGCGCCATTTTCTGTCCGCAGACTCCCGCCGGGTAAGTCTCGGGAGCGACTTTGTACAGCATTCACAATCTGGTCAAAATCGAGATCATAACGCAGGAGCGACTCGCTCGAGACCTCAATGGATATCTCGTAATCCCGGTCACCCAACACGTTTATTTCACTAATTCCCTCCAGATCGAGGATCTCTTCACGTGTTTGCTCTGCCAGTTGTTTCAATCCAGTCTCGTCGAGATTTCCATACACACTGACGCGCATGGCAAAACCTCGACTAATTACTTCTTCAACAATTGGCTCCTCTGCATCAACAGGAAAAGCAGGGATTCCGTCCACTCGCACTTTCGCCTGGTTTAAAGCCTTGCCGATATCTGCGCCCGCTTCCATTTGAACAGTAACGATGCCCACACCTTCGCGCGCCTCGCTGCGGATTTCTTTGACGCCGACAATGTCTCTGAGAGACTCTTCGATTTTGAGCACTATGCCCTGCTCTATCTCTTCGGGAGAGCTGCCAGGATAGGGAACGGTCACGGTAAATGTTTCAGTCGGAAAGCTAGGAAAGACTTCTTTTCGAATGCCCTTAATGGCAATGATGCCCGCTATCAGAACGATGACTAAAAGCAGATTTGCTGCAATTGGATTGGAAGCCATCCATCCGATCAGCCCACTCTCACTCTGGTAACGAGACTCAGGCATCGCTACGCTCGACCTTCATTCCCTCAAACATCACTTCCAGCCGCGAGATGACAATAACATCGCCGTTTTCGAGCCCACCATTAACGACCACCGAATCCCCTTCGCGAAAAACAATTTCAACTTTCCTGCGCTGCAACGTGTTGTTGGACAAGACGAAGACGGTATCATCGGTCTGTAGTGCCGAGATCGGCAATCGGGCGGCGGCGCTAATCGGCTTTCCCGCGATAGTCGCCGTCACAAACAACCCCAATGGCAGCCGGTACGCGTGCACGCTCAGTTCATAGGGCGCATTAACTTCCACGACCACCGGAATCACCCGAGTCTGCCGATCAACTCGGGATTCGATTCGTAGAATTCTGGCCTTCCATTGCTGCCGTTTTTCACCGATTTTTGCACTGAGCATCACTTCGGATGAGGTGTCAATGAGGCCCACCTCGGCAGACTTCACCGGCAGCCGCACTTCGGCGGTCTCACTACTAAGTAAGCGCGCCACTGTGCGACCGGTACTAATAAATTGCCCAAAGTCTACCAACTTCTCATCAATCACCGCGTCAAAAGGCGCCTTGATCTCAGTGTAAGCCAGGTCCTGTTCCGCTTTTTCAATTCGCTGATGGGCGGCCTCAATATTCAATTCACTCTCACGCATCAGTGCACTACGCTTAAGTGCTGTCGCATCCGCCAGAGCATTTTTAGCGCTTGCAAGTGCGGCTTTGGCTTCCGCCAGCGCTAATCGGTAGATTGTTGGATCCACCTTCAACAATACTGTGCCACTAGTCACCATCTCGCCAGACTCAAACTGTGGCGCGACCGATTCGACTCTGCCTGTCACTTCACTGGCCAGTTCAAGCTCAATGCGTGCGCTCACAGTGCCATGAGCGATGATAGTAACCGGCACATCGCCCAGGACAATATCAATCGCCCGCACTTGCGGCAGTGGCTGCGCTACATCAGCCGAAGAAAGCTTTTCGCGGGACGCCACCATTAGTGTTGCAACCACTACCGCTGCGATGACAATTCCTACAGGGATGATGCGCTTTATCATTTTCTTAAACATTGAGAGAGTCCAAACTTACAGGCATTTAGATGGCACGTAGAACCTAAGCACTATATTACATTATGTAACAGCTACCGAAGTCAGTTTTGATTGTCGACAACCAGAAAAGTGCAGAAGACAAACCTTCTACTGCGTTTCGATCGGAAGCTTTCTGTTCAAACTGGAGCTACCTCGACGGGGTAAAATCTGGGGTTGCGCATTCAAATCCTGATCAATACACCCTCCCGTTAAAGTACAGAACAATACACTCCCGCTCTCATAACCAACCCATGCGCGAATGCTACTGCCCTCACCGGGCGTGTCGATTGCGGAGACCGGGGAGTTGGACGTACCGACCAGCTCCGTGCAACCACCTTTACGGGTGCAGTAGAGTAAGGCGCCACTGGAAAATCCGATAAAAGCTGAGACCTGCGAACTCAGTGACGCTACTGCTGTAACCGATCCACGGTCACCAGCGCAGGCTCCAACGCAGAACAAAAAAAGCACTGGAGCCAGAATAGGGCGAATGCCAATGCGGTCACGCGTGTTTCTCATAATATCTTCCTGCGAAAGGCGGCACATGCCGTTGAACCTAACCGTTCTTCGATTGTTAGCTTGAGCCGGCTATATTGGTATCAGAACGGATTAGGCCGATTGAATTACCCGCCTAAATCGTTTCAGTCCACGACCGCACTGGCACTGTATACATTATCCAATTGTGGCTGGAGACTAGTCATGCAGCTTTTACCTCTGGGAAATGAACAAATTGCTGCACTAGCAACAGAGCGAGTTGGGTGGGTTCAGGTCTTTCTCCGGTGAGTGCACCCCGCCGACGCAGTTCGGACTCCATTTTAGTCAGAATGATGTCCAGGGTGAGCTCGTCGCCTCCCCGGCGCCACAAATTCTCCTGTTCTTTGTCGGCGAAACAATAAGCCTTCCAGGAGATCGAGTAGCGTAATTGAGGCCAGGTGTACTCAGCCAAAATAGTATCCGCTTCACGTAACTGCCATTGATCATTGCTGCAGTGATGCAATCGTGTTTCTTTCCCTATTAGGGGCAGGTCGGGCAATACCGGGTTAACACGCTCTACACCATGGTACACCTGATCCGTATCAATCATGATGGCAGAATTATGAGCCGCCGGGATAGAGTGACGAGTTCCTGCCGGCCCGTCTGGGTAAAACGTGAAGGCACCCCCCTGAGGGTTACCGAACCAGGACACACAAGTGAGTATAGGAATACGCCACTCTTTAAACAGTCCCGAATGCAACATGCATACCAGTAGCCACTGTGGCAGAACCTTGCGGTTCGCCCCCCTAAACTCGGGAACATCCGTATGTATGGCCAGTTCCTGTCCGGGCAGTAGTAGATTGGCGTAGACAATCGCTGGCACAATATAGTCGCAGCCTGAAATCTCTGAAGCCGATGCTTTGACTAAGGGATGCTCCAAAAATGCCTGAATGCCTTCGGCTTGTATATCTGAACCATAGGCGTAGGTCTCGCGAAAATAATTGGTGCGACTCACCGCCGTCGCTGGATCATCCTCATTTCCCCCGCCATCGATACCCGCATCCAGATAGTGCAGGCCGACGTCAAAGCGCTGGGGTAACTGCTCACCCAGCCCCGCCGATGAGGCCTCGTCCGCATAGGTCCCAAAACTGCCAAAGGACTCGGCAATTCTCAGCATCGCGTCGGCATCACCCGCAGGTAAAAACGGCGCAAGGTGCGAGTATTTCAAGGCCACCTTTTTCTCCTGTAGTTAGATCGGATTAGATCGGGTTAAATCAAGTTAGGTTGGGCTAGATTGCCTTGGATCTAGCCGATCATTGTACCCCATACAACTGATGCCTATAAAGTGATCATGTCTATACTGCGCCGGGATTTGGAATTTCGCAGCCTCAAGACTACACTGACCCTCATGGAGAATATCAATCCCGACACGCTACCCCTGGTCCAAGTACTGCCTTTTTTCCTGTTGGCCTTATTGATTTATGGCCTGGCGGAATTTGCCTTCGTGCACTACCGGCTGCGCCGGGCAAAAACCGGAGAATATGGCATGGCCGTCAAAGGGCTGGGCTTTACCATGCTGGCGGGCTTAGGGATGGGGTTATTACTTGGGCCAGTCACGAAATTGCTATTCGCCGTATGGGGTGCAAGCCTTAGTCCATTCGACGCAGGCCTCTCTCCCCTTGGCTGGGTCTACGGCTTTTTTATTTACGAGATGAGCTATTGGCTGCAGCACTGGCTGGCCCACAAAGTGCGATTGCTGTGGTGCCTGCACTCACCGCATCACGCGCCCCGGTCTATGAATATATTTGTGGGCTTTAATCACTCCTTCCTGGAAACTCTTCTGTATATGCCCTTTACCCTGGGTTTTATTCCAGCCTTGCTTGGCGTGGACCCCGCTATCATCGCAGTGCTAACGTTCATTGATGTAGTGTGGGGTAATATTCTGCATGTGAGTGACAATGTGGTGAGCCGACGCTGGGGCGTGCTCGAGCGTTTTATGCAGACGCCTTCCTACCACCGGGTTCACCACGCCCAAAACGTCCGTTACATGGATACCAATTACAACTCCATCACCCTGCTGGGAGACTGGCTGATGGGCACACTGCAACCACTGAAAGAGCGGGAGCCAGTAGAGTTTGGCATAACCAGGCCGGTGAATACCTCCAGCTTCCTGGACGTGCACTTCGGCGAATTTTTATTGCTGTGGCGCGACTTGAGAAAGGCCGACAGTCTGTCGCAGGGCTTCAGCTACCTGTTTCGGCCGCCCGGCTGGGCTCCACAGGGCGAGCAACAGACAGCGTCCGCACGCAAACACCGGGCTTTAAATGCTCCCCAGATGACTGACGCCTAGTACACGCACGCCTGGCACTGGCAGAACTCACCCGCCAGGTGCGCTGTATATCCACAGGCGAGCGATACGTTCATCGATTAGTCTCACCTGATGACCGTATTCCTCTGCCTCAGTACTGCCATACAACCGACGAAATTGCGCTTCACTCAAACCCTCGGACATACCTTCGGTACCGGGGAAAAATGCTTTCTCGCTGTTGTAGTTAACTATACTCTGCTGCAATTGCCTGGCATCAGGCTCGCTGGCGGTAGCCGCCTCCACAAACCTGATTCCAGCCCTGTCGGCGGCAAGATCGGCGAAACTGAAACCACTGCCTCCGTCGCCGGAGTCTAGTAGCTCCTTGAACTCCCCGGCTGCGTATCCGATGCCCTCTTGTGTCGCCAACGTGATGCCGGCGGAATAGATAAAATGAAGCATCAAATCCTGACGACCTCCCAGCGTAACGTATTCAGGCGACCGAGAAAGGCGGTGGTCGCTTGAGACCAGCTTACCTAACAGCGCCTCAAACGCTCCATTGCTAAAGTAAATCGCCATCGCCCACATTGCTGCGCGATTTTCGTCAACAGCAGAACCTAGCTCCCCGCGGCTCTGCGCCTCTACCATGAGAGGTGTTAGGTACGCATTGAACGATAGGTGACTGTGTCTCCACTGATTCCCCATCCCGGCTAGCAGGTCATAATAGTGCACCACTCGCGCCTGTTCCGCCGCCGGAAAACGCGAGGCCTGCAGTTTTCTAACAGCCCGCTTGAGGTGTGCCTTGGCGTTGGGCGGCGGATAGACACTTAACAGCGCGGTACTCCCATCCAGCTGAAACCCACGGACACTACCCAATAGCAAGGTGGCCTGCTGGTCCTGGAGCACCACATCACCGATTCTGGCCATCAATGGCAGCAGCCATCGGCCTGAAAAATCTGCAGGACCAATCGTCACACGGTCGATATGAACACCCTCACTGGACTCGTCAAGCTGAATACTCATGTTGAAATAACCCCCAGCGGGATTGGGAGTGAGTCGTAAACTCACGCTTGAGTGAACACTGGTGCTGTCGAACTTGGATTCGGCACTAAACCAGTCAAACGTATGCGCGCCCATCCGAGCAAGGTTCTCAAGCTCCGTCTCAGTAATGACCACCGTGATTTGCCCGTTATGAGAGGACTCAATTTGACGATTTACTCGCTTTAGCAATTCCTTACCAGCCACGATAGTTGCATAGTCAACGGGTGGTTTTTCGGCCACCAGCGGTTCGTTCTCCAGGGTGTAGAAGGCCAAGCCCACTGTTACCGCCACAAAGAGTGCCGGTAACAGTAGAAAGAGCAGAAGTACTAGTCTAAACACCTTAAACATGGAGTGGTTGGTAACGTAGTCCCGGCGATGTCACCAGTCTATGTCAGTTTGCCCAGACCAACCAGTGCGCCCCCAGAACACCTTCAACATCGAAGATCGGTTATGCTGTCTCTCCTTCTACGGGCATCCCTATGAATCACGGCAATTACGACGACGAACCAAATCAGAAGATCAACTGGCAAATAATCCGGATTGTCTGGCCCTACCTGATGGAATACCGCAGTCGGGTTCTGCTGGCACTGGGCTGCCTGATTTTTGCCAAAGTAGCGAGTGTTATGGGGCCGTTTATCCTCAAATACATTGTCGATGCGCTGCAATCAGATACCAGTAAGCTGATAGCCGTTCCCCTTGCATTGGTACTTGCATATGGATTTGCCCGCTTTGCTAACGTCTTGTTTGGCGAGCTCCGCGATACGATATTTGGCCGCGTTACTGAACGTGCTATGCGAAAAATCGGACTCGAAATTTTTCGGCACTTGCACAACCTCGATCTCGAATATCACCTCAACCGTCGTACTGGTGGACTTTCGCGAGATATCGAACGCGGCACCACCGGTATCAGTTTTCTAATGCGATTCTTTATTTTTAACATCGTGCCTACTTTTATAGAAATATTTATGGTCGTCGGAATCCTTCTGTTCAAATACGGATGGGGATTTGCACTGATTACAACGGTAGCCGTCGTTGCTTATGTCAGTTTTTCTATCGTAGCTACCGAATGGCGCACAAAATTTGTTCGCGAAGCCAATATTGCCGACTCCGCCACCAATACCCGCGCGGTAGATAGCCTGCTAAATTTCGAAACAGTGAAGTACTTTACTAACGAGGAATTCGAAGCGGAGCGCTACGATTACGAACTCGGAAAATGGGAATTGGCGCGGCGAAAAAACCGCCTGTCGCTCTTTTCCCTCAACGGCGGGCAAGCCTTGATCATCGCCACTGCAATGACGGCAATGATGTGGCTAGCCACCTCCAGAGTTGCCAGCGGCACAATGACCCTGGGCGATTTTGTACTCATAAACGCCTTTATGATCCAGCTATTTCTACCGCTCAATTTTTTGGGGTTTGTTTACCGGGAGATCAAGGGCTCCATGGCCAACATTGAGAAAATGCTGCACCTGTTGGAGGTGTCACCCAGCGTCAATGATAAACCAGAAGCCGAACCACTGAAGCACAGTGCCGGCAATATCGAGTTCAGCGATGTCTCGTTCTCCTACCAGACGGACCGAAAAATTCTGAGCAATGTGTCATTCTCCATTAAGAGCGGGGAGACAGTGGCGGTGGTCGGTGCTAGCGGTGCTGGGAAATCAACCCTGGTGAAGTTACTCTTCAGGTTTTACGATCTGAATGGCGGTAAAATTACTATTGGTGGCGAAGACATTAGTGATGTGAGCAAAAAATCGCTACGCCAGTCCATAGGTATCGTGCCACAGGATACCGTTCTGTTTAATGACAGCTTGTTTGAAAACGTGCGCTACGGACGGCCAGGCGCCAGCGACGAGGATGTTTCCCAGGCGATTCAACTCGCACATCTCGACGGATTCATTCGCCAACTGCCGGAAGGCCACCATACTAAAGTGGGAGAACGGGGGCTGAAACTGTCTGGTGGCGAAAAGCAGCGGGTAGCTATAGCACGCACTATCCTTAAACGATCACCGATACTAATTTTTGATGAGGCAACCTCGTCGCTGGACAGTAAATCGGAACAGGCCATCCTAAAAGCACTCAAAGAGGTTTCCCAAGGCCACACCAGCCTGGTCATCGCGCACCGTCTCTCCACTATTATCGATGCAGACAAGATTGTCGTTCTCGATCAAGGTAGCGTGGTTGAACAGGGCTCACACGAGCAGTTACTGAGCCATAGAGAGCGCTATGCCGAACTCTGGTTTGCGCAGCAAAAGGAACAGCAATAGCGATCACGTAGCGCGGCAAGCAGATTTGCACCCTAGAACTCACTGCGATAGCAGGCCATCACGAATAGTCTGCGCTTTCTGCTTTATTCGACGGATATTTTCTGGCCCCATGCGCAGCAATAGTTTTTGCACCGGAGACAAATCCTCCAGTGCAGGGTCGGCATAGACATACAGAACCGACTTTCGCTCCAACTCGATAGACTCGTCAATTTCCGGGGTTGCCAGTATGACATCCAATGTACGGATGACGGCATTGTCGAACTCCCCTGCGTCGAGGCCAAGCTGCTCATAGGCACCTTCGTAAAAAGGTCGGAGCGTATGAAAACTATTTATCAAAATACTACTATCCAGCGCTGCAATAGAGTCTGCATAGCCATCATACCGAGTAAAATTGCTGGAACTCATATAGAGGATACCTGTCTTCTCTTCCACCTCAAACGCTTGCTTGGGAGGATCGACGGGGAGAATTTTCCGCATGATCACACCCCGACTCAAGCCGTCGATCAAGGCAGCGCTTACATCCAATGCGTTTTCATTGCTTACTAAAGAAGATAAGTTAGCATCTGCGCCTGCTTGCTCCAGCTGCTGGCGTAATAGATCATCTCCTTCGGGTGGGGCAAATGACACAGCGCTGTTGGACGCGGGTAGAACCTCTGTCTCGACCTGGGCTACCTCAACCTCTAAAAGCTCCTGACGTTGCGGAATATCGGGTGTCGGGGGCGCGCGTGGTGTGACCTTAGGCACTGCAATCTGGGGTGCCGATAGAGCGACCTCCACCGCTACCTGTTGTCCGCTCCAAAACCAATAGGCTGCTATTCCTAGTAGTACCAAAGCCGCAGCCAGCCATCTGAAAACCGGGCTTTTCTTACGCTGCCATTTCTCGTCCAGCTGATCTTCAGGATCTGCTCTCATAGTCCCTCCGTGACAATGTGGGTGGTAGCCAATGGGCGGTTGTACTGTTTGGACAGGAACTTTGCCGCAAAGATCCTCGGCTGGAGCCGGCGGTCATTTCCGGTGTTAACACGAGATGGTTAAGCCTGTGCATTCGCCGCTAAGCGAGTTCAAGAAGCCCGTTTTTTCTTAACAGCAGTCTTGCGCTTGGCCGCTGCCTTACGTTTTGGTGCAGCCTTTTTCTTAGTACCTGCCTTCTTCTT
>JAPKAY010000020.1 GCA_028825045.1 Halioglobus sp.
AGGTGTGGCCGAAGTTTCTACGTGAGAATGCCATCAAAGTATTTAAACTGGATGAATAAGATCACAGCATGAAGTATCTGCCTATCGAAGAAGCGGTCTCTGCACCGGGTTTGCGTCTGGTATTGACGGCCGGTGTGCCTGGACCCTGGGGTGAATCAGCCAAGGCGATGCTTGCCTACAAGAACCTCCCGTACACAGCCGTTTTCCAGGAAGCTGGCGGTGAAAACATCGCGCTGCGGGACTGGACAGGACAAACATCCGCCCCGGTTGCAGCCTATGAAGACCTGCCACCAGCCTGCCACTGGTTGGACCTGCTAATGCTGATAGAGCGACTTGCACCCCAAAAGCCACTCGTACCCATTGATCCAGCCGATAGAATCAGAGTATTGGGTGTAAGTGCGCTGATAGCTGGAGCGGATGGGTTTGCCTGGAATCGACGACTGCAGATGCTGGCGCCGATGATGGCGCTTGATGAGCCGCCGGACATGGTATGTCGCATGGCGCACAAATTTGGATGGTCCAAACAAGCTCACGCGGACGCCACCCTTAGATTGCAGGCCATAAGCGCCGAACTCGATAGTATGATAGCTCTGCAGGAGGCTGTAGGAAACGATTACCTGGTGGGAAGCACTGTCACGGCGGCGGATTTTTACTGGGCCAATTTTGCCGGCATGGTGAAGCCACTTGTGCACAAAGACAATCCCATGCCGAACTATATGCGAACCACATACGAGTCTGGCGATGAAGACACACTTGCCTGTCTGACGCCGAGATTAGAGGCGCACAGGGACAGAATGTATGAACATCACATTAAACTACCGCTGAACTTTTAATGGGAAGAATGCCTATGTTATCGCAACAGGAATTATCAGACCGTTTCGAGATCCAGGATTTGGTGTTCCACTATGCTCACCTGATTGACAGTAAAGAAATTGAGCGGCTGCGAGAGGATGTATTCACCGCAGATGTTCACATAGATTACAGCGCTATGGGTGGCAGCGTAGGCGATCTCGAAGAGACGATTACGTTTTTGAAGGCCTCGCTGACCAATGAGCTATTTCCCAACAGCCAACATCTCAATGCCAACGTTCAGGTGAGGGTAGAAGGTGATCAGGCGACGGGCAGGGTAATGTGTTTTAACCCAATGGAAATGGGATTGCCTGACGCGGGGACTCAGACCTTCTTTCTGGGATTGTGGTACGTCGATGAATACCGCCGCACAGACAAGGGGTGGCGCATTTGTCGTCGGGAGGAAGTGAAGAGCTGGGTTTTCAACACGCCAGACTTTATGAGCCTTTAACGTGTCAGTACGTTGTTTCTGATGACCCATGCCGATGGCTCCACCATGCCAGTTGGGTGCATCGGTTTGAACGTTTGATCCTAACAACACGTACCCGCTAAACTGCCCGCTTTTGAAGAGAACGGACCCAGCGCAATGGCGAAAATAATTACCTGCAATACCAATGGAATCAGGTCAGCGGCTCGCAAGGGATTTTTCGAGTGGTTAGATGCTGAGCAAGCCGACGTGGTCTGTATTCAGGAAACAAAAGCCCAGGTTGAACAACTGAGCGACCCTGTGTTTTCACCGCAGGGCTATTATTGCTTCTACAATGATGCGGTCAAGAAAGGCTACAGCGGGACCGCGCTTTACAGCAAGGTAAAACCCCAGCGCGTCATCACCCGTCTCGGCTGGGACCCGGCAGACTCGGAAGGGCGCTATACGCAAGCTGACTTCAAGGGATTGAGCGTGATTTCACTATACCTGCCATCAGGCTCTAGCAGCGAAGCCGTGTTGGAGAAAAAACTGCGTTTCATGGACAATTTCATGGAGCATTTGCGTACCTTGCGGCGCAAGCGCCGGGAAGTGATTATCTGCGCCGATTGGAATATTTGTCATCAGAACATCGACCTCAAGAACTGGCGTAGCAATCGAAAAAATTCCGGCTTTTTGCCCGAAGAAAGGGCTTGGCTTGATGTGCTTTATGACGAAGTGGGCTATGTGGATTCGTTTCGTCTGGTGAATTCTGAAGAGGAGCAATACACCTGGTGGTCGAACCGAGGGCAGTCCTGGGCCAAGAATGTCGGATGGCGCCTGGACTATCAGGTCATCACGCCTAAACTCGCCACACGCGTAAAAAGTGCGGATATCTACAAGGAGCAGCGGTTTTCCGACCATGCCCCTCAGATTATGGAATACGATCTGGAGATTACCGTTTGAGGGCAGGGATGTATTTACGGGGGGTTCAGGCCACCCGTACTCAATTTTTGGCACCGACCTGCAGACAGGAACGCAGCCATGTGTCCTGGGTTAACCGTTAGAGGGATATTTCCTGTTCATATTAGCCGCTGCTGGCCCTCACCAATTGCCCACTGGCTTGAAACCCTGTAAATTACCTGCGTTCCCTCCTGCTCAATAATGAGCCCACACACACGAGAATAAACTAATGAGTCTGTTTATAGCCAGCGCCCATGCACAGGATGTCGGAATCGCCTCACCCGGCGCGGATTATTTCCAGATCGCCTTTCTGGTCGGTCTGTTTGCTCTGTTTTATTTCATCGCCATCAGACCCCAGCGCAAACGCCAGAAGGAGCATACGGAGATGGTCTCCAAACTGAACAAGGGAGACGAAGTCGTCACCACTTCAGGTATTCTAGGCAAGGTTACTTCGCTGGATGACAATTATATGGTACTCAACGTGGCCAATAACGTTGAGATGAAGTTTCAGCGAGTTCATCTTCATGCAGTTCTTCCTAAAGGCACCCTGAAGTCCATCGGCTGAGGATGGCACTGGCCTACCCCCGCAAGATAGACCTGGCGCAAACACCAACACCTTTGCAGCATCTCGAGCGCGCCTCCGCAAAATGGGGGCGCGGTCATCGTCTATGGGTGAAACGGGACGACCTGACCGGCAGCACACTGAGCGGTAACAAGGTGCGCAAGTTGGAGTTCATTGCAGCCCACGCCATTGACAATGGCTACGACACGCTGATCACCTGCGGTGGACTTCAAAGCAACCACTGCAGAGCAACCGCATTTGTCGGTGCTCAACTGGGTCTCAATGTGCATTTACTGCTGCGCGGCGAACCACCATCAAATGTCGATGGGAATCTATTCCTCGATTACCTGGCAGGCGCAAAGGTTAGTTGCTATCCGCTAAAGCAGTATCTTAGTGAAATTGATCAACTTTTTGGTAAGTGGCAAGAACACTACGCGGCTCAGGGAGGCAAAGCACTTGCGATACCCACCGGTGGCAGCGACGGTATTGGTGTGTGGGGTTACATCGCGGCCTGCGAAGAATTGCGTGACGATTTTCATGCCGCGGGGATAGAGCAAGCTCATATTGTCACCGCTACAGGATCGGGGGGTACCCAGACCGGCCTTACACTGGGAGCGGCGCTGCACGACCTTCCCGCAACGGTATGGGGTGTAAACGTCTGCGATGACGCGCAGTATTTCGTCGATAAGGTCGCCAGTGACAAACAGGAGTGGGAGCAACGGAATCCGGGAGTTCCCGCGGTCAAGGTTCAGGCTAGAGTGCTGGATGGCTATGTCGGCCGCGGTTATGGCGTGGCCGATGAGACTGTATTTGCAACCATTGCAGAGTTGGGTCGCCTGGAAGGTCTGGTGCTTGATCCGGTCTACACCGGTAAAGCCTTTGTCGGCATGGTGGCAGAAATTGCTGCTGGCCGATTTGAAAATTGCCGTGATATTGTATTCGTCCACACCGGAGGCATTTTCGGCGTCTTTCCACAGCGCGCCGGTTTCGATGGTATTTTAGACGCCAATAACGAGCTAATCGACCATAGTTAGCGAGGCAAACTTATGACAGCGCTAATCACCACACTCAACGAATTGGCCTGGGGGCCCTTGATGCTCGCCCTGCTGTTGGGAACCGGGATATTTTTGAGTGTGGGATTACGCTTTATGCCCGTGCGGAAGATACCGACAGGGCTAAAATTACTGTTGCATGGTCGCAAGGGCAGTGGGGATGGTGATATATCCCCTTTCAGTGCACTGATGACATCCCTCTCTGCCACCATCGGTACGGGAAATATTGCAGGCGTCGCGACTGCGATTGCGCTGGGCGGTCCCGGTGCCTTGTTCTGGATGTGGATAACTGCACTGGTAGGTCTGGCCACTAAATATGCCGAAGCAGTGTGTGCTGTGCGCTTCAGAGAGACGGACGCGAACGGTGCTTTCAGCGGCGGCCCAATGTATTACATCAAAAATGGACTTCACCGGCGGTGGCACTGGCTCGCCATCGCGTTTGCGATCTTTGGAAGTATTGCCGGTTTTGGCATCGCCAATACGGTGCAGTCAAATGCCGTTTCCCAAGTCTTGCACGATTCCTTTTCTGTTCCTCCGCTAATGACAGGATTGGTGCTGATGGTGTTGGTGGGCGCGGTTATCTTGGGCGGCCTGCGTCGTATTGCGGTAGTTGCAAGTTGGATAGTGCCATTTATGTCGCTCGCATACGTGCTGATGAGTCTGACGGTTATTGCTATTCATCTATCGGAGGTACCGGCAGCGCTCTATTTCATTGTTAGCGACGCGTTTACACCGACTGCCGCGGCAGGTGGATTTGTAGGCGCCACCGTATGGGCGGCCATTCGTTTCGGTGTGGCCAGAGGGATTTTTTCGAACGAAGCCGGATTGGGAAGCGCACCCATTGCGCATGCAGCAGCGCGCACCAACCAGCCGGTAGAGCAGGGCATGATTGCCATGCTTGGTACATTCATCGATACCCTGATTATTTGCACGATGACCGGATTGGTTATTGTCATCATGGATGTATGGCCGAGTGGCGTTAGCGGTGCCAGCCTGACATCTATGGCTTTTGCAGAAGCAATTCCCGGTGGGCATTATGTGGTTGCCATTAGCCTGTGCGTCTTTGCATTCACTACAATGATTGGCTGGTCATTTTATGGTGAGCGTTGTGTCGTTTTTTTGTTGGGAACCCGAGCCATACTGCCGTTTCGTGTGGCATGGGTTCTGGCCATACCGGTGGGAACTCTGGTGGATCTACAATTGGTGTGGTTGATTGCCGATACGCTGAATGCGCTAATGGCAATTCCCAATCTTATCGCACTGCTTCTGCTAGGACCTTTGGTGTTCAGGATCACCCGCGAATACTTCGGGGAGCACAGTGGGTGATATTCTAGATAGTGTCCAGGAATGCGTCGACAGAACAATAGCAACTGTCGGTAATCACCTGGTCATTGGCGCACCGCTGGGTCTGGGGAAACCTGTGCAGCTAATGAACGCGTTTTACGAACGCGCACTGGCTGACTCTTCTCTAAATCTGCATTTTGTTACTGCTTTGTGCCTGGAGCTGCCTCGACCGAGCAGTGAGTTGGAGGCGAAGCTGAGTGACCCCATTCTAGAACGCCTGTTTGGAGATTACGAAGAGCTGGCATTTATTGCTCCCTTCCGCGACGGTACTCTGCCGGAAAATATTCAGTTTTCGGAGCTGTACTTCAAAGCCGGAGCGATGAAGCACGTCCCAATTGCGCAGCAAAATTATATCTCAAGCAATTACACCCACATCGTGCGCGACATGATCGGATTGGGTGTCAATGTCATGGTGCAGATGGTGGCAGCCAGGGAGACGGAAGAGGGATTATCGCTAAGCCTGTCCAGTAACCCCGACCTCACGTTGGAAATTATAGATCAGCGGCGCGAATCGGATCGTCCGTCTATGCTCCTGGCGCAGATACACGATGAGTTGCCATTTATGGGGCTCGATGCGCAGGTGCCTGCAGAAGCGTTTGATCTGATAGTACAAAATTCAGAGTACAACAAGACATTATTTGCCGTTCCCAATGCGGCAGTGCCACTGCAGGATTACGCCGCCGCACTGCACGCCAGTAGTTTGATAGTTGATGGTGGGACACTGCAGATTGGTATTGGCGCCCTGGGCGATGCGGTCGCGCATGCTTGCGTCGTAAGACACAAAGAGAATGCACTGTATCGATCCATTCTAAAGCAGCTGACGCACCAGCAAACTCACTCAGCGACTCTCCCAATTACACCGTTGATCGAAGACCTTGGTGCGTTTGATGAGGGTCTCTATATCTCCACTGAGATGTTTGTTAACGGCATGATGCAGCTCATTGAGCAAGGCATTGTTAAGCGCAAGGTCTACGATAACCTCACGCTCCAGCAAGGTATTAATTCGGGCGCCATTGACCAATGCATAGATGAGCGCTTATTCGAATTCGGTCGCCACAATGGGCTGATACCCGTCCACCTGGATGCGGTTTCGCTGCAAGAGCTGCAGTACTGGGGGATTATTGCAGACAGCGTTCGAATAGAGGGTGATACGTTGCGGGTCGCCGACCTGTCTCTACCTAACAACCTCGATAACAAGGACGTGCGTGACACACTGCTACGTGAGACCTGCGGCTGTGAATTGCGAAATGGCCGTCTCCTGCACGGCGGATTCTTCCTCGGGCCCAGAGACTTCTACGACAAATTGCGGGCTCTGGATGATATAGCCAGAGACCAAATTTGCATGACCGGCGTGCGCCGAACCAACCAGTTGCTATTGGATTATCCGCTCTATAGTGCTCAACGACGCAAGGCACGGTTTATTAATACTGGCATGATGGTTGCCCTCAACGGTTGTGTCGCTTCAGACGCTCTGGAAGATGGCACGGTGATCAGCGGCGTAGGCGGACAGTACAACTTCGTCGCTATGGCGCAGGACCTGGTCGGTGCACGATCAGTGCTATGCATCCGCAGTACCCGTGGTAAGGGTAAAGATTTACTGTCCAATATTGTGCCATTTTATGGCTACGCTACTATCCCCAAGCACCTCCGCGACATCGTGGTGACTGAATATGGAGTGGCAGATTTGCGCGGGCAAAGTGACTCCCAGGTCATTAAACGGCTGATCAATATTGCAGACTCGCGCTTTCAGGATTCCCTGCTAACGTTCGCAAAGAACCATGCCAAAGTGGAGGAGGGTTACAGTATTCCCGCAACGGCGCGGGAAAACACACCCGAGCGGCTGCAACAAGTCCTTTTACCCTTCAAGGAGAGCGGCACATTGCCAGACTATCCTTTTGGCACGAATTTAACGGAGCAGGAACTCGCGCTGGCAGCCAGTTTGCGTAAGATCAAAGCTCTCGGTGAAAATCCCGGAAAATTTATTCCGGCCGCAATCAAAGCGCTGTTGCACAGGGCAGACCCTGAAGCCGCCAAACCTTTTTTGGAACGTATCAACCTGGAGCACCCGGAGACCACCAAGGAGTTCCTGGTCCAACAGTTGCTATTGTTGGACCTTGAAGAGCGCGGTTTACTAAAAGTCAGCTAATTTTGCCCCGCAGCAGCGGGAAAGCCAGGAGCGCAGCGCCCTTCACCCGGCCCGCGTGAGTATGTTGTGCCACTGGCACGTAATAGAACATCTGGGTATGCTACGACTATGGCCCAAACAATGAATGACAAGCTGGTTATCGCCATCTCCTCCCGAGCTCTGTTCAATCTTGATGACAGCCATCAGGTCTACGAGAGCGAGGGCTTACAGGCTTTTTCGCAGTACCAGGTTGAGCGGGAAGACCAGCCACTGGAGCCCGGTGAGGCATTTCCACTGGTCAATAAATTGCTCAGACTCAATGAGCATCTGAGCGAGGACTCTCGGGTAGAAGTCGTTCTGCTGTCTCGCAACACCGCTGATACCGGTTTGCGCGTGTTCAACTCCATCCAACATTATGAACTGGACATCAGTCGCGCCGCCTTTTGCGGCGGGGAGAGTCCCTGGCGCTACATCAACGCATTTGGTTGCAAATTGTTTTTGTCAAATGAAGCAGAGGACGTTCGCCATGCGCTGGAATGCGGTGTGGCTGCGGCGACGCTGGTATCACGCAAGGGTGGAGAATCTGGCAGCGAGCAACTGCGCTTTGCCTTTGACGGCGATGCGGTATTGTTCTCCGATGAAGCAGAGCGGGTTTACAAGCAAGAAGGTCTGGAAGCTTTTACGGCCAGCGAAAAGGCAGCCGCACGGCAACCCCTCGCCGGTGGACCCTTCAAGCCATTCTTGTCAGCCTTACACAGCTTACAACAGGCATTTCCGCCTACAGAAGCGCCCATAAGGACAGCACTGGTGACCGCCCGGTCCGCGCCGGCTCACGAGCGTGTGATTCGCACCCTACGCGCCTGGAATATCCGCATTGATGAATCCATTTTCCTAGGCGGTTTGAACAAAACTGACTTTCTCAGGGCCTATCAGGCAGACGTGTTCTTCGATGATCAGGAAACGCACTGCGACTCTGCCAGCGAACATATCGCAACGGGCCATGTACCCCATGGCGTGGCAAATTCCTGATTCTTGCGGCCCGAACCTATATTCCGTTTTAACTTGGCAATCCCACTGTTTAATGGCTATTCTCTATAAGCAACGGATGGGAAGTCCCAATGGTTTCCCCCTCACTGAGAGGTCGGCATGAAGCTACAGCAATTGCGCTATATCTGGGAGGTCGCACACCACGACCTCAACGTATCGGCGACCGCGCAGAGCTTGTATACGTCACAGCCCGGCATCAGTAAACAGATTCGTCTGCTCGAAGATGAACTGGGCGTGGAGATTTTTGCGCGCAGTGGCAAGCACCTGACCCATGTGACACCCGCAGGTGAAGACATTTTAAAAGCCGCAGAGGAGGTGCTGTTCAAGGTCAAGAGCATACGCCAGGTCGCCGAAGAGTATGCTGATGAAAAGAAGGGAAGCCTTTCTATCGCCACTACGCACACACAAGCGCGGTACGCATTACCCTCGACCATCAAAACCTTTATTGAGCACTACCCGGATGTCGCGCTGCACATGCATCAGGGAACGCCCATGCAGATAGCTGAGATGGCTTCTGACGGCACGGTGGATTTCGCCATTGCCACCGAGGCTATGGAGCTGTTCTCCAACTTGATTATGATGCCTTGCTATCGTTGGAATAGGTGCATTCTTGTGCCCAAGGATCACCCATTGACGCAGCCGTCAGAGCTGACGCTGGAAGATGTTGCTGCACATCCCATTGTTACCTACGTGTTTGGGTTTACGGGCCGCTCCAAGCTGGACGATGCCTTTATGGACCGTGGGCTGTTGCCCAGAGTGGTGTTCACCGCCACGGATGCAGACGTAATAAAGACCTACGTACGTCTGGGGCTGGGTATTGGCATTATCGCGGGCATGGCCTACGACGAGTCTATCGACAGTGACCTGGTTGCGCTCAATGCCAGCCATCTTTTTTCCAGTAGCATCACCCAGATTGGTTGTCGCCGGGACACTTTTCTGCGTGGCTATATGTATGAGTTTATCGAAGATTTTGCACCTCATCTCTCGCGAGAATTGGTGGCCGACGCCTTTGGCTGTCATACCAAGGCTGAACTTGCGGAATTGTTTTCACACTTGGATTTACCCGTTTACTGACGCGCTGTTTTAGAAACTCCTATAGAGGCACTCACCGAAAATCTGCCCGCAGGTCTTGTGTCGCGTGTCTCACAATGTTTAGATTGTCGCGCGTAAAAACAGTCTATTCTCACCATAGGAGATAACATCGTGGAACTGGCCTGTCTTGACCTGGAAGGGGTGCTCGTCCCGGAAATCTGGATCGCGTTCGCTGAACGCACTGGTATTGAAGAACTGCGCGCAACCACCCGAGATATACCCGATTACAATGTACTAATGAAGCAACGGTTAGGGCTTTTGGAGCAGCACGGTTTAAAGATTGACGATATTCAGGATGTGATTTCGACACTGGAACCTTTGCCGGGCGCCATCGAATTCATAGACTGGCTGCGTGAGCGCTTCCAGGTGATCATTCTGTCGGATACGTTCTATGAGTTCTCTCAGCCACTGATGCGGCAGTTGCACTGGCCGACACTGCTATGCCACCGACTCGTCGTCGACGACTCGGGTTCGGTGGTGGATTACAAGCTGCGGCAGGAAGACCCCAAGAGGGCTTCAGTAAAGGCACTGCATAGCCTCAATTTTCGCGTGCTGGCAGCCGGAGACTCCTACAACGACACCTCGATGCTGGCAGAAGCGGACGTGGGTTTTCTCATTCATGCGCCACAGAATGTCATTGACGAGTTCCCGCAGTTTAAATCGGTGGACACACTTGAACAGTTGAAGTTGGCCTTTATCGACGGGAGCGATCGCGAGCTGTCACTCTAGCAGAGTATTCCAGAGTAAGACGCTCGTATTGCACGGGTATTTAGCTGGCGTTCAGGTGCTCCAGAGCGTGTAAAAACTTACCCACTTTGTCGTAAACTTCCTGATATTCCTGCTGCCAGTCAGAGTCGGCAACGATACCTCCGCCTCCCCAGCAACGGACCTCGCCCTGATCATACAGGAGTGATCGAATAGCAATATTGCTGTCCATACGGCCGTCTGCACTGACATAAAAAACTGAGCCGCAGTACACCGTGCGCTCATGAGATTCTAGCTCAGCGATGATTTCCATGGCGCGCTGTTTCGGTGCGCCGGTGATTGACCCACCAGGAAAGCAATCGCGGAGTAAATCCCATACGCTGCAATTACTCTCAAGTTCGCCGCTAATGGTGCTCACCAGATGGTGTACCGTTGGGAAACTTTGCACATCGAACAGGCGGTCGACGTGAATGCTGCCAGGAACGCAATTGCGGCCTAGATCGTTGCGCAGTAAATCGACAATCATCAGATTTTCCGCCCTGTCTTTGCGTGAACCGAGCAGTTCATTAGCGGCGTGCTCATCAGAATTCGGATCGGGGTGACGAGGTCGGGTGCCTTTGATCGGGGAAGTTTCCACTCGACGGCTGTGTAGGGATAGAAAACGCTCAGGTGACAAGCACATCAAGGATGCTTCATTCTGCAAGCCCAGGTAGGCCGCGAAAGGCGCGCCAGCCAGAGAGCGTAGCCTGCGGTAGGCGTGCCACGGATCGCCTGAGAAGGGGGCGCTAAAGCACTGGGTGAGATTGACCTGATAGCAGTCTCCCGCTTGAATATAAGCCTGAATTCGCTTGAAGGCATGCTGGTACTCGGACGCGCTGACGTTCGAGCGAAACTTGCCATCGAGCGAGAAGTTGTTCCGGGAAATCGCAATCGGTTGTCGCAACCGAGCGAGTAAATCCTGCCGCTGGTGGCTGGTGACGCTTGGCTGGGACACCAGAGCAGTGCGCTGGAGCAAGTGGTCCTGGACAATACACCAGTCATAAGCGCATAGCTGAGCGGCAGGAAAATGGGCAGAACTCGTGGACCCCGGAATGTTGTGGAGACTTTTACCGGCGTCATACCCCAGATAACCGAGTATTCCGCCGCAGAATGGTATGTCTGGCGACACCGGTTGAGCGTCATCGTAATAATCTCGATGAAAGTCATCTATGTCGGCAAAAAACTCGCGGCATTGCGATTCGGTGGCACCTGGCATTAAAGCAGGAACATCTGTGCTTCCTGGTTGTGCCGTAAGAATGTCAAAGCGGCCAGATGTCGAGTGCGGAAAGCTACTGTCCAGGAAAGCCGGGAAGGGTAAATCCCGAATACGTTCAAACAGCTCGCAACTGTCCACGCAGTAGGGGATTTCTTCCAAATGGACTGACTTGGTCAATCGCTGACACCTGTCGTACTAAGGACGTGCGTCAGCTTATGCCTGTTTAGCCCCATGGTGTGAAAATCCTGCGTCTGATTAGCGGTCGGTTATGTAGTTTAAAGTGTTAATCTGCGTTGAAATAACGACTATCTACGTTGAAAAGAGTAGAAATGTCGCCTAGTCCGAATTGACTTTTTAGGCCTGTCCCATTAAGGTTAAGCGCCCTAAATTTGGCAGGTTTGCATCCTAATCCCGACCGCCATAACTTGCAACTAGCACGCCTCTAAAAGGGGTGATGCGTACCCTTCATCGCCCATGTGGTGAAATCTTTGGATCAAGGCATATGACCACGAACAACAGCACCCAACCAATCGCCTCTCTGGAGAACCCGTTCGCCAAGAAGATAGAACAGGATTTCCGGGTACCAGGTCAACTCGCTTCCGCGCCAGGGCCGTATGAAAAGTCTCTGAAGGCCGGCTGGGAACTGCAGCAGCGACCACATCTGGCTGCGGGTGTAAAAAATATTCAGCGTCAGCATCAGAAAAAACGCATGACTATTTGGGAACGCATACGGTTCCTTAGCGACAGTGAACCCACGGTGTTGTATCAAAACTGGGGCCCCAATCTCGATGGAGCCTCGCTAGTGACGGCTATTATCAGCGTCAACGGCAGGGATGTCGCACTTTATGGCCACGATTTTACGGTTCGGGCCGGATCGATGGACGCGACCAATGGCGACAAGCTGGTGCGGCTATTCCAACTCGCCGCGAAACAGCGTATTCCAGTAGTGGGGATCAATGACAGTGCGGGGGCTTTTATTCCAGCAGGAGTAGGCGGACTTAATGGTTATGCCGAGGCGTTTGCTGCTCTGCGTCGGATCAGTGGCATCGTCCCCAGCATCATGTGCATGTTCGGCTTCAACGCCGGTGGCGGTTCTTACCTGCCGCGCCAAGGTAGTTTTCTGATTCAGCCCAACGATACTTTTTTCGGTCTAACCGGTCCGGGGGTAGTGAAGTCGGTCTTAGGCGAAGATGTCACACCCGATGAATTAGGTGGTCCTGGTGTCCACAGTCAAACTGGCGTTACTGATTTCGTGGTCAAAGACGAGGTAGCGGCTCTGCGCAAAGTTCGTTCGCTGCTAAATTATCTGCCCGGACACAATGGCGAGCTTGCGCCATTCCAGGCCAGCTCCGATCCCATAGATCGAAAAACATGGGATATCGATATTCTACTGAAGAAGGCTTTCAATTCACCGACCGGGTTTAACACCCCAATCGATATCACCATTTTGATCCAGCAATTGTGTGACCACGGCGATTTTCTGGAGATTCAACCAGACCGCGCCCGCAACACGGTCACTGCCTTGGGTCGCATGGGGGGAAACGTCATTGGCTTTGTTGCCAACAACTCCGCAGTAGCCTCAGGACAAATTGATATTGAGGCGGCCTACAAGAACGCCCGTTTTATTCGTTTTTGCAATCTGTACAACATACCGGTCTTATTTCTTGAGGACACTACTGGTTTTCTCCCAGGGAAAGATCAGGAGAGCCGCGGTATTATTCAGGCAGGGCGCGCCATGCTGGATTCCATTGTCGACCTTCGTACACCACGTTTTCTGGTGCTTGTCCGCAATGCATTCGGTGGAGCCTACGCCGCGTTTAATAGTTTCCCTGTGGGTGCCGATTTTGTCGTCGCGCTCCCCACGACCCGGGTCGCTGTAATGGGGACTTCCGGCGTGAAGTATGTCTACAAGACGGAACTTAAAAAAATCCAAAGCTCTATTGCGCCTATGCTGGCTGCGGAGACTAAAGCGCAGATCAAGGCTGGCCTGTCTGAAGAAAATGGAGTAGTTGCCGCCCAAACCATCGTCGATGATTGGGTAAAATCGGAAGAGGCACTGCTATCGCAGCGCTACGAGCAGGAGCTGATGAATCCCAATGAGGCATTGAGCCTTGGTTCCATCTCTCAAATCGTTATGCCATCAGAGCTGCGACAGGTACTTGCCGAAAACCTGGCCTTCTATCTGCGCCGCTATAAGGCAGAACCCATGCAGAGCATCCAGCGCGAGTTTCACTAAACCGGCTCCAAAGATTATAACTTGAGAGGAAGACAGGCGTGTCCAACGAATTTTACCTGAGTAATCCACTTGTCCATCGCAACCGCGAGCTGGGACTCAGGCACACTGAGTGGGAAAAGCAGTTCGACTGTACGCATATGCGACCACTGATCATTTGTCGCGGTCCAATCCGCAAGGAAGCGATGGATGTGTTCAATGAGATGGGCGTAAGCCACTTCGGCATATTGCTTTCAGAAAAGGATTCGATCGTCTATCGCAACGCTATAGCACCAGAATTGCGCACAATGACGCATCCGGATCGCGTGCATCGCGTCCCTGACTATAGTGGCTCCAATAAAGAAGAGCGCGAACAGCGAATAGATCAAATCATTAACATTGCAAAAGAAAATAATTACAACGCGATCTTCGCTGGCTACGGCTTTATGGCGGAGGACGAGGCCATGGTGGCATCCATGGAGAAAGCAGGCCTCATATTTATCGGTCCTTGCTCACGCACAGTCCACGACGCAGGCTTGAAAGATGAAGCCAAGCGTACCGCGCTAAAATGTGGCGTTTCCGTTACGCCAGGCATCGACAACGGCACAGCCTTAACGTTGTTGAAAAAGCACGCTGACGTAGCAGCTTTGGAAGCCTTAACCGCGACCCATAAGCTTAAAATTGATATAGCAAAATTGAAGGATGAGTCGATAACCCTGGAAGATAAAGCCGATATGGTGCTGGCTGCTTCCTATGCAGCGGACATAGATCTGTACACAGTCGATGAGCTCTGCGAAACGCTCACCGAAGCGGTGGTGCGAATGTCAGCCGACTATCCACAAAACCGTGTGCGCCTGAAGGCGATCAGTGGCGGTGGCGGCAAGGGGCAGCGCATACTCGGTATTGGTGAATCGGAACGTACGCCGGAAATGGTTCGCGAAATTTTAAATGAAGTAAAAACGACAGGTGTCGGCGACAATAAAAACGTATTGGTCGAGTTGAATATCGAGACCACTCGCCACCAGGAAATTCAGGTAATTGGTAATGGTCAATGGGCCATGTCAATGGGCGGTCGAGACTGCTCATTGCAAATGCACGAACAGAAGTTACTGGAAGTATCAGTGACGGTTGAGTCTTTAAAAAAAGCCCTTGCTCAGGCCGAATCCAGTTCTCAGAATGAAGAAGCGCGCGTACTCAAACAGGATCTGGCAACGTTGGAGGCCATGGAAGCTGAGGCTGAGACGTTTGGCGAGGCCGTTGGGCTAGACTCAGTATCGACTTTTGAGTGTATTGTAGATCGGGACAAACATTTCTTTATGGAGATGAACACGCGCATCCAGGTGGAACACCGCGTAACTGAATTGTGTTACTCCTTAAAATTCAGCAATCCCGAAAATCCTACGGAATATTTTGTCATTGAATCTCTGGTTGAGGCCATGGTGTTACTGGCTGCTCACGGCAAAAAAATGCCCAGGCCTGAGCGAGTTATCCGCATGAATGACAGCGTCGAAGCGCGGTTAAATGCGACCAACCAGGCCCTGCAACCACACGCCGGTGGTGTGATTGAGTCCTGGAGTGATGCTACTGAGGGCGAGATTCGCGACGATCAGGGCATTAGCCTGCACAACCCCGATACCGATGTGTTCATGCAATACACGCTGGCCGGTGCCTATGACTCCAATATAGCGCTATTGCTTACGGTGGGTGAAACGCGCCTGGAGACCTACCAGAATATGGCAGAGGCGATTCGTCAGACGCGTATGCGAGGGTCGGATCTAGAGACTAATTTAGAGTTTCACTATGGCCTGGTGAACTGGTTCATTGGTCAGAATATCAATGCTAGACCGACAACGCGTTTTATCGTGCCATATTTAACAGCTGTCGGCGAGTTGAAGCAGCGCGCCCTTAACCTCGACCTTGTGCAGGCTTATCGCCAAATTACTGGAAATGCGCTGCTTGGGGTCGAAGGCCCAGCGGCTAAGGCCTTGGCACACACATTGCAATTAAAAGAGTCGTTAATGCTGCGGCCACTGGAAAATCTACTGGAAAACCCGCATATGCTCAGTGGTTGGCTGAGCATGCACCGTGACTGCTATACGCTTATCGACGGCAAAATTAGTTGGAACGAAAACCCACTGGAACTTCTGTCCGATACCTACAACTATCTCAATATGGACTATGTTCCCGGGCATAAGCCGCCTGCTGCCGGTATGATTTGGGACCATGACAACACTATTTTACAAGACTCACTGTCTTTCTACGAAGAGTTGCACAAACGCGTAGATGCTGAGGACTGGGTAGAGTTGTGTTCGGTTCTCGATTCAGCTGAACCGCACGCGGGTTTTGATGATGCACTTTGGAATTCTGTGCGCAGCGCCCACCTGGGCTATCAGGCAGGCACGGATATTGTCGCACTACTGCCCAGTATTGCGGAGTCGACCGGCTTTTACGAACTGACAGTGAACTCTGATCTAAGCATACATATTCCCGAACGTCTCTCGGAACCCGATTTACAGGAGTCCATGTCAAAGCTATTGGTGCCGCCGCCAGCAGCCAAATCCGATGAGATCCTCGCGGAAAGTGGAGGAATGTTCTATTCACGCGAAACGCCAGAGCATGACGTATACGTAGCTGAGGGCGATCACTTTGAAGCGGGTGATCCTCTATTTATCGTGGAAGTCATGAAAATGTTCAACAAAGTTTACGCGCCGTTTTCAGGCTCCATCGCTAAAGTATTGGTGGACACTGATGGATCAATTATCAAAAAGGGACAGCCAATCTTCAAGATCATTCCAGATGAAGTGTTAGTTGAAGAGTCAGCGCAGGATATTGCCGCACGGCGTCTTAAAGTCACTAACGAATTTTTACAGTTGCTGTAGAGAGGACCCAACATGATTACCGCCCTGGATCACATCGCCATTGCCGTACCGGACCTTGAAAAGGCGATACAACGATTTGTCGCAGACTTCGGTCTGCCATTAGGAGGCACTGAGGACGTAAAAGAAGCCAAGACCACGGCGGCTTTTCTGCCATTGCCACCCACCAGTATTGAGTTGGTCCATCCTTTAAACGGTGAGGGACCAGTGGCAACCTATTTGGAAAAGAAAGGTGGAGGACTGCATCATCTGTGCTTTCGCTCGGATGATATTGACGCAGATGTTGCTCGGCTAAAAGAGAAGGGCTACCAGTTTCTTGCCGATGCCCCAACGCCAGGCGCTCATGGTTCACGTGTGATTTTTATTCACCCCAAAAGCTGCGATGGTGTTTTGATCGAAATCAGCCAGCCAGCTGCGGAGCATTGAGGCTTTATCGATGACCGACAAAATCTACGACAAGGCTAATAGCACTATCGGAAGTTGGGAAGCTCTTGCGAGCAAGCAACTAAAGGGTAAGGACCCCTCATCACTGGCCTGGGATACAGCAGAAGATATTGTAATTAAGCCCCTGTACACGGCGGCGGATATTGAGTCTCTGGAATTTACAGACACCATGCCGGGAATATCACCCTATTTGCGCGGTCCCCAGGCAACAATGTATGCCGGAAGACCCTGGACTATCCGCCAGTATGCAGGGTTTTCAACCGCCGAAGAATCCAATGCCTTCTATCGCAATGCGCTAGCTGCTGGAGGGCAGGGTGTTTCAGTCGCTTTCGATCTGGCCACACACCGCGGCTACGATTCTGATCATCCCCGGGTGACTGGCGATGTGGGGAAGGCGGGTGTTGCGATCGACTCCGTTGAAGATATGAAAATCCTATTCGATGGCATTCCGTTGGATCAGGTGTCGGTTTCAATGACGATGAATGGTGCTGTCTTACCGGTATTGGCTGGCTATATCGTAGCTGCAGAGGAGCAGGGTGTTACGCAGGAAAAACTGACTGGCACAATTCAAAACGATATTCTGAAAGAGTTCATGGTGCGGAATACGTATATCTATCCGCCCGAGCCCAGTATGAAAATAATCGGCGATATCATCGCCTATTGCTCAGGCAACATGCCACGCTTCAATACCATTTCAATTTCCGGATACCATATCCAGGAAGCCGGAGCGAATGCGGCACTGGAACTGGCCTACACATTGGCCGATGGTAAGGAATACATCCGTACGGCTATCGCTGCCGGACTAGGGATTGACGATTTCGCACCACGCCTGTCTTTCTTCTGGGGCATTGGTATGAACTTCTATATGGAGATTGCAAAACTGCGAGCTGCACGACTGCTGTGGACACGAATAGTAGCTGAGTTCAATCCTCAGAATCAGAAAAGCTCGATGTTGCGCACTCACAGCCAAACCTCCGGTTGGTCCCTGACCGAGCAAGACCCATATAACAATGTAGTGCGGACAACTATCGAGGCAATGGCAGCGGTGTTTGGTGGCACCCAGTCACTACACACGAATGCACTTGATGAAGCAATTGCCTTGCCTACAAAATTTTCGTCTCGCATCGCGCGTAATACGCAGCTAATTATTCAGGAAGAAACGGGTATTACCAAGGTCGTCGACCCCTGGGGTGGTTCCTATATGATGGAAAGCCTCACTCAGGATATCGCAGACAAGGCCTGGGAACTGATTCAGGAGGTCGAGGAAGCCGGTGGTATGGCTAAAGCCATTGAAACAGGCATGCCCAAGTTACGAATTGAGGAAGCTGCCGCTCGCAAACAGGCGCGAATTGACCGCGGTGACGATGTCATTGTGGGTGTGAACAAGTATATTCTTGATGAAGAGGATGATGTCGATATTCTCGAGATCGATAATGACGCCGTGCGAGAATCGCAACTCGCCAGGCTTGCCACTGTTAGAGCCGCTCGTGATGAGACTGCGGTAGAGTCTATACTGGAAGATATCTATCAGAGCGCAGTCAGTGGTGAGGGTAATCTGCTGTCACTGGCCATTGAGGCCACACGCCTGCGTGCCACAGTAGGGGAGATTTCCTTCGCCATGGAACGAGAATTCGGTCGCTACAACGCCAAGGCGCAAACTGTATCTGGCGTCTACGGTTCTGCTTTCCAAAAAGATGAAAACTGGCAGGCCATCAGTAAAGACATCGACTCTTTTGTAGAGCAATACGGGCGCAGACCGCGCATGCTGGTTTGCAAGATGGGACAGGATGGCCATGATCGCGGTGCGAAAGTAGTTGCGACAGCATTCGCGGATGTTGGTTTTGATATCGACTTGTCGCCGATGTTTTCTACACCCGAAGAAGTGGCGCGTCAGGCTATTGAAAACGACGTACATGTGGTTGGGGTGTCCTCTTTGGCAGCGGGACACAAAACGCTCGTACCGCAACTGGTTGATGAGCTCAAGAAACAAGGCGCTGGAGATATTGTTGTGATTGCAGGTGGGGTTATTCCCAAGCAGGATTATGACTATCTCTATAAGACTGGCGTGAAGTGTATATTTGGGCCGGGGACGCCGATTCCGCAGTGTGCTCGTGAAGTTTTGGACGCGGTAAAAGTCGCTCAGGATTGAACAGTTCGCCCACTGCTCTGGAGTCGTGACTGGCTGTGCATTCATTGCGGGAGATCACTCGTTCAAGGCGGATTTAACACTACAGATTGCCAACTAAAGGCAGGCCCTGAAGAAAATGGTATCCTCGCACGATGACAAGCTTTGATCTTAACGAACTCGCAGCAGGCAATCGCCGTGCTCTAGCCAAGGCCATCACCCTGGTTGAGAGCAAACTCGATACCCACAGAGAGCAGGCGCAGGAGATTCTCGAGCAGGTATTACCGCACAGCGGTAACAGTATCCGCATCGGCATCACGGGCGTCCCCGGCGTCGGAAAATCCACATTCATCGAAGCCTTTGGTCTGCACCTGATAGAACAGGGCAAGCGTGTGGCCGTGCTCGCCATAGATCCCAGTTCACCCATCGCTGGCGGCTCAATATTGGGCGACAAGACCCGCATGGAAGAACTATCCCGCCGCGAAGAGGCTTTCATTCGACCGTCTCCAGCCGAAGGCGCATTGGGAGGTGTTGCACAAAAAACCCGTGAATCCATGCTGTTGTGCGAAGCTGCAGGTTACGACGTGATACTGGTAGAAACGGTCGGAGTCGGTCAGTCTGAATACCAGGTCGCCGGAATGGTCGATTTTTTTATGGTGCTAATGTTGCCTGGCGGTGGTGACGAATTGCAGGGAATCAAGAAAGGTATTATGGAGTTGGCCGATGCACTGGTCATAAACAAGGCCGATGGCGAGAGCGAAACGCTGGCGAAGATGGCCCAACAGCAATATACCAGTGCCATGAGCCTCCTTCGGCATACCAGCTTTTGGACGCCGAGAGTGATGACTTGCTCGTCACTCAATCTCGTGAATATTGATAAAGTGTGGGGCATGCTGGTCGATTACTATTACCAAGCGCTGGATGAACAGTCTTTTCACGGTAAGCGTGCGCAACAAAACCGGGATTGGATGCATCAATTGGTCAACGAATTGCTGTTGCTGAAGCTATCGCGGAATGCGGATATCAAAGAATTGCTTCCTACGCTGGAGCACGCAGTGGAGAACCAGGAAATGACGCCTTATGCGGCTGCACGCAAAATCATGGAGCAAGTGTAGACCAGGACCTTATCGATGCGCTTTTATCCCCTCGACAAATTAATCAACCTGCACGACGATTACTCACGGCAGTTCAAAATTGACAATCACCAGCTGTTACTCATTCAGCGTCTCGGAGAGCGTTTTCTGATTGAAGCGCACTGTCCTCATCGAGGCCATCCGCTGGCATCGGCCTCTTTGGTCAACAGGTCTATTGAGTGCTCCCAACACCACTATCAGTTCTCACTTGACGATGGATCTCTGTTACAAGCACGTGAGGAGCCATGTCGCGGACTGCGTACCTTTGAGGTTGTTTACGAAGGTAATGAGATTGGTGTGATTTTGGATGAAGAGTCCGCGCAGGATTGAAACGAATGCGGCTGTTCTGCTTCTAGCCGTCAAAAACCGTATTGTGTCTTTAGATCGGGATCTTTCTCCGCAATCAACCGCGCCAGATCCACCATAACCTTACACTGCTTCCAGGAAGCATCATCCTGCATTTTTCCCTCAACCATGACAGCACCACTGCCATCAGGCAACGCTTCAAGCACGCGCTTGGCCCAGGCGACTTCAGCTGGCGGGGGGCTGAATACATGCTTGGCGATATCAATCTGGCTAGGATGAAGAGACCAGGCGCCAACGCAACCCATAAGGAATGCATTCCGGAACTGGTCTTCGCAAGCGAGTGGATCGTCGATTGCACCAAAGGGGCCGTAGAAAGGCAGGGCGCCAACGGCAACACACGCGTCTACCATTCGGCCCATCGTGTAATGCCAGAGGTCTTGCTGGTGAGTGGCGCGCGGGGCTTCAGGATGCTTTTCATCGGGATCGTCGCGAACGACATAGCCGGGATGGCCGCCGCCAATACGCGTTGTTTTCATGCCGCGTGAAGCGGCGAGATCAGCCGGCCCCAAACTCATGCCTTGAATACGAGGGCTCGCATTTGCAATCTCTTCTACATTGGCGACACCCAGGGCCGTTTCGAGCAAGCAGTGCAGGAGAATCGGTTTTTTGAGGCCCGCGCGTGCTTCCAGTTGAGCTAATAGCTGGTCGACAAAATGGATGTCCCACGCGCCTTGTATTTTCGGCAACATGATCACATCGAGCTTGTCGCCCACTGCAGAGACAATGCGCGTAATGTCATCGAGGAACCAGGGACTGTCTAGGCTGTTGATACGCGTCCACAGCTGGGTGTCGCCAAAATCGTTGTCCTTGGCGATTTGAATAAAGCCTTCCCGCGCCGCTTCCTTATTGTCGATGGCAATCGCATCTTCCAGATTGCCCAGTAGAATGTCCACACGCTTGGCGATACCCGGCGCTTTTTCTACCATTTTTGGATTGCTGGGATCGAAGAAATGTATCATGCGCGACGGAAGCACTGGAATGTCTTGCACCGGTTGCGGCGCACCCAGTGCCAGAGGACGAAAAAAATCACGGGGACTACGCATGCTTAACTCCTAGTCGTTATCGCTTTCATGTTTGTCGACTTCGCCATTGCAGCATTGTTGCCGCAGCGAATCATATTGTTTGAAAAGATCCATATCTTGAGATTGTAATTGTTCGAGCAGGGCCTTTTCACCTCCGAGTTTGTCGATACCAAAACTACCAAACTCTTCTTCCAGGCGTTTGTGTATCCAGTAAGCCTGATAACTTCCTCGCCTGCGGGCCAGTTGTTTGCGCTCCTGAAGCGATTGGTGGTGATGCGCCATCACGTCGGCCAGTGCCTCTATGCCGCTGCCGTTCAACGCGCTTGTGGCCAGTACGGGAACCTGCCACTGTCCATCAGGGTGCTCCGCGTTCAAGGCGTTGCCGAGTTCTGACAGCGTGCGTTGGGCAACAGCCCCCATGTCTTTCTTATTGACGACCAGAATATGTGGCACTTCCAAAATACCCGCCTTCAAAAACTGAACACTGTCACCTGAACCGGGTTGCGCAACGTAGCAGGTGGTATCACAAAGCCTTGAGACATCGACCTCTCTCTGTCCTACGCCTACTGTCTCGATCAGAACGATATCAAAACCAGCCAACATGACGATACACATTGGCCATACTTCAGCGCTAAGACCTCCAAATTGGCCCCGGCTGGACAGTGACCTAACAAACACGCCGTCGTCTTCGCTGTTTGTTTGCATGCGCACACGGTCGCCCAATAAGGCGCCGCCGCTAAAGGGACTGGATGGATCAACCGCAAGAATGCCCACACGCAGTCCGCGTTTTCGCCACACGGCAATCAAGGCAGCACTCAAGGTGGATTTCCCGACGCCGGGGGGGCCGGTGATACCAATGAGGTGGTTACAGTTATCACTGTATTCGCTTTGCAAATGTGCAAGTAAAGCTGCGGATTTTTGGCGCGCTGCTTGGCGTCTGTCATCGAGCAGATTGAGCGCTTCTGCGAGCGCTGCGCGCTCTCCTTTGGCTATGGCGGCGGCGAGATCGGAAACTTGGATGGCTGCAGATGTGCTCATGTTTGGCCTAAGCCAGAGGCTCCAGTCCGTTCACCTGGCGAATGATGGTTACCATCGTGTTCATAATGATGTTCATATCCACATCCTTGGGGGTAAACACGGCTTTTAGACCTCGATCCAGCAACTGTCTTGCATCGTCCTGGGGAATAATTCCACCGATAACCAACGGAATGCCTTTGCAGCCGATAGCCTCCAACTCATTGTGTATATCTTCAACTAGTTCGAGATGGCTTCCTGATAGCACTGAAAGTCCAATGAGGTGCACGCCTTCTTCCTGCGCAGCGCGAGCAATTTGTGATGGCGTTAGCCGAATACCTTCATACACAATTTCAAAACCGGAGTCGCGCCCCTTCACGGCGATTTGTTCGGCACCGTTACTGTGGCCATCCAACCCGGGTTTGCCAATCAGCAGGCGCAATGGTCGACCCAGTTCGTCTGAGGTGGCTCGCACTCGTTCACGCACCTGCTCAAGCGCCTTCGATTCACTTCTATCGGAGGCGACAAAATCTATGCCCGTGGGCGCACGGTACTCTCCGAAAACCCCCCTTAGCACCTCACTCCACTCTCCTGTGGTAACCCCGGCCCGCGCACATTGGATTGAAGAAGGCATAATATTACTGCCGTCATTGGCAGCAGCCCGCAGTAATGCAAGAGCGTCATCAACTGCGCCCTGTTGCCGGGTTGCGCGGAAAGCCTGCAGAGTTGCTATCTGTTCCCGCTCGGCAAGCTCATCTACTTTCATGATGCCGGACTCTTCCCCCCCGGTCAGGGGTGATGTGGCAGTCTCCTGATAGCAGTTCACGCCTACAATTTTCAGATCTCCACTTTCAATATTACGCATACGGCGTGTGTGGCTCTGAACCAATTCCCGTTTAACATAACCATTATCGATACACGCGACCATGCCGCCATGAGCCGCCACGTTGTCCATCTCCTGTTGGGCCCCGGCAATCAATTCTAGAACTTTTGCCTCCACGACCGGGGAGCCATCCAGCAAGTCTCCGTATTCAAGCAAATCCGTTTCCAGTGCCAACACCTGTTGCATACGCAGTGCCCACTGCTGGTCCCATGGCCGAGGTAGGCCCAGCGCTTCATTCCAGGCGGGAAGTTGTATTGCCCTGGCGCGTGCGTTTTTCGACAAGGTAACAGCCAGCATCTCGAGCACGATACGTTGCACGTTATTTTCCGGCTGAGATTCCGTGAGGCCCAAAGAATTGACCTGTACACCGTAACGAAAGCGCCGTTGCTTGGGATCTTCCACGCCATAGCGATTTCGAGCAACGTCGTCCCACATACGACTAAAGGCCCGCAATTTGCAGGTTTCTTCCACAAAACGAATGCCGGCGTTCACAAAAAAGGAAATGCGACCGACCACTTGCTGAAAGCGGTCGGCTGGTATCTGCCCTGATGCCTGCACGGCATCGAGAATAGCGGTGGCAGTTGATAGTGCGTAGGCCAATTCCTGCGTCGGTGTAGCGCCGGCCTCCTGCAGGTGGTAACTGCAAATATTTGTAGGGTTCCACTTTGGGATATTTTTGACTGTGTAGGCAATTAGGTCGGTGGTCAGCCGTACCGAGGGTTCAGGGGGGAAAATATAGGTCCCACGGGATAGATATTCCTTGAGCACATCATTCTGCGTGGTGCCCTGCAATTGACCGGGGTCTGCACCCTGGCGTTCCGCAACGGCCACGTATAACGCCAATAGCCAGGGGGCCGTTGCGTTAATGGTCATAGACGTATTCATCTCGCCCAGTGGAATCTGATCAAACAGGGCTTCCATGTCGCCGATGTGGTTGATGGGAACACCAACCTTGCCCACTTCGCCTCGGGCCAGCGGATGGTCGGAATCGTAGCCCGTCTGGGTCGGCAGATCGAAGGCAACTGACAGCCCGGTTTGTCCCCGGCTAAGGTTGGTGCGATACAGTTCATTGGATGCCTTCGCCGATGAATGACCTGAATAAGTCCGCATCAACCAGGGGCGATCTCGCTGCACAGTGTCCTCAGTCAAGTTTTAGTCCTCAACGCGGGCGACGCTTGATTAACAGGCGTCGCTCTATTTCAAAAATCTTATCCGGAATTTTGTCCATATCAAGACTGCGCTTGGTATCCTCCTTGATAAACAAGTCAGCGCCGTGCCTATCAAGAGCAACGGCAGCGGATACATTCTTTACACCGATAAGTTGTACGGTAATAACACCATAGTGTTCAGTATCGGCTAAGTCCTCTGCTGCGAGAATACGAGACATGGCACCAATAGTGTCTCCGGCGAAGGCCGGCTGGGTGTGGTAACCCTCGGTAAAACCCAATTCCCAGACCGCATGTTCACTGACATCGCGACTGGCGAGACCATCTAGCCAGGCGAAAACCAAACCACCGTAAACGATGGGTTCGCCGCTCATCTTTCCGGAAAGACTGCTGGAAAATATTCGATCGAAATGCAGCGGATGGCTGTTACCCACACCGTAGGTCAGCGCCATGTGTTCCTCGGTAATTGTGCGGCCATTAGCGTGAACGATGATGTCACCTGGCGCAAAGTCCTCGAAGTAGGTATTGGGGCCAGTAAGTCCCGGGTAAATGGATTCACCGGTCAAAGGCAGTTCTACCTGCGGTGCATTATCCCCGGGGAATGTTGTTGAAATCTGAGGCGCCGGAGTTGTGGGTAGCCGATCACCACGCCAGGCAACAAGGATTTTTCGTTCGTACTGCAATACAACCTGGTCATTCTGATTCACCCCAACGGTTCGGATAGTCGTAATCCCCGGCTTATCCGCGCCACGATCTTTGCGTGCCAGCACTTTGGTAAAAGCACGCAGAGTATCGCCGGGTGACACGGGTCGCAGGAACTGCACCTGATAGTATCCGAGGTTGGCAATCGCTTTTTCCGAGTCGTTCTGAACACCCAGGGATAAGGTTACGTTAAACACCATTTGTGGGCTGGCCAGGAGGTCGGAAAAACCATGCGCTTTCGCGTATTGGCGATTCAGATATAAGGGGTTGGTCTGCATAAAAGTGCGGGCAAAACCCAACATATTGCTGGCAGTGAACGTAAAACCACGGGGGTGCTCAAATACCTGACCCGGTACCAGTTCATCCAGGTAACGACCATATTGGGGCTGCCGCGATTTCGCCAGATCAATCGGAATGTCGGCGGATATTTCAACCTGAGGCGTTAGTGGTATGGTCACAGTCATAGTAATTTCCTAATCCGCGTTCTCGACCAGAGACCGTGTTATCACCTTCAGTGCGAGTGTTTCCTCGGCACCTTCAAAAATCGACAGCACTCGTGCGTCAACAAAATATCGGCTGACCGGCGTTTCCTCTGCGTAGCCCATACCTCCATGAATCTGCAAGGCCTCGCGGGTAAACCACTCCGCAGTTTTGCTGGCAAAAATTTTCGCCGCACTGGCCTCCATATCACCGGCTCCGGCATCCATCATCGTCGCAACATCATAAGTGATCTGCCGACAGGCCAGAAGTAGCGCTGCCATACGTGCCAGTTTTACCTGAGTAAGTTGATACTGCGCGATAGGTTTGCTGAACACGACGCGCTCACCAGCATAGGAAATAGATTTTTCGAAAGCCGCGCGCATCAAACCCACGGCTCTAGCAGCCGTTTGAATGCGACCACCAGCAAACCCTGCCATGGCATAATAAAAGCCTTTGCCATAACCTTCATCGCCTCCAATCACGTTGGCTGCAGGCACAAAGAAATCGTCAAAGAACAACCCGAAAGAATGCATGCCGCGATAACCAATGGTGGCAATTGCGCGTCCAGTCAGTTTGCCGCCGGTTTCAGGCGAGACCTCGAATTCGTGGCCGTCGCTCGAAGGCTTTTCGACCAGGAACATTGAGAGACCGCGGTGTCCTGCCGCGGGGTCGGCATCGGTGCGGGCTAGTACCATAAGCACACCCGCCTTACCGCCGAAGGTACACCAGGTCTTGGCGCCATTGAGCAGCCAGCCGCCCTCAGTGGCTGTCGCCTTCAAACTAACCCCGGCGACATCAGAGCCATAGTTGGGTTCGGTGACCGCGACAGCGCACATAGGCTCGCCCGACGCCAGTTTCGGCAGCCAGTGTTGCTTCTGTTCTTCAGTGCCCCCTTTAAGCAGTGCACGAGCTAGAATTTCGGGGCGGGTAATCAGGCTGCCAGCAGCACCCAGTGAGCCCCGTGACAGTTCTTCGGTTACTACGACCATGCCGAGCGTATCTTCTTTGTCATCGTCCTGCAGGCCACCATATCTGGCGGGAATAGAGAGCCCGAACAATCCCATTTCCTTGAGCGGCTCCAGGATGGCGTCAGGAATGATGAGGTCTTGGCGATGGATATCTTCTGCCAGTGGCGCGACGACGTCGTCAGCGAAGCGATGAAAATTGTCGCGCATCATGGTGTGATCTTCACCAAGCAGGTCAGGCCCTAAATCTCCTTCGCGCGCTACCACTTCCTGTCCGATGGCCGCAACATTTTCTGCGCCCAGGTGGTAGGCCATAAAGCCGGCATACTTTGCATCGGAGTCAACCTCAGCGAGCTGCGCATGGGAGAGACCGAAATCGGTGGGCCGTGTGCGCAGCCGATTCACGCAGTTGGTCACCGCTTCGGCGCAAAATAATGTGGCTAGACGCGCTGTGAATGCATTGTCTGCCGACGAATCCGCCTCGAGGCGACGGGCATGCGCCAGTAAGAGCCGGGCTGCAGTGCATTCAGACCAGCTAACGGATAATTCATAGGAAATTAGCTGAAATTCATCCAACTTTGCGGCGGACACTCGGTCTCCGTCCATTGTTTTCGTTTTTAACGTGGATAAGGCCTGATCGATCAGGCCGCAGCCTGTCTCCAAAACCGCGGCAGCCTGCTCGAGCTGATGCCCGTCATCCATTGGGACGTGAGTCATTTTTGATCCTGCTGATTGAATTTAGCGTATTGTTTCTCTGGCTCGCGGGGCATTGCAGAGCCGGAGAATGGTTTAATCATTCAAACCGCGATTTTAAAGCCTCGTGCTGGTTTAGACAACCTGCGTGAGCTCTCCATAGTTGATACGCATGCGCCGGAATTTGGATCAAGTAGGACGCGCTTGCCCCGGCTGGGTTGCGTTCTGTATCCTTGGCAACCTGCAAAATCTGCCCACCTCAGGCAACTTAAGGAACCACAAGATGAAAATCAGGCCCCGTCGCTCATTACTGTACATGCCCGGCTCCAACCCCCGAGCCCTCGATAAGGCGCGAACGCTGCCGGCGGACGGGTTAATCCTCGATATGGAGGATTCTGTGGCACCTGATGCCAAGCAGCTTGCCCGTGATCAGATCGGCGCGGCCCTGGAGGAGGGTGGCTACGGTCATCGTGAACTACTGGTCCGGATTAACGCTCTGTCATCAGAATGGGGCGAACAAGATATGCGCGCGATCAGTAATTTTAGCGTAGCGCCCGACGCGGTCCTGATTCCGAAGATTGATACGGCGCAAGACGTAATTGCGGCGATAGAGGCGCTTGAAACTGCTGGCTGTCCCGACAGCGTGGCGGTCTGGATCATGGCAGAGACCCCTCTGTGTATTCTAAATATAGCGGGGGTTGCCGCCGCACACCCGCGTCTACAAGGTATGGTCATGGGAACCTCAGACCTTTCCAAGGATACGCGCGTGCGGCACACCGCTAATCGAGAGGGTTTTATAACCGCACTGAACCTCTGTGTTTACGCTGCACGCGCCCACGGCCTGGAGATAATCGACGGCGTACAGCTCGATCTGAAGGACGATGAACTACTGCGCCACTCCTGCGATCAGGGTCGAGATTTGGGGTTCGATGGAAAGAGCTTGATACATCCGAATCAAATTGCGGCCGCTAATATTGCCTTTGCCCCAAGCGAAGCAGAGGTTGCGTCGGCTCGCAATATCATCGAGGCCTTCGAGCAAGCCCAGTCACAGGGCAAGGGGGTGGTCGTGGTAAATGGCCGTCTGGTAGAAAACTTACATGTTGAAGAAGCGAAACGCCAGCTCGCGCTGGCAGAGGCTGTCTCTCACGTTAGCCAGGGACTAAATACTGAGCGGACGTAGCTCCGGATTTTCTACACTGCAGCGCCACAACTCCTCAAACAATTCGAGATGGCAGCGCGTGGAAGCGCGGGAATCGGGCTCGTAAAAGGCATCGTTGCCGCTTCCAGCAGGCTTATACAAAACACCGCTGGTATCACGGACTACCACAGTGCTGCCTTTCCAGTCAGGGTGCTCTGAGAGTGTCTGTATACGTACGGTACTGGGTAATCGATGTGCCAAAAGTAGCAGCTTGTGCCCTCGACCCACTATCGTTTGAGAATCACTAATTAGAATTCTCACTTGCGTTTGGCGACTACGCCTGGCCAGCGCACTCAATGCATCCACCAAGTCGGCACTGTCAAACACTGAGTGATCAAGTTGGGGACTCAATAGACAAATATAGCGCGAGGCGCTTTCACAGAGTGACAGCACATATTTGTTAAAGGGCCGGGGATATTCTATCCCGGCGACAAACTCCTCATTGGACATCAACCACCCCGCTTTCCATGAGATACGCGAGCAGCCTGACCGTCTCCAGATCAGTCAACGCCTCCGTCAGATCAGCAGCATCCAGGCGCCAATTCTGACACAGAGTGAGCAGGCTCGGTAATATCGATACGTTGAACGGTCGGCTTTGCCCATTAGCAAATACTACAATATCTTCAGTCTCTTCCTGCCAGGCTACTTTGCTGCAGGCACGTAGTTCGACAATTTTAACTCCCGCTTTTATTAGGGCGTGTGCAGACGCTATTTCCTCGCCATCGTAAGAAGGTGGGTCACGAGGCTCTGTGACTAACTCGCCAAACCATCGCGTGTCACGGAAGCGATTCATGGCGGTCTGAAGCTGTGTTTTAGCCCGCGACAGATCTGCGGGGCTTATTTCCCCAGCGCGCGTAACGGGCGCTCTTTGGTCATCGCGATAGAACTGATCCGGTTGCATCTCTTGGAGCAACTCATCGATCCAGCGCGAGAGCATGTCTTGAATCCTCGGAGCACGAAACCCGATGGAGATTGTCGTACATTCGGCCTGAGCGACCCCCCAATGAGCGACTCCAGGTGGCACGTACAACATGTCACCAGGACCCAACAGGTATTCTTCGCGGGGCACGAAATCACGCAGTATGCGTAAACTCTCATGGGGCACTAACGCGCTGGTCTCGTCACAAAACTGACCCAATTGCCACCTTCTCGACCCCTCACCCTGGAGCAGAAAGACGTCATAATTGTCGTAGTGTGGTCCGACGCTGCCGCCGGCAACGGCGTAGCTCACCATGACATCATCCACCCGCCATTGGGGAATAAAATCCATCAGCTTCCGCAGTGCAGCAACTTCTGGAATGTAATGATCCACAGCCTGCACCAACAGTGTCCAGGGTGATTTTCGCAAGAAGTCTGATTCGGTAAATGGACCGTGAAGAAGCCGCCAGCTGCTATCGCAATGCTCGATGAGGCGTGACTCCACCGCATCCTCAAGCGCGAGCCCAGCAAGTTCATGGCTACTGATCGGCGTGCGAAAGTCAACGATGGCATTTTTGATCAGCAGAGGTTCCCGCTGCCAATATCGGGCCAGAAATAACTCTCGATCCAGATTAAGTCGCTGATCGCGGCCCAGATCTGTCACTACTCTATGGCCAGCGCCTGAGCGACTGCGTTACCAATATAGTCTGCGGGTGTCAGTGCTAATAATTCCTCTCTCGCAGCCTTCGGTATGTCCAGTTGGGCGACGAACGCTTGTATAACCTCGCGGTTCATGTCCTGCCCACGGGTGAGCTCCTTGAGTTTTTCATACGGTTGATCGATGCCGTAGCGACGCATCACCGTCTGAATGGGTTCTGCCAGAACTTCCCAGCTATTCTCGAGGTCTTGTGACAATCGGGACTGATTCAGTTCCAGCTTGCCGATACCCTTAAGGCTGCTTTGGTAGGCAATCAGACTGTAGCCAAAGCCCACACCCATATTGCGCAGCACCGTGCTATCGGTAAGGTCGCGTTGCCAGCGGCTAACCGGCAGCTTGGTCGCCAGGTGATGCAGCACTGCATTGGCAATACCGAGATTACCTTCGGAATTCTCAAAATCGATGGGATTGACCTTGTGCGGCATGGTGGAAGAACCCACTTCCCCGGCCACGGTCTGCTGCTTGAAATAGCCCAGGGAAATGTAGCCCCAGATGTCGCGGTTAAAGTCGATCACAATGGTGTTGAAGCGAGAGATGTTGTCAAATAATTCAGCCATATAGTCGTGCGGCTCAATCTGCGTGGTGTAGGGGTTCCAGGTAAGTCCAAGGGACTCCACGAACTCGCCCGCATTTTCCTGCCAATCCACCTGCGAGTAGGCGCTTAAATGGGCGTTATAGTTACCAACGGCGCCATTGATTTTGCCCATGTACTCACTGCGTTCCAACTGCGCGAGCTGTCGCCTGAGGCGGGCGACAACATTTGCGATCTCCTTGCCCATCGTGCTCGGACTCGCTGTCTGGCCGTGGGTGCGTGAGAGCATTGGAGCTGCCGCTGTGCTATGCGCCAAGGATGCCAAGGCAGCCGCTATTTCTAACATACTGGGTAAAAGCGCCCGTTTGACGCCATCGCGCAGCATCAGGGCATGGGCCAGGTTGTTGATGTCTTCGGAGGTGCATGCAAAGTGCACGAACTCCGCAATGGACTGTAGTTCGTCGTTACCCGCAAAGCGCTCCTTGATGAAGTACTCGACGGCCTTCACATCGTGATTGGTTGTAGCCTCAATATCCTTTATCCGACGCGCGTCCACTTCGTCGAATTCGTCCACAATAGACTCCAGCAGGCGGTTGGCCGCGGCGGACAAGACAGGCACTTCCGAAATTTTCTCATGAGCCGCCAGGCGCTGTAGCCAGCGAATCTCTACCAGGACCCGACGCTTGATTAGTCCAAATTCACTGAATATATCGCGCAGCGCAGCCGTTTTCGTCCCGTAGCGCCCATCAATGGGCGAGACGGCGGTGAGTGCTGACAGATCCATACTTTTCTCCCTCAATTGAAGCCGTGATCTTACACCACACCCAGCCCGCGTGACAGGTTCTGAGAGGCTTCCAAGAGCTTTCTGCGTTGCATCAGCAAACGCCAACGGCGGCCACCCAACTGGCGCCAAATAAAAGCTGCACGAACACCCGCCAGCAAAAGTGCGCGAATGACGTCCGCATTTTTTGAGTCTTGTAAATGTTGCGCGCTGCCACTGACTTTTATTCTAAACCGTTGCTGGCTCAGTGTGTCCTGGTAGATGCCGGAAATGCTGTGGCACAACGCGTTGACGTTGCTCGAGAAGTGCTCGGCACGAAAACTGGTGTGTTCAAGCCGTGTACGCACAACCGCCATCATGTCAGCACGGGCAGAAAATTTTCGCTCCAGGTAGATCATGCTAAATACATAGCGCACCACTTCGTGATTTTCCTGTGCGTTTTTGTCGGCCAGGATACTACTGAGGTTGTGTAGGCCCAGTTTAACACCGGGAATGCCGCCAAAAATATCAGCCGTGGTGTGGGGGTCAAACACAAACAAACTGTGAATTGAGGGCTCGAGAAACTCCAGAGGGTAACTGCCCGTCTTGGAAACCTGATCCACCATCCGCGCCGCCTGCGCGACGCCCGCTAGCGCAATAGTCTGTTGCTCGAGATTCGAAAGGCTGTTCGCGTTCACTCAGATTCCTGTACTTTCAATGACGCCACCACCCAGGCATCGTTCGCCCTGATAGAACACGACGGACTGCCCGGGCGTTATAGCGCGCTGGGGATGTTCAAATTGGATTTGGTATCCCGCATCGCCGAAGCGGGAGAGGGTGCAGGCCTGGTCCGCCTGGCGGTAACGTACCTTAGCCGCACAGGCCAGTGGCAGCGGTGGTGCTTCGTCGGCGACCCAATAAATTTCTCCTGCGAGCAGTGAGGATTTAAACAGGGCAGGGTGGTCATTGCCCTGGGCCACGACCAGTATGTTGGTTGCCAGATCTTTACCCACGACGTACCAGGGCGCGTCGCGGTGCTGTGATAAGCCGCCGATACCCAACCCCTGGCGCTGTCCAATAGTGTGGTACATCAGACCCTCATGCTGGCCCAAATGCTCACCTTCCACGCTGTGTATTTCACCCGGCTGTGCTGGCAGATACTGCTGTAAAAAATCCTTAAAGCGACGTTCTCCGATAAAACAAATACCCGTCGAATCCTTTTTCTTTGCTGTGACCAAACCATTGTTCAAAGCCAGCTCTCGCACTCGGGGCTTTTCTATTTCACCCACGGGGAATATGGTTTTTTCCAGCTCAGCGTGACCCACCGCATGAAGAAAATAGCTCTGGTCCTTGTTGGGATCCAGACCCTTTAGCAGAGTACTTTTACCGTTTTCACTGCCTAGGCGAGTGTAATGCCCGGTGGCGATATAGTCCGCATCCAACTGTATGGCATAGTCCAAAAAGGCCTTAAACTTGATTTCACGGTTGCACAAAATATCGGGGTTGGGCGTGCGACCTGCCTTGTATTCTGCCAGAAAATGTTCGAAAACATGGTCCCAATATTCCGCGGCAAAATTGGCGCCGTGTAGTGTAATACCCAGCTTGTCGGCAACGGCCTGGGCATCTGCATAATCTTCCTTGGCGGTGCAGTATTCAGTTCCATCATCCTCTTCCCAGTTTTTCATGAACAGACCCTCCACGCGATAGCCCTGGTCTTGCAACAGCAGGGCTGCGACCGAAGAGTCGACACCGCCGGACATACCGACTATGACTTTGCTGGAGTGATTTAAACTCATGCGTGTTGTAATAGATCTAGTGGATGAGCAATGCCCTGGCGGTAGCGTTCTATCACTGCGAGCGCAAGCGGACTGCGCATGCGGGCCGATCGGGCGACGATACTCTCATAATCGAGCCAGTGTACAGCATGAATGTCGGGGTCCAGAACGGCGTTTTCAACCGACTCAAGCGGTTCGGCAAGAAATGTTGTACGGCAGTAGGTAATGCCCGTTTGCGATGCGGTGTGCAGGGCAACGCTGAGCACGCCTGTCAATTTCACGCGCCAACCCGTCTCCTCCAGCGTCTCTCTCAGCGCAGCATCAGCAAGTGACTCGCCTTCCTCAAGGTGTCCCGCAGGCTGATTGAACACCATTTTGCCACTAAATTTGTCCCGCTCTTCTACCATCAGGTACTTACCGTCCTGCTCAATAACACAGGCAACCGTGACATGTGGCACCCACTGTTTCATCTACGGCTTTCTCCCAAATGGTTTACGGCTGGAGCTTGAGGTCGGCAAGTTAACGTTCAGTTCACGGTACTGGCCAGGCTGCAGGTCATCAAGCGACCATTGCGCGATAGTGGTACGTACCAGGCGTAATGTCGGAAAACCCACCTTAGCCGTCATGCGCCTAACCTGCCGGTTGCGCCCCTCCCGGATAGACAGTTCCAGCCAGCTATCAGGCACTGTTTTGCGCACTCGAACGGGGGGCGTTCGCTCCCACAAGGCAGGTATGGGCAGGGGTGCGGCTTTCGCTGGCAGCGTATATCCGTCTTTCAGGTCGACCCCGCTGATGAGCCCTTGCACCGCTTGCTCATCGATATTTCCCTCAACCTGTACCCAATAGGTCTTCCATTGCTTATTGCGCGGGTTAGTTATTTGCTGCTGCAGGCCACCGTCATCCGTCAGTAACAGAAGTCCTTCTGAATCGTAGTCCAGCCGTCCGGCAACCCTGAAGCCTGGAGCCGACATAAAGCTTGCCAGGGTAGGACGGCCCTGATCATCTGTGAACTGGCTCAGTACGTTGAAAGGCTTGTTAAATAGTATGATTTTGGCCATGTGATAAAGGATGTTAGTTCAATAAAATGCGTAACAACACAGGAGCAAATCACATTATCCGTGTTAAACTGCACGCCGTTTTTGCAGGCCGCTTCAAAAGAGCACATCCTGCCTTCCAGTAAACCCCGCATCTACGGAGTACATTATGGGCTACAAGCATATTCAGGTTCCTTCACAAGGTGAAAAAATCATCGTTAATGAAGATAATAGCCTAACGGTTCCTGACAATCCTATCATTCCCTACATTGAGGGAGACGGTATTGGTATTGATATCAGCCCGGTCATGATAGACGTAGTAAACGCTGCAGTCGATAAGGCTTACAGTGGAAACAAAAAAATCTCCTGGATGGAAATCTACACAGGCGAAAAAGCGGCTGAGTTGTATGACGGCGACTGGTTTCCTGAAGAAACACTCGAGGCGATCAAGGAATATTCGGTCGGCATCAAAGGGCCATTGACCACACCTGTAGGCGGTGGATTTCGCTCGCTGAATGTTGCGCTACGACAGGAACTCGACCTTTATACGTGCCTGCGCCCGGTGCGTTGGTTCGAGGGCGTGCCGTCTCCGGTCAAAAAGCCCGGCGACTGCAACATGGTTATCTTCCGTGAAAACTCTGAAGACATCTACGCTGGCGTTGAATATCAGGCGGGAACACCGGAAGCGCAAAAGGTCGTCGATTTTATTATCAATGAAATGGGCGCCACCAAAATCCGCTTTCCCAACAATGTCGGCATTGGCATTAAGCCCGTCTCTGAAGAGGGGACCAAACGACTGGTACGCAAGGCTATTCAGTACGCCATAGACCAGGATCTGCCGTCAGTTACTTTGGTGCACAAGGGTAATATCATGAAGTTCACCGAGGGTGCTTTCCGCGACTGGGGCTACGAATTGGCCCAGCAGGAGTTTGGCGGTACATTGCTCGATGGTGGCCCCTGGGTTTCTATCAAGAACCCCAACACAGGTAATGAAATCATCATTAAAGATGTCATCGCCGATGCGATGCTACAACAGATTCTGACCCGCCCACGTGACTATAGCGTGGTAGCCACGCTGAACCTCAATGGCGACTACCTTTCTGATGCTCTGGCGGCTCAGGTAGGCGGCATAGGCATTGCGCCGGGTGCCAATCTGTCTGACAGGATTGCATTGTTTGAAGCCACTCACGGTACGGCACCAAAATACGCCGGCCAGGACAAAGTGAACCCGGGTTCGCTGATTCTTTCTGCGGAGATGATGTTGCGGCATATGGGCTGGAACGAGCCGGCTGATCTGATCATTGACGGTATGAATGGCGCGATTCAAAATGGCACGGTAACGTATGATTTTGAACGATTGATGGATGATGCGACGCTGCTGAGTTGCTCAGCATTTGGACAGGCGATTATTGACTCTATGTAATAATCCGTTGGTGGTAATGAAGGGCTCGTGGTGACACGGGCCTTTTTTTTGCTTTTCATTGCCGCCGCAGCGAAGACGGTAATCACCCAGTTTGAATAGGGGTTTCTATGGCCTCCTGACATATTAATGTACATGTCGATTATCTGTACTTATCGACGCATCCAACAACCATCGGTTTTTCCTACCCTTGAAAACTCGTATACTAGGTTCCATAAACAGTAGTGACTCCGCATCATAGAAACGAGAGTGCTTTAGTGAAAGTGATCCACCAGACATGTCAATGGCGTATGAGCAAGGAGGACGAGGATTCCGCTGGTGGTCTCGCCCTGCAGGAATCGAAGCCTGAACTTAAACGCCCTCCACTGTTCAAAGTAGTATTGATCAACGATGACTACACGCCCATGGAATTCGTGGTTGAAGTGCTAGAGGTCTTTTTCCGTATGAATCGGGAACAGGCGACCCATGTTATGCTAACCGTGCATACACAGGGAAAAGGCGTCTGTGGCATATTTACTCGGGATATTGCCGAAACCAAGGCGGCCCAGGTTAACCAGTATGCTCGTGAAAATGAGCATCCCTTATTGTGTGAAATCGAGGCGTCGGAGGGGTAACCCCCAGGAGCAGTATCCATGTTAAGCAAAGACCTGGAACAGACGTTAAATGACGCGTTCCGCGGCGCCAGAGCCAAACGTCACGAATTTATGACGGTGGAGCACCTGTTACTGGCGCTACTGGATAACAATGATGCAATCCAGGTATTAAAAGCTTGTGGCGCCGACATTGGCTCCCTGCGGGGTGATCTCGTGGAGTTTGTAGACGCCACGACGCCGCTTATTCCCGAAGATGAGGAGCAGCGTGATACACAACCGACGCTCGGTTTTCAGCGTGTATTGCAGCGCGCGGTGTTTCATGTGCAGTCATCTGGTAAGAATGAGGTTACCGGCGCTAACGTGCTCGTAGCGATTTTTAGCGAACAGGAAAGCCAGGCGGTATTTTTCCTGAAGGCCCAGAATGTTGCGCGTTTGGACGTCGTAAATTACATGACCCACGGCATTTCCAAGGTTGCTAACGAGGGTGACGGAGCAGAGCCTGGACAACCTGGCGGCGACGACAGTCAGGGAGAGAGTGGTGAAGGCAATCCATTGGACAGCTTTTCCACTAACCTCAATCTCGAGGCCGCTGCCGGCAATATCGATCCGCTCATTGGTCGCCTGCATGAAGTTGAAAGGGTCGCGCAAATTTTGTCGCGCAGACGCAAGAACAATCCCCTGCTAGTGGGTGAATCTGGTGTGGGGAAAACCGCTATTGTGGAAGGGTTGGCGAAAAAGATTGTCGATGGAGAAGTGCCGGATATCCTCAAAGATGCGGTGGTGTACTCATTGGATCTTGGTGCTCTGTTGGCGGGCACTAAATACCGCGGCGATTTTGAAAAGCGGTTCAAAGGCCTGCTATCGGAACTTAAAAAGCGTGATCATGCCATTTTATTTATCGATGAAGTGCACACTATCATTGGCGCCGGAGCCGCATCTGGCGGCGTCATGGATGCCAGTAATTTGCTCAAGCCATTGCTAAGCTCTGGCAAGTTGCGCTGCATCGGATCCACTACGTTTCATGAATACCGCGGTATTTTCGATAAGGACAAGGCCCTGAGCCGTCGCTTTCAAAAGATTGACGTAATGGAGCCCAGTCCTGACGATGCCTACAAGATACTGAAGGGCCTGAAATCCCGTTTTGAGGAACATCACGGCTTGCGCTACACGGACCGCGCGTTGCGCGTCGCTACCGATCTCTCCGATCGTTATATTAATGACCGGTTCCTGCCCGATAAGGCGATTGATGTAATTGACGAGGCGGGTGCCTACCAGCAACTGTTGCCGGCTTCCAAACGTAAAAAGACCATCGGTGTCGGCGAGATAGAATCGGTAGTGGCCAAAATCGCTCGTATTCCTCCAAAAACAGTCAGCTCCAATGACAAGGAGACCCTGCAGAAACTCGAAGCAAATTTGCAGATGGTGGTATTCGGACAGGACGCAGCCATCAGCAGCCTGGCAACCTCTATCAAGCTGGCCCGCGCAGGACTGCGCGCCGGGGAAAAGCCAATAGGATCTTTTCTGCTGGCCGGTCCTACCGGAGTAGGGAAGACGGAGGTCACCCGTCAGCTCGCAGGCATTCTTGGACTGGAGCTTATCCGCTTCGATATGTCGGAGTATATGGAACGGCATACAGTATCGCGCCTGATAGGTGCACCTCCTGGTTACGTGGGCTTTGATCAAGGCGGCCTGCTAACAGATGCCGTCACCCAGCATCCGCATTGTGTGGTGCTACTCGATGAGGTCGAAAAAGCACATCCCGACGTGTTCAATCTCCTTTTGCAGGTTATGGATCATGGCACGTTGACAGACAACAACGGTCGTAAAGCAGATTTCCGCAATGTCATCCTGGTAATGACGACCAATGCCGGCGCAGAGAGTATCAGTCGCCGCACCATTGGCTTTACAAGCCAGGATCACAGTACCGACGGAATGGAAGCTATCAATCGAATGTTTACGCCGGAATTCCGCAACCGCCTTGACAGCATTGTGCAATTCCAGCCGCTGGCGGAAGACGTTATCTTCACCGTGGTGGACAAATTCCTCACCGAATTACAGTGTCAGTTGGATGAAAAACGCGTCACTCTGGATGTGGATGTCGACGCACGCTTGTGGCTGGTAGAGCGCGGATACGATATTCACATGGGCGCACGCCCGATGGAACGTACCATTCAAGAGTACATTAAGAAGCCGCTAGCTGAATTAGTGTTGTTTGGATCACTAGCGCGGTCCGGTGGCACTGCACTAGTGCGCTACAACAAGGCGGAGGATAAACTTGAAGTGACGGTGCAAGAGGAAGAGGCTGAGCTCGAAAAAAGCTAAGCAGTACTTAGCCTTCGCGTAATCGGTGCTTATCGTTCGCGGTAGGTGATACGTCCCTTGGACAGATCGTAGGGCGTGAGCTCCACGCGAACTTTGTCACCGGTGAGTATGCGGATATAGTTCTTGCGCATTTTGCCGGAAATATGCGCGGTCACCACATGGCCGTTTTCCAACTCCACTCTGAAAGTGGTGTTGGGCAGGGTGTCAATTACCTCACCCTCCATTTCAATTTGGTCTTCTTTTGCCATCAGGCGGCAATCCTCGCTCATTAAAGAGGCCGCATTCTGCCTGAAACTCGGCCTTAGTGCTAGGGTAATCTGTCGCCAATCGGGGCTGAATGGTGGGGGGGGGATTAGACCGGATCTATCTTCTATAGAAGCGTTGCCCAGCGACTGTTGCGATAGACCTGCAGCGGGCGATAGTCAGATTTATACGCCATTTTTTGGCAATCGCGAATCCAGTAGCCCAGGTAAAGGTAGTTCAGGCCCATTTGCCGTGCCTGTTCAGCCTGCCAGAGAATGGCATAGGTACCGAGACTGCGCCTGTCTTCTTCAGGGTCAAAAAACGTATAAATTGCCGAGAGGCCGTCCTCGAGCCTGTCCACTACAGCAACGGCGACCAGCTTGGCCTGGTTGTTATAGAACCGGAAGTAACTGGTGCAGCCCCACACACTATTCAGAAAAGCCTCGTACTGCTCTCGGTCAGGAGGATACATATCCCCGTCCGCGTGGCGCAGGCATATATAGCGGTGATACAGGTCGTATGCCTCGTCGTCACTGATGGAATCGGTACATGCAACATGCAGATCCTGGTTCCGCTGCCAGATGCGTCGTTGTCCACGCCTAAGCTCAAACTCATCCACCAGGATGCGCGCTGGAATGCACGCATTGCACTGACTGCAATGGGGACGGTAAATATGATTGCCACTGCGGCGAAAGCCAAGCACGGAAAGTTTACTATAGAGTTTTTGATCCACCGGCTGGCTGGGATCAACAAATAAAGTAGTCGCCTCCTGATCTTCCAGGTAGCTGCAACTGTGGGGGTAGGTGGTGTAAACCTTAAGATTCCGCAGGGATGAAGTCACAGCAAGTCTCCACACGTGGTAGGCAGATGCCAAATATCGCCGTTAGTTTCAACGTCTATAGTTTGCGCAAGACGCTGCTCGAAGTCCAGTCTGGTGATATTGCGAGCCCCCAGGGAATTCAGGTGGGAGCTCTCTACCTGGCAATCAATCAGTTGCAGACCGCCACGCCGCGCGATGTCCACCAGCGCGACGAGTGCTACCTTGGAGGCGTTGGATTCTTCGCTGAACATGGACTCACCGAAAAATGCGCGGCCTACGCATACACCGTACAAGCCGCCGACGAGTGATCCGGCTACATCGAGGATTTCCACCGAATGTGCGAATCCCCGCCGGTACAGCCCCACATAGGCTGCGACCATATCCTCATCGATCCATGTTCCCAGCCCGTCACCGCGCAGTTTCGCGCACTCGACCATGACGCGTTCAAAATGTGTGTCTACTGCCAGCAATAGCCTATTAGCGCGAAGCGTTTTTCGCAGTGATCGAGAGACATGCAGTTCGTCGGGAAAGAGGACAGACCGGGGGTCCGGGGTCCACCACAATACCGGCTGCGGCGCTTCATACCAGGGAAAGATCCCACGACGGTAAGCGGCCAATAGGCGCTTCTCGGAGAGTCCGCCGCCGACCGCCAGTAAGCCACTGGGGTAATCCAGTGCCTCTGTGGAGGGCGGAAAGGGGGCGTCAATTTCGAGGCGGGGTATTTCTCGCATATTGACACCGACTCAAAGCGCATCCAGGTACTTATCCGCATCCAGTGCAGCCATACAACCAAATCCGGCGGAGGTTACCGCCTGACGATAGATGTGATCCGCTACATCGCCAGCAGCGAACACGCCCGGTACGCTCGTAGCGGTAGCATTGCCGCCGGTGCCGCTGTCAATGGTGAGGTACCCATCTTTCATATCCAGCTGGCCAGCGAACATATCGGTATTGGGTTTGTGTCCTATGGCGATAAACACGCCCGATAGATCTACCTGGCTTACAGTTTGGTCTTTCACCGCCTGCACTCGCATTCCGGTCACGCCGCTGTCATCACCCACTATCTCATCCAGTGTGTGGTCCCACAGAATTCTGACTTTGCCCTCCTTCTCGCGCGCGAATAGCCGATCCTGTAGCACTTTTTCAGAGCGCAGGCTGTCGCGGCGATGCACCAATACCACCTCAGAGGCAATATTCGCGAGGTACAGGGCCTCTTCTACCGCGGTGTTGCCTCCGCCGATGACGGCAACCTTCTGGTTGCGGTAGAAAAAGCCGTCACACGTCGCACACGCGCTAACACCCTTGCCGGCGAATGCTTCTTCGCTTGGCAGGCCGAGGTACTGTGCAGAGGCGCCAGTGGCTATTATGAGTGCATCGCAACTGTAGTTAGAGCTTCCATTGAGCAGAAAGGGCCGGGTGCTGAAATCCACCTCCTCGATATGGTCGAATACTACCTGGGCGTCAAATCGCTCGACGTGCTCCTGCATTTGCTGCATCAACTGGGGCCCCTGGAGGTCTGCGGCACCTCCAGGCCAGTTCTCGACCTCGGTGGTCGTGGTCAGTTGTCCGCCTTGCTGGATTCCAGTGATAACCACGGGGTTAAGATTGGCGCGCGCTGCGTAAACGGCTGCGGTATACCCGGCCGGGCCGCTACCCAGGATGATCAGGCGGTGGTGCTTGGTGTCACTCATAGAGTTGCTTCCTGCTCGCTGTATTAATTAAAAGATGCATCTGGTCCAGAATGCGAAGACGTACCCCGTTTGCACCGGCGCTTTGTCAGTGGCTGTTGAGGTTGCCAATTTATCGCCCCGGCACTGCCAACTCATTCTGTATTGGGGCTGACTATGTTACTTTAAAGGTCGGCTTCCTACAAAGATCAAGCCCACTTTAAATAATTATCATAACCCTTTGAAATAAATAATAAATGCGTTCACAATTACTTCTTGCTATGAACCTGATAGTAGCGTCATCGACAGGCTTGAATTCGCTCTATGCCAACTGCCAGAAAAACTAAAACAGTGCTCAAAAGTACTAAGTCAGATCGCATTATCGGGTCACGCTTACGCGAAGGCGCCTTTATCGGCGTGACCGCTGTTTGTCTGTACCTCCTGATGGCGCTGCTCACCTACAGTCAAGGTGATCCCGGTTGGTCGGCAACCGGCACCGGAGCTGACATTCGTAACCTGGGAGGGCCAACCGGAGCGTGGCTGGCAGATGTATTTTTTTCCTTGGTGGGATATGCCGCATACCTTTTTCCTCTGCTACTAGCCTATCGGGCATTCATCATTTTGCTGGAACGCCATGAGAGCAAGGGCTTCGATTCACTCACGTTTGGCATACGCGCTCTAGGTTTGGTGTTGGTCATGATCGCCGGCACGGCGCTGGCTGCGATGAATGATCAGGGCTTATCGAACTTGCCTCAGGGCACTGGCGGAATTCTTGGGCAGGCTATTGGTGGTGGGTTCACCATAGCTTTTAGTGCTGTGGGCAGTCGTTTAATCCTCCTGGCCATTTTTCTTTTTGGAATGACAATATTCACCGATCTCAGTTGGTTGAGTCTAATAGACAAGACCGGAGCCTGGAGCATTGCAGCATTTAACGCCAGCCGCGAGCGTCTAACGGCGGCGCTTGAAAGTTTTCGTGCTAAGCGCAAGCGCGAAAAAGCCGTGGAAGCACGCAAACTCGTAATCACAGAGCATGTGGAGAAAGAGAAAAAACGCCAACCACCGAAGATTAAATCGCTGAAGGCACCGGTAGAAAAAAGTGATCGTCTGGAGCGCGAAAAACAACAGCCATTGTTCAAGGCGCCTGCCACCGGAGACCTGCCGCATCTTGAGTTGTTGGATGAGCAGATAAAAGACCCTACCAAAGGGTTTTCCACCCAGGCGCTTGAAGGTCTCTCAAAACTACTGGAACTGAAGTTGCTGGATTTTGGTGTGACCGCGGAAGTCTCCGCGGTCTACCCCGGTCCGGTCGTTACCCGCTTTGAGATTCAGCCCGCACCGGGCGTTAAAGTCTCCCGTATCTCCAACCTGGCCAAAGATTTGGCGCGATCACTAGCGGTAATTAGTGTTCGCGTGGTGGAAGTCATTCCGGGCAAGTCTGTGGTTGGCATTGAGATTCCCAATGAAGATCGGGAAATTGTAAATTTCCGTGAAGTCTTGTCATCCAAGGCATTTGAGCAGTCCAAATCACCGCTGACGCTTGCGTTGGGGCACGATATTTCCGGCCTGCCCATAGTGGCAGATCTGGGAAAGATGCCGCATTTATTGGTGGCTGGCACCACCGGTTCGGGTAAGTCGGTGGGGGTCAACTCCATGCTGCTCAGCTTGCTTTACAAGTCGGGGCCAGCGGATGTGCGCTTAATGCTGGTAGACCCCAAAATGCTTGAGTTGTCAGTTTACGATGGGATTCCACACCTGTTGACGCCGGTAATAACTGACATGAAAGACGCCGCCAACGGCTTGCGCTGGTGCGTAGCAGAGATGGAGCGGCGCTATAAATTGATGGCCACGATGGGTGTGCGTAACCTTGCAGGCTACAATCGTAAAGTAGAAGACGGCATAAAAGCGGGCGCACCACTCATCGACCCTTTGTGGAAGCCAGACCCCATCCTCGCAGAAACGGACGAGGAGCAAGTGGCTCCAAACCTGCAGAAACTCCCCAGTATTGTAGTCGTCATCGATGAATTTGCCGACATGATGATGATTGTCGGTAAAAAGGTTGAACAGCTGATCTCCCGGATTGCACAGAAGGCCAGAGCGGCAGGCATTCACTTGATTCTTGCAACACAGCGGCCCTCAGTAGATGTCATTACGGGCCTGATTAAAGCCAACGTGCCGACACGAATAGCATTTCAGGTTTCCTCAAAAATTGATTCGCGCACTATTCTCGATCAAGGTGGAGCAGAGCAGTTACTGGGGCACGGCGACATGTTGTATCTGCCACCGGGCAGCGGTGTGCCCAATCGCGTACACGGTGCCTTTTGCAGCGATGACGAAGTGCACAGGGTCGTGGCCGACTGGAAACTTCGCGGCGAACCCCTGTATATCGACGGCCTGCTGGACGAAGGCAGCAACACACCGGTAACGCCGGGGGAGTTGCAGTCCGATGCCGAAGATGGGAAAGAGGAGGCTGACGCGCTCTACGATGAGGCGGTTTATTACGTCACGCAGAGCCGTCGCGCATCAATATCTTCAGTCCAGCGCAAACTTCGCATTGGTTATAATCGTGCGGCTAGATTGATCGAGGCGATGGAGGAGGCGGGTATTGTCACCGATATGGGTACCAATGGGCAGCGCGAAGTACTAGCTCCGGCTCCGCCAGAAGCTTAATCCTAACACTGGAAAAACGATGACGAAAATCTGGCTTATCCTACTGCTCGGTCTCGGCCCGCTCATGACCTTTGGGCAGGACACTGGTGAGGTCGAAAATTTGCTGTCCGCATTGGCACCCATTAAACACTTGCAGGGTGATTTTTCACAGCAACAACTGGGCGAAGATAATATTCTTCTGGCGGAATCCAGCGGGAAATTTCGTCTCCTTCGTCCAGGCTATTTTTACTGGGAAATTCTTTCTCCCGATCAGCAATTGATCGTTGCTGACCCTGATTACCTTTGGCATTTCGATCGTGATCTGGAGACGGTCACCCGACGCCCCGTAACCAGCAACACCCAAATGGCTCCTATGCAAATACTCGGCGGTGACGATGCGGCACTGCGCGATAGCTTTTCTGTGAGCCGCCAGGCGCAAGGATCATTTGTACTTACTCCGCTCTCGTCGGACGTTGGATTTCAGCAGCTTGTACTTCACCTGACTGATACAAAAATCACCGGCATGGAGATACTGGATAATCTGAATCAGCGGATTGTGATCACATTCACCGGCATGGATGCCCTGAGTGAATTGATGCCATCAGACTTCGGTTTTGTGCCGCCGGCCGGAGTTGATTTGTTCTATTATGACGAGTGACTTGTTCGAAAGTTCGGACACGGAGCCCCTGAAAGACTCAGAAAAGACAGGCTCCGGTTATCAGCCTTTGGCAGCCCGTTTACGACCCCGCAACCTGGAAGAGTTCGCAGGGCAGTCGCATGTGCTGGCCGTGGGAAAACCTTTACAGCAAGCTATTGAGAGCCGTCAGCTACATTCCATGATTTTTTGGGGCCCTCCCGGGGTCGGCAAAACCACACTTGCCAGGATAGCCGCTAGTCACGCCAATGCACACTTTCTGCAGTTGTCTGCCGTGCTTAGCGGCGTTAAGGATATACGCGAGGCAATTGCGCAGGCGCGGCAGCACAAGCTCGGTGGACGCGATACGGTTCTATTCGTCGACGAAGTCCACCGCTTCAACAAATCCCAACAGGACGCATTTCTACCCTACGTCGAAGACGGCACAGTCATCTTTATCGGCGCCACTACTGAGAATCCCTCATTTGAATTAAACAACGCGCTCTTGTCGCGCGCGCGCGTCTATAAATTGCGCCCGCTGGCTACGACGGAAATCGAATCGGTCCTCACTCGCGGGCTTTTGGCATTGGATAACAGCCTCACTGCAGACGAAGGCTGTCTTGCCCTCATAGCAGGACATGCAGACGGTGACGCGCGACGCGCGCTCAACCTGCTTGAGTTGGCAGCAGATCTTGCTCAGGAGGGTAGGATTACAGCCGAGACACTGGAGGAAGTACTGCAGGCATCGCTACGCCGTTTTGACAAGGGCGGTGACGCATTTTACGACCAGATCAGTGCACTTCATAAGGCCGTCAGGGGCAGCTCTCCCGATGCAGCACTGTACTGGTTTTGTCGTATGTTGGATGGCGGCTGTGATCCCCTGTATATCGCCAGACGAGTGGTACGCATGGCCAGTGAGGATATCGGCAATGCAGACCCCAGGGCCCTCACTCTATCGCTGGAGGCATGGCAGGTACAGGAGCGTCTCGGCAGTCCCGAGGGAGAGCTAGCCATCGCTCAGGCGGTGGTATACCTGGCATGCGCAGCCAAGAGCAATGCCGTATACAGCGCCTACAATGCAGCCCGCGCTGAAGTGCTTCAGGGACACAGTGAAGAGGTGCCCCTGCATCTTCGTAACGCCCCCACCGCGCTAATGAAAGCGTTGGAACATGGCCTGGAATACCGGTACGCCCACGATGAGGAAGAGGCCTATGCTGCGGGTGAAAACTATTTTCCTGAAGCCTTACGTGATCGGCAGTACTATTTCCCCGTGGATCGGGGCCTGGAAGGAAAAATCCGCGAGAAGCTCAAAGGTCTGCGTGGAAGGGATAAAACCAGTACAATACGCCGCTACGATTAAGCCGGTCGACTGCAACTATGAAATACCTGTTGTTCATCGCGTTTGGGGGAGCTTTCGGAGCTGTCTCCCGGTATTTACTTACAAACTGGGTGGCCAGCCTCGGGGAAGGCAAGCTGCCTCTGGGAACACTGCCTCTGGGAACACTGCTAGTCAATATGCTGGGCTCTTTTGCCATCGGTATTTTTTTCGTTTTGTTGGTTGAACGGCAGGTACTCCATCCCGATTGGCACGGCGTGTTAATAGTAGGATTCCTCGGAGCATTCACTACTTTCTCTGCCTTTTCTCTGGAAACGGTTGGCCTGCTCGAAGCAGGCCAATACGTTTATGCCGTCGCGTATATGCTTGGCAGTGCCATCTTGTGCGTGTTGATGGCGGGTATTGCCATACAACTGACCCGCGCAATGTTATAAGCGATTGCAGGCGGCTGCTTTTTTATTAATCTAGTTTACGGGAACGATTAGAATGTTGGATATCAAGGCGGTCAGGCAAGACCCGCAGGCCATCGCGACAGCGCTGGCGGTCCGCGGCTTTACCTTCGATGTAGAGCACTTCGTCGCCCTTGATGCCCGCCGGAAACAGGCTGATGTAGAGAGCCAAGGCCTGCTGGCGGAGCGCAAAACTACTTCCAAGAGAATCGGGGTTCTGGTGGGCCAGGGTGTCAGTGTTGACGATGCCAAGTCCCAGGTCGACGAAACTTTGCAAAAAATTGCAATCCAGCTAGACGCCCTTACTGAAGAGGCTAAATTAGCGCAGGGAGAGCTAGAGGCATTGCTGCTTGCAACGCCGAATCTGCCCGCGTCCGAAGTGCCATCTGGGAACAGCGAAGACGACAACCTTGAAGTATTGCGCTGGGGCGAGCAGCCGACATTTGCATTTGCGGTTAAGGACCACGTGGAACTGGGTGAAGGCCTGGGGAAGCTCGATAGTGAAACCGCGGTTAAGATAACCGGTTCGCGATTTACGGTGATGTACGGTGATCTGGCGAGGCTGCATCGAGCATTAATTCAATTCATGCTGAATCTACACACTCAGGAGCACGGTTATGCGGAGGTCTATGTCCCTTACATTGTGAACCGCGAGTCGTTGATTGGGACAGGCCAGCTGCCAAAATTTGAGGAGGACCTGTTTAAATTACGATCGGAGCAGGATCTGTACTTAATTCCTACTGCAGAGGTACCGGTAACCAATATAGCTCGAAACAGACTGTTTGAAGACGCCGAACTGGGTGAGGGCGGTCTCAGGTTTGCCTGCCACACGCCGTGTTTCCGCAGTGAAGCGGGCAGCTATGGCCGGGATACTAGAGGCATGATCCGTCAGCACCAGTTTGAGAAAGTCGAGCTTGTGCAACTTGTGCGTGCACAGCAGTCCGCCGCCGCGCTCGAGCAACTAACGGGTCACGCCGAGAGGGTGTTGCAGCTACTTCGCTTGCCCTATCGCAAGGTTGTTCTTTGTGGTGGTGATCTGAGTTTTAACGCGCGCATGACTTACGACCTGGAGGTCTGGTTACCGGCCCAGAACACCTATCGGGAAATATCCTCCTGCAGCGGTTTTGGAGACTACCAGGCGAGGCGCATGCAGGCACGGTGGCGCAATCCAGATACCGGAAAGCCGGAGTTGCTGCACACAGTCAATGGCTCCGGTCTCGCAGTGGGACGAACATTGGTTGCGATCATGGAAAATAATCAAAGAGCGGACGGCAGCATCGCTGTCCCGGAAGTGCTGCAGCCCTATATGGGTGGTGCTTCCGAGGTTGCGGTGTAGTCATTGCAGTTTCTCCCTGTATGCCTGAACCTGATCGACGCCCCCGTGGTATTGGTAGGAGGCGGTGCGGTAGGCACACGTAAGGCGCGGCTATTGCTGAGCGCCGGGGCAAATCTGACAGTGGTGTCCCCAACGCTTAGCGAAGAGTTGGAATCACTTCTAGCCGAACACGCTGGCGTCTGGAAAAAGGCGACATATCATAAGGCCGACCTCCACGGCATGACGCTGGTTGTCGCTGCCACTCCCGATAATGCGACTAACGAGCAGATATTTCGCGATGCCAGCGCACGATCATTGCCAGTCAATGTCGTTGATTCACCTGAGCTGTGTACGTTTATTTTTCCAGCTATCATCGACCGTGATCCGCTGCTGATCGCAATCAGCAGCAGTGGTCGCAGCCCGGTCCTGACCAGAATTCTGCGCCGAAAAATAGAAGCGCTTATTCCTGCCACATACGGTCGGCTCGCTAGCTTCGCAGGGCGGTTTCGCCAGCAGGTAAAAGACAGGATTCCTCATGAGTCTACTCGCCGGCTGTTTTGGGAGCAGGTGCTGGAGGGAGCCGTTGCTGAGCAGGTGCTCGTCGGACGGGAGGAACAGGCAGAACGGCAGTTGGCCGAGTGTTTAAACGACAGCGCGAAAGGATTTCCGGGTGAGGTTTATCTGGTTGGAGCCGGCCCCGGCGACCCGGACTTGCTCACCTTCAAGGCTGCAAGATTGCTGCAAAGTGCTGATGTCGTTTTGTATGATCGTCTCGTATCACCTGCCATTCTGGAAATGGCCAGGCGCGATGCCGAGCGCATCTATGTCGGCAAGCGACGATCGCAACACAGCTTGCCACAGACCCAAATCAATGAGCTGCTGGTGCAATTAGCTGGACAGGGCAAACGCGTAGTGCGGCTTAAGGGTGGCGATCCATTTGTCTTCGGCCGGGGCGGTGAAGAGATTGAACTGCTAGCACAGCACGACATTCCCTTTCAGGTCGTACCGGGAGTCACGGCCGCCAATGGTGCAGCCTGCTACGCCGGCATCCCGCTAACGCATCGCGACCACGCCCAGTCGGTTCGTTTTTTGGCGGGGTACCTCAAAGGCAATTCTGTAGAGCACGACTGGAATATGCTTCAGTCGACTAACGAAACATTGGTTTTCTATATGGGGTTAATGGGGTTGCCGGTGATCTGTGAGCAACTTGTGGCACACGGTAGGTCAGGGGACACGCCGGTAGCGATGATCGAGCGGGGTACGCAACCTGAACAGCGAGTATTGGTGGGAACCCTGGATACCATGGTGGAAATTGTGCGGCGCGCTCAACCAGGGGGGCCCACCCTTATTATCGTGGGAGATGTCGTACGTCTCCATGAGAATCTATCCTGGTATGGACAGACAGCCGGGGATCGCAAGCGCTAGAAAAGTAGCTAGCCGTGCTATTGAACCCGCCCTTCATCATCATGGATGGCGTAGCGCTCCTGCTTCAACAACAGTACATCAGCCAATACATTCCCAGCCTCGGTGAGGAGCACATCATTCTCTTCCTCGTCGCTTTCAGAGTCGCTTGGGTCGTCCGAATGTTCAGCCTCTTCTTCATCTTCATCTGCATCTAATTCCAGCGACGTCAGAAGTTCTTCACCCTGTGCCTTACGGCGCTTATTTTCAATACTGAGGGCTTTTTCTTCCTGGCTTTCGCGCAGGGCAAGACGGGCCACTTCATTCAACGGTAGTTCTTTCAACTCTCGCGTTTGTTGGGCCAAGTTTACCTGCTCTTCCAGGAAGACAAACTCTGGATTACGCTCAGTGCGTGCTTCGAAGTGCGCCCGAATAGCCGGCAGCACTGTCGACAAATCATCGTAACGACGGTATCTCACGGGGTTGATTTGATCCCAGTTAAGAGCGTGCTCCAGGGAACTTTCACCCAGTTCTTCGGTATCATATAGAGTAGGGAACTCCACGTCAGGGACCACCCCTCTATGCTGGGTGCTATCGCCGGAAATTCGATAAAATTTACTCTCTGTGATTTTCAATTGTCCCTCGGCAAGAGGGATCAGTGTTTGCACTGTGCCCTTGCCAAAAGACCGATCGCCGACAATGATGCCGCGTTCGTAGTCCTGGATGGCGCCCGCAAAAATCTCGGACGCCGAAGCGCTCAGTCGATTGACCAATACTACCAAGGGGCCTTCATAATAGGGGCTCTTAAGACGCTTTCCATCGCGCCATACGCGTCGCGAAGAATGGCGAATCTGCACGGTGGGGCCATACTCGATAAATAAGCCTGTGAGCTCGTTGGCCTCCTGTAGGGATCCACCACCGTTATTGCGAAGATCGACAATAATGCCATCCACTCCTTCAGTTTCCAGCTCCTGCAGCAAACGTTTCACATCGCGAGTAGTGCTCTTGTATTCTTTTTCGCCCCGGCGCATGGCGTCAAAATCGATGTAGAATGCGGGAATATCAATCACCCCGATTTTAATCAGCTCTTCACCATTTGGGATTTCCAGGACTTCCTTCTGCGCCGATTGTTCTTCCAGTTTCACGGTATTGCGCACAATTGTGATCACCCGGCGTTCATCGGTAGATTTGGTTTTCGCCGGAATAACTTCAAGGCGCACGGTGGATCCCTTGGGTCCGCGGATGAGTTCCACCACTTCATCGAGCCGCCAGCCAATCACATCTTCGAGCGCACCCTCCGAGTCCTGGCCCACGCCGACAATGCGGTCAGAAGGATGCAGGTCACCCTGCTTGTCAGCTGGCCCTTTAGGTACCAGTCTGGCCACTTTGGTGTACTCTTCGTCCATCTGTAAAACAGCGCCGATACCCTCAAGGGACAGGCTCATATTAATGTTAAAGTTCTCTGAGGTTCGCGGCGAAAGATAATTCGAGTGCGGGTCGTATAGTTCAGTCAACGAATTCGCGTATATCTGGAAGACATCCTGACTGTTGTATTGCTTAACGTTTTTGAGTTGATTCGCGTAACGCTTTTCAATTATGGGGACAATTTCATCCTCGGCCTTGTCAGCAAGCTTCAGGCTGAGCACCTGATTTTTGAGTTGTTTGCGCCAACGGTCGTCCAACTCTGCCTGGTCTTTCGCCCACTGGCGAGCTTCCACATCCAGTGAAAAGGTTTCATCCCGCGTAAAGTCGAATGCAGCAATTGTTTCCGGCAAGGTCTCGAGAACATTCTCCAACCTCACCTGCATTCGCTCATGGAACCGGTTGAATATACTGTATCCGGCGCTCAGGTTACCCTTGGGTAGCTGGTCATCCATAACCAGCCGAAATTTTTCGAAATGAGCTATGTCCGCGGCGGTGAAAAACATTTTCGCCGGATCCAGGGTATCAATGTAGTGATCAAGGTGCTCAGAGGATAAAACATCATTATAGTTTAGCTTGGCGTAGTGACGCTCCTGAAGTTGGTCAACTAACTCAACAATGGTGTCCCGTTGAGCTTCGGTGTATTCAATGGCGCTTTTGGCAGAGCCCGAAAAAAAGCTCAGTAGTACGAGGTAGAGTGCCAAGTGGCCCAGAGTGTTGCGGCGACGTGCTGAATTCAATTTAGTCATACCTGCTGTGAAATCGGTGCAATACAGTTTAGCGCTGGATGCGGCACCTTCTAAACTAGGCTTTAGAGGTCATAAATCACGGAGAGTTCAATGCCGGAATCGCCTTAGCGACCCTTTACTCGATCGCAGACCTCGAATCTATCACCTAAATAACAAGGGCTTACGCAGTATAAATTATACGGAACATCAAATATACCCCGACTACCGCCGCTTACAGTGTGGGCGTATAGCCGGTTTTGAGGCTTTTCCAAGGTGTTGTAATCTGCCTCAATTGATAAGCGCTGACATAACTGGCACTCTTTTATGCCAATTACATTTTCGCAGCTCCACTCTGTGTGGCCAGGGTCGCTGCACTGCACTCAATTCCAGGGAGAAAACCGATGGCAGCACTTACCAGCATGGTCGACTACAGCGTGGATTCACCAGTGGCGATATTGACTCTGGACAATCCCCCTGTAAACGCTCTCAGCCAGGGTGTGCGCCAGGGCATCAAGGAGGGAGTGGAGCAGGCCCTTGCGGACGATGATGTGCACGCTATTGTCCTGTACTGCACAGGAAGAACGTTTATTGCCGGTGCCGACATTACTGAGTTTTCTCAGGCACCAAAAGGGCCCGATTTTCATGCTGTGTTACAGACCATGGAAGACGCCAGTAAGCCCATTGTCGCTGCTATTCACGGAACGGCATTGGGCGGCGGACTGGAAACGGCTTTATGTTGTCATTACCGGGTGGCCGTAGCCGATGCGAAATTCGGTCTGCCAGAGGTTAATCTCGGATTGTTGCCCGGGGCAGGCGGCACGCAGAGGCTTCCGCGTTTAGTCGGCGCCGAAAAGGCTACCGAAATGGTAACCTCCGGCAACCCTATCAGTGCTATTGAAGCGTTGCAGGCTGGGTTAATTGATCGAATTGTACAAGGTTCTCTCCTTGCTGACGCAGTGGCATTTGCGCGCGAAGCAGCGTTGAGCAACGAATTGCCCCGGGTACGTGACCAGGACGACAAGCTGCAAACTGTCAGGGGAAACCCTGATTTTTTCACGCAGGTACGCCAATCTATTGCTCGCAAAACAAGGGGATTCCTCGCGCCTGAATACAACATCCGCTGTATCGAAGCCGCTGTAAATCAACCGTTCGATGAAGGTCTGAAAACGGAGGCCAAACTCTTTAGAGAATTGATGGCCGGCCCGCAGGCGACTGCCCAGCAGTACTTTTTCTTCGCCGAGCGACAGGCTGGGAAAGTGCCTGATATACCCAAGGAAACGCCGGAAATCCCGATCGCCAGGGTAGGCGTCATTGGGGCGGGCACTATGGGTGGCGGCATTACCATGAATATGGTCAACGTAGGCATCCCGGTTACCCTGGTTGAAACGAGTCAGGCGGCACTCGATCGCGGCCTTAATGTGGTGCGCAAGAACTACGAGAATACAGCTCGAAAAGGGCGGATCAGTGACGCTGATGTTGAGCAGCGTTGCGGCTTGATCACCGGCTCACTGGACCTCAACGACCTGGCGGATTGTGATTTGATCATTGAGGCCGTATTTGAAAATATGGCCGTCAAGAAGGAAATCTTTTCAACGCTAGACGGCCTTGCAAAGAATGGCGCCATCCTGGCCTCCAATACCTCCGCCCTCGATCTCAATGAAATTGCGGCAGCAACCCAGCGGCCTGAGTGGGTGATTGGCCTGCATTTTTTCTCGCCCGCCAATGTCATGAAACTGCTGGAAGTGGTGCGGGGCGAGAAAACGTCAGTCACCGTTATCAAAACCTGTATGTCACTGGCGAAACGAATTCGTAAGGTTGCTGTTTTAGTCGGCGTTTGTCATGGATTTGTAGGAAACCGAATATTGTTTCAACGCCAGTACCAGGCCGACAAACTCGCCCACGAAGGCGCGACTCCGCAACAGGTAGACAAAGTACTATTCGACTTCGGGTTTCCGATGGGGGCCTTTCAGATGTCCGATCTGGCAGGGTTGGATATCGGTTGGAGCAAGGCGAAATCGACCGGCGCTACGGTGAAAGACCGGTTGTGCGAACTCGGTCGTTTTGGTCAAAAATCTGGCGCCGGTTTTTATGATTACGATGAAAAACGCACACCCACGCCCAATTTAGTAACGATAGAGCTATTCGAGGAATTTGCCGCCAAGGCAGGCATTACTCGCCGCGAAATTGCCGATGAGGAAATCCTCGATCGTCTACTGCTACCAATGATCAATGAGGGCGCTAAGATACTTCAAGAGGGTATTGCGCTGCGTGCGAGCGATATCGATGTAGTCTATGTCTACGGTTACGGGTGGCCAGTCTATCGTGGCGGACCTATGCACTACGCCAACACTATAGGACTGGACCAGGTGGTGGAAAAACTACGGCGCTATCAGGCGCAGACCGGCGAAGCATTCTGGGAGCCGAGCTCGCTCTTATTAGACCTTGCAGAGAAGGGCCAGGGCTTCAGCTGATCCATACAGCGGGCCAGGCAACCTGAATTAATGAAGTGCGATCCCGGGGCTGATAGCTTCGACCCATAAGATTAACTGCCGCTGAAGCAGAAGGTGCAACAATGAAATTTGGTTTAGTCCCCGTAAACGTAGGCGTAAAAAGCGTTGACCATATCATCGGAATTTCTCAACTGGCGGAGTCCGTCGGCATGGAATCGGTCTGGACTTTTGAGCACGTGATAGTGCCCGAAGACTATGCATCGAAATATCCTTACAGTGCTGATGGCAAGATGGGCGCCAGACCCGACACCAATTTCGTTGACCCGCTTATTGCGTTAACAGCAGTGGCGGCAAATACCAAGACTTTAAAGCTGGGTACCGGCGTTAACATCGTGTCGCAGGCCAACCCCATGTTATTAGCCAAGCAGGCCGCGAGTCTGGATTTTGTATCTGGTGGGCGCTTTATGCTGGGTGCGGGTATCGGCTGGTTGCGGGAGGAGTTTGATGCTATGGGTGTTCCCTTTGAGCGCCGCGGTGCACGTTTTGACGATTACATGGTCGCGCTGAAGAAAGTCTGGTCGGGGGAAGTTGTAGAACATCAGAGTGACTACATCAACTGGTCGGGGTTCAAGAGTTATCCAATCCCACAGAGGAAGGGTGGCATCCCCATTATTATGGGTGGCACCAAAGGTAAGATCTATGAGCGAGTCGCAAAGCATGGCGATGGTTGGTTCCTGCCCGTCGATAGCCCACAAACAGTTGCTCCGGTTCTCGAACCCTTAGGTGCGGCCTGTGAGGCAGTTGGTCGCGACCCTGCCACAGTTGAGATCTCCTGCATGTGGAACATGCAGGGCGGCCTGGATGCCATTAAGGCCTTCGAGGACGCGGGTGTTGCGCGGGTGATTGTGCCCGTGTTCGCGCTGGGCAAAGATCCGGTGGCGGGTATTACACAGTTAGGCGAGGACATTCTCTCAAAGTTGTAAAACTAACCGTGTAGAACGCGAGGGGTGCGCTGCCACGTACTTCTTTGCGTGTCTGGTTATGACCCCTGCATGGTTGTCTTACCGAATTCTTCCGTCATGGCTAAAAGGGTTTTCTTGCGCGCAAGCAACTTGTTAGCCGCGTATTGCACTCCAGGGAGTTGCGTCAGTTGCGTTGCAATGGCCATAGCTTTGTCGTCGAGTGCCCCTACTTCAACCACCTCGTCCAGAAACCCAATTTCCAGCGCTTGATCCGGGTCAAATACCTCAGACTGAATAACCACCCGGGTAATATACTGAGGTGAAATACGCGAGGCAGTAAGCTCCATCATCACCGCGGGCAACTCCATACCGATTGCCGTCTCCGGCAAGGTGATTTTGAATTTCCCCCGGACACCGATCCGCTTATCGCATGCCAGTATAATAAATGCTCCCATGGCAATTCCGTGACCGGTGCAGGCAACTACAAGAGGAAGCGGGAAGCTATACAGCCGAATTAGTAACTGCATCCCCTTAGACACCATCGACATACCAGCTTCGGCTCCTTTCTTGAATTCCCCAAGGTCGAAACCAGCGGAGAAAATACCCTCGCGACCGCGCAGGATTACGGCGCCTGCCGCATCCTGCTCCGCCCGATTCAATGCCTCGTTGAGTTCATCAATGAAGGTATGCCCAACCACATTGGCCTTACCGTCATCGATGGATACGATGGCTACCTCATTGCGTAATTCGTAGTTCATATCGTGACTTTCCTTAAGCGTGAAACGGTACTAGTCTGAATGCGGTGTTGGACTTGAAAACTAATGACACATATAATGTCATTAACTTGGGGTCCAGGCAACACAATGTTGAGCTCCTTCAGACACCCTCGGTGGCAAGAGCTATGGCAAAAACAGAATCTGAAACAGCACCCGATGGACGCCGACTGCGAAGTGAGCGCAGCCGGCAAGCCATCATCGACGCTGCGCTGTTACTAATAGAGGAGGGGATTCTCGTGCCGACTGCACAGCAAGTGTCGGAGCGCGCTGCGGTTGGCATCCGCTCGGTGTTCAGACACTTCACTGACATGGAGAGTCTATTTGCTATTGCAGACAGTAAAATCAGAGACCAATATCAGGGGCTCTTTGCCGGTGGAAACCGCGATGGTTCATTGCAGGATCGCCTCCTGCATGCGGTGGAGCAACGGGCCCTTGCGTATGAAGCAATTGGCAACCATCTGCTAAGCACTCGGGGGCAATTGTGGCGCTACACAATACTCCAGGAACAATACGCACGTACCCAACGCCAGCTGCGCAGAGATCTGGAAGACTGGCTCCCGGAACTCAAGGACCTCGGCTCCGAAGCGCGAGAAATGGTCGACGCAGTTGCCTCGTTTGAGCATTGGAATCGATTGCGAGAGCACCAGGCTTTAAGTGAAGCTAGTAGCATCAAACTGACTACACGCTTGTTAGAGCAGATCATCATCAACGACTGACCGAGGAAGGGCGCTTTCCGTGGTCGTAGCTTGCCCGGCCCCGACAACGGTGCCACTATCTATTCACCCCTATTGTACAACTCAGATTTATTCATGAGGCGTGGACGATGATTGAGCTTTATACCGCATCAACCCCCAATGGCCACAAGGCTTCCTGTACTTTGGAAGAGCTCGGATTACCCTACGAGGTGCACCCGTTGGATTTATCTTCTGGCGAGCAACGCGGTGTCGGCTACCTGGCCATTAACCCCAATGGTCGAATTCCTGCGATAGTCGATCGGGGCGAGGACAATCTTGCGGTATTTGAATCCGGGGCCATCATGATTTACCTGGCGGAAAAAACCGGCCGTTTACTGCCCACTGACCAGGCAGGCCGAACACGCGTTATACAGTGGCTGATGTTTCAGATGGGGGGAGTCGGACCGATGATGGGACAGGCTAATGTGTTCTTTCGCTATTTTCCGGAAACGATACAACCGGCGATCGACCGTTACCAGAACGAGTGCAGACGCCTGTTCGAAGTACTGGACCGACGCCTGGGAGAGTCCGAGTGGCTGGCGGACGATTACTCCATTGCGGATATAGCCAATTGGTGTTGGGTGCGAACGTACAAGTGGTCTGGCGTCTCCCGTGAGGGCTTGGAAAATTTGGATCACTGGCTCAACGTAATGAAACAAAAACCCGGCTTGCGTCAGGGCATTGAAGTTCCAGTAAAAATTGACAATATTCTGGAAGATGAAGAAGCGTCAAAAAAGTTTCGAGAAAACGCCAACAAAATGGTTCAACGATAGGAGCATAGTCACGCTGGATAAGAGGGTTAAAATCCTCGCGGATCTGCTTGGCCTGATTACCTGCAATGCTACTCTGCTCTGCGCGCCTGCAGCACTGCCGCAACTGCATCGCGTCAGGAATGAGAAATACACTATGAAGGATGGACAACATGGCAGAACAATTTAAGGAACAGGGCGGTGCAGCCACCATGGACCCGAACGCGGTACTGCGTTGGGCAACATCTAAACTGATGACCCAAATATGCAAACCCCAGCGACAGATCAAAACACGTGCTCAGGTGGAGAAAAATAGACTCAAGTCCGGTAAGGCGCATGTCGTTGAGTACTTTCATCAGGCACAAGACGGCTACAGCCATCTGGCGGCTCAGGTTCTAAAACCCCTGTCTGAGCGCTATGACATACAGCTGGTCTGTCATTTGGTGAGTGGGCCGCAAGGCAAAAATTCTGCAGAACCAGAACGACTACTGCAGTTATCACGATATGATTCATTTCATGTTGCACCTGAGTACGGGCTCGCATTCCCCCTCCATAAAGAGGAATTACCTGAGAATTTGGTGCAGGTTGCTTCCGGTATTTTATCCGCGCTGGATTCACAAGCCTTTATTGACCATGCGGCTGAAATAGGCGATGCGCTTTGGCGTGATGATGAAGCGTCGCTCAATAGCCTTGCCGAGCAATTGGGATGTAACCCACTCGAGACAGTCAAGGAGCGCCTTGACGCAGGGAATGCACGTCGTGAAGAGCTCAATCATTATTCGGGCGCCATGTTTTTTTACGGCGACGAGTGGTACTGGGGTGTCGACCGCCTGTATCACCTCGAACAGCGATTAGCAGAGCTGGGAATTGACCGAAGTCCGGGAACCTCACTGATCGTACCGCGACCTGAAGTGGAGCCAGGGGAACGGGTCGATGACGGCAGCCTTACACTGGAAATCTACCCGTCCCTGCGCAGCCCCTATACCGCGATCAGTTTTGATCGCGCCGTTAAACTGGCCAGGGATACCGGCGTAAACCTTCAGGTGCGTCCAGTACTGCCCATGGTGATGCGTGGCGTTCCCGCAACGCGACAAAAAGGTATGTACATCTTCCGGGACACAGCACGGGAGGCGAGGGAAGCCGGAGTGACCTTTGGTAATTTCTACGACCCCATTGGGGAACCAGCCCGGCGCGGCTATTCCCTGTACCCCTGGGCCAGTAAACAGGGAAAGGGGGCAGAGCTGATCAGTGCATTTCTCAGTTGCGCCTTCACAAAGGGAATCAACATCAATCGTGACAAGGGCCTCAAAAAAGTAGTGGAACTTGCAGGTCTAGATTGGAGTCAGGCTCAAAAAATCGTCGGTCAGCCGGGCTGGGAAAAACTGCTGGAAGACAATCGTCAGGAAATGTATGCATCCGGCTTGTGGGGTGTGCCGAGTTTTCGCCTGTTGGATAAATCGGGCAAGGTACTGCTGGCTCTTTGGGGTCAGGACAGATTGTGGCTGTTTGCCCGGGAAATTCAGCGGCAACTGGCAGCACGCGCGTGATGTTTTTCAAAATAGGTTGGGATAGTCGCGCCAATAGTATTGGAGCTGAGCCTTCTGCCAGCCTCTGTAGATAGAGTCCCAATCCAGCCCCTCAATCCGCCAGCCATGGTGCGGTTCAAGATTAGAAGAAAATACCGGAGCACCGTGATCGCAAAAACGCGTGTCCACGCTGATCCGCACCGCAGTTTCAGTGGTATTGGGTTCGGCCTTGTGAACGGTACAGGAATTAAAAATCAGCACATCACCAGCCTCGAAGTCGGAGACATGCCAGCAGGTTTCCTGGTCGTAGATTTCGCACTGTACGCCGCCCACACCTTGTGTAGTGAAAACAGGCCGAACACCCTTCAAGTGAGATTGCGGTAATACCTTGACGCGTCCCATGTCGGCAGTAACCGCGTGCAGTGCGACCCAAAAACCCGCCATAGTAGGACCTGCGTTATGCGAGTGCGCATCCTGGTGGGGCGGTGTCTCGTAGCCGATTTTCCCCGGGGTAGAGATTCGCGCCATCTTCATGGGGTACACGAAAGGCGTTGACCCAGTCACTACCTGCATAAGGTCAAGGACGGAGCGCTGGTGAAAAAAGCTGTGAAAGGCCTCGAGTGACTGAATCTTGGGGTATATCTCGTCCCAGGCCGGGTCAGTCTCAAAGAACGGTTCGCCGCTTAAGTGAGGGATCTCACTGCCGTCCCGGGACACGTAGGGTGCGGTTTCCCTCAGCATTACCTGCAGCAGATTTTCACAATGTTCCTGTGAAACATACTCCTTAATGTACAGATAGCCCCAGTGCGCAAAGCGCTCGCGCAGTGTTTCCGGGTCTTCATCGGCGTAGGAAACCACATAGGGTTGGTCCCCCATAACGTTCAGATCTCTGAAATTGATGGCCCAGCCTCCTGTGAAAATGGCAAATCGCCCGCACTAGCGCATTTTGGAACCGCACAATTGTACTTTCTACGTCCGGGAATGCACTGGTTTTATGCTTGGCATTCTAACTATCGACATATAGAATGCCAATATTCTGACGACCATGCGATTCAACAAGGAAAACTATGAAAACTCGAATTACAGAATTACTCGGCATAGAACACCCCATCATCCAGGGCGGTATGCACTTTGTAGGGCTAGCAGAGCTGGCAGCGGCTGTATCCAATGCGGGAGGTTTGGGAATCATTACCGGCCTTACACAGGGCACTCCGGAAAAGCTGGCAAACGAAATCGCGCGCTGCAAAGAAATGACTGATAAGCCCTTTGGCGTCAACATTACCTTCCTGCCGACACTGACTCCCCCTGATTACCCTGCATTGTTTCAGACCATTATCGACGGCGGTATAACCGTCGTAGAAACAGCGGGCAACAACCCGGCGCAGTGGCTACCCATGCTCAAGGATGCCGGCATCAAGGTCATACATAAATGTACCGCTGTGCGACATGCGCTAAAGGCACAATCTATTGGATGCGACGCTGCATCGGTCGATGGATTCGAATGTGGCGGCCACCCGGGCGAGGACGATGTCCCAAACTTCATACTGTTGCCGCGGGCTGCAGATGAACTGGAGATTCCATTTGTAGCGTCTGGTGGCATGGCGGATGGACGCTCGCTGGTAGGCGCTCTGGCGATGGGAGCGGAAGGTATCAACATGGGCACACGATTTATTGCCACTCAAGAGGCGCCAGTGCATGAAAAGGTCAAGCAGGCGATTGTGGCAGCCAGTGAACTGGATACCAGGTTGGTGATGCGTCCACTGAGAAATACAGAACGAGTGCTAGCCAATCCGGCGGTCGAACGCTTACTGGAAAAAGAAAAGGCGCTGGGAGCAGACCTGAAATTTGAGGACATCATCGACGAGGTAGCCGGTGTCTATCCTCGGATCATGCAAGAGGGCGATATGGATGCCGGTGCCTGGTCCTGTGGCATGGTCGCAGGCCTGATAGACGATATTCCTACGGTACAGGAGCTCATCGACAATATTATGGCCGAGGCTGACGGCATCATTAATGAGCGCCTGCGGGGTTTTTGCGCCTAGTGGGACAGGCCCAATCAGTCGGAGTGACGGGAACGGCCATGCCGGAAAAACATGTGAAGGCGAATGGCATAGACCTTGCCTACGATGAATTCGGCGAGTCCGATCACCCGGTCATGTTGCTTATTATGGGACTGGGCACGCAGATGATTGCCTGGCCGGAAGAGTTTTGCCTAGGTTTAGCGTCACAGGGATACCGTGT
>JAPKAY010000116.1 GCA_028825045.1 Halioglobus sp.
TGGCGTGCACCGCCAGACGATCGCGTGCTGTTTTATGCACCGTCGCCACATCTTGCGTGAACTGGGTGAAATCTATATCAGCGGGGGCCTCTGGAACGGTCTGGCATAGCAAAGCCTCCCGCATAAATACGCCGCGCAGCGTCGGAGAACTGCGACCCGGGTGGGAATGTAGCATGGAGAAGCTCGCATGCGACAGAAGCCCGCTGCGCGACTGGTTGGCGGGGAGCGTGGCGTTCTCCCATCCATCCACTGCGCGAACCGGTATCCCATAAATTGGTCCCAAAGATCGAGTCATAGGCAATTCATTTGACGTAAATAAGCTACGGTAGTCTGCGTTTTGTGTTACTAGTTGATCGACCACAAAACGTAAGGTTTGTTCACGCGCGTCGGCGGCCATGCGACTATTAAACAGTGGGTATTGGGTAACATCCTTGCTCAACTCTTCAAATTGGTCGAATACAAATACATCCTCAAAAAATGCGCGTATACCAGAAGCAAGATGCTCAGAGGACACCATACGTTGCACCTGTCGCGCCAAGCCTTCTGGCTGAGCCAGTTCGCCGCGTTCTGCCGCTGCCAGCAGAATTTCGTCCGGACCCCGATTCCACAAAAAGTAACTGAGCTTACTGGCTAGGCTCAAATTCGTTAGCTGCAACCTGCTCGGCTCGTCGGGCAAAGGGGCGGGCTCAGCAACTTCAACCCTAAACAGAAAGTCGGGTGCTACCATCAGGCTGGCGAGCGCGAGTTGCAGACCTGCATAATAGTCTTGCTGTTCTTCTGCAACGCGAGATGCTACCTCGGCGCGAAGCTGAATATCTTCTTGTGACAGTGGCCTACGCAGCAGCGTGCGACCAAGTTCTTTGATCGTTTGCGTCATACAAGCGTCATCGGGAGCGGTGGCTGATCGGGGTTGGCACGGGAGAATGTCCGCACGCAGTTCAACAGATGTGACCTGAGCAGCAATGCTACGTGCCATGGCCTCGTACTGTTCGAATCCACTGCGAGTGACTGCAACCCGCGAGGCCCCGAGTGCGTTGAGGCCCTCCTGGCGGTTGTCTGGTTCGAAGCGGCCTGCCACCTCAATCTGACTGCCAAAGGCATCTTCAATCGCATTGCGATATTGTTCGCCTGTGAGGCGACGCATCGCCAGTGGGCCGCCAGTTGCACTGGGATCGGCACTGCCGCAACCGACCAGCAGCAATATGCTGCCACCGATCAATATTCTGGACATGTATCTCATGTCTTTCCTTTGGTCTTGGGACCGCAATCTGCCTCATTAGAGAGCTTTAGATTACTATATGACTTCCGGATGAATTATTACGTTTTTTTAATACATCTCTAGGCGTTAGCCTGTTTTCAGAAGGTGTAAATAGCCGTGAAGCCATACTCTCGCCCAGGATACTGCATGCCAACCAGAGTTTGTGTGTTCTCGAACTGGCTAGGGTTAGTGTTTAAATCCTCGTTGGTCAGATTTTTTGCCCAGAACTTTAGCTCTACACCTAGGTTAGGTTCAAAAAAGACAAATGACACGTCAAAGCGGCTTTTGTCCTCGTCAAAACGGCTGACGCTGGGTATGTCGGGCTTGTTGGTCTCTGCCAGAGTTTGCCGCGCTGGTTTGGATTGCCATGTCCAGTTCAGGCGCGTGGCAAAGTTCCAGTTACTGCCAAGGTCGTGTTCATATCCGAGCTGGAAGTTTGTCTGCCAACGGGGCAGAGCATTAAGCGGTTTACCATTTTTAGGACAGAATAATTGGTCTGGGAAAGGGGCCTGACCCGGTAAAAGTGCAGGTTCCTCACCTGCTTCGCACAAGCGGCGGTTCCAATCTTCAATGGTAGGGTCGGAGTAAGCGCCTCGCACGGCAGCCTCCCAGTGCTGAGCAAACACATAGGTAACATCGAACTCGACCCCGCGGGTAAGCACCTCATCGGCATTTCCGAGCTGATTGTTGAACAAGCCCCCCAACGGCGTCAGCGCAGGCACCTCACCGGGAAAGCCGATCTGATGATTCTTGAATTCCTGATAGAATAGGGCAAGCGTAAACCGCAGATGATTATCCAGTAGCAGCCCCTTTACTCCGAGTTCATAGGAATCCGATATCTCTTCCTCAAAAGTGGCCACCTCGCGCCCGAACGCTGCGATCTCCGGAAAGAAATCTGCCAGCGCGAACACGCCAGGCACTAACGGATTGAACCCTCCTTGCTTAAATGCGTTGTCTGCTGATGCATAAAACGTCAGATTGTCGCTATAGTAATGGCTGAGCTTCACGCTCCAGGACAGGTGATCGAAATCCAGTTTATCATCGACGAGGGCAATATATTCTAGAAAGCGAATGTCGCCCTCCATGGTCGTTTCGATATCGTCATAGCGGGCGCCCAACCCCAACTCCCAGTCTTCTATAAATGCGTAGCTGATATTTCCGTAAACGGCGTTACCACTATCTTCGCTGCTGGACTCGCCAATGACTTCGGTGTCTGTCACCACGACGTTGAAAACGCCGTCGGCGGGTCGGGTAAAGTGGTACAGGCCGGTTACGTAACTAATGTCGCCGATAACATCAGAGAAGCGTAGCTCATAAGTCGTGATTTTATAGTCTAGGTCGATGTTGAAGACTTCATTAGAGTTGGGAAAAGGTTTTCGATTTTCATTGGAACTGTTGCTGAACTGCTGGTGCATTGCCAAGAAGTCAACATCACTGAAGCCTGCTTCCCATGACCAATGGATACTGATGTCCTTGATATCGCCGTCGACCTTGCCGACGAACTCACCGTAATCTTTTCGGTCTTTAAATTTCCCATACTCAGCAGGAATAGCGGTGGTACCGCCGGTTCCGGGTATTTCGCCTTGATAGTTAAAAGACGAAACATACTGGGTTAGGTCCTGATAGTTGGCGATAGTATCGAGCTGCATAGTGTCGTTGATGAGCCAGCGCAATTTGCCGCGCACCGATTTCGTGTCGCTGCCACCGCTGGTGCTGTCTGGTGAGATGGGGTTAACGTTCTCGATATAGCCATCATCATCGCGGTAAACCCCCGCCAGCCGCAGAGCAAGCCGGTCATCGACCAGTGGAATGTTTATCGCGCCGCGCACATCTGCGGCCCCCAAATTAGAGGAATCGTACTGACTGTAAGTCCCTTCGAGGTAGCCGCCTATGCCCTCCATAGTGGGTGACCGAGTAATGATGTTATATGCCCCGCCAGGCGCGTTGATGCCATACAGCGTGCCTTGTGGTCCACGCAGCAACTCTAGTCGCTCCAGATCAACCAATGTCGAAAACACGGTGCCGATTTGTGATTGCGCGAATTGGTCCACAAAGACCACGACGCTTTGTGGTGAGCCTACTGAGAAAAACCCAG
>JAPKAY010000066.1 GCA_028825045.1 Halioglobus sp.
GTCCTGTTCCCGGGCGCATGCAGGCTATCCCCAATACGCTCGATTTTCAGGTGATCGTGGATTACGCCCACACGCCGGATGCGTTGGAGCAGGTGTTGAACGCCCTCAGACCTCACGTCACAGGATCGCTCGTCACTGTGTTTGGTTGTGGTGGTGACCGGGACTGCGAGAAAAGACAGCTGATGGGCCGCATCGCCTGCACACTTTCCGATCGCGTGGTGGTGACCAGCGACAATCCGCGCAGTGAAGATCCTCTTCAGATTATGCGTGACATCAAGTTGGGCTGCAGTGGGCAATACACCTTGGAGATTGATCGCGGCCAGGCAATCGCGCTCGCGATCTCTGAGGCCAGTGGTGGTGATTGTGTGTTGATTGCAGGTAAGGGTCACGAGGATTATCAGCTGATTGAAGGCGAGCGTTTGCATTTCAGTGATGCGGATCAGGCCAATAAAGCATTGGCGGGGAGGGTGAATACGTGATGCGGCCGATGAGTCTCGCTGAATTGCAGGCGCCAATGGCAGCCCAGCTTCAGGGTGGGGATACGAGCATAGTAGGAGTGTCCACCGACAGTCGTAGCCTGCGACCAGGGGATTTATTTGTGGCCTTGCGCGGCGAAAATTTCGATGGCCACGACTATGTGACGCAGGTACAGGACAGTGGTGCCTCTGCGCTACTCGTGAGTTCGCCGGTGTCTGCGGCTTTGCCCCAGTTACAAGTGCAGGATACGCAGAGGGCATTGGGGCTTCTTGGCGCCTATAACCGACGATTTTACGATGGACCACTGGTAGCCATTACCGGTAGTAGCGGCAAAACTACTGTCAAGAATATGGTGCATGCTGTGTTCGCGCGCTGCGGTGAAACCCTGGCTACCCAGGGCAACTTCAACAATGAGATTGGTGTGCCGCTGACGCTGTTGCGGCTGCGACCCGAGGTCGAATTCGCTGTCGTGGAGATGGGCGCTGCCAGAGCCGGAGATATTGACTGGTTGTGTGAATTGGCACATCCCAATGTGGCGCTGTTGCTCAATGCTATGCCCGCGCACCTGGAAGGGTTCGGCAGTATCGAGGGCGTAGCCGCTGCCAAAGGTGAGATTTTTGATCGCCTTGGAGAGACCGACACCGCTGTTATTAATGCAGATCAGCCCTGGGCCAAAGTATGGCGCAAGCGCGCGGGTGCGGCCAGAGTACTGGACTTTGGGCTGCAGCAGCCCGCGGCGATTGGTGCGCGAGATATTCAAAGCAGGGGCGTAGAGGGGGTTAGCTTTACCGCATCTACGCCGGCCGGGGAGATGGTCATGCGCCTCTCTTTACCGGGTGTGCATAACGTGGCCAATGCCTTAGCTGCCGTTGCCGTGGGATTGGCTTGTGACATTGCGCTTACCGATATTCGTGATGGTCTTGAATCGGTTCAGCCGGTTGATGGCCGCCTCTGTTCTGTGCGCTCTGAGCTGGGCGCGTGTGTTATTGACGATTGTTACAACGCCAATCCCGGTTCAGTGCATGCGGCTATTGAATTATTGGCTGCCTGCGCTGGTCGGCGCACATTGTTGTTGGGTGCGATGGGTGAGTTGGGTCCTCTTAGCGCTGCCCTGCATCAGGAGGTTGGCGAATATGCACGATCCTGCGGAATCGACCAACTGTGGGGAGTAGGCGCAGAACTCGCGGTGTGTGTAGATGCATTTGGCGCGGGTGGTCGCCATTTTGTAGATCGCGCTGCCCTGCTGCCTGCCCTGCACGGTCAGTTTGGAGACGGGGATACCGTCCTGGTCAAAGGTTCGCGCAGTACGGGTATGGAGCTGATATTACAGGCCCTTCTGCCAGCACCAATGGCGGGGGAGGGCTAAGCGATGCTATTGCTATTGGCGGAATACCTCACGCAGTATCAAAGTGGATTTAGTGTGTTTCAGTACCTAACGCTGCGCGGTATTTTGGCAGCCGGTACTGCCTTGGCTATCTCGCTGCTGGTTGGCCCCGTCATGATTAGGCGGCTGAATTTCCACCAGGTAGGACAGTCTGTGCGTGATGATGGTCCCGAGAGTCACCTGAGCAAATCAGGTACGCCAACCATGGGTGGCGCCCTGTTACTTGTTGGTATTGCAGCATCCACCTTGCTTTGGGGCGACCTTAGCAATCCCTACCTGTGGGTTGCATTACTGGTAACGGGATCGTTTGGCGCGGTCGGCTGGGTCGACGATTATCGTAAAGTGGTAGAGGGCGATTCTCGCGGTCTGCCGGCGCGCTGGAAATTATTCTGGCAGTCATTGGCAGGCTTGGCCGCCGCGTTCTATCTATATCTGGCGTTCGATTCGCCAGTCACTACGCAATTGTATATCCCCTTCTTCAAGGACTTTGCCTGGAGCATGGGGCCCATGTTTATCGTGCTGACCTATTTCGTGATTGTCGGCGCGAGCAATGCTGTCAATCTCACCGACGGCCTCGATGGTCTGGCGATTTTACCGACGGTGCTGGTCGGCACTGCGCTGGGCATTATTGCTTACCTTACGGGCCGTGTTGATTTCGCCGAGTACCTGCACATTCCCTATATTGCCGGCAGCGGTGAATTGGCTGTTTTTTGTGGCGCTATCGCCGGAGCAGGTCTTGGTTTCCTTTGGTTCAATACCTATCCAGCCCAGGTTTTTATGGGCGATGTCGGTGCGCTTTCGTTGGGTGCTGCGTTAGGTATTGTGGCCGTTATTACGCGTCACGAAATCGTTTTCTTCATCATGGGCGGTATCTTTGTACTGGAGACCGTATCGGTCATTCTCCAGGTCGCGTCTTTTAAATTAACCGGCAAGCGGATCTTCCGCATGGCGCCGATTCACCATCATTACGAATTAAAAGGTTGGCCGGAGCCGCGAGTCATCGTGCGCTTCTGGATTATCACAGTCATGTTGGTCCTGTTCGGACTGGCGACGTTGAAGTTGCGTTAGGTGAGAATAAAAGTGGCCCCACAGGTGCATGCAAGCAATGAAAATCGGGTAGTCGTCGGCCTGGGTGCGACTGGTCTATCCTGCGCGCGGTATTTGTATGCGCAGAACCTGTCCTTCTGTGTGATCGACTCGCGGAAGCAGCCTCCTGGTCTGGATGCGTTGCAACGAGAGATGCCTGAAGTTCAGGTGTATGCGGGTGACTACCCCACAGAAATAGTTGCTCACGCGTCAGAACTGGTGGTCAGCCCGGGCGTCGCCATGAGTGAGCCGATTATCCGCGAGGCGTTGACCGCGGGGGTGGCTGTGGTCGGAGATATCGATCTGTTTATGCGCGCGGCGACGGCGCCCGTTGTGGGTATCACTGGTTCCAATGCAAAGTCTACGGTGACAGAGCTACTTGGGAAGATGGCTGGTGCTGCGCAGTTGAATGTAGGCGTCGGTGGTAATCTGGGTACGCCAGCGTTGGAGCTGTTGGCGGATCACTGTGAACTTTATGTGCTGGAGCTTTCCAGTTTTCAATTGGAGCGGGCCGCTGCATTGCACCTGCAAGTCGCCACCGTTTTGAATGTCAGTCCTGACCACCTCGATCGCCACGGTGATCTGGCGGGTTACCGACAGGTCAAACATCGGATCTTTCGGGGTTGCGGCAATGTTGTCGTGAACCGGGACGACCCCAACACCCTGCCCGTGCTGGACGTTGACCTACCTGTTGTTGGCTGGTGCATGCGCGAGCCCGAGTCCGGCGATTTTGGTTTGCGTGAACACGATGGTGTGGAATACCTGTGCCGCGGCGACCAGCAGTTGCTGCGTGTGCAGGATCTGGGCCTGAAGGGTCGACACAATGTGGCCAATGCGCTCGCTGCGCTGGCATTGGGATACAGTGTTGGACTGCCTTTGGCTGCGATGACGACAACATTGCAAACCTTCAAGGGCTTGCCGCATCGTTGTGAACTGGTTGCCCAGCATGAGGGCGTGCGCTACGTCAATGATTCCAAGGGTACCAATGTCGGTTCGGTCGAAGCGGCCTTGCGTGGCCTCGGCGGAGCGCGCGATATCATTCTTATCGCCGGCGGCCAGGGTAAGGGCGCTGATTTTTCCCAGTTGCAGCAGGCAGTGACACAACATTGTAAGGCCCTGGTACTGATTGGTGAGGACGCTTCGCTACTCCAGCACGTTCTCCACGCCAGTGCGCCGGTTACACTGGCCTCTTCTATGGAAGAAGCGGTAACGATTGCAGTCGCGGCTGCTTCTTTTGGTGATACGGTACTGTTGTCGCCGGCCTGTGCCAGCTTTGATATGTTCACCGGTTATGTTCACCGTGGCGAAGTCTTTCGCAACGCGGTGGAACAGCTCTCGCAGGAGGGCGAATGAACGTCGCGGGCCAGCCGACTACCGGCTCAACCGCGCCGGATATGCCGATGATTTTGCTGGCATTTGCACTGCTCATGGTGGGGCTGGTGGCGATTAGTTCCGCTTCTATCGAATACGCCGACTGGCATCACCAGAATGCCTGGTATCACACCCAGCACCATTTAGTTTATTTGCTGGCGTCAATTATCACTGCCGCCGCCGTCTATTGTGTCAAGCCGCAGTTCTGGCAGGATACGGGTTGGTGGTGGTTATTCGCCGCGCTAGCGCTTCTGATACTGGTGTTGATCCCCGGTGTGGGTCGTGAAGTAAACGGCAGTCAGCGCTGGCTTCCCATCGGTCCGTTTACAGTGCAGCCTTCGGAGTTTGCCAAGCTTGCGGTGGTAGTGTATCTCGCTGGATATATGGTGCGCCGTGAGTACGAAATGCGCAATCAATGGCAGGGCTTTCTCAAGCCCATGACAGTGTTGTTTGCTATGACCTTGTTGCTCATGATCGAACCGGATTTTGGCGCCACGGTGATAGTGTCTGCTGCGGCCTTCGGTATGTTATTTCTGGCCGGCGTCAAGCTGGGGCATTTTTTGCTGGTTCTGTTGGGTGCGCTGGCTGCGCTGCTGGTACTGGTTGTCAGCGAACCCTACCGGGTAAAGCGCCTAACCGCCTACACAGATCCCTGGGCAGATCCCTACAACACCGGTTTCCAGTTGACCCAATCGTTGATTGCCTTTGGGCGTGGCGAGTGGTTCGGTGTTGGCTTGGGAAATAGCGTGCAGAAGTTATTCTATTTACCCGAGGCACACACGGACTTTGTGTATTCCATTTGGGCCGAGGAAACAGGTTTTGTTGGCGCCATTGCAGTTATTGGATTGTACGCGGCGCTGATAGGCAGAATTTTGTGGGCGGGCCGCCAGTCTTTGAAAGTGGGCAATCCCTTCGGGGCCTACCTATGCTACGGCGTCGCTCTAATATTTTCTGGTCAGGCCTTCATCAATATGGGTGTTAGCTCGGGGTTGTTGCCTACCAAAGGATTGACTCTGCCTTTTGTCAGCTACGGTGGCACCAGCCTGATTGTGTGCTGTGCCATGGTGGGCCTGGTGTTGCGTATTGACCGCGACACACGCGCGTTGAAGCCGTCCGTGCGGAGGAAAAAATAGTGGCTACCGCGAAACCACTGATACTCATGATGGCAGGCGGCACGGGCGGACATGTGTATCCCGCACTGGCAGTTGCCACCGAGTTAATCGCCCGGGGCTACCGCGTGGAGTGGGTGGGAACTGCCAGGGGCCTGGAGCATCGAGTGGTCCCTGCTGCAGGCATCCTTTTGCACTGCCTCCCGGTACGTGGTGTGCGTGGAAAAAGTGTGCTGCATAAGTTGCTTGCACTGTGGTTCCTCGCACTTGCCTCTTGGCAAGCACTATGGCTGGTCTTTCGCCGGTCTCCCGGCTGCGTTGTTGGCATGGGCGGCTATGTGGCGGGGCCGGCGGGAGTCGCCTCGTGGCTATTACGCAAGCCGCTTCTGATCCACGAGCAAAATGCGGTAGCTGGAACTACTAACCGCATATTGGCTCCAATGGCGACTAAAATTGTAGCCGGTTTTCCTGGCGCGTTTAGCAAAGAGATAGCATACGTCGTGTTGGGTAATCCGGTACGTCGCCAGTTAATCATGGCCAGGGGCGTCAGCGCGTATGACTACACCGGCCAACGGCCTCTGCGTCTATTGGTGCTAGGCGGCAGCCTTGGTGCGCAGCCTATAAACGAAGTGATGCCCGGTGTCATTCAACAGTTAGCGCAAAGTCAGGGTGCTGGTATTAAGGTGTGGCACCAAAGTGGTGGTGGGCATGATGAGCAATTACGTCACCGCTACGGAGATTTATTGCAACAGGGTGTGCGGGTTGCTCCATTTATCGAAGAGATGTCCGAAGCGTATGCCTGGGCCGATTTAGTACTTTGCCGCGCCGGCGCACTAACGGTTGCGGAGTTGTCCATCATGGGCAGACCAGCGATTCTGGTGCCGCTTCCGCACGCGATTGACGATCATCAGACGGCCAATGCGCGCGCGCTCACCCACTGCGGAGCTGCCGACTTGTTGCGTCAAAGTGATATGAGTGAGTCTACTCTGATCGATATGCTATTGGACTATCTAAGGTCACCACAGCGGCTTTCTGAGATGGCAGCGGCAGCCTATGCGGCAGCCACCCCGGATTCGGCCGAGCGCGTCAGTGATTGTTGTGAGGAACTGATGTATGCCTGATGCCAATAGCGCCTACAGTCTCCCGGAAATGCGTCGCATTCGGCGCATACACATGATTGGTATCGCTGGTGCAGGCATGAGTGGTATCGCCGAGGTACTGGTTAACCTCGGTTATGAGGTTGCGGGTTCTGATCTGCTGGCCAGCGCCGTGACCCAGCGATTGGCGCAACGCGGCATAGAAGTGTTTATTGGCCATGCTGAAAAAAATATTGGTTGCGCTGATGTGGTCGTTAGTTCCAGTGCCGTCGATGAAGAAAACCCGGAAGTGATTGCTGCTCGCAAAGCGCGTATTCCGGTGGTGCCCAGGGCGGAGATGTTGGCTGAACTGATGCGATACCGCCACGGTATTGCGGTGGCCGGCACTCATGGCAAGACCACAACCACGAGTCTGATCGCGGCTATTTTTGACGAAGGCGGTCTCGACCCTACATTTGTTATTGGTGGTCTGGTGAATAGTGTCGGCAGCAATGCTCAGTTGGGAGCAGGCAGAATATTGATAGCCGAGGCGGACGAAAGTGACGCGTCGTTTCTCCACCTGCAGCCTATGGTTACTGTGATCACCAATATTGAAGCTGACCACATGGAAACTTACGGCGGTGACTTCGGCGTACTGCGCCGCACATTCCTGGATTTTATCCACAACCTGCCGTTCTACGGCATTGCCGTCATGTGTATAGACGACCCGGTGGTGCGTGAGATGTTACCTGATGTATCGAGGCGTGTTATCACCTATGGCTTTTCCGAAGACGCTGATTATCGTATAGAAGAACTGCGTCGCAACGGATTAATGACTGCCTATGTAGTGCAAAGGCCAGACGATCGCGCGCCACTGGCGATCAATTTGAATATGCCTGGCACTCACAATGTACTCAATGCCACTGCGGCGGTCGTCGTCGCCTGTGACGAAGGCTTGCCCGATGCGGCGATCCAGAAGGGGCTTGCGGGGTTTGCGGGGGTCGGGCGGCGTTTTTCCAACCTCGGTGAAATCGTTTTCCCCGGTGGCACAGCCCAACTGGTAGACGATTACGGGCACCATCCAACTGAGGTGAAGGCCACATTGGAGTCGATTCGTCAGGCCTGGCCTGAGCGCAGAATTGTGATGGTTTATCAGCCGCATCGCTATACCCGAACGCGAGATCTATACGAGGACTTCGTGGCGGTGTTGTCCGGATGCGATGCCCTGGTTTTGCTCGATGTGTATGCAGCAGGTGAAGACGCTATTGCCGGCGCGGACAGTCGCAGTCTGACGCGGAGTATTCGCCAGCGCGGTCAGGTGGAACCGGTGTTTGCGGAGCGGATCGAGGATGTTCCCGCGCTGCTTGGCACCCTGGTTGTCGACGGCGATGTGGTGGTGACGCAAGGTGCTGGAAATGTCGCTCGCCTGGCACAGGACTTGAGCGCTATGTATGCAAAGCAGGGGCCGCTGCTATGAAACTAGCGCAGTTGCGGGAAGTTCCATTGGCCGTGTTGCTCGGTGGCAATTCGGCGGAGCGTGAGGTGTCGTTACAAAGCGGCAAGACGGTGGTGGACGCGCTGCGGTCACTGGATCTGCAAGTGCAGGCCGTGGATCCGGCTGCTCCGGCTTGGGCAGCCGAACTCAAGAACGTAAGCCTGGCGTTTATCGCCTTGCATGGTCCTGGCGGCGAAGACGGCAGTATGCAGGGCGCGTTGCAGACCTTGGGAATTTCCTACACGGGCTCAGGTGTTCTGGGCTCTGCCCTGGCGATGGATAAAAAGCGCAGTAAACAATTGTGGCAGGGCATCGGACTTTCCACCGGAGGCTTCGTCACCCTGCGCCCCAACACTGACTGGCAGAGTGTGATTGATCGTTACGGCAAGGTGTTCGTCAAGCCCACTTGCGAAGGCTCAAGTATTGGTATGAGCATTGCAGATACCGCCACTGCGCTGCATAGCTCCTTCGAGTTGGCGTGTGAATACGGAACTGAAGTACTTGCAGAACAGTTTGTTGAAGGACCCGAATATACCGTGGCTATTTTGGGTGATGAAGCGCTGCCCTCCATTCGCCTGGAAACCGATAACGAATTCTATGACTACGACGCTAAGTATATGTCCGATGAAACCCGCTACCACTGTCCAAGCGGACTGGATGATCGGGAAGAGGCTGAAATTGCAGCGCTGTCGTTGCGGGCGTTCCGCTCTCTGGGGTGTGCTGTGTGGGGACGTGTAGACCTGATGCGTGCTCGTGACGGTCGCTTTTTCGTATTGGAAGTCAACACTGTTCCGGGTATGACGTCCCACAGTCTGGTACCTATGGCTGCCGCAGCTGCGGGAATGGAAATACCTGCGTTAGTGCAGCGGATACTGCAGTTGAGTCTTGAGGCGGGACAGAAACATGGGTAGAGCAGAGAGTCGGCTTACATTTAAAAAATTGTTCGGCGGCGGGCGTCGTGGCCAGGTTCCCGTGCGCAAGAAGCCGGCCGCGAAGCGCGCTGCGCGGAAACCGACGCAAGGGGCGACTCGCAATACGGCAGTTCCTACACAGGGTTCCGGTAGCCCCCACGCCTGGCTGAACCGAATGTTGATCCTGCTGGGTACGGGGGTGGTGCTGGTTGCAGCAACTAAGGGTTTTATCGTTGTGCAAAGTGTACCGGTGCAGCGCATCACTGTTACCGGCGAGTTGGAACATACCCAGGCGGAAGCGGTGCAGGACATGGTGCAGCCGTCATTGGTGGGCGGCTTCCTCGGGGCAGATCTGCAGCAAATGCGTCGTCAGTTAGAGGCGCTTCCCTGGATCTACGAGGCCACTGTGCGACGTAAATGGCCCAATGCATTGGAGATCAGTGTCGTTGAACAGTTGCCCATCGCGCGTTGGGGGCACGATGGGTTTTTGAACCATGAGGGCGGAATATTCCATTCCAATAAGAGCGGCGATTGGGAATCGCTGCCGCTGCTGACGGGTCCAGAGGGTACAGCCCAATCCCTGATGGCAAAGTATCAGCGACTTGTTGAGATATTGGCGCCGCTAAATCTCTCAGTGGCACAGCTGTCGGTGGATGAGCGCGGGCAAATGGAAGCAGTGCTGGCTCAGGGGATTGAATTGATTGTTGGAAGTAACGACTTCCTCGGTCGTATGCACCGGTTCGCGGTGGTCTATCGCAGCGAGCTGGCGGCACGTAAGAGTGAGGTTGTAAGGGTAGATTTACGCTATGAAAACGGTATTGCCGTGGCCTTTAGTGAGCCATCGCAAGTAGCGGGATTATAAGAATGCAAAGGGACAGACAAGGGAGACACTGCCATGGGCAGCGTGCAGGATAAAAAATTAATTGTCGGCCTGGATATCGGAACTTCCAAGGTAGTGGCGATAGTGGGGGAGATCGGACTGGAAGGCGGTATCGAAATTGTGGGTATCGGTTCCAATCCCTCCAAGGGAATGAAGAAGGGTGTAGTGGTCAATATTGAGTCCACGGTGCAGTCCATTCAGCGCGCAGTTGAAGAGGCTGAACTAATGGCTGGCTGCCAGATACATTCGGTCTATGTCGGTATTGCTGGGAGCCATATTCGCAGCCTCAACTCGCACGGCATTGTGGCTATCAAGGACAAGGAGGTTTATAGCCTGGATCTTGAGCGGGTGATTGAGGCTGCTCAGGCGGTTGCTATTCCCGCCGATCAAAAGGTGCTGCACATCCTGCCGCAAGAATACGTTATCGATAACCAGGAGGGCATCAAGGAGCCCCTGGGTATGTCTGGTGTGCGCCTGGAGGCCAAGGTTCACCTTGTCACCTGTGCTGTAAACGCCGCGCAGAATATCGAAAAGTGTATCCGGCGCTGTGGTTTGGATGTTGAGGAAATCATTCTCGAACAGCTTGCCTCCAGTTATGCGGTACTCACCGATGACGAGCGCGAGTTGGGTGTCTGTATGGTCGATATAGGCGGAGGTACTACCGACATTGCGATATTTACCGAGGGCTCAATTCGTCATACAGGGGTGATTCCTATTGCCGGCGATCAGGTCACTAACGATATCGCTATGGCGCTGCGTACGCCAACGCAATACGCGGAAGAAATCAAGATCAAGTATGCCTGCGCCCTCACGCAGTTGGCCGGTGCGGATGACACGATTAAAGTTCCCAGCGTTGGCGACCGTCCTCCCAGAGATCTTTCGCGCCAGTCACTGGCGGAAGTAGTCGAGCCGCGTTACGACGAGTTATTCACGCTGATACAAGCGGAGCTGAGACGCAGTGGTTTTGAGGACATGGTGCCCGCGGGCATCGTGCTGACCGGTGGCACCTCCAAGATGGAAGGCGTGGTAGAGCTGGCGGAAGAGATATTTCACATGCCGGTACGCGTTGGATTTCCGCAGACGGTAATGGGCCTCAACGACATTGTGCGCAATCCGATTTACGCGACCAGCGTGGGACTGTTGCAGTACGGAATGCAGCACCGGGACGATGTGGGCTCGGTATCAGCAGGTAAATCTGGCAGTACCTCAGGGAGCTTATGGAGTCGGACCAGAGCCTGGTTGCAAAGTAATTTCTAGATGTTTGTGAGTAGTTGTTTAGAAGAGCGGCGCGCGCAAGTGTGTCAGTTTAATAAAAGGGGAGTAAGACCATGTTTGAACTAGTTGATAATGTTCCATCCAATGCAGTGATAAAAGTGATCGGTATCGGGGGCGGCGGCGGCAATGCTGTCAAGCACATGATTGATAACAATGTGGAAGGCGTAGATTTCATTTGCGCTAACACCGATGCGCAGGCGCTCTCGGATATTGAATCCAAGACCGTGTTGCAACTCGGTGGTGATATCACCAAAGGCCTGGGTGCTGGCGCCAATCCTGAAATCGGTCGGGCCGCCGCAATGGAAGATCGCGAGCGTATCGCCGAGGCCATCCGTGGCGCAGATATGGTTTTCATCACTGCGGGTATGGGGGGAGGTACGGGTACCGGGGGCGCGCCCGTAGTCGCTGAGGTGGCGCGTGAATTAGGCATACTGACTGTCGCCGTAGTGACCCGTCCGTTCGCATTTGAGGGCAAGAAGCGTTTGAGTATAGCCCTTGAAGGTGTAGCGGAGCTGCAGCAGCACGTTGATTCGCTGATTACCATTCCCAATGAAAAGCTGCTTGAAGTGCTGGGTAAGAACACCAGTCTTATGGATGCCTTCAGGGAAGCGAATGACGTACTGTTGGGCGCTGTGCAAGGTATCGCAGACCTGATCATTCGCCCCGGCATGATCAACGTCGATTTCGCCGATGTGCGCACGGTGATGTCGGAAATGGGCATGGCGATGATGGGAACCGGTTCTGCTATCGGCGAAAACCGCGCCCGCAGTGCAGCCGAAAAGGCTATCAATAGTCCGTTGCTGGATGATATCAACCTGGCGGGAGCGCGCGGTATTTTGGTTAACATCACCGCTGGTTTCGATTTGTCACTGGGTGAGTTCGCAGAAGTTGGCGAGACGATCGAAGAGTTTGCGTCGGAAGAGGCAACGGTGGTTGTGGGTACGGTCATCGATCCGAATATGAAGGAAGAGATCAAGGTGACTGTGGTCGCCACAGGTCTCGGCGGAGAGTCGGCACGGGTGCCGCTGCAGGTTGTGGACAGCGCCCCCAAAGCGGCTGTCGCCGATCCTGGTCTGGAGCCTGATTACAAGGAATTCGACCGACCGCCGGCAATGCGCAAGCCGCGTCCTTCGGCCGGTGGACAGCCAGATGCTGGCCCGGAGAAGACCAGTGAGGAGTATTTTGATATTCCTGCGTTTCTGCGTCGCCAGGCGGACTAGCGAACGCTTGGCCTTTACGGTTCTCGCCCCGGCCTTCGGTCCGGTGTAGAAGCTGAGGAATCGTATAGGTCGAAGTTTGCTGCGGAAATGCACACCGCGAGGGTTACGGCGCCAGTGGCGTCGTCCTGTAAGCGGGAGCATGATGCAGCGCTGACTTCTTTACGTGTGATGCACCAGGTTATGGTTGAGGTTGGTAACGAGGTGGCCAGTTTTCTCCCCTTTGACGGCTGCTAAGTGCCAGTCCTCGCCAACGTTGACTAACCGGTGTCTTGTGCGCAGAGAGTCTGCGCTGCAGCTGCCCAATCAGTGGGTGGCTGCCGTCAGTGTTATTGCTGCGGGCCTGCGACATAGAAGACTTGAACCAGCCTGTCCGGATAGCTTTGAAAAGGGCTCATCGCAGTGTCGGCTTGGCATTTCACCGTGGTTTGTGGCATAGTTCGCGGCAAAATTCACGTCTCACGCGCGATCCAGCACCCAATTAATGAAAGTCATTCTTATTAGCCGAAAGCTTGGTAGTTCGCGGTCCATCGAATTGAGCCGTTGGTCGCGAGCATTACTCTCCCTCTGCTGTCTGGGCTTGCCACTGGGCCTGATTGCCTCGGGGTATTACCTGGGGCAAGAGAGTGGCTCCGCGACTGTGCGCGGAGAGGCATTGGATGCCCTGCAGGATGAGTTCTCACGGCAATCCCTTGCAGAGGCCGATCTCGCGGCATTGACTGAGCACCAAATGCAGGCAATGACCATCAATTTGGCGGAACTCGAAGCCAGGATGACCCGGCTGGATGCGCTGGGACAACACCTCACAGCAATCGCTGATATGGAGGATGGTGAATTCGATTTTAGCCAGCCATCAGCCCTGGGTGGCCCCCTGATGCAGGGGTCAAAAACTGCACTAAATCCGGATGATATCAATGCGGAATTAGGTCTTTTTGAGGCGCATGTGGAAGATCGGGAACAGCAGCTGGATATTCTGGAATCTCTGCTCACTAACCGTAAACTGGGTGAAGAACGCGCCTTGTCGGGTCGGCCTGTCAAGAAAGGCTACCTGTCTTCTAATTACGGGTGGCGTGCGGATCCCGTTAACGGCAAACGCGCGATGCACAATGGCCTCGATTTTGCGGGTAAGGCTGGCTCTGCCGTTGTAGCGGTGGCCTCCGGTGTGGTCACCTGGACCGGTAGGGATTCGGGTTACGGTAATCTGGTAGAGGTATCACACGGCGACGACTATGTGACGCGCTATGCCCACAACAAGCAAAACCTGGTGGCACCCGGCGACATCGTGCGCAAGGGCGATACGATAGCGTTAATGGGCTCCAGTGGCCGCGCTACTGGTTCCCATGTCCATTATGAGGTCTACAAAAACGGCCGCTCAGTCGACCCCTCCAGTTACGTGGCTCGCACCCAACCCTGAGCCCCGTCTCTAGCCGCAGTGCGCTCCCCTCCGCGGGTTTTCGGCGGGGCATTTCTCATTCCAAATACGATGAATCATCATGCTAAGTAAAACTCTTAAAACCGTTTTCGGTACCCGCAATACACGCGAGCTGAAACGTATGGGAAAAGTGGTCAAGCAGATCAATACTCTGACCGACGACATAAAGGCGCTGGATGATGCGCAGCTAGCCGCCAAGACCGACGAATTCAAGGCTCGGCTTGCAGACGGGGAGGCGCTGGATAAGCTACTTCCGGAGGCCTTTGCGGTGGTGCGGGAGGCTGGCGAAAGGGCGTTAGGCTTGCGCCATTTCGATGTACAGCTAATCGGCGGAATGGTCCTGCACGAGGGCAAAATAGCAGAGATGCGTACCGGCGAGGGCAAGACCCTGGTCGCCACGCTTCCGGCTTATCTGAATGCACTGACGGGTAATAGCGTTCATCTTATTACGGTCAATGATTACCTCGCCCATCGGGACGCCCATTGGATGGGGCCCCTGTATAACTTCCTTGGAATGTCTTTCGGCGTGGTGAAGTCAGGTCAGGCTCCCCAGGAAAAGCAGCAGGCCTACCAGGCGGATATCGTCTATGGAACTAACAACGAGTTCGGCTTTGACTATCTGCGGGACAACATGGCTTTTTCTCTGGAAGAACGGGGTCAGCGTGGACTGAGTTTCGCTATTGTCGACGAAGTTGATTCTATCCTGATTGACGAAGCGCGCACGCCGTTGATTATTTCCGGAGCCTCAGAAGACAGTTCCGAGCTCTATAAGCACATAAATAGCATGATCCCGTCTCTCAAAATGGACAAAGAGGATGAGGCCGGCCATTTCACCATCGACGAGAAGCAGCGTCAGGTGGAATTGACAGAGCTGGGGCACGAGTATATCGAGGAGCTGATGATCAGCGAGGGCTTGCTGGAAGAGGGCGATAGCCTTTACGGCGCCACTAATCTTAATTTATTGCACCATGTGCATTCCGGATTGCGCGCACACATACTGTATAACCGCGACGTCGAGTACATTGTCCAGGGCGGCGAAGTGGTGTTGATCGACGAACATACCGGTCGCACCATGGCGGGAAGGCGGCTGTCCGAAGGGTTACACCAGGCTATTGAGGCCAAGGAGGGTGTCTCTATTCACAGTGAGAGTCAGACTATGGCCTCGACTACCTTCCAGAACTATTTCCGGCTGTATGACAAGTTAGCCGGCATGACCGGCACTGCGGACACCGAAGCCTTCGAGTTTCGCCAAATCTATGGTCTGGAAGTGCTGGTTATTCCCACCAATGTGCAACAACAGCGCGACGATCTGAATGATCTGATCTATCTCAGCGTGGAGGAAAAGTTTGACGCGATTGTAGCCGATGTCCAGGAATGTATGGGCAAGGGTGCCCCGGTACTGGTGGGCACTGCTTCGGTAGAGACCTCCGAGGCCATGTCGGAGCGGTTTCGCAAAGCCAAAATTGAGCACAAGGTGCTGAACGCGAAGTACCACGAGCAGGAGGCGGAAATTATTGCCCAGGCCGGTCGTCCGGGTGTGGTCACCATCGCTACCAATATGGCCGGTCGCGGTACCGATATTGTGTTGGGAGGCAACCTGGAGGCGGAACTTCACACCCTGGGAGACGCCAGTGAAAAAGACCAGAAGGGCGTTCGTGACGATTGGAAGCAGCGCCACGATCAGGTGTTGGAGGCGGGTGGCCTGCACATACTCGGCACGGAACGTCATGAATCCAGACGTATAGATAACCAGTTACGTGGGCGGGC
>JAPKAY010000067.1 GCA_028825045.1 Halioglobus sp.
CGTCTGTTAGCAGAGCGTCGTTGTTTAGAAAAACGCCGAATTCTCCTTGTGCTGCGGTCATACCAAGATTACAGGCTCGACCAAACCCGAGGTTTGCTCCTGCCCTGAGCACGGTTACAGTCGGAAATGCCTGTTCAGCCCGTTCTGGGGTGCCATCGGATGAGCCATTGTCCACCAGAATCACTTCTATTTTCAGTGTGGAAGATGCGTTGAGCAGGTGTTCGAGGCACCGTCGGGTAAGGTCCCAGGCATTGAAGGCAACCAGAACGATACTAACAGTCTGAGGCAGTGTTTTAGCGGTCACGTAAAGCACGCAGCGTGAGTCGCTCACCGTCCCGAAAGGTCGGAAGCTGATGTGATGCTCTACACGCCACAGTTGTTTGGGTACTACCGCATCGGCGGCGGGCCTGCTCCATTCTATGTATACCGTCTAATCAGTAGGGTTCTGTTTGGTTACGATAGAACTAATAAACAGTTTTCCTTCGCGTTGGTCAATAGAATAGGGCATAACTGCGCACTTTTTACTGCGTAGGCGTGATGTACTCTACAAACTCGATGGGCCTGGGCGGGTGATGGAAGCCCATCAGTAAATACTGTGGCTCGATTGTTTTTTTGCCATTCAGGTGGTGATGATCAGGCGCAGTGCCTGTAGTTGTAAATTGGCATGTTGAATGTGTACAGCACATTCTTCGATGCGATAGTTGAGGTGGTCCAGTTCCGCCTGGCGGATGGAGGGGTTGACCTCCCTGAGAGCGGCGAGGCGGTCTCTCTCGGCACCCAAGTCGGCGCGCATGGTCTGCTCGGCCGTAGTCAGAATATTCTCCAGTTGGGATTCAGCCTGAGCGGAGGCTAATAGCATTTTGGCCTCTACTTCGTTTCGAACTTGCTTGATAATTGCCAGGGCAGTGGGCTTTTTGACTTTCTCAATCAATTGATTCAATCGCTGGTGAGGGACCAACTCTGCCAGATCTTTTCCGCGAGCGTCTACCAGGAGACGCATTGGGCTCAGGGGCAGAAACCGTTCAACTTGCAGTGCTCTTGGCGCTACACAGTTTACTGTGTATAGCGCCTCCAGCAACATCGTTCCCGGCGCAACGCCTTTTAGTTTAATGGTACCCAGTGCCGCGTTGCCAAGCTCGGTAGAGTGCACCATATCCATAGCTTCCAGAATCATGGGATGCTCCCATGTCAGGAATGCCATGTCTTCCCGTGCCAATGCCTTGGCGCGGCTGAAGGTAACGGTGGTGCCATCTTCTTTGAGGTGGGGAAAATGGCCGGTGAGCATGTGTTCTGACGCGCGCAGAATGAGAGTTTGATCGGAATGAAATTCCTGCTCAACCCCGTAAGCTTCGCACAATGCTTCTAAATAGCTTTCGAGTGAATCTTCAGATTCAATGGCGATGACTTCCTCAATCAGCGCCATTGCAATCTTGGGCTTGCAGGAGTTGCGTTCCAATAATTTGTCGCGTCCGTCGCGTAACTCCTGGCGGGTTTTGGCGGTGAAAGCCGCGCTGTCGGCCAGCAGCGAGTCGAAGTCGTCGGTCCGTTGCTCCAACTGCGCAAGCAGGCGTTCCTCAAACATTTGGAAGATCATGAAGCCGGCAGAGCAGCTGTCGTGGAACAGGTTCAGTCCGGTGTCATACCACTCCAGCAGAGTTTGCTGGGCAGTGTCCTCGAGGTAGGGAACATGAATGATGACGTCATGCTCCTGGCCTATGCGGTCGAGCCGGCCGATCCGTTGTTCCAGCAGGTCCGGATTCATCGGCAGGTCGAACAGTATGAGGTGATGTGCAAACTGGAAATTGCGGCCTTCGCTACCGATTTCTGAGCACACTAGGGTTTGTGCGCCATTGGTTTCGTCGGCGAAATAGGCCGCCGCACGGTCTCGCTCGATGATGGAAAGACCTTCATAGAATGCACAGGAGCGAATGCCTGAGCGCAAGTGCAAATGATGTTCCAGCGCCACCGCGGTCGCTGCATTTGCGCAGATGATCAATACCTTGGCCGGGCGCAGTTGTTTGAGCGTCTGTTCCAGCCAGAGTACGCGGGGGTCAAACGACAGCCAACTGTCGTCTATATAGGACTGTTCAGGGTAAAGCCGCTCATGAAGATCAACCTGTGCCAGCGTGTACTGCTCTGGTGCTGCCAGTGGATAGTGATGAAGAACTCGCTGCGGGAAGCCCGCCACTGCCGACCGGGTGTTTCTAAAGAGTACGCGGCCGGTACCGTGCCTATCGAGTATTTGCTCGATGAGTGCGGCGGCCGGCGCTTTCGGATCGAGTCCGGTGGGCAGCTCGCTGGGGATTTCTCCAGATTCCAGGGAATCTGCCATCTCGCTCCACTTACTGTATTGCTGTTCCTCGCTTTGGAATGTTGCAAGGTCGTGAAAACGCGAGGGATCTAATAGACGCAGGCGAGCGAAGTGACTGGCCTGGCCGATTTGTTCCGGCGTGGCTGTAAGCAATAACAGTCCGGCGGTTTGCTGTGCGAGACGCTCAATAAATAGGTAGTCTTCGCCAACGGTATCTTCCGACCAATGCAAATGATGAGCCTCATCTATGGCTACAAGATCCCATTGCGCCGCCAAGGCCTGAGCCTGTACTTCCGGTTGGTCATTAAATAGCTCGAGGCTGCACAGCACCAGTTGCTCCGCCTCAAAGGGATTACCCTCAGGCATTTCGGCCAAGCGTTCGCTGTCGAACAGCGAGAAATGCAGATTGAAGCGGCGCAGCATTTCCACGAGCCACTGGTGCAGCAGGCTGGGCGGCACCAGTATGAGTATTCGTGAGGCGCGCCCCGTCAGCAATTGTTGCTGAATAATCATCCCTGCTTCAATAGTTTTGCCGAGCCCAACTTCATCAGCCAGTAGTACCCGCGGCGCGTGCCTGCGGCCCACTTCATTGGCGATATAGACCTGGTGTGCTAACAGACTTGTGCGAGACCCCAACAACCCTCGCACCGGCGAGCGCTGCATTGCGTCCATATGTTCAAACGTTGCCACTCGCAACGCAAATTCGCTGTGCCTATCGAAGTGGCCATTGAGCAATCGTTGCTGGGGTGTTGTTAATTGCACAAAAGCGTCAAGCTCAAGCTCGGAAACAGTCAGCTGCTCATCGTGGTGATCGGTACCGATGTATACGAGCAGGCCCTGTTGTTCGCGGACTTCCTGTACTAGCAAATCCACATTATTGTTGGTGGAAATATGGTCGCCGGTCTTGAAGCGCAATCGGGTTAGGGGTGCGTTCTCAATTGCGTAGGTGCGTTCCTCATCAACCGCGGGAAAAGCGAGGGTAATGCGGCGTCCATCGATATCAACGACTATGCCAAGCCCCAGTTTCGCGTCGGCGTGACTAACCCAACGCTGTCCGATAATGTATTCCATTCGTGGCGTTTGCCTGTGAAATTTGAGCAAGGTGTCTATAAGAGGGCGCTTAGTTTATCACCGAAACTGTGAAGCCGCTTGGACATTGAAGTCGAATTGTTGGTCGACGGATTGTGCGTTTGTTAAACCTGCCGTGAGCCTTGACTAAAGAAGAGGGCGAGGCTGTTCGCATAGGCATGTTGAAGCAGGACCTCAATATCCAATTGCTTGATGGTAGCGACTCTTTCAGCGACGAAGGGCAGGTAGTAGGGGGCGTTGGGTTTGCCCCGATAGGGAACGGGTGTCAGATAAGGTGCATCCGTCTCCAGTAGAAGTTGTTCTACTGGCGTCGCCGCAACAATCTCCCGCACATTCTCGGCGCTGTTAAAAGTGGTGATTCCATTGAAACCGAGCATAAAACCCTCTGACAGGCAGAATTCTGCCAACGTCAGGCTCGAGGTGAAGCTGTGTATGACACCTTTGCGTTTAAGTAGAGCGCTGTAGTTTCGGAGGATGTCGCGGGTATCATCATCGGCTTCGCGAGTATGGATGACAACGGGGAGGTCAAGTTCTGACGCAGTTTGCAGCTGCTGTTCAAAAACTGAGCGCTGAACCGCACGGTCTGCGTGGTCATAGAAATAGTCGAGTCCTATTTCGCCCACTGCCAGTATGCGTTCATTGGTCGCATGCTGGCGTATGGTGGCATCGACTTGATCGTTGTAGCTGGCCGCCTCGTGCGGGTGTATGCCCTGGGTGCCCCAGATGCAGGGCGAGAGTTTGGTCAGATCCATAACTCGATCGAGATTATCCGCTGACACTGCGATAGTGATGATCCGCTCAATCCCAACCGCTAGAGACTTCTCCAGTGTCGACTCCATTTCATCCGGTTCAAGATAATCCAGATGACAATGCGTTTCGATGATTGGGCTCTTGAAACGTGGAATATCGCGCCGTTTTTTGCTACTCATTACCTTTCTTTTGCCGAATGTACATACCTGGATCCACCTGTTGCTGTCCGACACCGCAATTCATTCAAGCCCGCCACTGAGGGATAATACGGCTGCTGGATCGCGATTGGACAGTTACCGCTACACGAGTTTGGGTTTTGGTGAGCCCGATTCGCGCCGTATTACCTTTGGCCTAGTAACGGCAGCTCTAATCGAAGGGCGAGCAGCTACTTTCTTCTTAGCAGCAGCTTTAGTCCCTGCGGGTGCTTTCGCTGTCAGCGGCTTCTTGGCTATAGGCTTTGCCTTCTTTGCGGCCTTTTTTTGTATCGAGGCATTTTTCGGGCGTGATTTACGTGTTGCCGCGCTGGCGCGTTTTCGTCGAGGCGATTTAATTTTAGCCTTTGCAGCAATATCCGTACTTTTGGCTCGCAGGGTCCCCATATTGATAGCAGCACCGTAAAGTTCCTCGTAGGAGGCGACGAGACAGTCGTGATAAAACTCCGGGTCGGACATGATATCGCGGTCTGCCAACACCGATAGCGTCAGTTTGCCCGAGTAACTGAATACCAGATGAAAAATGCCCATCCCGGGTGTCAACACGCCCAGCCCGAAGTAATCTACCATCTTGGCTCCGGCGCAATATAACGGGAAGTCGGGCCCGGCGACATTGGAAATACACGTCGAGATATTCACTGGTATGTGTTTGGATAGTTCGTTACGCGACCAGAATCCGGCGAGCGACTTTGAAATAACAGGAGAAAATACGCCGGCCAGCTTCAGTGCGTCCACCAGTGGACTGGCTTCGCCGTTGATCTTGGCCTCTTCAGTAGATTGCCGAATAGCCGTGAGGCGCTCTATCGGATCCTTTATTTGTGTATGCAGTGAGGCAAAAACGGAACCTACCTGATTGTTTTCCTGCGTGAGACCGCGGCGAGTGCGCATGTTAAGAGGCATGGCTGCGGCCAGTGAGCCTTCTTTGGGGGTCTCTCCTTTCGACTCGAGGTAGCGGGACAAGGCGCCGCCAATCACTCCCAGGGCTACGTCGTTAACGGTAACTCCGGCTGCATTTTTGATGTCCTTGAATCCATCCAGCGGAAATTCAGCTGCGTCGAAAACGCGGTGGGGTCCTACGGGCTTGTTGAGCCGCGTTTTTGGTGCCGATATATCCGGAGCGGGGATTTCTTTGCGGGCAATACCCAAGGCGTATTTGCTTAACTCGCGTGTATTTTTTACCGTCCCTGTAACCAGCTGTGCCGCATTCTTCACGCTGTTGAGTGTCGCTTTGGTCAGCAGCTCACTAACAGTAGGGGCGGTGTCTACGAGCCGAGGCTCGACGTCTAGCTCGGTGGTGGGCCCTGGATCGGGTACGAGATCGTGTATGGCGGTCATAAAGGAGGAGCCGCCTGCGCCATCGACAAGAGAGTGATGCATTTTTGTGTAGACGGCGAAACAGCCTTTGGGCAGGTTGGGGATATTGTCCAGGCCTTCAATGATATAGGCTTCCCACAGCGGCCGGGACATGTCCAGAGGTCGCGAGTGCAGGCGCGCGGTCTGGATACACAATTGGCGCCAGTCGCCGGGCTCGGGCAGGGCGATGTGGCGCAGGTGAAATTCCACGTCAAAGTTGGCGTCTTTTATCCAGTAGGGACGATCCAGACCGCCCGGTACCTCCACCAGACGGGTGCGGAACAGGGGCAAATTACCCAGCCGTCGCTCAAAACTGGCGATTACGTCCTTGAAACGAACGAATCCGCCTGGCGCGGTCGATGGGTCGTAGATGCCAATGCCGCCCACGTGCTGCGGTGTGTTGGTTTGCTCCAGATTGACAAAAGCGGAGTCAAGTATTCCTAGCTGTTTCATAATTTCTCAATGATCTCCGGGGAGTTCCAATGTCTCTTAAAGGTAGTTCAGTTCTGCGAACTTATCACATGGATATAGCAAACTTATGGTGGTGTCAGCGGTCCTCAAGCCCTGGGGGTAGAAGACTGAATTTTGCTGAGGGCCGGTCGACTAGGGCGTGATTATGTGCGTCTGGACAACAGGGCGGCTTTATAGCACCGATGAGGACGACAGGCCACAGGTGCTGGTTAAAAAGTGGGCGACCAGTAAACTATTTGGCATAAATTGCCAGCGGAGGGAGGTTCCTCCGGTGGCCAAACCACCTGAGCCGGGTGCTACCCCTGTCTGAGGCCTCACTGTCAGTGAGCGGTGGCGGCACAGAATAGGCGGCACTTAAGCGTTTTACGCGTTCTCCAATACCATTAGGGCGCCCCGCGCCTTGATAGGCGATTTGGTTTGCCATTCCAGAACCTCGGCACAGTGGCGTTTCTCGCAGCGCTCAGCCATCTCAAAGAAGGTAGAACGCTCCGGATCGGCGATGATGATGTGTTTCACTCCGGCTTTTACGGCGCGATTTACCAATTTGGAAACCGGCTCGATTAATTCATCCCAAAAGCAGATGTCTGCGGCGATGAGCATGTCGAACTTGGCCAGCTTTTTTGTGGTTAGCTCCTCAAAGCGGGCAACCAATGGTTTGGTGCTCACCCCGTTTAGCGCTGCTGATGCTTCCAGGAATGGAAATACATCGGGGTCCGCATCTACAGATGTGACCTTGGATCCTAGTGTTTTCGCGCACCAAATGCCGGAAGCCCCCCATCCGCAGCCAACGTCAATAACCTTCCTGCAGTGCTCGGGCCGATTCTGGTTCATGTAGTCGATTAGCAGCCGACTGGATTTCCAGAGTTTATTGCCGTGGATAGTAGGACGAATGCCCTGGCGACGAAGCTTAAGCATCGACGGGTGGGAACTGGTCGGCATGGTGATGCCGCGAAAGCGGTAAGAGGTGCGAGGAGTACTTTTACTCAAGTTGATTCCTTAGTGTTGGTGTGAGGATTGACCCGGATGGGAGATGTCCACGCTCGTTCCTGCAGCGTGGGTGAATAGAAAGGTTGTTCGGCAGGGCCCGGGCAGCATTTCCCGTAGACGTCAATGACCGCCTGGCGATACCGTGTGCTCCAGATGGAGGGTTTCATGTGAAAATTCCTGCCCTGCATTTTACAGCTGCATATTGTGGCATTGCAGCGCGTGCGGTGCCACCGCCGGATTGATGCGTTGGACAAGTATCGACGTTAGGCGAGCACAAACAGGAGGAGCGGAGGTGCTCCGCACAGTGGCGCACTGCAGGAGGACGTGCGCTGGACGCTCACTGATATGTGGCTGACTAATTTACTGAAAGCGCAACTCAGCGACTGAAACACTCGGCCGATGATGTATTGCAATAAGAGAGTGCGAAAATGCCCCACCGCGATTGGCAGGCCATTCTCGAGCTCCACTAGTGCTCAGTTTTCACCCTCAACATCCTCTGCCTGGGGTCCTTTGTCGCTTTCGGTCACGACATAACTGACCTCTTGGCCATCCCGAAGGCCGCGACGGCCTTCTCCGCGAATCGAGCGAAAGTGCACAAATATTTCTTCGCCGTTTTCCCTGACAATAAACCCGAACCCTTTGGAGACGTTAAACCACTTTACGGTTCCGTACTCGCGGTCGGCATCGCTCGATGGCGCGTGGCGGGTGCTGCCTTCGGCCACTTGCGTATCCGTGTCGGTCGCGGGGTGAGCCGTATCTCTTACGATGAGCGCAGTGGCGGTAGTGGCGACAAAAAAGGCAATCAGCAGTCGTAAATCAATAGTTTCGCCGGCAAGCATTACTTCGCCGGTAAGCATAATGCTTGTTAGGACAAACGCAATAACGGCAATGACGAGGCTGATAATCAGCTTAACAATAAGACTCATGGAATTCCTCTCAACAATGATGATGCCCGCAAGGCGTGGGCGTGAACGCGGGGCATTCTAACACCATTGGTGCTGCGGTGAAGTCCTGCGTGTGAATATAAGTTGAAGTATTTCCAGGCGTTTGCTGGCTCGCAAGTTGTTGACCCTCTCTTGAGGGGGTCTGTCGTGTCCAGCAACAACACACTATTGGTGTCACCGCGAACACATGGGAAGGACTAGATTTTTTGGACGTCTTCGGCCTGCAATCCCTTCGGGCCCTCTATCAACGTAAACTCGACGGCCTGACCCTCATTCAGAGTGCGGTAGCCCTCGCCCTGAATAGAGCGGAAATGAACAAATACATCCTCATCTTTTTCCTGGCGGGTGATAAACCCAAAGCCCTTCGCGTTATTGAACCATTTGACCGTACCGCTGTGTCGATCACTCATACCACTTTCCTCGGTTAAATCTTTTGTTTTTATTATGTTTCACCAGCGCAATGGGGCGCCTAAACGGGACAATCCCGTAACTTTCTTTAGAGCAAGCTATCAGGTGAGTTGGATGCGTTGCATTTGCTCCTGTAAAGTTTCCAGTGCCTGCTGCTGTGCCTGCAGTTTTTCTTGTTCCTTGGCGACGACAGCTGCCGGTGCTTTGTCGATAAAGGCGGCGTTGCCCAGCTTGCCCTGCAGGCGCGCCAGATCGCTTTCCAGTTTACCTATTTCTTTGTTCAGTCGGCTGATCTCCGCATCTTTGTCGATCAGACCAGCCATCGGTACAAGAATTTCCAGTTCACCGGCCAATGCTGTGGCGGCTGCTGGAACAGCATCGTCAGGAGAAAGCCAGCTTATGTCATCAAGTTTAGCCAGCTTTTTCAGGTATTGCGAATTTTGTGCCAGCCGGGTTTGATCACTGGCGTCGCCGTTGCGCAGCAGCAAGGTTAGCGCTTTTCCGGGTGGAATATTCATCTCGCCACGGATATTCCTTACGCCGAGAATCACCGCCTTGAGCCATTCGATATCCGCTTCAGCCTCTGCGTCGACATCGGTTTCGTTTGGCTCAGGATAGGGTTGTAACATGATGGTGGCGCCGGCCTTTCCCGCGAGGGGGCCTACCGACTGCCAGATCTCTTCGGTGATAAATGGCATTAATGGGTGTAGTAGACGCAGCCAGGTTTCCAGCACTCGAATCAGGGTCTGGCGAGTGCCACGCATGGCCTCCGGGGATGCATCCTCATCCCAGAGCACGGGTTTGGAGAGTTCCAGATACCAATCACAATATTCGTTCCAAATAAATTCGTACAGCGCCTGAGATGCCATGTCGAAGCGGTACGAGCCGACAGCCTGCGTAATTTGAGTCGTGGTTTCTTGCAGCTTACTTGTGATCCATCGATCTGCCAGGCTCAGCTGCACGGGCTCACTGTTGTGCACACCGCAGTCTTCATTGTCGCAATTCATCATGACGTAGCGCGCGGCGTTCCAGATTTTGTTGCAGAAATTCCGGTAACCCTCGATACGGCCTATGTCGAACTTGATATCCCTGCCTGTGGAGGCCAGTGAATAGTAAGTGAAACGGAGTGCGTCAGTACCGTACGCTGCAATGCCATCGGGAAACTGCCGGCGTGTGGATTTCTCAACTTTGGAGGCCATTTTTGGCTGCATCATGCCGGCGGTGCGCTTGCTGATCAGTTCTTCCAGTTCAATGCCGTCTATGAGGTCTATAGGGTCGATGACATTGCCCTTGGATTTGGACATTTTCTGTCCTTCAGCGTCGCGGACCAGGCCGTGAACATACACCGTATGAAAGGGTACCTCCTCGCGTAAATGCAGGGTCATCATAATCATGCGTGCAACCCAAAAGAAGATGATATCGAAACCGGTGACGAGCACCGAGCTTGGGTGGAAAATGGCCAGTTCCTCGGTCTCTTCGGGCCAGCCCAGCGTGGAAAATGTCCACAATGCGGATGAGAACCAGGTGTCCAGTACGTCCTCGTCCTGGCGCAGGGAGACCTCATCTGCCAGTGCGTTCTCCTCGCGTACTGCCGCTTCACTCGCGCCCACATAGAAATTGCCATCGGTATCGTACCAGGCAGGTATGCGGTGGCCCCACCACAACTGGCGGCTGATGCACCAGTCCTGGATGTCTCGCATCCAGGCAAAATAGGTGTTTTCCCACTGTTTGGGTACGAATTGAATATCCCCGTTTTCAACGGCGGCGATGGCGGGCTTGGCGAGTTTTTTGGCATCGACATACCATTGGTCGGTGAGGTAGGGCTCGATCACGACGCCGGAGCGATCACCCCGAGGTACTCTGAGGCGATGGTCTTCCACCTTATCGAGCAGTCCCAGGGCATCCAGGTCGGCGACCACTCGTTGCCGAGCGTCCATTCGGTCCAGGCCCCGGTAGGGCTGCGGTGCAGAATCATTGATGGCGGCATCGTCATTGAAGATGTTGATTATCGGCAGATTGTGACGACGTCCCACGTCGTAGTCGTTGAAATCGTGGGCCGGTGTGATTTTGACGCAGCCAGTGCCGAACTCCCTGTCTACATATTCATCGGCGATGACGGGAATTTCGCGATCGCATAGCGGCAGCTGCACTGTGCGGCCGATAAGGTGTGCATAGCGCTCGTCCTCGGGATGAACAGCTACGGCGCTGTCACCGAGCATGGTTTCCGGGCGGGTGGTGGCGACGGTGAGGTGTCCCTCGTCGCCGGCCAGCGGGTAATTGAAGTGCCACATCTGGCCCTGTTCTTCCTCGGAGATCACTTCCAGGTCGGAGATTGCAGTGTGCAGTGAAGGATCCCAGTTGACGAGCCGTTGTCCCCGGTAAATCAGGCCCTCGCGGTGCAGGCGGATGAACACGTCCTGAACGGCAGCGCTCAGTCCCGGATCCATGGTAAAACGTTCGCGTGACCAATCCAGAGAAGAGCCGAGCCGGCGCAGCTGGCGCGTGATAGTGCCGCCCGATTGCTCTTTCCACTCCCAGACTTTTTCGACAAATTTTTCCCGGCCCAAATCGTGCCGATTGGTGCCCTGGGCTTCCAGCTGTCGCTCAACCACCATTTGCGTTGCGATGCCCGCATGATCGGTGCCCACTTGCCACAACGTGTTGTATCCTGCCATGCGATGGTAGCGGATCAGTGCGTCCATAATCGCTTCCTGAAAACCGTGGCCCATGTGCAGGCTGCCGGTGACATTGGGCGGGGGGATCATAATGCTGTAAGCCTGCTCGCCGCCCTGGGGGGCAAAGTAGCCTTTAGCTTCCCACTCCTGGTACCAGCGGGATTCAATATTGGCAGGTTGGAACGTTTTATCCATGAGTGAGGAAATTCCCGAGACGGTTGGCCGTAGTGTTGACCGCAAATTGGTGATGAGTGCAGTGTGAGATTATACGGTAGTACTTGGCTGACCCCAAACGGCGATGCGCCAGAGGCCCCTTTAGGTACAACTAGAGGTCGTGCTTTTCGAGTTGGTAGCCGCGTTCTTTGTAAAATTTCCAGGATTCCCGCAGTGCTGCGAGACTAGATGGGTCTTGTGTTACGACCTCGGCGACGCGCTGAAACCGACTAAAGAAAGATGGGATGCCTAACTGGAGATTGATTAGCAGGTCGTTGTGATTGTCAGGTTCCTGACCCCAGCCGATGGCAACGGATTCTGAATTCTCCTGTCCGTGAAGGCCGTGCGGGATGAAGCTGGCCGGTCGAAAGCTCCATAAAAGCGCATCCAACTCGCTGGCCTGAGCTTTATCGGCAGCATTGATGAAGATCCGATGGCCCCGTTGAAAGGCCTTGTCGGCGAGGCGTGCGGCTACGCTTAGCCGCGCTTGGGGTTCCGCGGCCTGGACGACATAAAACCCTACCAGTGTCATCGTTACAAACCCGCACGGTCCATGAGATAACGGGTGAGTAAGGCTACAGGGCGTCCGGTAGAGCCCTTGGGCGCGCTGTTCCATGCGGAGCCCGCGATATCGAGGTGGGCCCAGTCGTAGTCTTTGGCAAAGCGCGACAGGAAGCACGCAGCGGTAATACTGCCGCCCCCGGGCCCACCGATGTTGGCGATATCGGCAAAATTGCTCTTGAGTTGGTTCTGGTACTCGTCCCACAAGGGCATGCGCCAGGCACGGTCGTGCACGTCGGTGCCAGCGGCTAACAACTGATCAGCCAGAGCATCGTCGTTCGCGAACAAGCCGGTGGCATGTGAGCCCAGGGCTACAACGCAGGCGCCGGTCAAAGTTGCAATGTCGATGACGGCTGCGGGCTTGAAGCGCTTTGTGTAAGTGAGCGCATCACACAGAACTAAACGGCCCTCCGCATCGGTGTTAAGGACTTCGATGGTTTTACCGGACATACTGGTCACTACATCGCCGGGCTTGGTTGCTTTGCTTCCTGGCATGTTTTCAGCGGCGGCGATAACGCACACCACATTCAGCCGCAGTCCTAGCTCCGAAATGGCGCGCAGCGTACCAAAAACACTCGCGGCGCCGCCCATATCAAATTTCATTTCATCCATTTTAGCGCCGGGCTTCAAAGATATGCCGCCAGAGTCGAAGGTGATGCCTTTTCCCACCAGAACATAGGGTCTGTCGCCGGTTTTGCCGCCCTTGTAGTTCATGACAATAAGTTTCGCGGGCTGCTCGCTGCCAGCGGAAACTGACAGCAGGGCGCCCATGCCCAGCTCGCGCATCTTTTTTTCCTCCAGTACGCTTACACTGAGGTCAGCGCAGCCTCGAGCCAGTTTTCGCGCGTGACGCGCTAAATAGGAGGGGGTGCAGATATTCCCGGGCAGATTGCCGAGGTTGCGGGCCTCGTTGATACCAAGGCCAATCGCATTGCCTTCGCGCAGTGCACTATTGGCAGCTCGCGTGGTGATAGTCTTGTCTATGTTGATCACCAGCCGCGCCAGTTTCATCGCCTTCCTGGGGTTGGAGACGGTCTCCGTGTAGCGATAGGATGCGGCGGTAAGGTGTCGGGCGAGATACGCCAGCATCCATTTACTTTCTTTTTCTCTAAGCCCCATTCCGGGCATATGCAGGGTGGCTTCGCCCGCCTGTTTGGATTCGAGCGCAGAGCACAATCGCTGACTAAATTTTCGTACTGCATCGCGGTCGAAGTCTTTAGGGTTGCCGCAACCGAGCAAGAGTATTCTCTTGATTGACCCTGTGCCAGGAAGCATAAGACTCTCTCCCGGTTTGCCACTGAAATCCCCTAGCGCAAGCGCAGATTTGATAGATCCGGAGGATGCGCGATCGATTTTTAGCGCAGGCCCGGATAATGATTTACCCTGAAATACGGGCAATATTGCACACTGACTGGCGGCAGCGACGACATCGCTCACATCGCGGGCGATAAATTTCATGGGGGTCATAGAATGTCCTTGGGCTGATTATCGCGGGCTAGTGTATGTCGAGAAGCCGTCAAACTAAACTAAAATAAACCCGCACTACTCAATCGGTAGATTCGGGTTCTTTCTTTTCTTCCTTGGGAAGTAGGATGAGTTCCGTGCCCGAAAGATAATCGTGCCAATAGCGGTTGTTGCGATCCACAAGGCACCAGAGATATCCCAGCCCCAGGCAGGCTGCGGACAGACATGCGCCCAGGCAGCGCAGCAGGGCTTTGCCCGCCGTTGGCCTTCCTCCGTGGAAGTCAACCAGCTTGATACGCCATGCCTGCATGCCTAGTGTTTGCCCACTTTTTAGCCAAAAAATAGAATAAAATCCGAACACACTTAGCAAGGTTAGCAGTTGTACCAGATTTTCATTAAGCACCTGTTGCTTTCCATCGGTGAGCTGAACCAGCGCACCCAGAGCCAGACCGTTGACCACGGCGACCAGCGCCACTACGAGCAGAACGTCGTACAGTATCGCGGTCAGGCGACGCGGTAGTGAAGGGGAGGCTGGTTGCTCCACGTGCTTCATTGGCAGTGACACTCAGGCAGGCTTCTGCTGTTGCAGGAGATGAGGTGCGGAGAAATTGAAAACATCCCCCATAGTAATTGAGCAGCGCGGTTTCGAGCGACGACGAGTAGGGTTTCTTAAGATCAGTGCCCGACAACCATAGCGTCCGTGGTTCGGCCAGTGCTCTATCGTCCATCACGGCCGCACCAAGTCAGCGGCTTCATTCTGCAGCCGTGAGCAATCATGCCAGAATAGACCCACATAGGAAAGGTGAGGGGTGTTGCCTGCGCGTGAAGCGCCACATTAGTGGTGTGGCAGGCGGCTGCGGGAATCGCATTAACGAATTGTAAATTGAGGCGCTCTCCAAACGCGTGCTACATTCGTAGCGGGTACTGGAGATGTAGACATGAATATTCTGCTGGTGGAGGATGATAAGCAGGTCGCAGCCTTTGTTGTGGCCCAACTGAGCGCTGCAGGCCACACCTGTGTCCATGCGTTGGATGGCGAGGCTGGCAACCAGGCCGCTTCGGCAGGCGCTTATGACGTAATGGTGATCGACCGGATGATGCCGCGCGTCGATGGCCTATCGCTAATCAAGTCACTGCGTGCCCAGGGGGACAATACACCTGTATTGGTGTTGAGTGCCCTCGGCGAGGTGGACGACAGGGTGCAGGGCCTTCATAGCGGCGCGGATGACTACCTGGTGAAGCCGTTCGCTATGGAGGAATTGGTGGCACGGCTGGAAGTGTTGCATAGACGGGTGTCTTTGCCAGGGGGCGACACGCAAACCAAACTTGTGGTGCAAGATTTGACGATGGACTTGCTGCGCCAGGAAGTGCAGCGCGGCGGCACCCCCATCAATTTGCAGCCCCGTGAGTACAAGCTTCTCGAGTTTTTGATGCGGCATGCGGGGCAGGTGGTGACTCGGGCCATGCTGCTGGAGCAGGTGTGGGGTTATCACTTTGATCCTCAGACCAATGTGATCGACGTACACGTGTCGCGCCTGCGTCAAAAAATAGATAAGGACTTTGAGCACCCCCTGCTTATGACAGTGCGAGGCGCGGGCTACCGTCTGGGCACTGAGCGGGTCGATTGAGCGCAACGCCATGCAGATAAAGGAAGTCCTCAACAGTCTCACATTTCGCTACATCGCCAAATACGTTGTCGTACTGAGCTCCACCGTTTTTCTGCTGGTGGGGGCCTACTACGTCTATTTCAGCTACACCTCATTTCAGGCGTTAGGCGAGAGTGTGCTGGAAGAGCTGGAAACCTTGGAGTTGGTGTATAGCGGCCAGTCCTTGATTGGCGTGGAACAGTATATTGAGGACCAGATGGCCACGCCCTCGGTGAACCGTTTCTATTATCTGGTAACTGATCAGCAGGGTAAAAAAGTTGCGGGAGATCTGCCTGCAGCGCCCCGCTACCGGGAGTTCGATGACGGTTGGTTGGGTTTCGAGATGGCGCAGCAGAACTTGGGCGCATCTATTGA
>JAPKAY010000021.1 GCA_028825045.1 Halioglobus sp.
CAGGATGCAGCCTGCCCTGATGGAACTAAGAGGGAAATCATTTTATATTCTCAGCAACGAAGAGGGCGCGGCCAGTGTTTGGGATAAATGGGTCGATCTCGCCCCGGACTCCGCGTTGGCTAACTTTTATAAGGGGGATTCCCTGGCAAAGGCGGGCCAGCTGGAGCTGGCGCTTCAGTCTCTGGAGGTCAGCCGCAAGCTGAAACCGCTGTACCTGCCGGCGCGGATCGCCATTATTAGGGTGACGGCGCAGGCGGGGGATATGGAAAAGGCGTTTGCCGAAATGCAACAGCTCCGGTCAGAACTCAGGGAAGAGCGCGGCGATATTTGGTATACTCAGGGCTGGTTAGAGGTAATGGCTGGCGACTATGCGGAAGCCGCGCAGTCACTACAAAAATCGGTATCGATAGAGTCCACTCCGGAAACAGTAGTGCTGCTTGTGAGTGCGCTCAACTCTGAGGGAGAGGCCGATGAGGCTCTCGCTGCGCTGGAGAGTGGACTAGACACGTTTCCGCGTAATACCGGGCTAATAGCAATACTTGGGCAAACGTATATCAGCAGCGATGAAACGGAGAAGGCAATAGTATTGTATCAGCGCCTGTTGGAGATAACGCCCGAGTCTGTTTTGGCCCTTAACAATCTCGCGTGGCTGCTGAGAGATGAAAACCCGCCACAGGCATTAGAATACGCCACCCGAGCCAGCGCTCTGGCGCCTGAAGACCCTTACGTACTCTCCACAATGAGCGTGTTATTAGTGGGTGCGGGTCAAACCGCGGAGGGAGAGCAAATGCTGAGGAAAGCAGTCGCCCTGAATCCGGATAATATGCAGGTGAAATTGGATCTGGGACAGTTACTGATCAAGTTGGGCAATGCCGCCTCGGCGGAGTCCTACCTGAATGCTGTCATCCAAAGTGGGCAGAGCGAGGCCCAGGTGGCCCAGGCTACCGCTTTGCTGCAGTCAATTGATCCATGAGGGCAGGAAATGGACGGTAGCGCGGCGGGCCTTGGCCTGCTGTTCAGGGCTTGCTGTAGGGGGCTATCGGTGTTGAGGACACGCGGAGAACCCCTTATCTGCCCGAATAGTTCCGAAAAACTGTCAGCTTTTTTTACATTTGAGTATTAGAAAGAACCGGTAACGTAAAGTGGGATATATAAGTAACTGTTTTTAAAAGATAAAATAAACATGGCACAAGGTTTGCTTCATGTATTGGGAGCAATCTCTGACTACAGACAACTTAGATGGGGTTCGGGGTCGGAATAAGGTTTTTAGTAGAGTTACGAAGGAGATGGACATGAAATTAGGCAAAAACAAATTTGCGGCAGTGCTTGCGGGTGCTGCGCTAAGCTTGGGTGCCGGCCAGGCGTCTGCCGACGTATATGGGCTGAGTGCATTGGCAGTCGATAACTTGAACATCAACTTCAACGCAACCGGCGGTGCCGCTGGAGCGTTCACATTCACTACGAATGCCAGTGCCACCCTCAATGGCGCCCCGGGCGCAGGAAGCGGAATCGCTACCTGTGGCGGAGCATTTGGGGTGTTTAACACCTGTAATGGTGTAGCCCCCAGACTGAGCAGCCCAGTGCAGAACGCACCCGGTGGCGGTGTAATCCGCGGTCAGGACGATTTCAGCCATTTTGGGCAGGTAGCGGAGTATTCCAATGCAGAAGCCTCGATTATCACCGCGTTCCTTCTTTTGGACCCTACGACGTCAACATCGTCTATAGCTGAGTCTAATTTGCAGACAGGATCAATTGCTGGGGCCAGTACGGGTGTCCAGTCCAATACGCAATTGGACTTGGAATTTTCGGTTGCGGCAGGCGGAAGTTTTAGCATTGCCTTTGATGCGCTGCTAGATGTGCTCACGGAAGTGAACGGAGGGGATGTGGGTCTCGCGCAGGCGAACTCTAGTCTTACCGTTACTTTACAGAAGGAGGGCAACACCCTCGTTGATTGGGCGCCAAACGGAACAAATGGAGTAGAGGCTTGCGCGGCAGGACTAACGTGTACTGCAGTGGAGTCAGCATTTGACCTGAACGTATCCAGAAGCAGCTCAGGTGCTCCAAACGCTGAGGGGGGTTCAGGGTCATTCTCACTCGATGTAACGGGCCTCACAAGTGGCAGCTACACGCTGGCATTGGCTTCAAACCAATCAACTACGGTTTTGCGTAGCCCTCAAATACCGGTACCCGGTACCTTGGTGTTGTTCGGAACTGCTTTGCTGTTGGGTGCGCGGTCACTGCGACGCAAGGCAGCCTAAGCTCTAAACCGCCGTTTACAGCTAAGACACGTCAAAAAACCGCGCCGTAACAGGTGCGGTTTTTTTGGGCCTAGAAATAACGCGTCAGTTCTATCCCCAGATAATCATCGTCTTCGATGAAGTACAGATTGTCCTTGTCATCTGTGTTGGTGGTAAACCGTAGCTCCATACCCAGCGACCAGTAGTCACCTAAACGCCGAGAGGCCTCGATATTGCCAAATACGGACTGGGTGTCCGTGTCGTAGAGAATCCCGGCCAACGCCATGGTGCTGTCGATGTCGTTGGCGGTCAGCCGTAAACCCAGGTAAATATCGCTTTGCAGGCCGTTGGTGGCTTCATCACCGCGTTCGTCGTAGTGGTACTCCAGCAATACACCCAGGTCTGCTGGTGTATCGGCCACGCCAAAGCTGGTGCGTTCGAAGCCGCTTACATAGGCGTAATAATTCATCAGGGTATTGCGGTTGTAGATTGCTTCCAGCTTCCACAGCCAGGCACCCTTGGTCGCCTGTACGTCCAGACTGGTCTGGTCTATCTGCAGGTACAGAGGGAATAGCTTAAGTTGGCCGCTGGTAGCGTCGGGAATCAGGTAGGGCTCCCGGCTGGTACCGGAGAAGTGGGCCAGGCCGATATCCCAGTCGCCCACGTAATGGCTCCAGCGCACTGCAAGATCAACATGCTTTTCTTTGGAGCCCGATTCATATTCAGGATGGCGGGTATCGACCGCGGGTTCGGTTCGCAAGCGACCATGCTTTCCTGGAAATGTTCTGTCTCTGAAATACGGTAGAACATACAACTGCCAATTACCCCAGTCATTCAGGTAGTCGAGATTTAGCATTGGCTGGCCGAGCTTTTCCTCTCCGTCGATGTTCTCTACCAGGTCGGTCTGGTTGATGATGTCGACAAGATGCTGGGATTCGGTAACACCCCAGAACACTACATCAACGCCCATTTTGACAGCCCAGCGGCCCTGCTCCAGGCGCCAGTAAAGTTCGCGGATATCCGCATGCGTCCTGTGATCATCGGCGGTGTCGTAGCGGAAAAACGGACTGAACCCGAACTGCTGGCTCCCGCCTGCCCAGTCCACGTAATACTCAGGCCTGAACGCCAGGGAAAAGTCCTGATCCTTCTGATTCGGGAACTGTGGCGACTGAAAGAACAGGCGAGAATCCAGGCTGACGTAGCCCGACCACTCTCCCGTATATTCAACTGGTGGCTCCGAAGGGCTGGTGGCGGCTGTGGTCGGCGGTCCCGTTCGCGATGTTGGTCCGCCACGCTGGCCTCTGGTGGCGTGTTGTAAGGGAGCAGCTCTATTGCCCCCACTGTCAGCAACCAGAGTCTCTCCTTCGCCACTGTGTAGATCAAGGACAAGTCGATGACCGCGGTTTTCATGGGGCTTGAGTACAAAGGCCTGTGCATTTGTGCCGGGGTCAACATTGATCAAATAGCGTAATGAGCCTGGCACCTGACTGTTAATAAGGATGCCGCGAATTGGCGTGCCGCTCAGGGGAACGGAGCTTGAGTCTATACTGGACTGTCCGCCAGCTAATTCGACGACTACCCGGGTGGGGTTTTCCAGAGTGGATAAACGGTATGTCACTGGGCCGGAGAGATCAAAGACCAGTCGTGTGTTATCCGGGCTTAGGCCAACACGAATATCCTGCACCTGTATTGGGTCGTTGTCGGTGATATTGCTGAGCGCGCGCTGCTCATAGGACAGCGCAGATAGGAATACCGCTATGGATAATGCAGTCCGTTTCACCGGTGGCCCTTCGGTAAGTTCAGCACGCTAGCGGATACGTGAGAGGGCGCCGGGATTAAAATTCGAATCCTTTAACCCTGTCCGAAATTGATAATTCTGATACTGCAGTGTAGTACTTTTTCCTGTCTGGTGATTGGTCATTCTCAATTCCTGAGCGCGCCAGTACTGATCAAGGTATTGCTGATAGTCAACGGTGAGCATGGTCTTCAATAGTGTATTTTTGCGATCGTAGTAGTCCACGCGTTGCAGTCGATATTCCTCTTTATCGAGCCAGGCTATTTGTTTGGTGTAGCCAGAGTTCTGGTCAGTTGGTGTGCGTTCTACTACAAAGCAGAGTTCGCCTTCGAGAGACTCATCGCGTAAATAGCGATAGGCATATTTTTCGACTTCCTGAGAGGATAAATCTTCGTAGGCAAACTCGCTGCCCATAAACGGGCCCGACTTGTCAGCAGAGGAGATTCTCTTGACGCGTTTTAACGCTGGTAGATAGAGCCATTGCTCATCAGGAGTCGTTTTGTGCGTAAAGGTCAGAATAGCAGTGCCTTTTAAGTCCCTGGGGCGATCAAACACCATAATACTTTTATCGCCATCAGTGGGGACTTCCAAGCTCATCTGGCGCATTTCTCGGCGGGATACTTCCCCGGCAGAATTTTCGATTAACATGGCCAGGTCAGCGGTACTGTCGCCAAAGCCATTGTCGCGGCTATCGGCTTCGGTGGCTATGGCTAATCCCTTTTCAGCGGCGGATTCCGCCTGTACAACAGGGCCTTGAGTGAGAACGATGCTTAGCACAACAGTGCTCAGGCGGATGGTGTTTGCCGAGCGAAAACTGCAATAGGCGAGTGATCGGAGTATGTTCTTCATATCCTGCTTTCCTTAAGACGCATTTTGTTCGTCCGTGTCGATAAGCCAGCTATCAAACTTAATCAGTAGAGCGGGTAAAAATAGGAGATCGAGCACTATTGCGACAGCGATAGTCAGTGCTACTAGCAGTCCCGAGGTCGAATTCACCGCGAAATCAGAATTCGCAAGAATCAGGAAGCCGGCGCCCAGTGCGATGGAAGTAGACACAAGGGCGCTGCCTACGGTGGTAAAGGTGTAGTGTATGGCCTGCACTGCGCTCAGGTTTTTTAGCGAGCGCGCCTCCCGGTATCGAACCAGAAAATGGGTGGAATCATCCACGACGATTCCCAGGGTCAAGCTAAAGACTACTGATGCGGCGATATTGACTTCGCCCGCCACGGCGCTCCAGATACCTAGAATGACCAGCGCGGGAAATAGGTTGGGTAAAAAACTTAGCATCCCGTATTTAACCGAACGGAACGCCACGATCATGCACAGGGAGATCACGACAATGGCGAAGAGAGACCCAGTAAGCATGCTGTCGATGTTGCGTAAACCAATGTGTGCAAAGCTGATCGATTGGCCTGCTCCGCGGGTCACTATGTGAGGCGTATTGGCTCCCATCCATTGACGCACTCGCTCTTCAAACGCAATAAGCCCCAGGGACTTTTGGTTCTTCAGAACAACAGAGACCTTTAAGGCTGATTTGTTTGAGTTCACTTGATGAGTGACATCCAGTCCATAGGGAACCGATATTTCATAAAGTAAAAGGTATTGGGACGCCATCGCTCGAGAATCAGGTAAGCGATGCCAGGCCGGGTCATCATCGTGTAATACCTGATTTAGGCGTTTCAACGTGTCGGTAAATGCCTCCACATTGGCGACTTCTGGCTGGGTTCTCAGCCAATCGACAAACTTCGCTACCTCATCCAGGAATTGCGGATTCACCACACCTTGTGGCTGACCGGCATCGATAGAGTAGTGCAGCGACTGCGTGCCAGACAGTTTGTCTTCAACCACATCTATGGCGCGTGTCAGTGGCACTGCGCTGGAGAAATAATTCGTCGGATCGTCATTCAACTCCATACGCGGTACAAAACTGATCGTGACAAGAATCAAAATGAGTGAGGCCCAGAAAATTCGATTGTGGTGTTGAGTAACGAAGTTGGCCAGACCTGTCATTGGTAGGCCGGTAGCCGTTCGTGCGTCTGATTTAAACGGCAATAGTAGGATGAGTCCCGGAAGTATCGTCACGCTTACCCACAGTGCTCCCATTACGCCCACGGCCGAGATGGTGCCGAGCTCACGGAACGGGGGAGAATCACTGAAATTCATACTTAAAAAGCCTGCGGCAGTAGTAATGCTGGTCAGTAATACCGGGTAGAGCGTTTGTTGCAGGCTCGAAGTAAGAGCGACACGTTTGTTTTCTCCACCGCGTAGATGACTCAAAAACGTGCTGAGGATATGGACACAATCTGCAATCGCCAGCGTCATGATGATGGTAGGTGCAGACACGTTGACGCTGTTGATACCGATTCCAGCCCAGCCCGCGTAGCCCATTCCCATTAGAATACTGAGCAGGATGGCTATTACAGTACACAGTGAAGCCGTGAAGGAGCGCAGTAACAGGGCCAGGAGCAGTGAAACAATACAGAACATGAGCGGCATCAGGGTGACAGCATCGGCTGCTGTGACCTCGGCCAGCGACTGTTCTGTCAATGCCCATCCGGCAAGATAGATCTTAAGGTCAGGGTTGGCGCTCTCGGCTTGGTCTCGAATTGCGCGGGCCGACTTTACCGAATCGGCTATGGCTGCAGCCTTTTTGGTTCCAGCCACATTCAGGCTCAGGCTGACATTCACTGCCGTTACTTCGCCGTCTGGCGAGAGAATACGCCCCACCAGAGCTTGTTGGGCTAGGGCGGCTGTCTTCACTTGTGCGATACGGTCTGTTGACAGGGAGGTGGCTTCCTCGATCAACGGACCAATGTGTATGTCATCTCCATCGACCACCGGGTAGAGGTAGTTCGTAACCGAGTCAACGCGCTTTGAGTTTGGAATAAGCCAAGACTGCGTCGTGATGGCCTCGATGGAGGTTAGGATTTCCGGAGTGAAGATATCGCCGTCTACGGCTTCGATCACAAAAAGAATATTGTCTTCTTTGCCATAGGTGCGTTCAATCTGCTCCTGCGCCTGCAAATTGGGATCACCTTTATCAAAAAAAACTTTGATCCCCGACTCGAGATGCAACCGGTTTATACCCAGTCCCAGGGCGAGTATTAGAACAATACTGACAAGCATGATCCAGCGGCCATGCCCGACAACTATCCCTATGAACTTGTCTTTCGGTGTCATTTTCGAATCAGTAGCAAGAAGTGATGTGTGTTTTTCAGAGGAGAGCGAGCTGCCATGATCATAGCGGATTAATCCGGCGGTTTAAGGTTTTCAGCTGACCTGTTTAGGGCCTTTGGTGAGCTGTGGAAGCGCGAAGTTTTCGCCCGGGAATGTCATCTTAATAGAGGTTAGACCCCGGCAGGTGTAGCTGCAACGATTTTTTCCTGAAATAGCGAATTAGGGGTGCGAAGAACGGCGGCTCGAAGGTTCAGCTTTCTTGAGATTGACACTGTGCGCTCAGTGCTCCCGCCAGAATCATCCCCTGATACTCTCGTTTCTCGCATTTTAGAGACGATATAAGTGCCTCAAATATAAGGAAGTCTAAGTTGCGATGCAAAACCTGTCGTGGTCCGTCGACAAGTTCGTAAAGAATTCGCGATAATTCCACTAGATGTTCTCGTGATGCGTTCAAAAATAGACCATAACCAACTGTTTTTTATGCCTATATGCAACCCGAGTACATAAACCTCTCTGGTTTAAATTAAGCGGCACAAGCCATAACTGAGACATCGCATAGCACACAGAAAAAGGCGCGCCATTGTGGCAATCGAGTTCAAGATTAGCCGTAATGAACATCTATCAGGCCACTATTATACGCTGCTTGAAAAGTGCTTTCGCCAGGACCTCGGTGTGGAGAACGTTGACGGATCCGAGGATGCGCGTAACCGGTAGGAAGCATTATTACTTGCGGTGGAGAATGGTCGTACTATCGACGGAGCCCTCCAAAAAAAACGCTTATTTTTCTTATCACGGCACAGACAATTGCGCGGCGAAGTTCCGTTTGCTCATACCCCCGGGTCGCTTTGGTGTTGAGCCTGTGACGGGGGTCTCTGGTGGTAGATAATAAATGGCAAATTCAACATAAAAAGCTCTGTGAGATGCTACTCTGTACTGGAAAATTCTATCCCTTGACACTTTTTGGTGTAAAGAGAAGCAAGACGAAATGGCCCATTTTTTTATGCGAAGTTTTTCAATTTTGATACTTAGCTGTGCTCTCTTTGCGTGTAGTGAAGACATTACCAGCGAAGAGCACTTTAAAAGCGCCAAAGAACTTCTGACACAGTCCGATAGTAAATCGGCCATTAATGAGCTTAAGAATGCGGTTATAAAAGACGTTAATAATGCTCAAGCTCGCGCTTTGCTTGGGAGGGTCTATTTCGATTCCGGCGCTTACGAGAACGCCGAAAAGGAGTTGTCGAGAGCTTTTTCTTTAGGAGTAGATCCAACTATCATCGTCCCCGTGCTTGCTGAGGTCTTGTTGGGTTTAGGCGACTACGAGAAACTCGGTAAAATGACGCTTGATGGCCTCGATCCCTACAATCGTTCGACTGTACTGGCTGCGAAGGGTCTAGCCATGATCTACCAGGGTGATCTGCTGGCAGCGTCGGAAATCATGGAAACCGCATTGAGGAACGAGCCAACTTCAACCTATGCGCAGGTGGCCGCGGCACGACTTTCAATGGCGAATGGAGCTTATGGCGAAGTACGCACTCGTCTGGCGAATATTCTTGAAACCGAACCCACGTACGCTCCGGCATGGAATCTATTGGGTGACATTGAGAGCGCCGAAGGGCAGACGGCTGAAGCGGAAAAGGCGTATAGCCAGGTCATTAAGAACTCTAAGTACAGTTTTGACGCGATGCTGAACCGAGCAATGATGCGAATCTATCAGCGTAAGTGGGCGGCCGCGAAGGACGACCTCCAAAGTTTGGAGACGAAGTACCGGCAGGCGAAATACCATCCCGGCGTCTACTTTGCCTGGGGCATCGTCCAGCTACACCAAATGAATTTCCTACAGGCTGAAAAATATTTCGTGCAGGCGTCTGAGTTTTCTGACGCCTACCCGCTTACATTTTACTATCTGACAGCGATTAATCTTGAAAATGGCTTGATTCAGCAAGCCTACGATAAAATCTACAGGTTTCTGGCCTTGGTGCCTACCAGTGTGGCAGGTGCAAAGCTTGCCGCTAGACTGGAGCTTGAGCAAAAGGGATACGAAAAAGCTGAAGAACTACTACTGCCGATTGTCGCTGCGCAACCGGATGATTTGGAAGCCCTAAACCTTCTAGCGACTGCTTTACTGGCGCAAGGGAAAAGTGGAGAAGGTGTAGAGATGCTGGCCAGGGTTGCAGAGTTGCAGCCCGACTCGGCTGAGGCCAAAACGCGATTGGGTGCAGGTTTTTTTGCTGAGGGTTCGGATGAGTTGGGTATCGAAATACTCAAGGACATATTGGTAACAGACCCAGGTTATGAGCAGGCCGATATCCTGATTGTGTTGAATCTGCTACGTCGCAATGACGTGGAAGGCGCTCTCAGCGCTGCAGCCGGGTATCGAGACCGCAATCCAGCCAGTGCTACATCTTACAATCTCCTTGGACGTTCTTATGTGGCCAATGAAGAGCCTGATCGCGCAAAGGCGGCATTCAACAAAGCACTTCTGCTAAGGCCGGGTGACCCTGGCGCAAGTCACAGCCTCGCGAAATTTGAGCTGGAGGCGAAACGTTATAAATTAGCACGCCGCCATTATGAGGTGGTGCTACAGCACAACTCTGACCACATGCCCACGTTGTTGAAGATTGCCGCATCGTATGCCGTTGAAGGTAATGAGCAAGAGATGCTCAATAGCATCCAGAGCATACTCGCATCTCATCCACGCGCAATGGAGCCGCGATTGATTAAGGCGAGATACTTTATCGCCATGGGGCAGTTGGACAAAGCTGAACCTATATTTGACGAATTGACGGACGAACAAAAGGAGAGCCCGAATGCTCTGGTTACAATCGCAGGTTTTGAGTTGGCAGTGGCCCGCTATAATCAGGCGATAGTCACGCTCGATAAATTGACGGATTATCGTCCCAATGTAGGCCAGTACCATTATATGAAGTCTAAGGCCCATGCGGGTTTAGGCGATATTGAGAAGTTAACCGCCGAGTTGAAACGCGCGGTAGAACTCAACCCGAAACACTTTTATGCCAAGATCGCCCTGGCACGCCTGGCACTCCTTTCTCACAATATGGAAGCCTTTGACCAGAGATTGGCTGAGCTCAAAGTTATTTCGCCTGAAAACCCAGATGTTCTGAAGTTGGAAGTCGTCTCCGCACAAGAACGTGGTGACAACAAGCACGCCTTACAATTATTGCAGAAAGTGCTCGAACGAGCTCCAACTACCGACAATGCGATTGCAGTTGCCGTTCACCTGGAGTCAGTTGGCGACGTTGACGGGGCTATCGTCCAGCTACAAAAATGGGTCGCAGATCATACCGGCGATATTTTTGTAAGAGAGAAACTGGCTGAGTTGTATGGCAGCGTAAACCGTGTAGGAGGTGTTATATATCAGTATCGAGCGATCTTGAAGATTGAGCCGACTCACGTAGTGGCACTGAATAATATCGCATGGTATTTGCAGGAAGATGACCCTGTACAGGCGTTGGCTTTGGCAAAGCAGGCATTTGCCCTGGCTCCTGATTCCGCCTTAATACTTGATACGCTGGCAATGACACAGATGCGGACTAACAATTTGGCTGAGGCCCGCAGATATATTAATCGTGCGCTTGCACTCGAAGGGGATAGTCCTGAAATGCGTTTTCATGAAACTCAAATCGGGGCCAGTGAGGGCGACCGGGAAGAGGCCGTTAAATCGTTAACTGCATTGCTGAACGAGAACAAGCAATTTTCAGAACGAGCGCGTGCTGAGGCGTTTCTAAAAAAGCTTAAGCAGTAAGGCTAATGTGTGATCAGGATTGAACGTGTTCCCCCCATTAGAGGATCAGATCGCAGTCAGGATTTTATTCCCAGTCTCTCCAGCAGGTTGTAAAGGGTTGGGCGGGTAATGCCCAGTGCATTGGCGGCGTCGGTAATACTCTGATTGTAATGGCTCATCGCTCGAATGACCGCCCTGCGCTCCGCTTCCTCGCGTACTTCTTTCAAATTAAGTGGCATAGGCTCGGCGGGTGCACTTGTTAGCTCGAGGTCCTCTTCGGTAATCTGTTGACCCTCGGCCATTATTATTCCGCGTTTGATCCGGCTTTCAAGTTCGCGGACATTTCCTGGCCAGTCATAAGCTTCCATGGCCACAATGGCTTCTATGGAAAATTTTAACCCAGGGTTGTTGTACTCCATAGCCATCTGATTCAGAAATGACTTCGCCAGGACTAGAACATCGCCTTCGCGGTCTTTGAGCGGAGGAATCTCCAGTACGATTTCACTAATGCGGTAATACAAATCCTCTCGAAATAGGCCTTTTGAAATCAAGTCCTGCAAATTTTGGTGTGTCGCGCACAGAATTCTCACATCTACCGGTATTTCTTTACGCCCACCTATTCGTTCGACCACCCGTTCCTGTAGGAAGCGCAAAAGCTTGGCCTGCAATTCCATCGGCAGGTCCCCAACTTCGTCCAGAAACAGCGTTCCCTCGTGAGCGTACTCGATTTTACCGGGAGTTTGTTTAACGGCCCCTGTAAACGCGCCTTTCTCGTATCCGAATAATTCACTCTCCAGCAGATTTTCCGGAATGGCGGCGCAGTTGATGGCCACTAAAGATTTTTCGGCGCGTGGACTCAGTTCGTGAAGAGCCTGAGCGCAGCGCTCCTTGCCGGTTCCGCTCGCTCCCAGGAGGAGGGTAGTGATATTGGAAGGGGCGATCTTTTCGATCGTGCGGCAAACTTTGAGCATCTGAGGGCTGGCTGTGATGATACCCCTTAGGGGCATATTCTCATCGGATTGGTGCAGTCTTTGATTTTCGCGCTCCAGTTCATACACATGATAGGCGCGTTTCACAAGCAGCGCTAATAGCTCCGGATCTGCGGGCTTTTGATGAAAATCATAGGCTCCCAAAGCAATCGCCTTCACCGCATTAGCCCGGTCGTTGTCGCCCGTCACAATGATGACTTTTGTCTCCGGAGCCAGCGCGAGAATCTCGCTTAATGTGGCGAGACCTTCCGTAACGCCTCCCGGGTCTGGCGGAAGACCAAGATCCAGCAATACTACTCCAGGTGGAATTCGGCGTAGACTGTTAATGGCTTCAACGCGGTCCCCGGTGATTGCGACTTCAAAGTCATCAAACGCCCAGCGCAGCTGACTTTGTAAACCCTTGTCATCCTCTACCACTAGCAGGTGTTGGTTGTTTTTTTTCACCGGTTATTAACCTCTTGCTGGCCACTTTCATGCTTAACTTTGGTTGTGTTTTCTGTCGGTACACTTAGACGAAACAGTGAGCCTTGCCCCGGCGTACTGCTGACACTTATGTCTCCACCCAGCCTTCGGATGAAGTCGCGGCTTTCGAATGCCCCGATGCCCATGCCGGTAAGTCCCTTGGTGGAATCGAAAGGTTTGAAGAGACGGTGCCTCACAAAATGCGCGTCCATACCCGTGCCGGTATCCTCTATTTCCACAATGGCGCAGCCGGGACTGTTCATCAGTCGGACAGACACCCGGCCTTCCTTTTCTGTTGCTTCCTGTGCGTTTTGTATCAAGTGACTGAATACTGTTTGCAAACGCTCATAGTCACCTCTTAGGGAATAGTCGCCATCCACTTGCGAAAACTCGGGGACCGGCATGCGCAGCTTACAATCAGCCACGACGCTTTCAAGCAATTCATCCAGATCAAACTGTTGTAGCTCGGTTTGCCCCGCGCCACTGCGTAACTGTGCCATTAGTTTACTCATGCGGGTTACCGAATTGCTGACCGTATTGACCATGTCGTCAATGAACTCAGGGTTTTCTTTGTGTTTCTGAGCATTGGAGACCACAAGGGAAAGTTGCGCCAGGATATTCTTGAGATCGTGGATGACATAGGCGCTCAGACGATTGAATGCTTCAAACTGCCGCGAATCAACCAGTGCTTTATCTGACTGGAATTGGGCCAGATGGCTTGCTGCTTGCCGGCCGGCTAACTTGAGCAGATCGCGGTCTTCCCAGTTGAGGTCTTGTACGAGTTCAGATTCCCGCAACAGTAAGATGCCCTGTAGTCTGTCGCCAAACAACAGGGGAATAACGAGCCATGCACGAGGAATTTCTGTCAACAGTGCTGGTAACTGCAGATTTCGATAGACGTCAGGGGCGCGTCGCCATTCGCGCAAATCAATGATCCATCCGTGCGCTTGCAACCAGTGCGCCAGATTGCCAAGATCGAGATCACTTTCCGGGAGAGGCATCTCCCAGTTTGCCAGGATATTGAATCTTCCATTATCTGTTAAGCTCCAAAGTACTCCTGATGGGCTTTTGGCGAGTTTGCTTACAGCACGAATAATATTTTGCGGAATATCGTTGTCGCCGCCTGCGAGCGTACGAGTAAATTGCAACCATTCGAGACGGTAATCGTACTTGTAGCTAAAAAAGTTCTTGCTCAGCCACACTCGAGAGCGAGCCCGAATCTGACCGGAGAAAAGCAACACAATCAGGGTAAGGCCTGCTGCGCACAAAAACGCTATCTGTAAAACCCCGCTCCAGCTGCCCCCAAGATAGCGGATAAAATACGCGGCCAGAGCCATTGTGATCAGGTATATACCCGAGGCCATCAGTGTTAGCGAGTGGAAGGCAACGTGCCGAGATAGGGAAACGCCGTGATCATTGTCTGATGGTTCGCTGCGATCAGTGCGAGCAATGCTGATAGCCATCAGTGCAGCGGCCATCGTAGAGACAAAACCTCGCGCTTGCCACAGTGCTTGATCTAAATGACGAAACAGCAGGGCCTCGGCGTACATGAAAAAGTCAAACGCGAACAATATGCCCAGCCCAACGCACATGTGCTTGGTCGCCCACAATTCATCTTCGTTGCTGTTGCGGAAAAATTGTTCCAGCAGCAACAGGCCCACGATAGACATTGCTAGCCAGGCGCTAAAGTTCGCATAAAGTGAGATGTCGAAGGCGGGGGAAAGTTGCTCTACGAGCGGTTCGACGCCGAACACTGCGGCGAGTACCAGCAAAATGGCAGTGGCAAACCATGGCACCCAACGGTCAGTTGCTAATATGTGATTTGTGCCCTGTAGACGAGTACCAAGGAGCGTTAACAGTACGAATATCCAGGAAGCGGTGCGCAGAATTTCCGTCAACTGGATGAGTCTTACTTGCGGTTCCCACAGTAGTGTCGATACAGTCACCGCTGAGGCCCAAAGTGCGGTAAAGGCGGTAGCGGCCAGTAAGGCTGTGCCTAAAGGACTGTTTCGTCGGATGATGAAAGCCAGGATCATCACCATGATATAAGCGAGCGAGGCCATACCGTAGCTGTAGAAGCCAATGTTGCCGAGTATGCTGGTTTGTGCGTCCAATTCTAAACTCACCAATTCGTGTACTACTTCACGTTCCGCGATAGCGGAGACTATTTAGAAACATTATACTCTGCCTCTGTTAGATTAAATGCTGTTTAGAAAATAAGTGAGATGCGCTGCACACAATAATCGCGTGCTCATGTGGAGACCCAACCCGAGGGATTTGTCATAAGTTATGTCTGCTTTTGCTGCAATAGAGGTACAACTCGAGCAGGGTCCTTCCAAGTGGCTGGTAACCGGTGCTGCTGGGTTTATAGGGTCCCATTTGGTAGAGAAGCTTCTATTGCTTGGACAGAATGTGGTTGGCCTGGACAATTTTGCGACGGGGTTCCAGGCTAATCTCGATCAGGTTCGAGCCGCTGTGGGCGACAAGGCCTGGCACAACTTCTCCTTTATCAAGGCGGATATCTGTGACATCGATGCCTGTAATGAGGCCGTGTCCGGTGTGCAGTATGTCTTGCACCAGGCAGCGCTGGGCAGTGTGCCGCGCTCAATTGCCGATCCGGCGAAGACCAATTGCGCAAATATCGACGGTTTTCTCAACATGCTGATAGCTGCCAGAGATGCGGGCGTGAAGCGGTTCATCTATGCCGCGTCATCCTCTACCTATGGGGATCACCCGGGACTGCCGAAGGTGGAAGAGGTGATCGGTCGGCCACTTTCTCCGTATGCGGTGACAAAGTATGTCAATGAGCTCTATGCGGACGTATTCTCTCGTACGTATGATATGGACTGCATCGGACTCCGGTATTTTAACGTGTTTGGCCCTCGGCAGGACCCGCAAGGTGCTTACGCTGCGGTTATCCCTCGATGGTTCGAACTTTTGTGTCAGGGAGTCGCGCCGCAAATTAATGGAGATGGTGAAACATCTCGAGATTTCTGTTTTATCGACAATACTGTGCAGGCCAATCTTCTGGCGGCAACCAGTGAAAACGCAGAAGCTTGCAATCGGGTATACAACGTAGCTGTTGGCGGGCGTACCAGCTTGAACGATTTGTATTGCGCTATTCGCTCGTTATTGGCTGAATCCGCGGCCGAAATAGCGCAGATTGAGCCGGTATACGCCGACTTTCGAAATGGGGATGTGCTCCATTCGCAGGCGGATATCAGCAGGGCTCGAGAATTGCTTGGTTACGAACCTTCCCATACGGTTGATCAGGGATTGGCCGCTACCTGCGACTGGTTCTTGGGAATTCAAAGAAAGGATTTATAGCATATGGAAGTCGATACGATTGCGATTGTTGGCCTGGGGTATGTTGGTCTGCCGCTGGCGGTAGCTTTCGGTCGTTTGCGCCGAACCATCGGGCTTGACTTGAATGAAGAGAAGCTTACGCATTACCGGTCGGGTCATGATCCCAGTGGTGAAGTTGAGCCACAGCAGTTGGCCCAGGCGACCAAGCTTGAATTCTCCAGTGATGCGGCCATGTTGTCCGAGGCGCAGATTATTATTGTCGTAGTGCCTACCCCCATTGACCAGGCGCGGAGACCCGATCTCTCGCCGTTGGAGGGGGCTTGTCGTTCAGTAGCTGCCAACTTGCGACCGGGAACTACGGTGATTTTTGAATCCACCGTATATCCTGGTTGTACGGAAGAAATTTGCGTGCCGATATTGGAGCAAGTCTCGGGCTTAGTCTGGGCCGGCAGGGATTCAGTTGATACCGGGGATGGGTTTTTCGTCGGTTACTCACCGGAGCGTATTAATCCCGGGGACAGGGAGCACCGGCTGGAAACCATCATCAAGGTCGTGTCCGGGGATACGCCTCAGACCCTCGATAAAATCGCCGATCTCTATGGCGAAGTCGTTCACGCTGGCACTCATCGGGCGGCGAGTATCAAGGTTGCTGAGGCGGCCAAGGTGATCGAGAACACACAGCGTGATCTCAATATTTCACTCATGAATGAACTGGCGCTGATTTTTAATCGGTTGGACATCGACACGTTGGACGTGCTGGAGGCGGCGGGTACCAAATGGAATTTCCTGCCTTTCAGGCCAGGGCTGGTCGGCGGCCACTGTATTGGTGTAGATCCGTATTATCTGACGTATAAAGCAGAGGCCGCGGGGCACCACCCGCAGGTGATTCTTGCGGGTCGGCAGACCAACGACACCATGGGGAAATTCATAGCGGAGCAAACCATCAAACGACTGGTGCAGCATGGGCACCGGGTGAGTGGCGCTAGAGTGGCGGTTCTGGGCCTGACGTTCAAAGAAAACTGTCCAGATTTACGCAATTCAAAAGTAATCGATATCATCGATGAGCTACGAGAATACTGCTGCGAGGTTCTGGTGCATGATGCTTTGGCGGATCCAGCAGAAGCGCAGGCTGAGTATGGTATAGAGTTTTGCGAGATGCAGAATGTGAAGAACTGTCAGGCGGTAATCCTGGCCGTTCCGCACGCGCAGTATTTACAGTTGAGCGTTGCTGAGTTCGGTAACATGATGGATGAGGGTGCCACGCTTATCGACATTAAGGCAGTGTTGAACCGGGATGAATTGAAGTCGGCTGGATTGAACGTGTGGCGGTTGTAATAGCTTGGTTCAGAGCTCAATGATGATCTAAATTTAAGGCTATTTCTAGATAGCTTCCGGATTTTGCTCATTTTCTAGAGAGTCTTTTTTGTCGAAATGCCTCATCCACGCCTTTCTGGCAAGGTGGGGCAGCAGAAGATACAACGGCATTCGCAGGAAGTGCGAGCGGACATACAATAAATACAGTGCCAATGACGTAAACCGCTGTCTGCATTGTGGGTGGTCAGGCTGAAATGCGCGCAGAAACAGAAAATCCATGAAGGGTTTGCGCAACCTCCGGCTCAGATTTTCTGCCTCTTCAATAATCCCGGCAGGTAGGGGTGTTCCGAACACGCGTTGGGCGTAATGCAGACCGTGATATAAAGAGCCCAGCAATTCAAGTTCACGCGCTCTGTCCACCAGACCCTTCCAGAAACTGGGATCTTGGTCAGGGAAGTCCCGTAGCATACGATCGAGGTCCCACATATCGCGTAGCCCATGGCGAAATTCACCTTCGTGAAAGAGGTGGGTGGCGCTGTGGATTACCATGTCTTGCTGCGAAAGCGTAAATATACCAGGCTTGACTTCAATCAGGCGTTCAAACAAGAGGCTTGCGTCGACATTTGGCCCGGCCGTGGGTGGCAAAATGTTGTGATGCACGTCCAGTGTCGTGCCGCGCTTTAGATGGGTGAGGGGTGGGATCTCGTGGCCCCACTTTCGATAGTAATATTCATTGTAGCTGTTGACATAGCTGCTCTCCCAGCCGACTTCGTTCAATGCTCGTTCCGTCGGGTCGATGCGTAGGAAGGGTACGATGATATCAATATCGCTGATCAGGCGGCCACGACCTACCGGCAATTCTGCAAGTAAATAGGCCGCACCTTTGAGTAGCACCAGTTTTTCGCCAATAGAATCCAGCGCCAACCTGATTTTTTCAATGTCATAGTTCAAATCGCGTTTTTGTTTTTCATGGACCAATAGTGCAGATTGGAAGTGGCGAGTGACGTTGGGAGAGAGCTGGTTTTCTAAGTGCTCACTCGCCAGTTCCATTGCTAGTGATGCCAGAAGGTTCGAACTACGAGCCTGGGAAATCAATTGATTTAATTGCGCGTTGTCCAGGTCCAGGATGCGGCGAGGGTGAAGCAGCAGCTGCTGCAGAAGAAAACTCATGGGTTGGGCTCAGGGTCCGATAATGAGTCCACTGCATTCACCGCCCAGTCGAGATCGTGATAGACCAGGTCGTAGCAGGTCACGTTTTCTATAAGTGTTTTCATAGCTTCGAAGCCGGTTTCACACAGCAAACTGTAGTTGAAGGAATGATACGCCGCGAGGATGAAGCTTTCGGTGCGCCGGCGTGGAGTCAGTCGCTGAGTTTCATCTTTGGCATATTTTGGAAAAACCATAGTGCGAGCTTGTAAGGTCTTTGTTTCGTGGCTCTGCGGGTGCAGGTCCGCCTTCATGTGGGCGACCACGCCCTTGTGTGTCTCTCTGCTAACGGGTCCAAATATGGCGCTTGAGGAAAAGCGTTTGACGACGTCAATACTCTCATTTTTAAGACTCACAGGCCGACAGAGTGGAACCACCTCGGTTGTATTGGGGGGAATCATGGCATGCTCATCGGACAGAATTCGCCAGCCACTTAAACCCAGTGCGGCGCAAAGCGTACTTTTTCCTGCCCCTGGTACTCCAGGCATGATGATTGCGTGATCTCCCCTGGAAACCGCTGCGGCATGCAATTTTAGATACTCATTGGTGTGTAGTGAAACACACCAATTCATGCCCCATTCGAGGAATGCATATGCCTGCCCGGTTGGGATGCTGTCAAATGGATTCGTGCTATCAAACAAAAAATCAGACTGGCCGCGCAAGCGTTGCAACAGACCCTTGCTGAGAATGGCGACATTGTAGTCGATGAAAGCCTCGGGCTCAGCGAGATTGAAATTTTTATACAGTGTTGAGATACCGGCAGCGACCAGGGGTAGGTTAGTTTTTATCTTGTAGATATAGGGCCCGACCTGAAGCCCCAAGCCCTCATGCGCTAGTCGCTGGTTGAGTTCACTGTCTGAAAGATTCGCCAGCTGCTGCATCTATTCTCGCTTCAGGATATCGAGGGTCACCAAATCCTCCAGAACGTTTGGGAGAGCGTCGGTGAGATGGGGAATATCCCCTTGTTCTACGGTGGGCAATATTTGATCTAGCAATTGCTCAGTGGTACGGGATTGTTCGCCAAATTGTTGCACGACATAGGCTGCGAAATCGCTAAGAAGATGAGTGTCGCCACTGTGTGGATCAAAATAAACCACCGAGCTCTCGTTGGCGTCATAAAATGAACCGCTGGAATTTTTCCGCCATTTCATAGATACAGGAGCTACTTGATGTGTGCTGCGATTATTTCAAAAGGGTGGCGATAAGACCAGCGATGGGTTTTTGTTTTTTGAGTAAGGGAGAGCAATGCGTTTGCGCTATCCCCCATCGATCGGTAATTTGAGCAAATGGTTACTGATCAGGACAGATTTCGCCTTGCACCAAGCATCGCTTATCGGCAGAACCGGGATCAACGCAGGAAGAATAAGTATTGCCGTCTGAGCCGATGCCAGTTCCGACGTAGTCGGTGCCTTCAGAGGAGATCCTATGAATCTCATTCGCAAGGTTGGCGTTGTGGTCCGGGCGTTGGCCTAGGAAGCCGTTGGCGCCAGCGGGCGCAGAGATGAACACTCCACTAGTAGGATCAAAGGAGTTGATGGTGGCTACAGACATGCAGAGATTAGTAGCCTGACCCCAAGCTGCCCGGTTTCCCAGAGAAAGGAGCACAGCGCTTCCCACTAGAGCGTTGCGCGAGAAACTCCTTCGTTTGGGATCTTGCAGCTGACCAGTGTGCTCTGGCTCAGAACCTGCCGCGGCACCCCTGTCTTTGTCAGTGAAACTATCCACACGTACCCCCATTAATCTGGCTCTTGCTGCTGTCAGCTCAAGTGTTTTCCACACCCAACACTCGGAACGACTGTCTGTCGGAACTTTAGCACCCCAGTGCAATGACTAATACAAGCTTTTACAGGCTTCCGGGGCGTCTGTGACGCGATCCACACAATGGGGGCTTGTAATATTCATGCAATTTTCGTACCTGAATAAATTTTATACCTTTAAATACAGTCACTTAGAGTCTATGGTCGGCTTTTCTGATGTTCAGCAACCGCTTCGAGCGGGTAATATGTAAAGAAATCTGACATTCAGTGGCGGATGCTAGTTGATTGCGGAGCACTTATTGCGTTGAGGCATAAGCGCGCGACAGTGGAGAATCTTGCGCCGAGTTAGCAGGTTTTACTCGCCCTGCCCCTGTTTTGATAAAGTATTCAGCTTCAGCAGGCATGCGAATATCATAAGCGCCATTCCTGCATTAAATACTGTAGTGGCTTGGTAGCCCGCCAGGTAATAGAAGCCCGTGATACGAGTGAGTCCGGCGATAAGACAAATTAAAGCGCCGAAAATGCCCGAGGACGAGCCCAGCAAAATAAGAGACCTATTCATAGCATCCTCCTGCAGTCTGCTTGATAACTTTTTCAGAAAGTCTTTACGTTAGCCACATTTTGTAGCTTACCTCTCAGTTTAGACAAAAAGCTTAACAGGGTTACCTGAATGTGTCTTGCAAAGGATATTGAAGTCTGTGAAGCTCTGGAATAACAGTACACGGCAAGCGATATTCTGGATGTACGAAACCTTTTACAATTTGCAGGCTGAGCCGTTCCGGCTGAGTCCCGATCACAAATTCTGTTATGAGCACAACAGCTATGCAAAGGCGCGGGCGTATATGGTCTACGCCTTTAAGCGAGCTGAAGGCTTTGTGATGATCACCGGCCGGCCTGGAACCGGCAAGACAACCCTCATAGGTGAGCTGGTGGAGAGCCTGGCTCAGGACAAAGTGGCCACTGCCAACCTTGTTTGTACACAGTTGGAGGCGGATGATCTTTTGAAATCTGTGGCTTTTAGCTTCGGTATTGGTTCGAAGCGCGCAGATAAGGCCGAGTTATTGCAACGCCTGAATGTGCTCTTCCAGCGCAGGCACAGGGAAGGTCGGCGTGCCCTGTTGATTGTTGACGAAGCACAGGACCTGTCGCCTTCTGCGATGGAGGAGTTGCGCCTATTAACTAATATTCAACTGGGTGGTCAGCCGCTGTTGCAGATTTTTTTGCTTGGGCAGCCAGAGCTGCGAGATTTGATTTTGTCGCCCGAGATGGAGCAGGTGCATCAACGCATAGTCGCCGCAACTCATATTGTAGGCCTGGAGGCTGACGAAACAGAAGCTTATGTTATGCATCGCTTGCAGGTCGTTGGCTGGTGCGGCGATCCAGCCATAGACAGGGCCATCTTTCCTCTGATCCACAGGTTTAGCGAAGGTGTTCCTCGCCGTATTAATCTTATTTGTAGCCGACTATTTTTACTCGGAAGTGTTGAGCAGCGTCACACAATCGCTGTTGATGATGTCCGTGTTGTCATCGGAGAGCTGCAGGCTGAGAATCTCGCCGCAGGAACCAGTATCTCGGAAGTGGACTTTGTGGTGAGTGGAGAGACCCAATGGGTGCCGGTGCCGGGAGGAATCGCGCAGCACGAGGATCTCCCTGAAGTCTATCTGCATGCAGTCAGCAGCGAGTCATTTTCAGCTGCCGATAGCGGATCGACTGCGTCCAACGTAGATTCAAAAAAAAAAGCTAAGCCCTCTATAACGCCTGGACCTCAGCCGACGGAATCTAGCGAGAGCTATCTGCCGGAAAGCGCGGATTCAGAGCCCGAAACAGACTACCCGCCCGCTGCCGATGTAACGGACCATCAGACTCCTGATACTGTCCCGGTCGCCAGCCGTGACAGTGTGCCGGCAAAGCGGGGCACTCACACTGGGCTCCGGTATGGTTGGGGCCGAGTAATCGGATTTTCTGCACTCATACTCATTACGCTTGTGCTGGTATTTTTTCTGGGAACTGTTGTCTCTCGCCAGAACGAGGAGGCGTACCGCAAAATTGAGCTGCCCCCGGAGGGAGCGTCGATGCGTAGTGAGCAACTCCAGCCGAAGGTAAGCATCTCGGAGGCCAGTGCACTCTCCAATGTAGATCGTGTGGAAGGAGGACAGGTGCGTGGACGTATCGAAACCGATGAATTTGTCGCGGAAAATTTTCCATCAGCCCCGATTGCTGAAGAGCAAGAGCAAGAGCAGCAACGGGAACTCGTCCCGAGCGGTGTTTCACCTTCAGCTACTCGGGCTTCTGCGGATGATTTTATAGAGAACCCACTGCTCGAACCGGCTGCCCCCCCCGATGGAATTGACCTGCCATCTCTCGAGCAGTTGCCGGCGGAAAATCCCCTGACAAACCCACCAGACAACCTTGCTGAAGATTCCGCTGGGCTAACCTATCTGGTACAGTTTTCATTTGATAGTAATGACCCGCGTGAGGAATCACAGCCTGCGTTGGCTGAGGCTGTCGCCTGGATGATTGAGAATCCTGAGGGCACTGCCTCGATCCAGGGGTTTGCTGATAGCCAGGGTGACGAACTTTACAATTTGGCCTTGTCGCGGGAGCGTGCAGAAGCTGTCGAACAGTATTTGGTCGAAGCGGGGATTGAGCGTCAGAGATTGCAGGTTGAAGGGCTCGGAATTTTTGGGGGGACCACTGGCAATACTGCCCTGAATTCCGTATCGAATATGGGGCAGTATCGAATCGTACAGATTACACTTGCCAATGAAATCGCGAGGTGAGCTATCATTGTTCTCGCATCCAGATTCACAGCGTAGCGGCAATTATGCCAATAATCTTGTCAGGTTGAAGTGGCGTTCTTGGCTTTACTCTGTTGCAATGAAGGTATCTGTGTGACGTTGTTCACAATGTGTGCCCGCTAACTGATTTACTGCACTGGCTGCATGATAAACTTTGAAGATAATGATGGGTGTGTGATTGCCCGAGGGAGAAAAAGATGATCAATAATCTTGCACGTTCAGGTTCATTTTCGTTGCTAAAAAAGTTTGCATCAGGCGCCGTAGTATTTTTTCTTATGTTTGGTGCCGGATGCACATCCACAGATTACCCCCCCGTGCCTGATTCCCAGCGGAATGTCGAGGTGGATTATGACTACATTTTGGGACCCGGCGATGTGGTATCTATTTTCGTATGGGGTAACGAGGAGCTGAGTTCGGGGGGCTCTATCCGTCCTGATGGCAAGCTGACCACTCACCTGGTGGAAGATCTTCAGGCCAGCGGTAAGACATCAACGCAACTAGCACGCGATATTGAGGTGTCATATTCAGAATATGTTCGTCAACCCGTTGTTAGTGTAATTGTAACCGGCTTCGTTGGTGTGCCTGAACAAACGATCAGGGTAGTGGGAGAAGCGACAAACCCCAAGCGTATACCCTACAAAAAGCATATGACTTTGCTTGATCTGATGATTTCGACCAACGGCATCACAGCATATGCCGATGGGAACAACTCTGTGCTGATACGCACGGTTGATGGTCAAGAGGTAACGTACAGCCTGCGTCTGGATGACTTGATAAAAGACGGTGATATTTCAGCCAACATGTCGATGATGCCTGGCGATATTTTGATCATAGCTGAATCCTGGTTTTAATCTGTCCGTGATGGCTTAGTGAAGGAAAACGGTTAATGCAGGAAATTCTTGCACAAGTATTCTCGTATGTCTGGGGGGCGTGGCGCCATCGATGGTTGGCGCTTGTCGTTGCCTGGTTAGTGGCGATAGGGGGGTGGATTTGGGTATGGCAGCTGCCGGAAGCTTATGTGGCCAAAGCCAGAGTCTATGTGGATACAAACACTGTTCTGCGGCCTCTCTTGGCTGGGCTAGCCATCCAACCAGACGTTCAGGCAAGCATAGGCCTGCTTAGCCGAACACTGTTAAGCCGACCCAATCTCGAAAAGCTGATGCGCATGACTGACTTGGATTTGCAAGTTACAACGGCGAAAGAGAAGGATGAGTTGCTGTCGAAGCTAATGAAATCCATCCGCCTGATGGGTGGGAAAAGAGACAAATCGCTATACTCCATTTCCGTGCAAGATCCTGATCGGGATACGGCAAAGCGAATTGCCCAGGCTCTCATCACGGTATTTATCGAAAGTTCACTGAGCGGAAAGCGTGAGGATGCGTCTGGCGCGCACGGGTTCCTCGACGATCAGATAAAGGCCTATGAGGTGCGCCTGATTGCAGCAGAGACCCGATCTGCAAATTTCAAACAGAAACATGTCGATATTCTCGGCGGTAGAGGAGACTACTATAAGAATCTCAACGCCGAGCGAAACAAAGTCACGCAGGCGAAGTTAATGCTGAAGGAAGAGGCGAACAGGGTGATCGAATTGGAACGCCAACTTTCAGGAGAGGATCCTCTATATATCGCCAATCAAACACGGGAAGCATCAGTAATCCCTCGAAAAACTGCGTCGGGCGCGCTTCGGTTGTCATCGGTTGACAGTAAAATTATCGCAGTGGAGGAAGAGCTCAACGATCTGACAATCAAGTATACGGATAGACACCCTGAGGTGCGTCAGTTGAGGGGGATGCTTGAACAGTTGGTGCAGGAGAAAACGGAGGAAGAGGCGGAGCGGGTCGCGGCTTACCAGGCGGAAGTGAGAGCAAGGCAGTCTAAGAAGAAAGGTGCTGCAACGAATGGCAAGAGGCCTGTGGATGCCTACGCTGGACTTAGCAGCAGCCCGGTGTATCTGGCGATGCGCCAAAAGTTATCTGACACCCGGGGAAAAATCGCAACGCTCAATGTTAGGGTTAAAGAGTACCAAGCGCGGGTTGTACAACTGGAAGAACAAGTGAGTACTATTCCCGAAGTGGAGGGGCAGCTCAAGCAACTCACTAGGAATTACGGTGTGATTAATAGTCAGCACGCATCTATGCTGAGAAAACGTGAGTTGGCGCGACTGGGGCAAGATGTAGAGCAGAAAGCCAGCGATGTTACGTTTCGGGTTATTGATCCCCCTTACGTGCCATTGAAGCCCAGTGAGCCGAATAAGCTGATGTTAAATGCTACGGTTTTGGGTGTGGGAATAGCCGCAGGGCTTGCCGTTAGTCTGCTGATATCTCTGGTTTACCCGGTGGTTTTTGACGTTCGCACACTGATGGCTATTACTGGTTTGCCCGTCCTGGGGTCGGTGAGTATTAATCTGCAAAGCGAACAAAAACGTAGGGAAATGTACGGGATTCTGGCGTTCTCCTCTCTTGGCGTTGGCCTGCTGCTTGCCTTCCTGTTATTGGCGATGGGTCAGAGTGGTTTGTTATGGAGTTGACCAACTGCTTTGACAGCCGAGAAGCGACGACTTCTATAAAAATTGACGGAATCAGTCATGAGCATCATTGAGAAGGCAGTAAACGCGCTAGGTAAGACCACGGGGCGCAAGAAATCCAAAGACGACAGTGTCGTCGATGCCGCCCCTAAGTCTGGTACCGTTCAGCGCGCTGAAGAAAGTCCTGAAACGGATACTTCTGTAGCGTCTGTAGGCCATAAAGGCGAGCAATCCACCGCGGTAGTTACCCCGCCACCCTCAAGCGGTACGGGTGAAATGGTCAAAATTCCGTTTAAGGAATTACGGGAACTGGGAATGTTGACGCCAGCCATTCCACGCAGTGCGATCGCGGAAGAGTACAGAACTATCAAACGCCCACTGTTGATTAATATCGCGGGTGATTCGGTAACGCCACCAATCCTGCATGGAAACCTGATTATGGTAACCAGCGCGCTGGAGGGCGACGGTAAAACATTCAGTTCCATTTGTTTGGCACTGAGCATCGCCATGGAGCGGGATAAGCACGTGCTTTTTGTTGATGCCGATACTGCCAAGGCGGAAGCGGGGCGAATGTTAGGAGTACCTTCAACGAGTCCTGGTCTAATAGATGTGCTGGAAAATAAGGGCGCGAGTGCGGCAGATTTCACCTTGCCAACCAATGTTGAGAAGCTTCGGATTCTTCCTGCTGGTGGTGTTCATGCGCATGCCAATGAACTGTTGGCTAGCGAGAGAATGCAGCAGTTGATGTTGGAGTTGTCCGATGAAGACCCAAATCGGGTCATAGTCTTTGACTCCCCGCCGCTGTTGCTGACAACTGAGGCGGCAGTATTGGCAAGCTTTATGGGTCAGATAGTGTTTGTGGTGAGTGCCGATATGACGCCCCAGGTCGCGGTTGCCCAGGCGATCGAGCATATTGGTGAAGAGAAAATGGTAGGAATGGTATTGAATCGGGCCCGCCGGCGAATCAATCCGTATTACTACACTTACGGATATGGTGCCGGCGCATACGGATACGGCCACCGCGATAGGCAGCCCGCTCCGGAGCCGGGAGCATAGGGATGCAATTTGCGACCTCATGTTTCAGATTACTGTTCAAGGCGTTCGTTGTAGTGATGTGTCTTTCGACGGGCACTGCTATCGCAGCTGAGTGGAATGGCACTGCTTCGATTTCCCCCAGCCTTACTTACACCGACAATGTCTGTCTTACTAAAGACGACAAAAAAGGGGATTTTACGGGTGTGGCACTTCTGACGCCTGCCGGTTCTTTTTCGCACAAGACGCGTAAATCGAGCTTCAGTGCGTCTGGATCTGTTCAGGTCAATACTCTAACTGATGGTGATCTACGAGATAACGGATGCACTGGTACGCAAATAGAAAACCGAGAAAAGTTCTTCCCAAACCTTTCAGCCAAGGGCTCCACCGTGCTCATCGATGATTGGCTAAAGGTCGATGTGGCGGGCAGGGCCGACCAAAATGAGATTACCTTCGGCCTTCCCGGTGGTGGTGATGACCTTGACCGTACTGGTAATACTAATACTTTTTATCGCTATTCCATTGCTCCTACGCTATCCCATCGACTTAAAAATAACGCAAGGTATAACGTGCGTTATGGTTACGACAAAGTCATCAATACCGCAGACACACTGAGTAATAGCTCCCGGCAAATTGTAAGGGCAAACTTGCAGAGCGGGCAATCCTCCCAAATAAGCTGGAACCTACTGGGCAACTACACAAAAGTTAGTTATGAGGATGGTTTTTTTAATCGGTTTTCGGGCGAGTTCGAGCCTCGCCAAGACACGGAGCTGCGGTCAGTCCGGTTGCAGCTTGGTCACCGTATTAGCAGAAGGTGGCAGGTCAATGGCTCCTACGGCTGGGAGTTTAATGACATTCAAACGTTTAATAATCGTGATACCGATGGCCAAGCTTGGGATATTGGGGTTCTCTGGACTCCCACGAGGCGCACTTCGGTTTCCCTGGGCAGTGGTGACCGTTTCTTTGGCTCCACCCCACGTTTAAAAATTACCCATCAACGGAAGCGCAATACCTTTTCTGCAACCTACAATAAGACCATCACCTTTCGGCGTGACATTACCACTGGAGGGAATAATCTCGTAGAAGGCATTGGTATCAATGCAAGCCTTGGCACCGAGAGTGCAATTCTCGACGAGAGAGGAACCCTTACGTGGAGCTACGGTGGTCGCTATGCAAGCATGAGTTTGAATGGTAGTTACTCCGAACAAACTCGAGCGATCGATGGTGCTCAAGGTGTGTTCAAGAATATTGCCTTCACTTATTCGCCTATGTTGTCGCAAAGCTATAGTGTGTCCGCTACGGTAGCTTATGATGAAGATAAGCCCGCTGGTTTCGTCGGCCTACCGAATGTCCAGGACTTTGCTGGTTCCCGGAGTTGGATTTATAACGTCAACTTCAGCAAGCCGATAAATAATCGGCTGAGTGCTTCCATTACATATCAGTTTACAGACCGTCAATCTGACACTAACTTCAACGAATACCAGGAAAACAGAGTCATCGCAACTCTGAATATAAACCTCTAAGGGATCTCCATATGAGCGCTTTAGTGGGTTCCAGTCACATTCTTTGTATTGTTGGCGCTCGTCCAAACTTTATGAAGATTGCCCCGATCATGCGGGCCTTTGCAGAGCCTGATTCTGCTCTTTCAGCTAAACTATTGCACACAGGGCAGCATTACGATGCGGCAATGAAGCATGCCTTCTTTGATCAATTGCATATACCGGAACCGGATATTGATTTAGAAGTTGGGTCGGGATCTCATGCTCAACAGACGGCCGATATCATGAAACGTTTCGAGCCCGTACTGGACGAGGATCCTCCTCTTGCCGTGCTGGTCGTCGGAGACGTTAATTCCACCATTGCCTGTGCACTCGTCGCTGTCAAGAAGGGCATACCGGTAATTCATGTTGAGGCCGGGCTGCGCAGTGGTGATCGGAATATGCCAGAGGAAATAAACAGGATTCTTACAGATCAGTTATCAGAGCTACTTTTTACAACTGAGGCCGTTGCGCAGGACCATCTGCTGCGAGAGGGCATCGCTCATGACAAGGTACATTTCGTCGGAAATGTGATGATCGACACCCTGCGCTTTAATCTTCAAGATGCGGTGCCGTCTCAGGTCACCCGTGCTAAGGCAAGCAATGCTTCTGCAGAGTCTTTGCAGGAGAAGTACGGACTGGTAACTCTGCACCGCCCCTCGAATGTAGATGACCCGGTGGTGCTAGAGAGATTACTGCAGGTTTTGGTACAGATTAGTCGAAAAACGCCACTGTTGTTTCCCATGCATCCCCGAACGGAATCGCGCATTGTCGCTGCAGGTTTGAGTGACTGGTTGGCAGCGTCTGCCATTTCGACCTTGCCCCCCCAGGGCTACCTTGAAATGCTGGGTTTGATGAAAGATGCGCGTGTAGTTCTAACCGATTCAGGCGGTATACAGGAGGAGACCACGGCGCTGGGGGTTCCCTGTATTACTTTACGTGAGAATACAGAGCGCCCCATTACTGTAGACGAGGGAACTAATACTGTTGTGGGTACTGACGCGGACATAATTCTCGCCTGCTACGAGGACGTAAGAGAAACTGGAGGAAAAACTGGCCGCTTGCCGCAGTTGTGGGATGGCATGGCGGCGACAAGAATCGTGAAGACGATTAATCAATGGGCGGTGGGGCGCAACACATGAATGCCCACGTCACAAGGTCCGGGAATAGCGACGTGGTTAATGCCATGACGGTGGATGTTGAAGATTACTTTCAGGTATCTGCCTTCGAGGGGTATGTTGAAAAATCCCAGTGGCAGACATTGCCGCGACGGGTGGAGGATAATACGCGTCGCATTCTAGATCTGTTTGCCGCGGAGCAAGTGCACGCAACTTTTTTTACTCTTGGCTGGGTTGCGGAACGCTATCCTCAGTTGGTAAAGGATATTGTAAAAGGCGGGCATGAAATTGCCAGTCATGGCTGGGAACATATTCGTGTCAATACCCAGACGCCAGAAGAATTTCGCGGTGACATAGAGCGAACCCGAAAATTACTCCAGGATATCAGTGGTGAGCCGGTACTCGGTTATCGGGCCGCAAGTTACTCCATTGGCGCTGCTGAATCCTGGGCTTGGGAGCAGCTGGCAGACGCCGGGCACCGGTACAGTTCCAGCATCGTGCCGATTCGTCATGATTTATACGGGATACCAGGTGCGCCGCGCTTTGCATTTGACACCGCTGATGGTCGTCTTCTGGAGATACCGATCACCACCGTGTCGCTGGCCGGCCGAAATATAAACTGTGGTGGAGGTGGTTGGTTTCGATTGTTTCCCTATAGTTTTTCCCGTTGGGCGCTGTCGCGGGTCAATACGCTCGAACAGGAGTCAGCTATTTTCTATTTTCATCCCTGGGAGATCGATCCGGCTCAGCCGCGACCAGATGGCGTTGGTCTGAAGACTCGATTTCGGCATTACCTGAATTTAAATCGCACCTACGGGCGTTTGGAGCGTCTGTTGAAACATTTTCGCTGGGGCCGTATGGATGAGGTGTTTTTACCAGGAGAGACAACGCGGTGACATTGACCGTACAGACACTCGACGAAGCGACAGTGAATCGCTGGGACGAATATGTTCAGCGTGCTGAGGGGGCAACATTTTTTCACCGAGCCGGTTGGAAAGAAGTCCTTGAACGGGCCTTTGGACACAAAACATATTTTCTCTGCGCCTGCGATGGAGAAGTCATTGTCGGTATTCTGCCACTCGCGCAGGTGAAGAGCCTGCTGTTTGGTAATGCACTGTCCTCATTGCCATTTTGTGTCTATGGAGGGGTCGTTGCTGACAATGAAGAAGTTGCGCAGGTGCTGCGTCGGGAAGCGTGTCGGTTAGCTGATGATCTTAACGTGGGGGCGCTGGAGTTTCGCAATCGAGAAGCCAGCACTATCGATTGGCCGGTCAAGGAATTGTATTATACGTTCAGGAAAGGTATTGATTCTGATGACGATGTAAACCTAAAGGCCATTCCTAACCGACAGCGTGCAATGGTGCGTAAGGGAATAAAGGAAGGCTTGCAAGGGGAGTGGGGTAACACGACAGGGCGCTTTTACCGTGTGTACGCAGAGAGCGTACGAAATTTGGGTACGCCTGTATTCTCTGCGAAGTATTTGCGTATTCTAAAGGAAGTCTTTGGAGACGACTGCGGCGTACTTATGATTACGCACGACGGGCAGGATGTTGCGGCTGTAATGAGTTTTTACTTTAGGGATGAGGTAATACCCTATTATGGCGGTAGTACCAGTGCGGCTCGAACAATTAAAGGAGTCAATCACTACATGTACTGGGAGTTGATGCGACGTTCCGCGGAACAGGGTTATCGTCTCTTTGACTTTGGACGGAGCAAGGCCGGAACGGGCCCTTATAGCTTCAAAAAGAATTTCGGGTTTGAGCCTCAACCCTTACCGTACGAGTACTACCTTGTAAAGTCCGACGTAATGCCCGATGTGAACCCACTCAATCCCAAGTATCGGATGATGATAAATATGTGGAGCAAGCTACCATTACCTGTGGCTAATTTTGTTGGGCCATTTCTCGCGCGATCACTGGGATAGCTGCTGTGGAATCCTCGCTAGAAAAGAAACAGGTGACAGTGCGAGATAGTTTGGCTGCTGCGGGCCTCTATTGCTTCGTGTTGCTGCTTATCTATTATGAGACAGTTTGGTCCATGGTGTCTATCTGGTTACGTTCAGATACCTTTGCCCACGGATTTTTGATAGTCCCCATATCATTATGGCTCATATGGACACGACGGGATCTTCTGGTACCGGTTCAGCCTGCACCCGCCGTATGGTTAGCATTGCTACTTGTACCTTTCGGCCTGGCTTGGCTGCTAGCCTGGCTGGTAGATGTTTCTGTCATTCAGCAGTTGGCGCTCGTGGGTATGATTGTTGCCGGTGTATGGGCTATTGCGGGATACCAGCTTGCGCGCGTACTTGCCTTTCCTTTGTTTTTTCTATTCTTTGCGGTGCCCATGGGAGAAGGCTTGATCGCTCCTATGATGGAATTTACGGCATCTTCCACTGTTTGGATGATCGAGATGACCGGTATCCCCGTGTACCGGGAAGGTCTTAATTTTGCTTTGCCTTCCGGGCGCTGGTCGGTGGTCGAGGCCTGCAGCGGTGTACGTTATATCATCGCCTCCGTTACCGTAGGCACACTTTATGCCTACCTGACTTATCGCAGTTTGTCGCGGCGCGTTATATTCATATTAATATCTGCGTTTGTACCTGTGATCGCAAATACCGTACGAGCCTATATAATTGTCATGCTCGGCCACATGAGTGACATGACCATCGCAACAGGCGCCGACCACCTTGTTTACGGCTGGGTTTTCTTTGGGCTGGTCATCTTCGTATTGTTTTGGCTTGGTTCCTTTTTCCGCGAAGATCTAAATGCCTCGCCAACGCAATCTCGACCAGGCGGAGCTTTGCATCCCAGTGCTGCTGCGGGTACCCGTCAAATGCTACTGCTAACGTTATGCTGCACGTTACTACTAGTTTCGGTGGCACCAATAGTTGCCCATCAGATGCTCACCAGCAACCTGTCCCAGGGCAAAGTTTCCGTTGTGATGCCAGATAGCCAGGGTGACTGGGAAGAAGAGGCCGCACGCTGGGACTGGCGTCCAGCATCGAGAGTTTCGGGTCAACAATTGGGATTCTACGAGCTGGCGGGCGATCCTTTGGTGGTTTACGTGCAGTTTGCAGGCGACACCCCCGGTGGTGAGGACGTAGTCGGCAGCAGTACGTTGTTTGCCAGGGAGGACGATCAAGCCATCGTAATTGGGCAGGAAAACGAAAGTATAGTCGTGCTTGGTCACAGCATCGAGGTAGATGAGGCACAAATACGGATTCCTGGTCAAGAACTCCTGGTTTGGTCCTGGTATGTTGTGGGCGATGTCAGTACCTCCAATGATTACCTCGCTAAACTGAAGCAGGTCGCGGTCAAGCTGGGTCTTACTGAAGAGGTCGCATATCGAATAATTTTAGCGACACCGTATCTTGCGTCTTCTTCAGACTCTCGAGTGCTGCTACAGAGATTTCTCGACGAGCACGCGTCTCTTTTATATGAAAAACTTCACCAACCTGGTGTGATACTTCCCTGATGGCCGACCGGCCACTAGTGGCGCACATCATCTATGCCTTGTCTACAGGAGGGCTGGAAAACGGGCTGGTGAACATCATCAACCGCTCACCTGCCGATCGGTTTCGACACGTGATCATCTGCCTTACTCAAGCGGATACTTTTGCGCAAAGAATAACCGTTGAGGATGTGCAGATAATTGAGTTGCACATGCGCGAAGGGCATGATTTCCAGGCTTATCGGCGGCTGCGCCGACTACTGAAGTCGCTACGTCCAGACATCATTCACAGTCGCAACATGGCTGCGCTTGAATCCCAATTGTGCAGCCTCGGCTTTGCCAATGTAAAGAGGGTGCACGGAGAGCATGGTCGCGAAGTGAATGATCTTGAGGGCAGGAACTGGAAATACCTGATTTTTCGTAAGTTTATGCGCCTGTTTATCCACCGCTATATTGCCGTGAGTAAAGACCTTGCGAACTGGTTAGCCCAGGTTGTGGGAGTGAGGGCTCAAAAAGTACGACAGATCTACAATGGTGTCGATCACAACCGATTTGCAACTCAAAATGTGAAACCGTTGGCATTATTGCCTGCGCGTTGGCTATCGCTTGGTGGTATCTTGGTTGTGGGTACCGTAGGGCGTTTGGCGCCAGTAAAGGATCAGCAGCTTTTGTTGCGAGCCATCGCGCATCTGCGCGAGGTCCGTCCTGAATTGGGCGATCAGGTTCGACTGGTGATGGTGGGCGATGGGCCGCTACATGTTGAGTTGTCCCAAAAAATAGAAGAACTGGGATTACAGGAAATCGTTTGGCTCGCAGGCGATAGGGATGATGTTCCGAGCTTGCTACAGACGATGGATGTTTTTGTGCTTCCTTCCCTGGGTGAAGGTATTTCCAATACTGTGTTGGAAGCAATGGCGAGTGGATTGCCGGTCATCGCCACAGCAGTGGGTGGAAACGTAGAATTGGTTGAAGAAGGTTTCAATGGCAGCCTGATACCTGTGGGGGATGTTCTCGCCTTGTCGAGTGCCCTGGTAAAACTTTTACAAAATAAGGACGAACGAGCAGCACAGGGCATCAATGCAAGAACGCGGGTATGCCAGAACTTTGACTGGGACCGTACCGTAAATGCTTATCTAGGTGTTTACGATGAACTGTTGGGAAACTCTCCCGCAAACGATCTGGAGCGAACAGGATAGGCTATGTGTGGTATTGCTGGACTTTTTGATATTGCAGGTCACAGCGAGTTTGATCGAAGCCTGTTGCAGACGATGAACCAGACCCAATTTCATCGTGGACCAGATGAAGGTGGTGACTATTTGGAACCCGGTGTGGCGCTGGCCCATCGACGCTTGTCCATTATTGATTTGTCATCTGGCCAGCAGCCTATGCACAGTGCTGATGGCAGGGTTTGTGTCGTTTACAACGGCGAAATCTACAACTTTCCGGAGCTTGCTGCCGAGCTCAGACAATGTGGTTACAAATTCCGCACGCGGTGTGATACCGAGGTCATACTCTATGCCTGGCAGGAATGGGGCGAGGCGTGTGTCAAACGATTCCGTGGCATGTTCGCCTTCGCCCTGTATGACAAAACACGTCAATGTCTATTTCTGGCCAGAGATCGACTTGGCATCAAGCCGCTTTTTTTCTCAGTGCTGGACGGTCGCACGCTGGCATTTGGTTCTGAGCTGAAGGTACTCAAGGCGCACCCAAGGTTGCCTCGAACGTTGGAGGCACAGGCCGTTGAAGATTACTTTGCCCTGGGTTATATCCCTGAACCCAAAACAATTTACAGCGGCGTTTTTAAGCTCCGCCCCGGGCATACCTTGCTGGTGGAGCGGGGTAAGCCTGTTCCCCAGCAACACGAATACTGGGATCTACCCTTCACACCAATTGCCATTGCTTCTGAGCAGGAACTCGGGGACGAGTTGTTTGCTCGTATGCGCGAGGCGGTGGATATCCGTATGGTGGCGGAGGTTCCCCTGGGCGCATTTTTGTCTGGAGGAGTCGACTCCAGCGCAGTAGTAGCCGCTATGGCGCAACTGCAGGACACCCCCGTCAATACCTGCGCTATAGGTTTTGATGTTCCACAATTCAATGAAACTGATTTTGCGCGGCAGGTAGCGGAGCGCTACCAAACTAATCATCTTGAGCGGATTGTCGCCAGTGACGATTTTGATCTGCTGGACACGTTGGCTCAGCTCTATGATGAACCGTATGCGGACAGTTCTGCGATACCAACTTATCGAGTGTGCCAGTTGGCGCGGGAGCGAGTGACGGTGGCTTTGTCTGGTGACGGCGGCGATGAGAACTTTGCCGGCTACCGACGATACCGTTGGCATATGAACGAGGAACGGCTGCGGAGTGCTTTGCCTCTGGGTATTCGCAAACCCATATTTGGCGCGTTAGGGCGCTTGTACCCCAAGCTGGATTGGGCCCCGCGAGTGTTTCGTGCGAAGACTACCTTTGAGTCGTTAGCGCGTAATTCTGTCGAGGCCTATCTCCATTCTGTCTCCCTAACCTCCCAGGAACAGCGAGGGTCGATGTTCAGCGATGCGCTGCATCGGCAATTACAGGGGTACCGTGCGGTAGAGACTTTCAACCACCACGCCCGGCGCAGTCCCACGGATGATCCGCTGTCTTTAATACAGTATCTGGATATGAAGACCTATCTGGTAGGGGACATACTAACGAAGGTGGACCGCGCCAGCATGGCGCACTCACTTGAAGTCAGGGTGCCTCTGCTGGACCACAATTTCGTGGAGTGGATATCTGGGTTGCCCGTGAGCTATAAGCTTCGCGGTCAGGAGGGCAAGTACATTCTTAAGAAGGCCCTGGAACCCCATCTCTCTCGAGAGGTTCTCTACCGGCCCAAAATGGGCTTCGGAGTTCCACTGGGGAAATGGTTCCGCGGGCCGCTGAAGCAACGACTGCGGGAATCTCTGTTAGATGGGGCGCTGGCGCAGACCGGACTATTTAATCACAGTTTTCTCGAGCAACTGGTGACGGACCACCAGTCGGGTAGGCGTGAGTACAGCGCGCCGCTGTGGTCTCTGATGATGTTTCAGGCGGCCATCGCTGGTGACAACTTTTCAGTGAGGTAAGGGATATGCGATTGGGTTTGGTCGGGCCATTGCCGCCGCCTAATGGTGGGATGGCAATGCAGACACTGCAGCTGGCCCGGCTCTTGGAAGAGGAGGGCCTTGAGGTCGACCTTGTTCAGACGAATGCACCTTACAAGCCAAAAGTGATAAGTAAGATAAAGGGCCTGCGTGCCGGGTTCCGTCTTCTCCCCTACCTCCTGGAAATTTGGAAACTTGCAGGAAGGGTGGATGTCATTCATCTGATGGCTAATTCGGGCTGGTCCTGGCAATTGTTTGCAGCACCGGTTATATGGCTGGGTTCGTTGCGCAACACGCCGGTGATTGTCAATTATAGGGGTGGCGAGGCGCGGGAATATCTGGCCAGTTCCGGGCGTTGGGTGAAGCCGTCCATGACCCGGGCCTCGCGATTGGTTGTCCCCTCGGGATTTTTGCGACAGGTTTTTGATGAAGTGGGCCTGCAGTCGACGGTCATTCCCAACATCATTGATCTGGAAATGTTCCACCCTGCGCCGCACCCACCGTCTGATTCGGAATTCACGCTCGTTATTACCCGTAATCTTGAGCCCATTTATGGTCTGGACACAGCCATACGCGCCGTTGCCCTGGCAAGGAAAGAGCTTCCGCGAATTAAGCTAAAAATTGCCGGCAGTGGTCCTCAGGGCACTGAATTGAAGCGCCTGGTAGCGAGTTTAGGTCTGGAGGATGACGTCCATTTTCTGGGGCGTTTAGACCGCGCCGAGATCGTGGAGCTGTATCATGGTGCCAACGCCATGTTGAACCCGACGCGGGTAGACAACATGCCAAATTCTGTGCTGGAAGCACTGGCCTGCGGATTGCCAGTTATATCAACAAACGTGGGAGGCGTCCCTTACATCGTGAAGGATGGTCAGACCGCTTTGCTGGTTAATCCCGATAATGAGCAGGAAATGGCGCAAGCCATACTGAAGCTTTGTGATGATGCTGCGCTGCGTCGCCAGTTGAGCGACAGTGGCAGAGTTGAGGTTGCTCAGTATACCTGGGCTGAAGTGTGGCCTCAGTGGCGCTCGGTCTATAGCAGAACAGCGGTGGGCGCATGAGTCTGTATACACAGTTTGTATCCCGGGCATTGTTCCCGTTGCACGAGCAGATCAAAGGCCATAGTACGGTTTCGGCTTTTCGCTCTCTGGAGGGCTCGCAATGGTTGACTGCTGAGGAACTCGCGCAATTGCAGCTGCAAACGCTGAGGGATTTTCTGGTTCGTATCGGCAGCGATGTGCCGTACTACAGGGCGTTGTTTCAGTCTCTGGCATTTGAGCCTGCCGGGATAACATCGGTTACAGAGATTCAGCGCCTACCGCTCACGGGAAAAGCAGATATACGGGCCAACATGGACAGCCTGAAAGCAGAAAATGCCGGTCCTCTGGAAAAATTTAGTACGGGTGGATCCACCGGCGAGCCGCTCATTTTCTATCGCGGCAAGGAACGTGTCAGTCACGACGTGGCAGCGAAATGGCGGGCGACCCGTTGGTGGGGAGTAGACATCGGCGATCCTGAGATAGTGGTGTGGGGCTCTCCCATCGAGTTGGGTTCACAGGACCGAGTGAGGCTTTTACGTGATAAATTTCTGCGCACTGCATTGTTGTCTGCATTTGAAATGTCTAATGCCAATTTACTCCAGTTCACACAGCGCATAAAAAAGTTCAAGCCCCGTATGTTGTTTGGCTACCCTTCCTCCTTGGCACTAATGGCAGAATATGTCACTAATAATGGTTACAGAGTCGATGAGCTTGGAATAGAAGTCGTATTTGTGACATCCGAGCGGCTTTACGATCATCAGCGAGAGGCAATAGAAACAGCATTTGGCGCTCCCGTGGCCAATGGATATGGAGGTAGAGATGCGGGCTTTATTGCGCACCAGTGCCCAGAGGGCAGTATGCATATTACCGCAGAGGATATTCTGGTTGAGATTGTAAACGAGGAGGGCGAGGTGGTACCGACAGGCGAGAAGGGTGAAATTGTTGTCACCCATCTGCGCACAGGTGAGTTCCCCTTTGTGCGCTATCGAACTGGAGATGTAGGTTGCTTGTCTGATACACATTGTCCTTGCGGACGCAGTCTTCCTCTGCTGGCGGAAATAGACGGGCGTTCTACGGACTTTGTCAGAGCGGCCGACGGTACTGTAGTCCATGGTCTTGCGTTGATTTATGTCTTGCGGGAACTGCCACAGATAGAAGAATTCAAAATTGTTCAGGAGTCAGTGATATCTATTACTGTGCAACTGGTTACTTCAACAAACGATACTGCGCACATTGAGAGTACAATAACCGAACAGTTTCGGCGTCGTTTGGGAGACTCACTGATTGTGCGTTTTGACTATGTAAGTAGTATTGAACGTGAAGCTTCGGGTAAATTTCGCTATGTTATCAGCCAAATTACTGGTTAATTCAAGCATGAGGGAGGATGCCTGATGCGCGATATCATCATCACTTTGATGGTTCTTGCTACCTTGCCTTATATTTTGCGCAATCCCTGGTATGGCGTTCTGGCTTGGTCCTGGTTGAGTTACATGAATCCCCATCGTCTGGCGTGGGGGTTTGCCTATGACATGCCGTTTGCGCAGATCGTGGCCATTGTATTGCTAATTTCAATGTTGATCAGCAGTGAAAAGAAAACCTTGCCCTCAAATCCACTGGTTAAAGTGTGGGCACTCTTATTAGTGTGGCTGTCTTATTGCACCTTTGAGAGCTTATACCCGGATTTAGCTTTTTTACAGCTGGAGAAGGTGCTTAAGATTCAATTGGTCACCCTTGTGACCATCCTGCTCATGAATAGCTTTCTGAGAATAAACCAACTGATCTGGGTAATCATATTTTCGATTGGTTTTTACAGTGTAAAGGGCGGCATATTTACTTTTATGACAGGCGGTGGGTATCACGTATTCGGGCCCGATGGCAGTGACATTCAGGAAAACAATGCACTCGCAGTGGCGATCCTAATGATTTTACCGTTGATGGTCTATGTGCAAAAGTTTCCGCCTATGCCATGGGTTAGAAAAATTATGCCCTTCTGCATTTTCTTTAGCCTGGCAGCCGTGATTGGCTCCCAGTCCAGGGGGGCAGTGTTGGCAATTCTTGCGGTTGGTGGCTTCTACTGGTGGAAGTCCAGGACGAAGGCGCTAACGGGAATGATCTTTGTTTTGCTAACTACGTTCATGCTTCTGTTCATGCCGGCAAGTTGGCACGAACGCGTGAGTTCGATAACCGAGTACCAACAAGATTCGTCTGCTATGGGCCGTATTAAAGCGTGGGAGTACAGTATTGCAGTAGCAAATGCTCGCTTAACAGGCGGTGGATTTATGTCCTGGAGCTTGGAGAATTACCGCAAATATGGAGTGTATGTACAAAAGGCATTTGTGGCTCATAGTATCTATTTTAGCGTACTAAACGATGGCGGATGGCCAGGGTTAATCCTGTTTCTCCTCATACTCGTTTATATTTGGCGACAATTGAGCCGGGTAAACAGAGTGACCGCCGATGACCCGGAACGCGCCGATTACAATTTGCTTGCACGAATGTTACAGATATCTATGGTGGCTTTTATGGCGGGCGGGTCCTTCCTCAGCTTGTCGTATTTCGATCTGGCATGGCATTTTATGACCATTACCATCGCACTGGATCGTTTGACGGGAACAGCGCAAGCAGAAGAGCCGATTTCGAAGGGTTCTTCAAGACGAGCTGTGCGCACAGCAGCAAAAAGTCGGAGAGAAAAATTGCATGGTAGGACTTGAGTTGATTGCAAGGTGCGGCCCCGCTTGCTTTAGATCGATACGAAATTCTGGCTGTTCTGGTACACAGTTCTACTTTACGAGGAGGGCGGCGATCAGTGATAAGAACGAATGTCTCGCTCGAATGGTAATCTCCGAAGGCTTCAGATGATTAAATTGTCTACTTTTTGGGAAAAAGGTAAATAGAGCGCTATGTCTTTTGATTTTAGTCGTAATGTAATATCTGCTATGGCCAAAATGGCGCCACTACTGCTGAATATGCAGGTGGCACAGCGATTGTCTATACTCGCCTATCATCGTGTGTTGGCGACACCGGATTCCATGCGGCCGGGTGAGCCTACAGTCGCTGAATTCGATTGGCAAATGCGATTGCTGCGTGAACATTTTTCTCCCTTACCTCTGGTGGAAGCAGTGGAGCGTATGCAGTCGGGCACGTTGCCCGATAGAGCTGTTTGTGTCACGTTCGATGATGGTTATGCTGACAACGAACAGTTAGCCCTGCCCGTGTTGTTGAAATATCATATCCCGGCTACGGTATTCGTCAGTACCGGTTTTCTCAACGGCGGTCGTATGTGGAATGACTCTGTTATCGAGTCTCTGAGAGTCTTCCAGGGTGACGAACTGGACCTACGTGACTATAACCTCGGCCACCATAATCTTGAGTCTTTTGCGCGGCGCCGGGAAGCAGCCGAAAGTATTCTTCAGAAAATCAAACATTTAGACCCGGCCGTGAGAATTGATTTGGTTAATGAGATAGAGAGGCGCGTAAGAGACCTTCCCAATGACCTGATGTTGACCGACGCGCAGCTAGAGACACTGTCGCACAATGATATTGCAATAGGTGCACATACGGTAAACCATCCCATTCTGGCTAGTGTTTCAGACGCTATAGCACGTTCGGAAATCCTTGCTGGGAAGGTATATCTGGAGGACCTATTAAAGAAAGAGGTTGAAGTATTTGCTTACCCAAATGGAAAACCTGGTCAGGATTACAGTCCAGAACACCGGGATATAGTCAAAGATATTGGGTTTAGAGCGGCGGTATCAACACATTGGGGTGTGAGCTCTACTAGCAGTGACATGCTTCAGTTACCTCGTTTTACACCCTGGGACAGGGGGCAATTTAAATTCGCATTACGACTGATGGCTAACTACCGGCTAGGCGATGATCTTGCCAGCAATGCCACGTAGGAGTAAGCCTGTTTTGCGTCAGCGACTAGGGCGATGTCTCTGTTTCAACTCCTTCTTTTTTCTGGGCCGCTTGTTTTTTTATTTTCTTTATCATGGCTGCTAGTTGCGCATCCGTGTAAACAGGTCGTTTTACCGTGGGGGCCGGATTTGTGACAGTGGAATCATACGGTATTGGTACCGGTTCTTTGCCAGCTATCTTTTCTTTAGGCCATTGACGCGCCGCGATGAGCCTGTTTTTCAGTCCCGGCAAAGGGAAGTTGTTGGCATAGACTAATTCCGCCAGTTCTTTCGCTTCTTTGAATTGTTTGAGCTTTACCAGCGTAAGCCCCATGTTGTACTTGATGGCCATATCGTTTGGAAGCAATTTGTCGGCTTTTCGGTAGGCTTCCAATGCCGGCTCGTATTGTTTCTGTCGATGCGCGAGGATGCCAAACAGCAGGTATGGTGTGCCGTCCTTGGGGCTGAATTTCATAGCCCGTAGTAGATAGCATTCGGCGGGGACGCCCCGGCTCTTGTTGGGCCACTTGGGGTGTCTGAGCCGGTAATCTACGGCACTCTTCAGTGCTCGATGATGATTTGGCCACGCGCTCAGCGTATAGTGAATGTCTCCCATGGGAGTTGTTGTTATGCCTTCTGTCAGGTTCTCAACGCCCTCATCGAAGTGGCTGTCCTCGACCACCTGCAGCGAGGAAAGATGTTGGTAGCGTTGTAAATAGTCGAAGGGTCCGAAGCCTATTTGAACACTTTCACAATCTTGACCATCCAGACGCTGGCCGACCCATGGAGCGGCGTGTTCCTTGCGTTGAGCCTGCACGTAAGGAGGACTCAAAACTGCAACGATCAGCGTGGCGATAATGGCAACCAATAGGCGGGGCGATCGAAAAATTCTCAGCATGATACTCCTCTCAATGCTCCCAAATGTATGTCAAATATACTATGAAAGCGCCGGTCAACATAAGACTGACGGTGATACGATCTTAAGCGAAGGGAATATTTCAAGTGGTGGAAATCTCCGTTTCAAGGTCGCAAATGCCATGATGTTCACTGATTCTAAGAAGAACTCCTCTTACCCGCTCATACGTAGAGGCGGCCATTTCCATTAGGCCCTCATCAAATTGAAAGTTTGCGTAGTCGCTTTTTTGACGCGTAATCTGACCGCGTGCTATTCGGTCCGAGGTATCTCCATAACGTTCCTTCGCTGTTTTTTTCTGCACTTCATAGGTCGTAGACAGCGGCGTATCAAGGTTCAGCCAGTTGCTCAAAATCGAAAGGCACTCATCCGGGCAGTGATTTAAGGCCTCCGCATCCAGATAAAAAAATCCCCGTTCCAGTTGTTGAGCAATATTTTCGAGCTCATCCAGGCGTGATACATAGTATCGGGTGGCAAATGCCTCACTATTGAACTCATGCGAGGGGTCTATGCGGTTATACAGTGACAATATACTTGGTATGACCTCCTGCGGCCTACGTAGACTAAAAATAGTACTGGCCTGGTTCGAGTTGAGTACATTCGGTGAAATATGGTGGTCGTTGTGCAAAATTTTATCGAACATGCAGCGGAAGCCGGGCTTGGGTGTTTCTTGCTTAAAATATAGTAGCTTTTGTCTGATCAGACTTTTCCAGCCGTAGTAGCCGATGTGCATTTCGTAATACCCGCAAATGGCAGGGTTGGAGCCCATTATGTGGCCGAAGAGGCTGGTATAGCCACGCATGTGTCCCAGGAGGAATATATGGTGCTTGGGAGCGATGATGGCAGCGCCCTTCATTAAATTTGGGAGTGCATTGAACATAGAAAATTGAGGACTCCTGGCTTCCTCTACCGGTGCTGCTGGCTGGAGCCATTGCTAGGTTGAAGCCATGACTTGCCAATGAGGTATAAGGTATAGGCTAGCCAGCGAAAATTAAACCCACTGATGAGTGCTGCTTTGGCGTAGTGAGCAGCACTTGTGTATTGGGAGCAATTTGCGAGTATTTTGGTGGCGTGTTTGAGCTCGTAGACTTTTGCTTTACAGCAAAATCGCACAATTTGTTGGTGTTTGCCGAGAGAGATGCCTTTGTCATACACACGCATTTGGTAGAGTTTTTTGTCGATCTGAGAGCTCACAGTGGACATGTTGTTTTTCTTTTTCACATCGGGGATGTTATGCAGGGAAATGTAGCGGGTGCTAAATAACAGCACATTTGCCGCGTCAATTGAGCGAATAAAGACGTCTCGGTCATTTTCATAGCGAATGCTTTCATCCATCTTACCGATGGTATTATAGAAATTCCTATTGAAGACACTGCAATTCAAGTGCGCGAACCCATCGCTTGACAGTAGAAAGTCTAGATCCACGAAATAGCTGTCATTAATATTATTGAATTCCTGCCTAACGTTTGGAATTAGATCCTCAATCCAGACACTCGCTGTTTGTGTTGTCCCGTCCGCGAAAAGTGCCTTCTGATTACTGTAATGCACATCAACGGGTCTTTCAGAGGCGGTGAGGCTTTCATGCAAAGAGTCAAGATAGTGGTCATCCGTCCAGTGGTCGTCGTCGTCGAGAAAGCATAAGAATTTCCCAGAAGATTGATGCGCGCCGTGGTTCATAGCGTAACTCTGGCCATGACCGTTTTCTCGGTGGTCTAGCTCGTAAAATGAGATGTCTTTTAACTGCTTCCCTAGCCCCCTATAGGCCTCCATATTCTCTTCGCTGGAACCATCAACAACAACGATAATTTCTTTGTCGGAGAAAGTCTGCGTCGTGACGGATAGCAGGGCAGTACGAAAGAGCTCAGGCCGGTCGCGAGTGGATATGATGATCGAAAAAAATGGGGACATGTCTGTGGATGCCATTGCCAGCTCAGTTTAGTTTCAGGGGTGAAAACAGGGATCTGGGTGATCAGTTAAGTCAGTGTAATATCCCGCTGATCTTCCACCAATTGCTACTGATTTCATTGTAATGGCTTGGAGGGAGGCATGCCCAAGGGTTTTTTCCACTTAGTGCCACATAGATGGGAATGGGCTCACAGATTGGCGAGAAAATTGTGTATTACTGGTACAATTCGGGAGCTAGGACAATAATATTGACTGCCCCGGGGTTGCTCTGACCTCGGGGTCTACTACACAGCTGCGCGCCTCTGGGCAAGTAGAACGAGTGTGAGCCGAATAAGCTACCGACAATGGCATCTGAAGAAATCGATCAGTCAAATCTGATAAACCGCGCTATGTCTGCGTTCCGTTGGGTCGCTGCGCTGCGTTTTTTGGGCCAAATGATCAGTTGGCTCTCCACTATTTTCGTTATTCGCTTTCTCGCACCCGAAGATTACGGCGTTATAAGCCTGGCAGAAGTGTTCCGTACTTTTTTTGTATTGTTCTCAACTGTCGGCCTCAGTCAGGGGTTAATGAAAATTGAGCACCTCACTAGGCCACTTATTCAAAAAACTCTGGGCCTCCTCTTTATTATAAACGTTGGTCTATTCCTCCTCCAATTTTTCCTGGCACCCTATGCGGCGGAATTTTATGACAATGACGATTTGGAGATGGTTTTAAAGGTACTAGCCTTCAGTTATCTCGTTATTCCCTGGACATCGGTGCCAGCTTCTTTAGTAGCAAGGAATCTCGATCATAAAAAGACTTCAAAAATAACGTTGGCCACCGATGTTCTTGCGTCCTGCTTAAGTCTTACTCTGGCTTTCCTCGGTTACGGGTATTGGGCGCTCGTGGCTTCGATAGTGTTTAGCGCAGTCTTCAACTGTTTCTGGTTCAATCGAATTATTGACTACCCCAGGTTACCTTCTTTTCTTCCTCAGGGTGCTGGAGAATTGTTTAAATTTGGCGCCTTTGTTGCGCTTTCAGAGGTTCTATTTGTTGCGTACAACCGGGTGGACATTGTCATAACAGGCAAGTTTTTTGATATTGCTGAAGTTGGTTTGTACGGAGTTACGATTCAATTGGCGACCATGTTGATGATTAAGAGTGTGCCACTTTTCAATGTGGTAGCCTTTCCTGCCTTCGCCCGTATGAACGATGCCTCAGGGGACAGGAATGACTACTTGATCACCACGTTGGGGTTTGCCAGCGCCCTGATTTTTCCAATTTTCCTGGGCGTTGCGATGGTTGGCAAGGACCTTATCGGCCTGGTCTTGGGCAGTGAATGGCTGCAGATATCTGGTCTGTTTGCCATCATTGTGATATCCGTGCCCCTGCGTATTTTGGCCTATATTATTTCCCCTGCGTTGCTCGCTGCCGGTGGCGCCCGTATTAATTTGACAAATGCGTTTGTTACTTTGATTGTGCTAACGGGCGCTATCTTTGCGATGCTTCCGATGGGCTTGCCAGGTATCGCAATAGCCTGGAGTCTGGCTTCCGTGTGTATATTTGTACTGACATTGGTGCGAGGAGGGCGGGTGCTAGAGCTTCCGATTTTGTCTGTTTTACGCGCCGTTACTCCTGCGTTGCTGGCGGCTTTATTGATGTGTGCTGCAATTTATCTAGTCGCTGGTCAGTTCCCTGGTGTGGCGGGTGTGTTCGCATTGTATAAGATTCCCTTTGGAGCTTTAGTCTATGTGTTCCTCTTCTGGCTGATGTTTAGAGACAGAAGTGAGGAACTGATTCGTGTAGTTTCAAGACTGGCGGGTCGGCAATAGACATGGAGAAGATAGAGGGACCAAGGGTGTTGGTGCTGGACGCGGATATGGTTCCTGCGCTGACGATATCACGCTCCTTGGCAAGACGAGGCTGCATTGTTGAGATAGCAAGTCACACGTCCAAACCGCTAACGGGTTATTCTAATGCGGTTAGGTCAACGTACCAATATCCCAATCCGCTTTTACACACTAGTGAATTCGTAGAGTGGCTCTCGCAGCATGGTCGCCGAGAGCACTACGACCTTATAATGCCGGTTACGGAGAGGACTCTGGTTCCGCTTTCCAGGCATCGTGAACGTCTCCAGCACTTAAAAATTGCGATGCCAAATGCGAACAGCCTGGAAGTCGCTCTTGATAAATCCCAGACGCTAAAGCTGGCTGAGCAAGTCGGCGTTCCCAGCCCTGTAGGCGTCTCTTTGTCATCGATGGATGACCTTGCAGCGGTATTGAGCACAGTTAATTACCCCGTCGTACTAAAGCCCTCCCGGTCACTTGGGTCAGCGGACGGAGAAACCAGTCAGTTGCAGGTTAGCTACGCGTTTGACGAGGTCGAGTTGCAGGCAGGTTGTGCGCATGCATTCCGTTTTGGCGCTGTAGTTCTCCAGGAATTCTTTGCAGGCTCTGGCGTGGGTATCGAGCTCATTGCTCATCGCGGAAAGGTGGTGTACGCGTTCCAGCATTTGCGACTTCACGAAGTACCGTTGACGGGGGGAGGTAGCAGTTTACGAAAGAGTCAGGCAGTTATGCCGCAGTTACTAGACGCGTCTGAGCGCCTGATGGCCGCGTTGGATTGGAACGGCGTCGCAATGGTGGAATTCAAGCTTGATACTGCCTCTGGAAAATTCAGCTTGATGGAGATCAATGGTCGATTTTGGGGGTCATTACCCCTGTCCGTTGTCGCCGGTGCAGACTTCCCATCCATGTTGTTGGATTTAGAACTCAATGGCGAGATTGAGGCTTGCGCAGAATACCGAAATGACATTTATTGCCGTTTGGTATCGAGGGATTTACATTGGTATGAGGCATTCCTGCGTGGTGGCACAGATACGAGAATCGCGAACATTCCTCTGAGCTGGGACGTGTTCAAGGAATTGCGATTATTCTTTAGCCTAAGGCATCGCTACGATGTCCAGAGCCTGACTGATCCAGTTCCCGGGCTGGTGGATCTGGGTCGAATACTTAGGAGCTATGTCCAGCGTCTGGCTTCCCTGTTGGAAGAAGGACTATTTTATACTCGACAGCGCCGTGCTTGGCGGAGAGGCGAGGTGTCAGCGGCTATTTCCAATGCAGACTCCTTGTTATTTATCTGTTATGGAAATATTAATCGCAGTGCTCTGGCCGATGTGTTGATAAGAGCCTATGCCGAGGATTCCGGGATCTCAGTCGCCTCGGCCGGTTTTCACCGAGAGGCGGGGCGTTCGGCCGACCCGATCATGATCGACATTGCAGCAGGCTTGGGGGCTAACTTGAATGATATGCGTTCGACCACTGTATCCGACGTAATGCTGCATAGCAGTGATGTCATTTTTGTTATGGAAAAGAGCCACTATGACAGATTGACCACCATGGACGCTCGACTTGCCGGTAGGGTGTTCTTGCTTGGGGCTCATCAGAGTGCAGAAAAGTTTGGACCAGAGATTGAGGATCCCTATGGCAAGTCTGAGGAGAGTTACCTGGTCTGCTATGAGCGAATTGCAGAAGCGGTTGATACGCTAAAGGCCTTGATAGCGGTTAGAACATTTGACTAGTAACTTGATTCGCTAATGTTCAGAGTGGATATTCCCCATGGGGTACAATACCGCTTTCCGAATTGGAGAGTTCTCTGTCGCAACTTGGGCCTAAACTCAATGTACCGGCCAGGACTAATAGATGAGCCCTAGTCATCAGCACAAGAGAATTGTCGTTGGCCTGGGTTCAGGCAGATCTGGGACCGCATCGCTGACGGCACTGATTGATCGACAGCCGGGCGGCATTTGTTTTCATGAGATGAATCCTTCCTGTGCGGTATTTAGCGGGAACCCGCAACCTCAGATCAATGGTGTCAGGGAATTCCTGGAAATCCTGCGTGGAGGGAATAAAGCAAGAGTGTCTATCGATTACTCCCGACCTTCCTCGGTGAAAACGTATCAAAAGCTGCAGACCATGCAAGAAGTCTGTCTGATAGGCGACATAGCGTATTACTACCTCAACTACGTGGACGATCTATTGCAAATTGCGCCTGAGAGCAGGTTCGTCTGTATCAAACGCGATCGGAACCAAACCGTGGCCAGTTGGATGAAGAAGTCCTCGATCAAGCGCTGGCGCTCCCTTTGGATCGCCGATAAATTGAAATCCCTGTTAACGCAGACTCCATTCCACACGGCTTACAATTACTGGCAAGAGCACGATGGGAGCGTATGGAAAAAAGATCCGGTATGGGATAGCTCATTCCCCAAATTTGAAGCTTCTTCGAGGGAGGCCGCCATTGGAATGTACTGGGATTACTACTATCTGGAAGCAGATCGCTTGCAACGCGAATATCCCGGAAAATTTCGGATCTTTGATGTTACCGATTTGAGTACTCGGGCAGGGCAGCGCGAGATATTGTCGTTTGTCGGTCTTCCGGAAGATGAGATGGTGTGTGATGAGGGAGTACATTTACACAAGTCCAGCTGATGAGGGCTGATCTGAGTGTTGCAAAGTATGGCGCATGCAGCCTATGGAGAGTTGAGAGCAGCGTCGCAAGTCTAGGATTTTAATATATTTATCTAATAGATAACTCTCGTGTAGGTGATGTTACTGCCCACTAACATAGAGTAATATAAATACCCTCTTGAGTGGTTTAGTAGTTTAGAAGCGACGAGGGGGCGTTTTAACCAATATCGCAAAATCCCGATAGTAAGGACTGTGCAAAGTGAATAATATTGCTGAGATGCTTCGCATCCGGGCCCTTGCGACTCCGGATAAAATCGGTGTGCGCTACCTAGAACATGAATTCTCATGGCAGGATTTATACCATCAGGCATACCGCCTGAGCCAAAATCTCCAGCTTGCCAATATTGGTAAGGGCGATGTTGTGGGTATTTATGCCCCCCATAGCATTGGTCAGGTTGTTGCTCTTTTTGCAGTGGCGATGCGAGATGCTGTGTTCACGATCATAAACCCGCTGCTGGTGCCTGAGCAGGTAAAATATCAAATTCAGGACGCCTCTGCGATAGCGATCATTGGTACGAGTAATTACCTCTCACCGTTGGAAGAATATTTTGCCAACCAGAAAATGCATGTCGAGACAATCGACCCTGCGGGCCAGTTTGTTGATGATGCTACTCACGAACTTGATTTGAATGTGCAAATTAGTACCAATATTCCTGCGGATATTTCTAATTATATTTACACGTCAGGTTCTACCGGGCTTGCAAAGGGTATTGTTGTCCCGCAGCGAACCCTTTTGGATGGCGCAAGAATTGTTAGTCAGTACCTTAAAATCGGGTCAGCCGACACTATTCTTAGTATTTTGCCGTTTAGTTTTGACTACGGACTGAACCAGCTGATGAGTTGTGTGTATACCGGCGCCAAAATTGTTATTCATCAGTTTATTTTCGCAAAGGACCTTATCAAGCTCCTGATAAGCGAGAAAATTACGGGCATGGCGGCTGTGCCATCGGTATGGCCGAAGCTTCTAAAGCCGGGATTGAAACAGGATTCCGGGTTTGAATTTCTGCGCTATGTCACGTCGGGGGGCGGTTTTCATCCACCTGCTCTCCTTGAAAGGGTTTCAGAGTTTTTCCCCGGTACTGACATCATTGTTATGTATGGCCTCACCGAGTCATTCAGGTCAGCTTATCTGCCATTTGTCGAAATGACCAATCGACCCGGTTCAATAGGGAAGGCGGTACCGGAGGTGGAGCTTTTAGTTCTCAATGAGAGTGGAGATCGTTGCAAGCCTGGTGAAAAAGGCGAACTCGTGCATCGTGGTGCATTTGTCACCTACGGCTACCTCAATAATCCGGAGTTGACCAAAGAACGGTTTGTTCCATTTAATATGGGAACTAAAGCCTGCCTTCCGGAAGTGGCCGTTCGATCTGGAGATTTGGTATCCTTAGATGAGGACGGTTATCTATACTTCCATGGACGTATGGATATGCAGATAAAAAGCAGTGGCTATCGCATCAGTCCCGATGAGGTCGCCCAGGCGGTTCTTTCGACGCCTGGAATCGTGCAGGCGGCAGTCTTTGGTCTGGCTGACGATGCTCTTGGCGAGGCCATTCACGTTGCGTATGAAACGCAGGATGGCGAAGAGATTATAGTGAATGAGATAAAGCGTTATGCGAAGGCCTCGCTTGCGCAGTACGCGATTCCACACCATTATCATTTCTACGAAAAGATTCCGCTGAATACCAATGGTAAAGTCGATTTTTCCGCATTAAAGCGCGACGTCTCTGATTTACATGATACGTCCCGAGGTGGTGTAGATCAGGGGCGGGCAAACAAATAATGAATATTGCCAAAGCGCTTCTCAATTTAACAAGGTGAATGAGGGCCAGGAAAGACTGGTCGTTGCGAGGGTGCAGACATCGAGTTGATCGAGAGAGGCGCTCTTCGCGTCTGACTTAGGCAACACGAGAGATGGCCGTTCAGCAGATAAGCAATACTAACCAGGAGTCATAAGATGTCACTAGACCAAAGCATAAAGCGGATTCTCCGAGACACTTTGGTGCTCGGAGACGAGGTCGAGTCGCTCGAGGCGACTTCCCCGCTATTGGGTGCAATTCCGGAACTGGATTCTGTTGGAGTCATTTCTGTATTGACGGCGCTGGAGGAAGAATACGACATTGTGGTGGAAGACGATGAAATTTCAGCCGCAGTGTTTAACACCCTGGGTACGCTTACTGAATTCCTGGAAGAAAAAGTGGGCTAGATTTTTTTTCGCGAAGATCTTAAACCCTTTCTCGGGGACTCTTCTAGACCAATATTTGTGCTGGAGGCGGATGACCAAGGAATGCAATTGGACTAGTGGAATAGCCATAGGCACCTGACTGGTAAACTCCAATCAGGTCACCGGGGTGTGCTGCGGTCAATTCCATCTGGGCAGCCAGAATATCCAAAGGTGTACAGAGTGGCCCGACTACGTTGGCTACTTCCCGCTCCTGGCCGACAACTCGATTGGCTACCACTACGGGAAAGTTCTTGCGTAAGACCTGACCAAAATTTCCACTGGCGGCGAGGTGCTGATGGAGACCGCCGTTAGTGATAATAAAAACTTCACCGCGGGATATTTTCCGGTCTACAACCTCACAGACATATAAGCCTGCTTCACCTACCAGATACCGTCCTAATTCAATTGCTATTTTGGCTGTAGGCAGTCTATCGGCAGTTTCTCGCATTCTAATTTCAAGATTTTCTGCGATAGGCTCCAGTTCGAGGCGATTCTCTCCTGGAAATAATGGAATCCCGAAACCGCCGCCTATATTGAATGTGCTGATGGGTTGCGGGGCATGCTCAGCTAGGCGATAACCGAGATCTATGGTCTTATTTTGTGCGTCGATAATACTTTCTGCACTCAGATTCTGTGAGCCACAGTAAATGTGAAAGCCGCGAAAATCGAGATTCAGTTCACCAAGTCGTTGCAGCATCGCAGGGACGCGCTCTGAATCAACGCCAAAGGCTTTGGGGCCGCCACCCATCTTTACGCCGGACGACTTGAGTTCAAACTCTGGATTTACCCTCACAGCCACGTGGGGCTGTATACCCAGCTGGTCACCGATTAGCGCAGCTCTTTCCATCTCATTCTCAGACTCAAGATTGAGTGTTGCTCCTGCGGCAATCGCCTGCTTCAGTTCCCAATCCATTTTGCCGGGACCCGCAAAGCTGATATTTATCGGGTCAAAGCCGCTATCGAGCGCGACGCGCAGTTCGCCGGCAGAGGCGACGTCAAGCCCATCGACCAAAGAGGACATATGTTGCACAACAGCTGGCATGGGGTTGGCTTTGATGGCGTACTTGATGATGAGTCCATTGGGCAGCGAACTGCGCATTTCGGCCATGCGTTTGGTCATTAGCTGACGATCGTAGACATAAAACGGCGCTCCTCCGGCTTCCATGGCTATATCGGTGATAGCCCGGCCGCCAACCTGTAGGCAGTCTTCGATCACGGGAAACTGGTTCATGGGCGCGTGTTTGGGGCTTTTCATAGGTTTGCCAGACTAGAGTCATTTTTTTGGAAAAATATACCTAAGGAGTATGACAGAAATGAAACTTCGCAGAAACGCACTATATGCGTGTTGTGAAGCTGTTCACAAAAGCTTGGAGGGACTATTTATAATTTGCTGTCCTTCAGGCGTAGTCTCAAAATGTGCTTGCTAGCGATTGTCAGAACTGCAAAAATAATTTGCATCGATGGGTGTTGATCTAACCCGCTTTTTGGAGTGAACTAGGGCCTAGTAGCGATAGTCTGTTCCCCTCAGTAATTACAGTGCCGCTGGGGGCATCGCAGACAAATTCACTGGAACTCAAGCGATGAAAACCTGACAGTATGCCGGTATCAGTCAAGCCAATGTTTTTGGATGGTGAAAATGGGCGTATTTTTGCCCTGCACTTTTGCCCCGAAATGGACTCCATCAGGGCACATATCGTGTTTTTACCTCCATTTGCGGAGGAGATGAATCGCTGTCGACATCTGGCAGCTGACCAGGCACGCCGTTTCGCGACCATGGGTTTCTCGTGCCTCATTATCGATCCATTTGGAACGGGAGACAGTGAGGGTGAATTGGCCCAGTCGAGTTGGAAGGGCTGGCATGCGGATGCAATGACAGGGGTGCAGTGGTGTCAGCAACAGCAGCACCTGCCAGTTATACTTTGGGGCTTGCGCCTGGGTGCTTTGCTCGCTTTAGATCTCGCAGCAAAGCGCACTGACCAGTTCTCCAGTCTGCTGCTGTGGCAGCCCGTGACCAACGGTAAAACCTTTCTCACCCAGATATTGCGAGCACGTATTGCCTACCTGTCGGGAATGGAAATGCCCCCTGAGACGACCGGAGAAATGCGCTCGCGCCTGGAAGGCGGAGAGAACATTGAGGTTGCTGGCTATGTCCTGGGCGGAACACTGGCCAAGGATATAGATAATCTGAGTGTTTCCGCGTTGACAGGCTTGTCAGGAGCGAATATCCATTGGTTGCAGCAGGCCTCAGCCTCTGCAGAGGGGCCGTCTTCTGGCGTGCAAAAGGTAGTTGATCAGTTGGTATCCCAGGACAATAAGGTCGATGTGACCCTGTTTCAATCCCCTCAGATTTGGCAATTGAGCGAGCGCGCGGATTGTCGCCAGTTGCTGGACAAGACGAGTGCAATACAGCTTTTATAAATGATGAATGTAAAAGAAATCCCCGTTGTTTTTGAGTGCCAAGGTGTGCAGCTAATTGGCGTTATACACCTGCCAGAGCGTCCAATGGCGACCGGCCTCATAACCGTTGCAGCGGGAGGTATCCAATATCGTGCAGGCTGCGGGCGCCAGCTTCTGTCGCTCGCCCGAAACCTTGCCTCCCAGGGAACGCCTGTAATGCGATTCGATAACCGTGGGATGGGTGACAGCGTTGGCGAACTGCTGGGCTTCGAGGACATGGAGGCGGACCTGCAATGTGCTATAGATGTTTTTAGACAGAGCGTTCCGGAATTACAGCATGTCGTGCTCTATGGGGGTTGCGAGGCAGCATCGGGTATTATGATTAGCGCATGGAATTTGTCAGGCGTTGAAAGCATAATCCTGGCGAACCCCTGGGTGAGCGACTCAATGAGCGCAGCTATTACCAGTACCCACTATATTCAACGTTTGAAAGGGGCGCATTTTTGGAAGAAGCTATTTAGCTTTCAGTACAGTATTTCGGAGTACGCTCCTCTTCTATTGGGTTATCTGAAGAAAAAAATGTTGGCGCTGACAAAGCCGCCTGAACCAGTCTCGAGTGGGCTTCAGGAGTTAAGGAAGCCTTATCAGGAGCGCATGTTGTCCGGGTTTAGTGGTTTTGATGGTCCAGTACTGTTTCTCAAGAGCGGCCTTAGCCTTATCAGTGAAGAGTTTGACCAGCTAGTTGACGAATCAAGTGCCTGGAGTGAGGCCTGCAATAGGCCCGCGGTTAAACGGATCGAACTACCCTCAGCCGATCAAACCTTTTCCACTGCCGCAGCCAGGAGTGAAATGAGTGCAGCGGCGGTTGAGTGGTTAGAACAAATGAACTCGGTCTCCTGAAACTCGAAAGGCGTAGGACAGCTTCTGAACATCTAGTAGCTCAACCGGTTCCTCGTAGTGCTTGACAGGCCGAATTTGGTTTCACCGGAGGCCTGGATGATTGAGTAGCTGAATTGCTGGTTTAGCGCGTTTCTTTCAGTCGTTTGTACAAGCCTTTCAGGATGTGACCAATTAGCATAGCACTGCCGCGCAGCGTTTTAGGGTTATAAGCGGCCAAACCGTGGCGCTCCCGTCGCACCGACATCCAATCTTTTTTGTAGCCGTCGTCTCCGGACAGATAGTCGATCGAGGTGACTTTATCGGCATCGATAACATGCTCCATCATGAAAGCCGTAAGCACCGTTCCCGGCGAAAGTCGTTTGTAGCTTTCGTCGTAAGCAAGCTTGAATATGTAGGCAGTCCCGTTCGCGACAATCCAGATTTGGCTGGCGACAGGCTTGTTGTCGTAATGGGCGATGCCCAGCCGCAGCCAACCTCGTCTGGCGGCCATCCGCATTAGCTGAGGGATAAACTCAGGGTAGGGTTCTTCTTTCTTCCAACTTTTGTTGTATACGGCGACAAACTGAAGTATCGCATTCTCCGTGGAGTCAGGGTCTTGTATTAATTGGAGTTGACCTTTCTCCGGCCCCAGAAACTTCCGCGTTCGCCGAGCAACTGTGTTCCGCAATTGCGAGGGCCGGGAAGCCAAATAAGATTGATAAGTGTTTTCACCCAGTCTATGGATCCAATTTCCAAAGCAAAAAAAGGAGTGCAGACCTTTCCAGCCTGAGCGAGCGAGGGCACGACGAGCGAGGTCAAATTCAGGTGCTTGCTGATCCATGGGTGAGAGTGTAATGGCAGTCAACTTCTCAACCGTGATGAGATATCGAAAGAGCTCAGTAAAAAGGACTTCAGGCGTTTCAGAACTGGCCAAAGGCGAAAATAAAGAGGTATAGAATGTGCTCAGTGCATGGGCCTGGCCACTACCAGCACTGAGCCGCAGGGGGCAAACAACGAAATCCTCAGCGGAGAGCCGAGCGATATAAATCACGGCCTTTTCTTTTGGATCCAGAGCGGTGGAGGCCAGATTCGCCAGCCAGGCTTGGCCTAACTGCCAATTGTGGCTTTCGTAATCTACAAATGTCCCATGCAGACAATCTTCCAGTTCGTCGTCCGACAAGCTGAATTTTTCTATGTGAACTCGGTTACTGGATTTAACCAACTTGAGGATGCCGGATATTGGGTCAGTGAAATACTATCGTGTATTGGTCAGCGAATGGCAATACCTGCCCCAATTGTGATTTCGGGGTCACATTTGCGTCTTGAGTAGAATATGATGCGAGGTTAGCATGACGGGGTGAACTCATCATACACAGACCCTGTTGCACAACCCACGCTCGATATAGTTAACGGTAATAGTGTGAACGAACTGGATATTCAGTCAAATGTGATCGCGATTCTGCGATCCGCGTTGGGCGTTCCCGACGGGGCTATCGCCGCGGACCCTGATACCCCACTGCTGGGTGCCATTCCCGAAATGGATTCTATGTCTGTAGTCGCTATTTTACTGAGCATCGAAGAGCAGTATGGGATTACGGTCGATGATGAAGAAATTGATGCCGATGTTTTTGCTACTGTCGGTAGTCTGACCGTTTTTGTCGAGTCCAAACTCGGGTAGTGAATGAACTCTTCTGAATACACTATAACAGCCGATTTCCTGGATTGCGGGGGAAGAAAGCTGTTCTACCTGCTGCTGCAGCCCGCCACCGTTGAACCACACAGTTGCATATTATATCTGCCTCCGTTTGCCGAGGAGATGCACATGTCCCGGCACATTGTTGCTAGTCAGGCCCGTGAGTTGGCCGCGGGGGGCTACACCGTTATGCTGCTTGATCCAACTGGTTGTGGCGATAGCGGCGGGGAGTTTGCTGATGCCAGTTGGCAAATCTGGTTGGATGACGCAGCGTTCGCGGCACATACATTGCAAGGCATAGGCGGTGGGCCCTTAACACTCTGGGGGCTGCGTTTGGGCGCGCTACTTGCCTGTGAAGTATCGCTAAGACTGTCGAACATACAAAAACTCCTGTTATGGCAGCCTATCCTGAATGGCGAGCAGCAAATAGATCAATTTCTGCGACTGCGCAGCGCTGCATCGGTGTTGAGTACGCCACAGACATTCAACCGGAAGGCACTGTGGACTGAGCTGCGTGCCGGAGGTTCACTGGAGATAGCGGGGTACGAATTGTCTTCTGAGTTGGCGTTGGAGATGTCTACATCGAGACTTAATGACCTTAGCCCAAAATGTATGGTGAACTGGTTGGAGGTCGGTACTTCCCCCGATGGACGTCTCTCGGTTGCGAGCGAAAATGTTTTGACGCATTGGCAGGAGCGGGGCATACAGGTTGATAGCAGGTTTGTATGCGGGGATCCGTTTTGGCGCACTCCAGACGCACGGGTTAACGCGGATTTGCAACGCAATACATTAGATTTGTTGGCTGAGCGATGACTGAGTATAAGGAAAAGGGATTGGTTTTTCGCTGCGCTGACAATCGTCTGGTGGGAGTAGCTGCTATTCCTGAAACTGAAGCACATGTTGGCGTACTTATCATGGTAGGAGGGCCACAGTATAGGGCGGGAAGCCATCGACAGTTCACTCTGTTGGCGCGAAGTTTGGCATCCGCTGGCATACCTTCTCTCAGATTCGACTATGCTGGCATGGGGGATAGCGAAGGTGACAGGCTAGGATTCGAAAAAATCGACCTGGATGTCGCTGCGGCAATCGATATATTTCAAGATAGTGTTCCGGGGATATCTCACGTGATTCTTTGGGGTCTTTGCGATGCTGCTTCCAGTGCCATGATGTTGGCCCATCGCGACGTGCGAATAAAGGGCATGGTTTTGCTAAACCCCTGGGTTCACAGTGGGGAGTATTCTCCAGCGGTCAAGCTATCACATTTTTATCGGCCACTCTTTACGCAGAAGGATCAATGGCGTCGTTTACTGTCGGGGAAAATAGCGCTGCTCCCTGCACTCAAGGAGCTTGCACAAGACGGCTTGTCGCTGGTCGGCAAATATCTGTCAAGGCGTAAATCCGCGCAAGCGCAACTTTTTTTCGTTGACGAGATGCTCGATGGCTTGCAGCGATTCAAGGACGATGTTCTTCTCATTCTCAGCAGTAATGATCTTGCGGCCAAAGAATTCAGCACATTGGCCGACAGTGACCCGAGCTGGCAAGCTGCTATGCACAAACCAGGTGTTGAAGTTCATTCAATTGACGGCGCCGATCATACGTTTTCCCAGCGCAGGGCGCAGGATCTGGTGGCAGAGTTGACCATCCAATGGGTAAAACGATTGTAGAGTTTGGTTCGTGGAGCGCATTAGGCGGCAATGCGTGTTTTATGGACCTATACCGAAAAGCCCGAATCCGAACGGCCTTCCATCCATAACTCGAAAACGGTAAAGAGCCATACCAACTCACCGTAATAGGCGGCGTGTTCGCTTTGGTGCATCTCTATCGTTTTATCGATAAATTCAGGACGAATAAAATTTCTGCTTTTCAGTTTCACTAAATTGTCATAGGCCATTTCTCGCAGTGGCTTGTAGGTTTGCATCCAGACGCCGAAGGGTAAACCAAAGCCTTGCTTACTCTTGTTGATTGTCTCCTGGGGCAACCAATTCCGCAGTGCCTGTTTGAAGAAATGGCGTAGCTCCCCGTCTTTTATTTTCCAGTCCGTGGGCACATGGCAGGCCAATTCGATTAACGCATCATCCAACATTGGGTAACAGACATCCACTCCGGCAAGCGCGCACATATGACTGACTTTTCGCAGGTCGTTGTCGGCCAGTGTTATTTGCCAATCAAGGTACAGCATTCGATTCAGGTCAGAACCCTCGGTGGGTCGGTGATAGATGGACCTCAGTAGTTCCAGTGGTGATTGCGTATCCACTTCTGACATAAATTCCTGTGAGAAAATTTCGGAGGCTGCGTGCCGGTGCAGGAAGTTATAGCTTTGCAGTCGGTCGGGAAGTGGTGTGTTGGCCTGGCTAATATAACTGCCGGCCTTTGATATCAGAGGCAAGCCTTGTGGCAGGGCCGCTACCATTGGTTCGATGAGCCCGCGGCGCAGTGCAGCCGGAATTAGAGAGTAATGATCAAATACACGCTGGCGAACGTAGCGTTCGTTACCGCCAAATATTTCATCTCCGCCATCGCCAGCCAGTAGTGTGTTTATTCCATTTTCAGCGGCGACCTTGGCGCAAAAGTAAGCTGGCAGCGCTGACGAATTTCCGAAAGGTTCATCGTAACTGGTGGCGATCAGGGGCAGTGCATCGACTACATCCTCGGGGGTCACGTAATACTCATTGAGGGCGACATCAAAATGGCCCGCTGTAATGCGAGCAAAGGCCATCTCATCGTATCCCTCGGCAGAAAACCCGATTGAATACGCAGCAGCTTGTTCTTCACTGACTTCAGCCAGTACGCCGGTGACGGTAGAGCTATCCAGTCCGCCGCTAAGAAATGCGCCGACGTTGCCTGCGTCGACCAAACTGCGCTTGACTGCATCGTGCAGTACTTCTTTCATTTGATGTGATAGATCTTCTATTGACCGCGCGGTGTGAGATTCTGAAAATTCCGGCATCCAATAGTTGATGGTCCGGCACTGGCCATCCTGAAACTCCAGGTAATGTGCCGCTGGGAGCTTTTTGAGCCCGTGATAAACCGAGCCGGGAGCGGGCACCATATGGAAATACAGATAGTTATAAAGACCCTGGTTCAGCAGGGTAGCTTTCCGTTCAGAGCCTGCCAGTGCGACACTCGCTGAGCTGCCGAAACACAGGATATCCTCCACGATGCTGTAATAAAGCGAGTGCTGTCCGAGGCGGTCCACGCCCATTACTGCTCGATTGGCAACGGTGTCGATAATCGCGCAGCTGAATGACCCATAAAGATAAGAAAAGACGGCTGATCCGTGCTCAGCGTAGATATCCGCGATAACTGCAGCGACTCCAGCTGTCTGGGCTGACCGGGAAAGGGCACTGTCTCTAAAATAGGGCGCGCCGGAGACGGTGACGTACCCGCCTCCCGGCAGGGTATGTAAGCTACCGGTAGCGACCACAGCAACGCCGGGCGCACTCTCTGCAAAGGTGGGAATCTGCGTATCAAGTGCTTCTCGCATGGGCCCTATGCGCTGCGCTGCCAGGTCAGGGTCGCTTGACGGAGAGTAGCAGCCGAGAATGCCATGGTGCCTCGATCCGCTCCCCAGGCCAGTGTCGTTGCCTGCGCTCTGCTCCATGGTCGTGTTCTCATCCACTGCAAAATAAGGCCTTCAATCCTACCATTTGACTCTGTATTGCGTAAGTTAACTGGTTCACTTATCGTGGAACAATTGAAGCCATACCGCTACCGCGGTGAGATAAACTAACGCTTTGATCGTTCTATTGTTGGGCAGTACTTGCTATGCTTTTCATACGGAATGGGGCGCAGAGGCAATGGAATTTCCCGGTACAGGACTCAATGTATGGCCAAGCAAGAAACCTCGAATCTGTATAACTGCCTGTTGCTGACACTCGGGGCTTATGTGGGTGCTGCAGCATGTGTCAATGCACAGCAGCCATTCCCCATCGAATTCGGATCGAACGCAATGCGTGCCGACGGTCCCAGCCTGGTCACCGTTACTTCATGGGAAGATTACA
>JAPKAY010000068.1 GCA_028825045.1 Halioglobus sp.
ACGCAGGACAGATTAATCGCTACATTGCCCGATGCCAGTATTTGCTGCGCAAGGGAGAACCTGAAACGGATGTGTTAGTGCTGTATCCCGGGCTGGGTTTTCCACAGGGTTACACCAACCCCGCGGAACCCTTCGACCAGGGCCGCTTCGAAGGCGAGGAAGCACTGGTAACAGACACTGCCGACCCTGCTCCCGGACGGGGCACAAAACGCATGCGATCTATATGGCGTGAAACCCGGAAGCTGGAGCAGCAGGGGCTAAGCTGGGAATGGGTGAACGAGCACGCGCTCAATACCGCTACTTTTGACAATGGCGAACTGCGCGCAGGCAAACTGCGTGCCGGCGGCCTCATGCTGCACGACGTCAATGCCGTGGCACCTGACGTTGCTGAACATATCGCTACATTGGCACAAGCAGGTCTGCCGGTAAGCGTGAGCGGCGTTGCACCCCATCGCCAACGCGGCCTCCTCGATAGTGAGCAGGGCGATGCACGCGTCCAGCGAGTCTTCAATGACGTCCCAGCCGATACACGTTTTATTCCTGGTGCCACGACGTTTCATCACGCACAGGTAAAATCAGTGCGCCGTCGCTTGGCCGGGGGGGGGCTCATCCAATTCTTCAGCAATCCAACCGCGCAGGCCACAACACTGACGCTGCAGTTCAGCGCGGAGCACGGTCAGGCCGTGTGGCTGGATGCGTGGCATGCAAAGGTAATTCCTGTAACGACAGACAACAACGACGACGCCTCGATTGAACTGCCGGCTTATGGTTCTATTTTCCTCTGGCTGCGCCGCACAGAGTCGCCGGATTTTACACTGGATAGTTTTGAACCAGTAAATACGACCGTTCTTGAGGATTGGTCACTGTCGGTTGCCGGTGTAGATATACAGAGTGCGGGCGCACTACCGGGTGACTGGTTACTGATTCCTGAACTGCGCAGCAGCGGAGGCCCGGGCAACTACTCTACAACCTTCGCCGCTCCGGCGGATGTCGAGGCACGACTGCAAAAAGGCCATCACTTCCAGCTCGAGCTAAACCAGCTCTTTGGAGCGGCGACGGTGTTTCTCAACCGTACACGGGTGGGTGCCGCCCTGGTACCCCCTTATACGGTCAATCTCACTACAGCGCTGAAGCCCGGAGAAAACCGGCTTGAGGTCAAACTCATACCGCCACGAAAAAATCGCCTGGTACCCGCGATCGAAAACAACGAGCCTGGCTGGAATGCCCCGGACATAGTAGGCACCAGCGCCAGGGTCTCGGCCGGGGTGATGGGGCCCGCACGCATCATAGAAAGCGCACCACGAGGTCACTGACGCTCAAATAGGAGGCACTTGTCAGTACGCTTTCATTTAGACTATGCTTCCTTGGATGTTTGCTCGAATTGAATCGAAATTCGGCTTAGCTATTTGCTCTGCCGAGGCACTTTTCACCACAATACGCTTGGCTGCACACTGGACTTACCCCTATGCAGGAATTTTGGACTGAATACCTTGAACTCATCGTTGGCTCAGCGTCCATTCTGTTAGTTGCCTACCTGTCTCTTCTGGTGATCTGGCCTCTTTTCCTGTTGTTGGAAAAACTCACCCCCGTGCAACCCAACACGCCGCGCTCCAATTACACGCTGAACTGGAAAATCACCCTGAGCAATCTGCTACTGGCACCAACATTCGTAGCCTTTGTGCTCATCACTACGGTCTATCTGGTGAGCGTGACCGGCCTACCGAGCTTGAATGTGTCGACTGCAGAAATTTCCGTGGGAATTCCCGCTATAGATTTAATATTGCAAGGTAGTATGATTTTCTTGACCGCGTGTTTTTTAGGCGACTTTTCATACTATTGGTGGCACCGGGCACAGCATAAAGTTCCGTTCCTCTGGGAATTACACAAACTGCATCACAGTGATGAGAACCTCAACACCACCACCATCTACCGCTCTCACTTTCTGGAGCCTTCAGGACAGGCTCTGGTGAAGGGTTTAACCATCGGATTCATATTCGACACCACGGCGGCGCCAGAAACCATTCTCGCTATCGTGGCCGGGGGGCTATTGCCCGTAGTGTGGGACTACTTCATCCACGCCAATGTGCGAATCGATGCGCTAAATCGTCTGATGCCATTTTTCTCCGCCCCACAATACCACTGGATACACCACTCCAAACTACCCCAACACAAGGACAAGAATTTTGCCATCTGGTTACCGATGTACGACATAGCCTTTGGCAGTTACTACCGGCCAGAGGTCGACGAGTACCCCCCTACGGGCTTATCCACCGGCGAGAAAATTGAATCTGTGTGGGAAGCCCAGGTCGGCCCCTTTATAGCCTGGAAGCAGATGTTGGCGAACCGAAACACACGCAGGCTAAGTGAGCATCCCAACTGAAGTACACGCAGGCAAGCATTTACGGATTTGCCAGAGCCACTAAGTCGCCCACGGTCGCAAACCGATAGCCCTGAGCTTTCAATTCCTCGATAATTATCCCCGTTGCCACCACGGTCGCTGCCCTGCTGTCCTGGGTTTCCGGCTCGTCGACATCGCCATGTCCGTCGTGAAGTAAAATAATGCCGCCAGGTTCTATGTTTTCCAACACGCTAATAGCGATTTGCTGAGGGTCTGTAACCTCCCAATCGGCGCCATTGGTACTCACCAGTATTGAGGACATCCCCAGCTCCTGCAACGCCAACTTCAGCCCCGGCCCTTGAGCGCCGTAGGGTGGACGAAAGAGCACAGGCTCGTAGCCCAGTATATTTTGTATCATGATGTTGGTGCGCACGACCTCCTCGCGCATATCGGTCTTGCTGAGTGAAATCATCGGCCGGTGAAAATAACTGTGATTGCCGATTTCATGCCCCGCATTTGCAACCGCGCGCACGGATTCGGGAAAGGCTTCGACATTGCGCCCTTTCAGAAAAAAGGTCGCCATCACCTCATGCTGAGCCAGCATGTCCAGTAGCGCCTGAGTGTGCGGAGGGTTGGGTCCATCATCGAACGTAAGCGCCACCACTTTCTCGGTGATAGGTACCGTGATGATGACGTCCTTGTAAGACCAGTAAATCACCACACAGAGGGCCCCTAGTGCGATGCCCAGCGCGGCCAATATTTTTCGAAGCATGTTGGTCTTTCCTCTATCCGGTAACACTCCTGACAATATAACAAGCCTTTTTCATCTGTAACAGAAGTCGTATACTCGATCCACAGAACATAGCCCATACTAGGCCCAAAAAAGGGGTCAATACTGGCCTGATATCCCCAGGCCACAGGGAGGATAATCATGACGCGTAGAGAACGCCTTCAGCAAGCTGCCTGCAGAATGGACGCCCAGAGCATTTCCAAAGCCGTGGCCTCGGCCAAGCGGGGTGAATCGGAGGGGCGCTTGCAGCTCACTGCCGCAATGACCTGGATTGCCTACGCCTGCCCGGATGCGACGACTGCTGTGTGTGACAATATTACTTCGGCCTGGCTTGGGTCTGGCCCGACGCCAGAAGTCCCAACCGGGCTGCCCGAAGCGCCACTTGAAGATAGTTTTTGGCAAGCATTCTGGGCTGTCATTGACGGCAACGATGAAGGTTACGATGCGCTGAGCATTACCGTGGCGGTGGCTTCGCTGGGGGCTGCTCTGCATCCGGTGATGGCCGAGCTGGCGGACGACAACGCACAGCACCACTGGGGCACCGCTGAAGCCATCAAGAAGCCTATCCCTGGACACACAGACATCGAAGCGTTGTCAGAATGTCCGCAGGACAGCCTGGGGAAATCACTGCACCAGATGATCGTCGAAAACGGCTATGATCCGGAGGTGCTTGATCGTGAAGCCATTGCACTGGGCCAACTGCCCCACTCCCTGCACTATCTCAACGCTCGGATATTGCAAATGCACGATGTCTGGCACCTCGTGGCGGGCTATGAAACAACATCATCCAATGAAATCGCAATTTCCGCCTTTCAACTCGCTCAATTCAATCACAACTACTCCTCAATGTTTCTTGCCGCAGTCATGGCCATCAGCACGTTCAAGGAGCCCAGAGGCTTTACCATTTTGATGCAAATCGTCACTGAGGCCTGGCGGCATGGACGAGAAACACCGGTGATGATGAACATTGAATGGGAAAATGAATGGAATAACTCGCTGGAGACTATTCGCGCTACACACCACATTCCCACATACCAGAGCATCTTCCCTGCTGATCTTTTGGAATCGATTGAAAGCGCTTCCCTGTGGAAGAAGCTACAACTGGGCTACCAACTCATTCGCTACAACTTGCGCTTGCGGAGCAACAGCCGCCTCCCCGCATAGCAATGGTCTATGCAATACGCTGCCGGGCGCGCATATTTGTTGCTGGCGATCACATTAAAGCCGTGATTGACGCATGTTCTATTCCTGCTACTCGCACAGCAGTTTTAGAACTCAAGTTCAAAAAATGACCCTTAATAAAAATATCCAAACGATCATTCACAGTGTCATCTTTGCAAGCCTGGTGCCCGTTCCTGCACTCGCGCAGGCACCGACCACGGGTGATCGCCCTATTCTGGAAGAACTCATTGTCACCGCCCGCAAGCGCGAGCAGAACCTGCAGGATGTCGCTGTGGGTGTCTCCCTACTATCGGGTAAGGCGATGAGTGAAGCTCAAATTAAAAACGCATCTGAACTCGCCACATTGCTGCCAACACTCAATGTGCAAGCAAGCTCGGGGCCATCGACCTCATCATTCAATATTCGAGGGATTGGGACACAGGCGTTTAGCCCCGGCGTGGACCCCAGTGTATCTACCATGCTCGATGGTGTTGTCATGGGACGGTCCGGTATGGCTTTTCTTGATCTGGTGGATGTTGAACGTGTTGAGGTTCTGCGTGGACCTCAAGGAACGCTGTATGGGAAAAATGCTTCCGGCGGCGTAGTACACATCATCACCAAAGATCCGACGCCAGAATTGAGCGGCACGGTGGCCGCCACCGCGATTGAGGACGACGAGTACCGCGTTGATGGGAGTATCGCCGGGCCACTTACAGACAGCCTCGGCTACCGCCTGACTGGCTCCAAGGTCGATGACTCCGGTTATTCAAGGAATTTTTACACTGGGGATAAAATCAACGATACCGACAGCTACAGCGTACGCGGAAAACTACTGTGGGAAGTGAACGAAGATCTGGAATTTTTACTGTCCAGTGATTACAGCAAGAGTGATTGCGATTGCACGGTGCTGAGTGTGCGTAGCATTCTGCCGGGGCCAGACCAGCAACGGCTGCTGGAAGAACAACTGCCAGTAGTGCCTTCGAAGCACAACCAGGACGTTAACGAAGATCAACCGACCTTCACCCATCTGCGCAGTAGCGGTTATTCTCTCACTGCAAACTGGAGCATCGAAGACTATACCCTCACTTCCATTTCCGCCTATCGCGATTGGGAAAGCGAAAGCATTGTAGATTTGGATCGCGGCCCCAACAACCCACTCGCACTGAGCTTTCCATCGCCTCCAAAGACAGAGCAGAATCAATTCTCGCAGGAACTGCGTATTGAATCGGCACCGCAAGACTGGGGCTCCTATGTAGTGGGGGCTTTTTACTTCGAGCAAGATATCGATAACAGCAACACCACTACAACGGCTCTACTTGAACCAATCGTACCGGCAACGACCCGACAATCAAAAACTGATGTCACTGGAAAGAACGCAGCCGTATTTGGTGAGGTGAATTTTAACCTCTGGCAAAACTGGCAACTGATTCTGGGCGGCCGCTACACCTATGACGAATTGGAATACCACACATCCGCAGACAAAACCGACGGTCTTATTTTCCCCGCCCCCGGAGAGTTCAGTGACTCCCTGGACGACAGTGACTTTTCACCGAAGGTGTCGCTGCAGTGGGATTTTAGCGACACCTCCATGGTGTATGGTAGCTATACCAGTGGCTACAAAGGTCCAGCCTTTGATACCACACTCTTAACAGGCGGATCATTCGTAAAGCCCGAAACCAGTAACGCCTTCGAGACTGGCTATAAATCGCGTTGGTTCGATAATGCATTGTTTCTCAATGTCGCGATTTTTTACGCCGAATACCAGGACTACCAGGCACAGTCTGCATTCGATGAAAATCCTCAAGATATGATCCCTGGCGGTCTGATCCTCATTAACTCGGGTGAAGTATCAACTCAGGGCGTAGAAATAGAATTTTTGTCCCAGCCCCTGGATAACTGGACGATTTCCGGCGGTGTTACCTACGTAGATGCCACTATAGAAGACTACCCGGAGGGCAACTGCAGTGGTGGGCAATTAGCACGTGGTGAATGTCCGCTGGGCTTTCAGGATCTCTCCGGTGGGCAACTACCCTACACGCCGAAATGGAAGCTGACTCTGGCGACAAACTATACGGTTCAACTCAATGAAATGCCCTTCAATGTAATTTTTGGTGGCAATTTCCGTACGCAGGATGATGTTCTCTATGGTCTCTCCCAGGACAAATATACTGTGCAGGACGCTTATACCATTGTTGATCTGCGCGCCGTACTGGCAGGAAAGCGTGAGGGCTATCGTGTTACTGCGTTTGTGAAAAATGTGTTTGATAAAAACTACGCCTCACTTATCTTTGCGAATTCAGCAGTGTTGCAGCCAAACACCTATATACAATTAGTTCCAAAATACGCCAATCGGACGGCGGGGATCGAAGTCCGATACGACTTTTAGGGCATACCTATTGGACTTTTATCCGCTTTGTGAACATGAGCGGCAACAATCTGCACAGTGCAACTGCATCATGACGGTTACACCCAGCCAATATGCGCGCGACCTTCTGGGCGAACTGGGACTTAAGGAATCCCCGGGCACTCCCGAAGATTCTCGAAATGAGACTTTCCTGTGGGCCGCATCAGGCGCCCAACTTCTAACGGGGGAGCGCGAAGGCCCACCACTAGCGGCGCCCGCCCCACTCGCCACCTGCGCACAAGGCGCATGGCTGGCTCTTTGTCAGTTGTCCAAGGGGAGTGTTGCTCACGATTTTCCCGCTTATAAACTACTGGGCGAACGCGCCGCACTGCTCAACCTGCAACGTCAGGGAAAAATATCCGCGGGGGGGGCATGCCGATTACTCAACTGCATGGACGGCCAACTTGCCCTGAGTCTGACTCGCGAAGCCGACTGGCAATTGCTTCCAGCCTGGCTTGAACAGGACGTAGATTCCTGGGACACGATCGCCCCTCCATTACTAGAGCGATCCTGCGAAGACCTCATAACCCGGGCGCACTTGCTGGGTCTCGCAGCAGCCCCCTCAAGCCCACCTACAGACTTGCGTGAATGGTTCAACACAATACGACTAGCGCCCGAGAAATCGCCAATACACAACCAACCTCTGGTCATCGATCTATCATCACTGTGGGCTGGACCACTTTGCACCCAAATACTGGGACAATTGGGCGCACGCGTCATTAAGGTGGAAAGTACAACGCGACCCGATGGCGCTCGTTATGGACCACCTCCATTTTTTGATTTGTTGAATACTAACAAACAAAGTGTAGCTCTGGACCTTGCAACCACCCACGGCCAGCGGCAGCTGGGCGAGCTGCTACGGCATGCCGATATCATTGTTGAATCATCGCGCCCACGCGCGCTGGAACAAATGGGAATCCGGGCACACGACATCGTACGAGAGCGCGATGGTCGCGTATGGCTGTCTATTACCGGATATGGACGCACTGCACCTGCGCGGGAGTGGATTGCCTACGGCGATGACGCAGGCGTTGCCGCCGGCTTGAGCTGGCTATTAAGAGAAGCCACCGGCAGCGATGTTTTCTGCGGCGATGCCATTGCCGATCCCCTGACCGGAATCCACGCTGCCTTGCTCACCTGGGCCGCATGGGCTCGCGGTGGCGGTGTACTGCTTGATGTTTCTTTATACGGTGTCGTCTCTCGCTGTATCGCAGCGGGCTGGCCGGATGAGCACCAGGGAATCGCTAACTCATCCATCGTCACGGCTGGCTCACCGCACGCGCGGAGTGCATCATCTCCGGCGCCGGCCCTGGGTAGTGGCACCACTGCGGTACTGGGGCAACTGGGCATAGGCTTGTAATACCCTTTCCACCACTTGACGCGGTGGAATGATTCCGGGATATTTTTCTTTTTCAGGCACCTGACTTGCAATCTGTTGATCTGAGGGTATAGGATCACGTTGTCGGCCCTATGAACCTTGGCAGACTGTTCCATCAATGCCCGTAGAGCATGATTATTTCCAGATTATAGAGATCAAAAAGCTATAAATAGACTTGAAAAGATACTTAGTGAATGTAAAAACGAGATGTACCTCTTATGCGATTTGCGACTAAGACAATATTTCAACGACACTTTTTATCAAGTCTTCTCATCAGTCTTTCCTGCCTGACCGCAACTGCCGTACACGCCCAATCCTCACCACCAGAAAACAGTTCGGGGCAGCTGGTGCTGGAAGAAGTTATCGTCACGGCGAGAAAACGCGCAGAGGTGCTACAGGATACCCCGATCGCTATCTCGGCATTCTCAGCTGAAGCACTGAAGATCGCAGGCATTGCGAATACGCGTGACCTCGAGCAGTCCGTTCCCGGGCTCAATTTTAGTGAAATGGGCAATAAGTCGCCTTCGATCTTTATTCGCGGTGTTGGCCAAAAAGAATCGACAACCGCGCTGGACCCCGGCGTAGGGGTCTACATTAATTCAATTTATATACCCCGCACAGACAGCCAACTGCTGGATATTATGGACACCGAATCCATCCAGGTGCTCAGGGGTCCGCAAGGCACCCTGTTTGGTAAAAACAATACTGGTGGCGCACTCCTAGTTTCTACAAAACTACCCAGTACCGACGAGCTTGAGGGCGAAGTATCGACTCGGCTGGGCAATCACGGGCGCCAGGATCTGCAAGTCAGCGGTAATATTCCACTCAATGATGACACGTTGGCAATGCGATTCGGGCTCAAGCGCACAAAAATGGATGGCTACCTGAAAAGCACCTTCAACGGTAAAAAGTACGGCGATGAGGATCGCCTCGGCGCAACCGCTCGTGTGCTCTGGCAACCGACGGAAACACTCAGTGCAGACGTTTTCTACTATTGGTCAAAGGTCAGCGAAAACGGCGCGGGACTCTCCTGCTTTTACCAGAACCCGGACGGTGTGTTTAACACTTTCACCTGGCCCGGATTCACAGAGCCGGGCTCTTATGAATCACGCTGTCGCGTCAGTGAGTCAGAGTCTAAAGACAACAAGCTTCTCATCAATGGTCCCACCAAATTTGAAATGACCAGCCAGATTCTCGGGCTAACCTTAAACTGGGAATTCGACAATTTTGAAATCAGGAGTATTACTGCCTGGAGCAGGCAGGATGATATCGGCATTGTCGATGACAGTGATGGAACTGATATCAGCGGTGTTGAAACATCGGGACTGGCAGTTCGCGGTGGATTGGAACGATCACTAAACGCCGGTTTCGGTAATTTCGCACTCCCCGATGACGAAAAACGTAACCAGTACAGCGAAGAACTGCAGCTTACAGGAACGGCATTTGATGAACGGCTATCCTATACCACTGGCATATTTGTCTCTCACGAGAAGATAACAGACAATCTATCGGGCAACCTTGTAGGCGTTAACGGCTTCTCCTACAAAGCCGATGTGTCGACCCTCATACCCAAAATAATCGGCACAAACAGCGGCCTTACCAATGATAGCTATGCGATTTTTGCCCAGGGAACCTACGAAGTCACCGACTGGTATCAACTGACACTGGGCACTCGATATACCACCGAAAAACGCAAACGCGAGGCCACTTTGTATGAGGCCAACTGCGAAGCGATACTGGATGCCAATCTCGTGCCCGGCGCCGGAGACCTGTGCGTTTTCGACGTACTGTCACTGGCTGATCCCACCGGGTTTTATGCGAACCCGCCGTCCTTTCTGCCCATTAGACTAGTCGAGGAATATGTCACATTGGAGGGCAAGGTGATAACAGCCGAGAATGGCAAGGTAAAGGAAGACAAAGAGTGGTCGAAATGGACACCGACTATTACCAATGCCTTCATGATACCCGACGAGTATCTCCAGGATACTGTATTTGACAGTACCTTAATCTACCTCACCTACAGCAAAGGCTTCAAATCCGGCGGCTTCGAGATGAAGGGCTTGGAAATTTCCGAGTTTGAACCTGAGGAGGTGACCAACTACGAGTTGGGCATCAAGTTTGACGCGTTTGATCAGCGCGTACGTTTCAATACTGCATTTTACTATATGGATTATGATGATATTCAAATTCGCATCACCGAACAGGGTCGCTCCTTCGCCGACATACTACTTTTTATCGACAATGCCGGCGCAGCCACCATCACCGGTTTCGAGACTGAGCTGACTGTACTACCGCTACCCAATGTTGTGCTGAACGCTACGACCAGCTATACCGACGCCCGCTACGATGAGTTCATCGCATCTGACGTGGATACCTCTGCCGTTCCCCCCGTACAATCGACAGTGGATCGCTCAGACGAGAACTTTGCCGCGATACCAAAACTGACCTATTCACTCTCCGCGATGGTCATTGTCCCTACTGCAATCGGCGAGTTTGCACCGCGTCTTTCCATGTACTACCGAGACTCTCTGTATACCGGCCTGGACGCCACCGCTTGGGACAAACAGTTCCGCGATCTAGCCACAATCGACGACGTTACCTTGTGGAATTTCCGGGTCGGCTTTACACCCGTCAACAAAGAAAATATTCAACTGTGGTTTTACGTCGATAACCTGACCGATGAGAATTATTTTCAGGGAGGGTTTTCGAACACCGAGTCTCTGGGCGCTGGATCCTATGTTCTCGGTGCCCCACGCAGTTATGGACTAGAAGCTTCTATATCATTCTGACGAACCGTTTGCTAAAGCGCATGCATCGCACAACCGCTTCGGGTCAGTCGTTTTCAGAACGAGCAGACGAAAGCCAGAAACAATATACGGCCTGCCGACTAGCTGGGAACCAGAGTTCTCGCATTGATCATCTCTTCGCTCAGCTGCGACGCAACATTTCGAATCTCGACCCAACCGGCAAGGGCGGCAGCAAAACCGCGAGCCGAACTTCTGAATTCTGCAAGGATATCATCCTCAGTCGCGTCGTCAGGGACTCCTTTGACACCGAGTACGCTGTGCTCCACAGAAATAGCCTGTTGCAATTCCTCAATACCGCGACGCAAATAGGCGTGCCATTCCTCCGATTGAAACTTCTCAGTACGTGCCGCCTGATCTTGTAGAGCATAAAGTTGGTCAGCGTGAACCTTCGCCAGCTCAGAACGAAAATCCAACCTCAAGTGCGCGTCTGAGCGGACTGCCATCCGTAAAACCTCCTGAGCAATGGCATTAAGGTTATATTCAGGGCCGGATGAATCCGTATAGTCAATTCGAGCTGTCAGCAGACGGGCAAATAATCCAAGGTCTCCTTTGGCTGCGATCGCGTCCTTAAGGGTACCCGCTCGCGCTTCAATCGGTAAGTGTGGAACACAAAAAGGATATTCAAGCGCAACACCAGCGGGGTGCGTGGCGGTCACCATGGCGCCAAATAATGCATCTTCTCCTCGATACACGGGAAAATAGGGCGGCAGCAATTGGCTGTTATCAAGACCCGTCAACTGGGACATAGAGGGCATTTTAAAGAAAGAGGGCCGGGAGCAACCCAGCCAGTTGTGCCTATTTTCGAGAGCTGGCCTAAGACCATGCGGCGCCGACAGCAATCGCGCAATGGTCTCTTCTCCCTGAAATATTGCCCAATGAACACTCCCGGTTCCTGCGTCGCCCAGCGCGCCGGATTGCGTCACTAGAATGGGGGAATCTGCTTGCAGCACATTTGCCAGAGCAGCATTGACTTGATGTAACTGTGTCTCGCGCAACGGCCCGCTATTGGTCTTGTCCAGCGCGAAACCCAGGGTGCTCCCCAATAAACTAGCGTGTCCGCTCAAGGGATCGTAATTAGCTAACTGGACTCCCTGGAATAGTTCTTTCTCGCTCGCATAGAATGACGCCTGGCGCATACCGCCGCTACCGAGACCCACCCCGGCCTCCCGTATCGGCGGCAGATAAGCCTCGCACAATATATCGTCATCCATTACCAGCGCGCGATAACCCACTGACAAAAGCAGACACAGCGTGCGAGTACGTCCATAGGTTTTCTTGCTAGTAAATATTGATGGATCAAGCAAAAAACGGATACCGTCTGAATGCGCGGGCAATTGATCAGTGAGTTGTGCGATCAGTGATTGCTGGGCATCTGTGCCGACATAAAACATATCCTTGGCACTGCGCAGATTGAACTTAGCCACCGCCTCTCGATTGGCTTCACGATTGCCAGGATCCCTTGAGTCATCGACGAGAAATAGTGCGTTGTGCTGGCTTAGCTTTCCGGTGCGTAACATGGAGTCAAGCAGCCGCTCCACGGCGGCGGGCCTATCGCAAGTGATAACAAACACCCGGGTCGGGGGTAATGTGTGCGAAGGAGACTCCGCTAATGCAGTGCATACGCCGTCAGCCTTGAGCAGCATACCGGCATCATCGAGGCTGTTCAGCGCTGAAGTCGCCATCTCCAGATTCCCCTGAAGCTCAGCTCGCGTGTTGACCAGATGCTTGGCGTGGGCCGCAATTGTGTTGAAGGTTGTACAGGTTTTGAGACCTTCGACGACCTGGCTGGTCATTATTTGCTGGTTGCCGGTTTGGCGATTGATAACGAGGGTCATCGTACTGCTTATGCCTATTAGCTCACAGTCGGCAAAGGCAACGAGCGCGTTCTCCCGAGAGGGCATCGTGGCTACCCCTGCCGCCGGGCCTGAGGTCACTGAGGTATCTTGCGGGTCTGACATAATACGTCCATCTGTGCAGTCGTGAGAACGCGTAGTGTAGGCAAATGGAAAAGGATTACAACGTGCAGTGTGTATAACTTTCAAGCTCTCAACAAAACACCTTCCTGCGGGCAAAGCTGGCCCAATAGAGATAGAGGCGGGAAACTCGGATAACCTGGAGCACAATGGAATAACTGAGGCGATAGCCGCGCCTTGCCATCGCCCGCTTGCTGCTTAAGGTGGACCCTGCACATTCAGCCGCACACGTCCCCAGGGCGTTCCATAGTGAATGCGACCGTCTTCATCAATGAGAGTACCGGAAAACAACACGTTGTAGCGCTGCCCACCAATCACGTAGTGGAAATCACTCTCTCCAGTGCTCCAATCCAGTGCCTCAAGCGTCCACTGATTGTCACGTGCGCCCACAAAGTAAACTTGATTGGAATCGAGACTGGCCATGGGTACGCTGGATGGAGAACTCACCTGGGTGTTCACCCAACTGTTTTCCAACCGCTGTGCCTGTGGGTTCCACTGAAATTTCTGCACGCCGTAGGGTTGATACTCAGGATTACTGCCCAGCAGGCTGATCATCAGCGTGCTCGCCTTCTCCGGGAGATACCAGGGAATATTCCTCGGCGTATTATTCACCACCAGTGCGCCATAACCTTCCACGATCACGGATTGCTCAGACTGTAATGCCAGCAGCTGAGAATCACCCATATTCGCCGGTAACATGCCGGCAATGCGACGATCCGGCGCACCCTGAGGGGGCTCCCAGCCCGGCGGAATCTCATCGCGCCAGAAAAGCACCACGTTCATCAGGTTTTCGCCATCTGTGATGACGACGAATTGGTCTTCGTCGTCAAAGCCCATCAAAGAAGGGGTCGCGCCAGTACCTTGGCCCCAGGTATTTAGATAGGGGGCCGCCCAGGCGCCATCTGCTTCATCCACACTGAGCTGATCGCCAGTCCAAATAACCTTGTGCATGTGCTCCTGCGAGGCGATGTAGATTCCGCCGTCAACGTCAACGGCAAAACCGTTACGCACCCAGCCTTTGCCAGTGGGCCCAGTGGCTTTATCCTCAGCACCCTCGCTATGGAGCATGCGGATGGTACGCACGGCACTAAAGTCAGGTTTTATCGCAGCGACGTAACCGTGTTCAGTGGCAACAATCAGCCATCCGTCATACGTCATATTCAGCCCCATGACTGGCCCGGTCATTTCTGCCGGTAACTGGAACTCCGCTTTCTTGACGATGGCCGAACGCGAGTCATTCGGATCGGCGTCGCCATAGGCTGTAACTGTGCCAGTCTTGCTACCCACATAATAAGTATGGTCTCGATCGAGTACCGTATAAAGGTTGGCAAGATCACGCAGCTTTCCCATCTCCTGGAACGACCGCACCAGGGGAATAACGCCGGAATTATTTGCATCGAAACCGGCGATCGACTCATCGGCCCGCTCCTCGTCGTAGACTTCAACACCGGGGAAAAAATACTCAGCCACAACTTCCCAGGCAGCGTAATCAATCTTGACGATGCGATCGATGCCATTGCTCCACAGCACACGCTTACCATCGGGGTACACACCCGAAGTAACGGCGCCGAAATGCGCCGGACCCACATGCTGATACTGTACCTGCTCGGGCTGCAGTGCCCGCGAGGGACCAGATGGGCCAGCCTGAGTTACAGCATCCTGTTGTGCCGGATTGCCATGCGCCATGGAATTGCTGGAGTCTGCCAGGTAGGGATTGACCGGCGGCATTTTGACGGCCTGGGCCAGTGGCGCGAGCGCCAACATCAAGCAAACGAGTGAAATTCGCGGCATTTTACTTTCTCTTTGATGTGAGTTGTCACCAAGATGGGAACCTTGACAGAATCACCTGAGTTCGCAAATGGCTTGTCTAATGACTATGGGTAAGAATTCAGGCGGCTACTGCCGCCCGTTCTAACGTGCAGAACATATTGTTAGAAATTATAGCGGGCGGTCATGCCGAACGTGCGCTCACGAAGGATATTCGTTT
>JAPKAY010000117.1 GCA_028825045.1 Halioglobus sp.
CTCCAAGCCTGCAGGCTAATTTTTGCCTGCAAAGCGACCGGAAGAGTCCAATCCGCCAGTCTCAACAGAATGTTAGTGCAATGTACAAATGCCAATAGCACGTATTGAAGTTTCCATTACCTAATGATGACAACATGTTTTTATGTCTAAATTATGAAAATTTATTATTTAAATAATACAAGTGCGGGGAGGCACCATAAATGATCATGAAATATTATATTGCCGGTTTGGCAGCTATCACGGCAGCAAGCTTGGCCTGTGCAAGTTTTGCTAATGAAGTTACTGCTGATCGACTGGTGGCTGCAGGAACGGAAGCAGAATCCGAAAACTGGCTTATGGTCCACAAAACCTATGATTCTAATCGTTATTCGGCCTTGAACCAGATCAACTCTGGCAATGTTAGCGATATGCGTTTGGCTTTTGCCGTGCCACTTGGCGGATTGGAACCCTCCGGTTTTGGCGCTGGATATATGGAAGGCACGCCCCTGGTCGACAACGGTTTCATGTATGTTTCCGATCCCTGGGGCACACCATACAAAATTGACGTCTCGTCGGGAAAACATGGCCGGATTCTTTGGGTTTGCGACACGGATATTGAAAAGGACGCGACTGCTGGCGTTCTCTTGGCCCACCGTGGCCTGGCACTTTCTGGTAATAACGTCATCACCGCGTTGAACGATGGCCGCGTCGTGGCCTGCGATATTGAAACGGGTGATGTCGTCTGGGATCAGGCGATCGCCACTGAACCGGGCGAAGGCTTCACTAGCGCGCCGTTGGCCGTTGGTGACAAAATTCTTGTCGGCCAGTCCTATGGTGACTGGGCTACGCGTGGCTGGCTTGCAGCTTTGGATGCCGATAGTGGTGAAGAACTGTGGCGCTTCTATACGGTGCCGGAACCGGGCCAGTCGGGGTCGGAGACCTGGTTGTGTGAAGAAACTGGTAACCCTGATTGTTGGAAAACTGGCGGAGGTGCGTTATGGGTGACCGGCTCTTATGACCCGGATACGAACACGACGTTCTGGGGCACTGGTAATCCTACGCCGATGTTTGACCCTGAGTTCCGTCCTGGAGATAACCTCTACACCAACTCTACTATAGCGGTTGACGTTGAATCAGGTGAACTGAAATGGCATTTTCAATACACGCCTGGCGACTACATGGACTATGACGAAGTCGGCAGTCATCTCTTGATGGATGTCAGTTTTAATGGGGAAAACCGCAAGGTTCTGTCACACTTTGGCCGAAATGGCCTTTTCTACTCGCTGGATCGGAGCAACGGTTCATACATTCAGTCAGCTCAGTATGTGAATGAGTTGAACTGGACTGAAGGCATCGACCCTAAGACTGGCATGCCTTTGGAATATGACCCTTCGCAATCGCTGCAGAGCTACGCAGTGGGTGCACTTAAACGTGACGGTGGCAAAATCGAAAACTGCCCACACATGGGAGGTGGTGTAAACTTCTATCCGACCGCTTTTAATCCAGTCAACGGCATTGCATACGGAGCCGGACAGGAGGGTTGCTCTGAAATTGAGGCCAAAGAGACCGCTCCGGAGGACATACCGGCTGGCGTGGTTATACTTGGTGGGACTTTTGCGTCCGTCGGGGAAGTATCTGGCTCGATCTCGGCGATTGATGTAGCTTCTGGCAAGCCGACAGGGAAGCACGCTACTCCTTTCCCTAACAACAGTGGGATGTTGGTGACACCAGATCTGGTTTGGACGGGCCATCTTGATGGTACCATCTCCGCACATGACGCGACGACGCTCGAAACTGCTTGGTCGATGAATGTCGGCACCGCCTTTCGAGCGCCGCCGATGACCTACGCCGTCAATGGCAAGCAGTTTATAGCCATTGAGGGTGGCCATATCGGAAGCAATGGTGGGGGACGTGTGGAATTAGCAAACATGCAGCAGTCCAACATGATTTGGGTCTTCGCAGTGGATTGATCACAAAGCCAAAAATGCCGGGCAGCCAAAGCTGCCCGGCATTTTTGTGTCCTAAATCCTTGCCCAAACTGGAGGATAACACATGCCTGAGGCCCGTCCCGTGACCGTGTCGCTTGCCCTTTCAATGAGGCATGCCACATCAATAGTCCTCGGAAGACGGTCAATCCGTTCGATAATCTGGACCGTGGAAGGGTTGCCTTTAAGTTGGCTGGAGCTTGCATGAGTTGTCAAGGCTGGCTCGTCGATGGTGGGACTGGGATAAATTTATGCTCGCCAATGGAACACAATCTACGCGCAACTAAAATTGACAAGGACGGGCTTATAGAAGTTATAAAATACGATCTTCCATGCAGCTCGATGTTCTATCACGGGAGAGCCTACCGCGATGACCGTTGCTACAGAAGGGTTATGCCTGACTTCGATACTGGGTCCAAACCAATGCATGGCAAGACTTTTTCCGGCGAGAATGTTGCCAATGTCATCGCCTGTCAGCAGACCTATGTGATCGAGCTAGGTAAACCGACCTTAGAGGAATCTACGGATTTTTTGACAATTCGGCTGCCAAGGTCTGCAGGAGGTTGAAGTAAGTTCGTGATACAGAGAATAATCATTATTATCGTCCTTAGCATTGGCCTTTCAGCCCATGCAGCAGTTGGACAGGTAAGGGTCGAACCCCTTTTTTCCATCTGGGATTTAAAACTTGGGCAACCTATCTCTCATGTACCTGATGCCGAGGTTGGTGAAATTGCCTGTGGCACTGGTGGTGGCCCAGTAGGACAAACTCTTGCGTCTTTTAGAGATTTTTTAACCTGCACGCCTGAGCAATCTGGCTTGCGAGAGGTTGTGTTCAATTATGACGATGAACAGGACTACATTGCGCTTGCGCTGGATACAGAATATAAGTTCTTGCATGGTGGCACTTCGGTATTTGCGCACCCTGTGATCGTGTCACTGCTTGTCGATCCAGTGAGTGTCGTTAAAGGTCGTCGAATCGTAACCGACGACCATGTCAGTGACTTTGAACGGCGTAACGCCTTCACGTTAATTCGCAATTTCAAGGCGCGTTATGGTAAGTGGTCTCTGAACTGTGCTGATATCGCGATGAAGGAGGGCGAGCAGCCTGTCGGCAAACAGTTCGTCCATGAACTATGCAATGGGAAGTCACCTGATGGTGGCACCCTGATCGCGAT
>JAPKAY010000022.1 GCA_028825045.1 Halioglobus sp.
CACCGACCCCAGCATTATGAATGCTGTGCTCTAACCAGCTGAGCTACGTAGCTATAAACAGTTGCAAGGATCAGTGATCCCGACGAGGCGCGCATTTTCCGCATTTTGTGGAGGCAAGTCAAGATTCTGAAGCGTTGGGTGCCCGACTAGACATTGAATCGGAAATGGATTACGTCGCCGTCCTGCACCACGTATTCCTTGCCCTCCAGCCGCCAGCGCCCGGCGTCTTTTGCGCCCTGTTCACCATTGTGCTCAATGAACTCCTCATAACCAATGATTTCGGCGCGGATAAAGCCCTTCTGGAAGTCGGTGTGGATGACCGCTGCTGCTTCGGGGGCGGTGGCGCCCACTTTCACGGTCCAGGCCCGCACTTCCTGCACACCGGCGGTGAAGTAGGTTTGCAGATTCAGTAGTTCATAGCCGGCGCGAATGACGCGGTCTAATCCCGGTTCGTCCATACCCAGCTCCTGCAGAAACTCCAGGCGCTCTTCATCCTCGAGCTCAGCTATCTCTGCTTCTAGCTTGTTGCAGATGGTAACAACCACCGCGTTTTCCACTGCGGCGATTTCTTTCACCACGTCCAGGAATGGGTTGTCTTTAAAGCCGGTTTCGTCAACGTTGGCGATGTACATAGTCGGTTTGCTTGTCATCAGAAACAGCTGGTCGGCCAACCCGCGTTCGTCGTCATCCAGTAACATGGCACGAATCGGTAGTGCTTCATTGAGCTGAGGCAGGAGTTTGTCTTCCAGCAGGGCTTTCATTGCGACCGCTTCTTTGTCGCCGCCTTTGGCACTGCGAGTGACTTTCTGCAGTTGCTTTTCGCAGCTGTCGAGGTCGGCCAACGCCAGTTCCGTGTTGATGGTTTCGATGTCGGCTTTGGGGTCTATCTTATTGGAGACATGAATGACATTTTCGTCTTCAAAGCAGCGCACTACATGGGCGATGGCATCGGTCTCACGAATGTTGGCCAAAAACTGATTGCCAAGGCCCTCGCCTTTGGAGGCGCCTGCGACGAGTCCTGCGATATCAACGAACTCCATGGTCGTGGCGACTTCGCGCTGCGGCTTGACGATTTCCGCTATCAACGTCTGCCGCGGGTCGGGTACGGGAACAATGCCGGCGTTGGGCTCGATGGTGCAGAAGGGAAAGTTCTCTGCACCGATACCGGCTTTGGTAAGGGCATTAAACAGAGTGGACTTGCCGACATTGGGCAGGCCGACGATGCCGCAATTAAAACCCATTTGGTATTTCCTGTTTCGCTAGGCAGCTCAAGCTGCGTTAAAACTGTGTAAGCGCGTCATGGCTTTAGTGCTATCACCATCCAGCAACAATGGCAGGGCAGCGATGGCCTCATCGATACTCGCATCTATACGCTCGCGGTCGACTTGTGACGGCGCACTCAGTACATAGCCGGTTACTTTGGAGGCGTGCCCCGGGTGGCCAATGCCAATGCGCAAACGATGAAAATTCTTGTCGTTACCCAGCGCCGGAACGATGTCTCGCAAGCCGTTGTGCCCACCAAGTCCGCCGCCCTGTTTAAAGCGAGCAGAGCCTGCCGGGATATCCAGCTCGTCGTAGGCAACAAGAATATTTTCAGGTGCAATTTTGAAAAACCCCGCCATCGCTGCAACGGATTTGCCACTGAGGTTCATGAACGTGGTGGGAATTAACAGGCGCAGGTCGTGGCCGGACAGTGTAACCCGTCCGGTCAGACCAAAAAATCTGGATTCCACCTGCAGTGAAGAGCCGCTCCGCCTTGCCAGCTCTTCCACGAAGCTTGCGCCAGCATTGTGGCGGGTCCCCCGGTATTCCTTACCGGGGTTGCCCAATCCTGCAATGAGTTTTATCGCAGTCAATGCTAATCCGACGCGTTAGGCGCAGCAGCGAGGAGTTTAGTCCGCGCTGCCGCCATCGTCGGGCTTGCTGCCGTCAGCGCCTTCTTCACTTTCTTCACCGTCTTCAGTATCTGCAGCTACATCGTCCAGCTCTTCGTCAGAACCTTTTGGTGCGTTCACGGAAGCGATTGCCAGGTCATGATCTTCGCCCAGGGCAAGTGCAACGGAGGTAACGCCAGCGGGCAGAGTCACTTCAGACAGGTGAACAATCTGGCCAGTTTCTACCTCCAGCATATCCACTTCGATGAACGTGGGGATGTCAGCGGGTAGACACTGTACCTCAATGTCTGTTTCCTGATGCTGAATGATGCCGCCCTGTGTCTTCACGCCATAACAAGCGGTTTCGTTGAGAAAGTGGATAGGCACATGGAGTCTCAGTGCCACGTTGTCGTCGATGCGCATGAAGTCCGCGTGCATGATGCGGTTTTTTGCGGGGTGACGTTGCAGGTCCTTAAGGATAGCTTTTTCCTTCTCTTTGCCGACCTTGACCGTCAGTACGTGAGAGTAGTAAGCCTCGTTCTCCAGGGCCTTTTCAAAGTCTTTGGCGATCAGGGTGACAGGTCGGGGGTCTGCATCGCCACCGTAAATGATTGCCGGGACTAGTCCAGCGTTCCGGCGTAGGCGGCGGCTCGCACCTTTCCCCATGTCGGTTCGCGCTTCTGCGTTCAGTTCAAATTGGTCAGACATTGTCGTGACTCCTTTGATAAGTCATTACTGCCCCTGCGACCGGTGCGGTAATGCGTTGGTGTATACGCTGCCTCTATTGAAACAGCGCGCTAATAGATTCCTCATTGGCGACCCTGCGCATGGACTCAGCCAGCAGGTCGGCAAGTGTGAGTTGGCGAATTTTTTTGACGCTCTTCGCCTCGGCACTTAATGGAATCGTGTCTGTTACTACCAGTTCGTCGAGCTGGGAGTTTTGAATATATTCCAGGGCATTGCCTGACAGCACTGGGTGCGTGCAATAAGCGACGACCTTCGAAGCGCCGCGCTCTTTCAATGCGTCGGCTGCTTTGCATAAAGTGCCGGCAGTATCGACCATGTCGTCTACCAGCAGGCAGGTACGACCCTCGACTTCTCCGATCAGGTTCATCACTTGCGCTTCGTTGGCTTTGGGCCGTCTTTTGTCGATGATGGCCAAATCAGCTTCGTTCAGCTGCTTGGCAATGGCTCTGGCGCGAACGACCCCGCCAATGTCGGGAGAGACGACGATCAGGTTGTCGTAGTTACAGGCGTTAATATCGTCGATCAATACGGGTGAGCCGTACACATTGTCTACCGGGCATTTAAAGAAGCCCTGAATTTGCTCGGCGTGTAAGTCGACGGTCAACACGCGATCGACTCCGACGGTAACCATCATATCTGCCACCACTTTGGCAGTAATAGCGACTCTGGCTGAACGTACCCGTCGGTCCTGGCGGGCATAGCCGAAGTAGGGTACGACCGCGGTGATGCGCGTGGCCGATGCGCGGCGTAGCGCGTCAATCATTACCACCAGTTCCATGAGGTTGTCATTGGTGGGCGCGCAGGTGGATTGCAGAACGAATACATCCTTACCGCGCACATTTTCATTCAGTTCAACGGCTATTTCGCCATCACTGAACTTACCGACGTCGGCTTTACCCAATGCGAGGTAAAGTCGACTGGCCACTTTTTTGGCCAGTTCCGGGTTGGCGTTACCCGTAAACACCATCATTTTTGAGGACACTGGGCTCTCTACCTTTGGCTTTCTCTGAAAACTCACTGGTCAATAAACACGGCGCCATAGCCTCTGGTCTATGGCGCCGCCTGAATGGCTGGGGTGGGAGGACTCGAACCTCCGAATGCCAGGATCAAAACCTGGTGCCTTGCCACTTGGCGACACCCCAAATAATCTGTTGAATTAGTCTAATTCTATTGGCAAAGGCAAACTGTTTACGCCTTTAGCGAGAATACTCGTCCACTCGCCGGGCAACTCGTTCCGGACACTCTCGGCTTCGGTTGCATTTTCAAAGCTGATAAACGCACAGGCACCTGTGCCGGTCAACCTGGCCTCGCCAAAATTATCCAGTATTTTCAATGCCTTATCGACCTGAGGGTAGAGGCGCCTCACAAGCTGCTGGCAGTCGTTTCTAGACTCACCCTCAAAAAAGGTCGCCATTTTGATGGGGATGGTGTTGCGTGTCAATTGCCGGTGGGAAAATATTTGGGCGGTGGAAACGTGGCAGTCGGGAACGAGAATCAGATACCAGCGCTGCGCGAGCTCCACGGGTGTCAGAATTTCTCCCACGCCCTCCGCCCAGGCACTGCGAGCACCCACGAAAACGGGCACGTCCGCGCCGAGGCCCGCGCCTATCGTTTGCAGCTGTTCTCGCGTCAATTGCAAATCCCACAGATGGTTGAGGGCCAGCAGCGTGCTGGCCGCATTAGAGCTGCCGCCGCCCAGTCCGGCGCCGGTGGGGATGCGCTTGTCTACCGTGATATGAGCGCCCAAATCGTCTCTTTGCAACAGGCGCGCGGCGCGGATGATGAGATTGTCTTCAAGGGGGATGTCTGTGGGGTTACTTTCCAATGTAATGGCGGCGCTGTCATTGGGTGTGAACGTCAGGCCATCGCCCCAGTCCAGCAGTTGGAAGACGGTTTGTAATTCGTGGTAGCCATTCTTACGGCGGCCTGTTATGTGCAGGAACAAATTGAGTTTGGCTGGCGATAGAACGGATAAGGTGGAGGACATCAGCTTGATACAGTCTGCCACTGAGCAATAATGACCTTGGCGCGGGTCGCGCCGCGTTGAATCAACAACCGGGTTGGTAACGTAAAATCCTGAAATCGCTGATACTTCTCGTAGCGAACTTCCCAGTCATCCTGGGTCAAGCTGTGCACTAATTCTGTCTGTGGGTCCAGTTTTAGCGCTTGCAGGCTGGTGTCGGGAGAAGGCACGCCCTTGAGCCAGTAAGATAGCGCCTGCAGCGGCAGGTCCCAGCCAGTGTGGGTGAATATTGCATCAGGTGTGGAGATATCTATCGCCCGGTGTTCGCCGCCTTCATAAATATGGAGCTGATCGCCATCGCTTTCCACGGTGATAGCCCCCACACCGAGAGGGCCACTAAGTTGCACCTGGGAATTACGCGCCTGTTGCCGCCACACCATGCTGGCAGATTCGGAGGCATGTTGCGTCCGTACCGCCAGTTTGCCGCTCGCTGTCCAGTGTTGAAGTGTGGCGACTTGCGCGCTGTGCGTGGCCCAGTCAGCGGCAGTGGGCGTGCTTTGCTCCATTGATGCGCACCCGGCGAAAACCAGGGGCAATAGCCACAGTGTCAACCGTCTCAGCAAAGGCATACTAAGGTTGGCTCTGGGCCGGGGATACCGGTGCGGGGTTTTTCTTGAGTGAATCAACGCCCAGTCGGCTAAGAGTGTCCCGCATGACTGGATGTTCGGGGTCCCGCAATAGTGCGCCCTGCCAGATTAACAAGGCCGCTTCTGTATCGCCTTTAACCCAGAGCACTTCGCCAAGGTGGGCGGCCACTTCAGCGTCGGGAAACTCAGCATAAGCTCGCGTGAGATACCCAACGGCTTCTTCATAGTTTCCATTGCGATACAGTACCCAGCCCATGCTATCGAGGATGGCGGGCTCCCCGGGCTGCAACGCCAGTGCCCGGGAGATCAGCTCCAGGGCCTCTGGGTAACGCGTGGTGCGGTTGGCCAGTGCATAGCCCAGCGCGTTTAGGGCGGTGGGGTTGTTGGGCTCTGCCTTTAGGACTTTACGCAGATCAGTTTCCATGGCAACGAGGTCGCCCTGCTGCTCACTGAGCATGGCGCGGCCGTACAGGAGAGTGACGCTGTCGGGTGATTCTGCCAGCGCTTGTGTGAGAACCTGTACTGCGTAATCTGCGGCGCCGGCCTGGGCGAGAATTTCAGCCTCCAAACCAAAGAGCTGTTGTCGCATCCGCGGATACTTGTCGCGTTGTTCATCAAACCAGGCGTGGTTTCGGTCCAGCTGTTTCAGCCCCACCAGGATTTGGCCAATCCGATTACTGGCGGGGAGAAGCTCTCGGCTCTCTTCCACACGCTCGAAATTGGCAATGGCCTCCTCCAGTTGGTCCTCGGCTTCGTCCATGCTGCCCAGAGAGTAATACGCTTCATCTACGCGTTGGCCCAGCGCGATGAGCTGCTGTAGATAAGCCCTTGCTGCTTCGTTATCTCCGCTCTCGCGGCTAATGAGTGCGAGGGAGAAAAGCAGATCACCGTCTCGGGGTGATCGCGCTGAGAGAATTTCAAACTGTTGCTGCGCCGCACTCATATCTGTAATGGTCAACAGGCGGGCGTATTGCAGGCGCAACAGCTGGGCATCAGGGTTGTCCTTCAAAACACGTTCTATACGCTTGTAGGGCTTATCCTCCTTCTGGTCAATGAGGATGCGAGCCTCCAGTAGAAGCGCCTGTGGCTGTTCTGGCTCCAGCTTGAATAGCTTTTGCAGCTCGCCCAGGGCCTGATCATAATATTCTGACTCGGTGAGAATCAGCGCCTGCGTCAAAAGTAGCTGTGCATTTTGTGGAAATTCGGCAGCCAGTTCATCGATACCCTTTATAAGTTGAGCGCGCTGGTCTTCGTTTAACTGTTCAAAGCCATTCAGTGCGATGGGGAAATTTGCGCCTCCGACCTGCCGCTCTACTACTGCAAGGTACGGAAGGGCTTCGAGCGAACGTTCGTTGCGCGCCAAAAGTTCGGCCAGGGTATTGTTTGCTTCAGCGTTATCCGGTTCCAGTTCTACCCACAATTGAGATGCCACCAGCGCATCCTCTTCCCGCTGCAGGAATTGAGTCAGGCGTGTAGCGTGCGCGCTGACCCCGGCGTCGCGCAATATCGGCGCCTGTTCCAGGTAGTGGTCCAGAGCGACATCATACGCCTGGCGTCGCAGCGCGAATTCAGCAACTAATAATGCATACAGGCTGTCATTGGGAAACGGTCGCTCGGGGACGTCCACGGCAGGGGAGGGCTTGGCTTGAGTCGCCACGACCGGCTCTTGGACGGAAGTCTGACCGGTGCAAGCGGCAAGAAGCGCACAGGATAAAGCGATGAAAAGGAAGCGTGACATAGTAGCCTGAAGCGAGACAATTTGGCGATAAGGTAGACGATATGATGACACAGACCGCGGATGAAACCCACTGCGCGGGTTCAACAGCCCGTGTCTACTGTGGTAGGTGCGCTAGCCAGGGTGCTGTCTTTTGCCACCTAACTTGTTAAAATCGGGAGAGTTTTTTGTTTAATGTGCTAAGGTTCGCGCGAAATTGAGGCAGGACCTTGTCGCGTAGTAACCCTTATTGAGTGTGCGGAGTCAGTCGTAGTTGCTATGAATTTGATCGCTTTGGGAATTAGCCATAAGTCAGCCGCAGTTGAAGTGCGCGAGCGGGTCGCCTTTGCGCCGGAGCAAGTGGGTGAAGCGTTGACCGACGCCTGCAACGTGGCTCAGCTTGATGAAGTGGTTATTCTTTCAACCTGCAATCGCACCGAGCTTTACGCGATTGTGCCCCAGGGGATTGGCCTCGCTGAAAAAGCACAGGACCTCATCGACTGGATGGCAAACTACCATCACCTCTCAGCGGCCGAATTACGTCAGTACGCGTATCGTCATGAGGGCGGGCAGGCAGTGCGGCATTTGGTGCAGGTTGCCAGCGGGCTGGACTCCATGGTGTTGGGTGAACCGCAAATTTTCGGACAGCTCAAATCTGCCTACGCAGTGGCGACGGAATCCGGCACGGTGGCCAGTGAGTTGGGGCGCCTGTTTCCTCGCGTTTTTTCCGTTGCCAAACAGGTGCGCACCGACACTGCCATCGGTGAAAACCCCGTCTCTGTTGCCTACGCTGCCGTAGATCTGGCCGGACACATATTTTCTGATTTGGGCCGCTGTAATGCACTCTTAGTAGGAGCAGGGGAGACGATTGAGCTGGTTGCTCGTCATCTCATCGGCGCCGGCGTATGCAAAATCGTGATCGCCAATCGCACGCTGGGCAGAGCTCGGGAGCTGGCGCAGAAGTTTGGCGCTGAGGCTGTATTGCTGGCGGAAATTCCCAAGCAATTGTCCGATGCCGATATCGTCATCACATCCACTGCCAGTCAGTTGCCGATTTTGGGCAAGGGTGCGGTAGAACAGGCGCTGAAGACGCGCAAGCATCGTCCCTTCCTCATGGTGGATATTGCAGTGCCCAGGGACATCGAATCTCAGGTCGGTGAACTACCTGATGTGTATCTCTATAGCGTCGATGATTTGCGCGATATTGTGGACAAGAACCTGCGTAGCCGAACAACGGAGGCGCGTAAGGCTGACCTGATCATTGACGAAGGTGTGCGCCTGTACCTTGAAGAGGTGCGAAGTCTCGGTGCCGTAGATGCGGTCAAGGAATATCGGAACATGGCAGAGCAACTGCGCGAGCGGGAACTGCAGCGCGCTCAGCGTGCGTTGGCGCGAGGTGAAGACCCGCAGGAGATTCTGGCGCAGTTGGCCCGTGCCATCACCAACAAATTGATTCACGCGCCCACTGCGGGACTCAAGCAGGCCAGTGTGGATGGTCGTCAGGACATTATAAATAGTGGTCGCAAGTTACTGGGGCTTGAAAAAAAGCAATTACCGTCGCCCCAGGAAGATGGCACAGAAGGGGAGGTTGAACCTCTTTCGCCCGCACCTGAATCTACCCCACGTACGTTGCAATGAAGGCATCCCTTCAGACCAAGCTGGAGACTTTGACTGACCGACACGAGGAAGTATCGGCGTTACTCAGTGACAGCCAAACGGTTACAGACCAGAACAAATTTCGCGATTTGTCGCGCGAGTATTCCGAGCTTGAACCGGTCATTGTCTGTTACGCCCAGTACAGCCAGGTGAAGCTGGATGTGGAAGAGGCCAAGCAGATGCTAAGCGATGCCGATGAGGATGTGCGCGACATGGGCAGGGAGGAATTGGAGCTGGGGGGTGAACGCATGAGTGAGCTGGAATCGCAACTGCAAACATTGTTGCTTCCCAGGGATTCTCGCGACTCACACAACGTATTTTTGGAAATTCGTGCTGGAACCGGTGGTGATGAGGCAGCCATTTTCGCCGGTGACCTGTTTCGTATGTACTCTCGTTATGCTGAAAACCAGAAGTGGCGCATCGAGGTGCTGTCCGAACGGTCAGGTGATCACGGTGGCTACAAGGAAATCATCACGCGGGTAGAGGGTCGCGACGTCTACGCGCACCTCAAGTTTGAATCCGGAGCACATCGGGTGCAGCGTGTACCCGAAACCGAATCCCAGGGCCGGATACATACCTCTGCCTGCACGGTAGCGGTAATGCCTGAAGCGGAGGTGGTCGATGAAATTGAAATCAACAAGGCCGATTTACGTGTTGATACCTATCGCGCATCCGGTGCGGGTGGGCAGCACGTCAATAAAACGGATTCGGCGGTGCGCTTAACGCATCTTCCCACGGGTGTGGTGGTTGAATGTCAGGACGAACGCTCCCAGCACAAGAACCGCGCCCGCGCTATGTCGTTATTGCAGGCCAAGTTGCTCTCCAGTGCTCAGGACAAACAGGCCAGTGAGCAGGCGGAGACCCGGCGCAATCTTGTCGGTACCGGTGATCGCTCCGATCGCATTCGCACCTACAATTTTCCCCAGGGACGAATGACCGACCATCGTATTAACCTCACGCTATATAAGCTGATGGAAGTCCTGTCCGGTGACCTGGAAGTGGTTATTGACCCACTGCGACAGGAGTACCAGGCAGATCAGCTGGCGGCGATGGCCGAAGGCTAATGGCCTCGGTGCAAGAACTGCTGCGCGCTGGCAATGATCTGCCCGGCGCCAGTGCCCGACGCGATACTGAAATACTGCTTTGCCACTGTCTGGAAAAACCCAGGGCCTGGTTGTATACCTGGCCCGAGAAGGAGGTGTCGCCTGATATCGCGCAACGTTTTCAGCAGTTGTTGACGGAGCGCAGTCAGGGCACACCCGTTGCCTACCTCACGGGTCAGCGGGAATTCTGGACCTTGCAACTGGCCGTCAACAGCGCGACGCTCATTCCCCGACCCGAAACCGAGACGCTGGTGGCATGGGCCGTCGAACTAGCGCTGCCGACTGCGTCGACAATACTGGACCTGGGTACGGGTTCTGGCGCTATTGCGCTGGCAGTGGCGAGTGAGCGTCCCGCGTGGGAGGTTACCGCAGTGGATGTGAGCGCCCCCGCGCTGATGATAGCCCGTGACAATGCCCGAACGACCGGTCTGGAGCGGGTAATTTTTCTGCAATCGGATTGGTATGAAGCGGTTGCCGGTAGGCGTTTCAATCTATTGCTGGGCAACCCGCCTTATATTGACGCGGGCGACCCCCACCTGAACCAGGGTGATGTGCGCTTTGAGCCGCGTTCTGCGTTGGTGTCTCCCTCCGGTGGAGGTGCAGATTTGGCACGATTAGTGGTGGGTGCCCCAGCGCATTTACACGAGGGTGGTTGGCTGCTGCTTGAGCATGGATTTGAGCAGGGAGAAACCGCGCGCGAGCTGTTCCGGAATGCGGGCTTTTCCAACATTAGCACACGTCGGGATATGGCAGAGCATGAGCGCATAACAGGGGGCTGTTGGCATGCTGACTGATGAGCAACTCGAGCGGTATAGTCGCCAGATTTTGCTGCATGATTTTGACGTAAAGGGTCAGGAACGCTTGCAAGCTTCCCGAGTGCTGATTGTGGGCTTGGGGGGACTGGGTTGTCCGGCAGCGCTGTATCTCGCCGCGGCCGGTGTTGGCGAATTGCTACTGGCAGACGGTGATGCGGTGGAGTTGAGTAACCTGCAACGTCAGATCGCCCACACCGGTCTCGATATAGGCGTTAACAAGGCGCGATCTGCAGCCGCTGCAATCGCCGCATTGAATCCGGAGGTAAAGTTGCGGGTCATTGCGCGAAGTTTGGCGGAAGAGGACATGCTCCCGCTGGTGTCGCAAGCCGATCTGGTGCTGGACGCCACTGATAATTATCCCGTGCGTTTCGCCCTCAATCGGACCTGCGTGGCAGCGGGTGTGCCTATGGTGTCAGCGGCCGCCGTGCGCAGCGAGGGACAATTGGCGGTCTTTGATCCACAGCGTGGGGGTGGCTGTTATCGCTGTTTGTACAGTGAGGGAGGTAGCGAAACCGCGCTTAGTTGCAGTGAAAGCGGTGTGCTGGCTCCCCTGGTCGGTGTGATTGGCTCGCTACAGGCCATGGAGGCGCTAAAAATGCTCTCGGGCTTTGGTGAACCCTTGCGCGGCGCATTGTTGGTAATGGATTTGCGCACCCTGGAGATTCGCAAGTTGGCGTTGGAGGCGCGGCAGGACTGCCCGGTGTGTGCTCACCTGCGCACTTAATGGCGTTTTCGGCCTTGTTTGCGGAGCGTGGCTGCCCCCTGATTCCCCTAGTCAGGTATTCTGGGATGATTGATTCAAGCTACTCGGGTCGAAGCGGGATATAGTTGTCAAAAAGCGGCATCATAGCGAAACCTTTGCCCGCAAAGCACTGTCAGACATCAATAACATTAACGAGAGAGTCCCTATGAATGCACTAGCGCGGTGGTATAACAACCTACACAACGCCATATTTACCCGGGTGAACTACTTTGACGGTTTGGGGCCTCTGGCACTGCGTCTGTATCTGGTGCCAATATTCTGGATGGCCGGTATGCAGAAAATAGCCGGTATGGAATCTACTATCGAATGGTTTGGCAACCCCGACTGGGGCCTGGGGCTTCCCTTCCCTTCCGTAATGGCGCACCTTGCAGCGTATACCGAGGCCATCGGGGCACTGCTTTTATTGCTGGGATTGGCCACGCGGTGGATATCCATTCCGCTGATGATCACCATGCTGGTGGCCATATTTTCGGTTCATTCGGACAACGGATGGGAAGCCATCGCTGATTCTGGCGCAGAAGATATCGCCGTTCGCCTGGGTGCTGCCAAGGAGATTCTGCAGGAGCACGGGAATTATTCGTGGCTGAAAGAAAAGGGCAATTTCGTGATTCTCAATAATGGCATTGAATTTGGTGTGACCTACCTCATCATGCTGCTGACGCTGCTGTTCACAGGGGGTGGCCGATTCACCAGCGTGGATTACTTCCTATCGAGGTTGTGGCCCGCGAAGACCTGATCGCGCCCAGATTCGCTCATTCTCAATAGCCCACCTTTTCCGCATCGAAAATGGTAGACTAGCGCGTTTTTTGGACAGTCACAGGGTAAATTGAGTTGATCAAGAGTTTTGTAAACCGTATCTCGGGAAAGGGCGATAGGGTCAGCAGCCACAGCAAGGCAAGCGCTGGCCAACGTCAGGAATCTTCACATTCAGTCGCCGCGTCTGAAAAAAAACGTGACGACGAAGTAGCGCAGCCAGGCGCCAAGAAAAATAACGGAAGTCGTTCTCGAAGCCGAAATCGCAAAGAGGTGGCACCCTGGTCGGTGGCAGATTTTGCCGTTGATCCCAAGGAGGGCGAGACTCGCTTTCACGACCTCGGATTGCGCGATGAGATAATGCAGGGTATCGCCGATCTGGGCTTTAAATATTGCTCGCCGATTCAGGCCGGTATTCTGCCCCAAACCCTTCAGGGCCACGATGCCATCGGCAAGGCCCAGACCGGCACCGGGAAAACAGCTGCCTTTTTAATCACTATTTTCAATGATCAGTTGTGTCATCCGCCGGAGAGTGAGCGCTTCGCCGGTGAGCCGCGCGCGCTCGTCATCGCACCTACCCGCGAGTTAGTAATGCAGATCGCTGCAGATGCTGAGGAACTGGCGCAGCATACGGGGTTGAAGGTAGCGACATTGATAGGCGGTATGGATTACCAGAAGCAGCTGAACCGACTGAGTAATCATGTGGTGGATTTGGTCGTGGCGACACCAGGCCGTTTACTCGATTTTATGGGGCGACGTGATCTGTATCTCGATCACGTGGAAGTATTGGTACTGGATGAAGCGGATCGTATGTTAGATATGGGTTTTATCCCTCAGGTAAAGCGTATTGTGCGCGCTACACCCGCTAAAGAAAATCGGCAGACGCTTTTATTCTCCGCCACGTTTACTCAGGACATTATCAATCTTTCGCAACAGTGGACTTTTGAACCGATTACGGTGGATATAGAGCCTGAGAATGTTGCGACCGATTCCGTGGATCAGAAGGTCTATTTGGTCAGTAGCCAGCAGCGCTACAAAGTGCTCAACAATTTGCTCCGCAGCGAAGGCTGTACCAGCGTGATTGTGTTCGCCAACCGGCGCGATCAGGTGCGGCGCCTGCACGAGCGGCTGCGCAAATCTGGCGTTTCAGCTGGTATTCTTTCCGGCGAAATTCCCCAGGCAAAACGGACCCGTACATTGGAGCAGTTCAAGCAGGGTGAGATAAAAGTGCTGGTGGCTACGGATGTCGCGGGCCGCGGTATTCATGTGAGTGGCGTTAGCCACGTCGTCAATTACAACCTCCCCGAAGACCCCGAGGACTACGTGCACCGCATTGGCCGCACAGGGCGTGCCGGCGCTACCGGTACCTCAATCAGCTTTGCCAGCGAGGACGATGCCTTTTTGTTGCCGGATCTGGAGATTCTGTTGGGAGCCAAGTTGGAATGCACACATCCGCCGCAGGAGCTATTGGTTTAGCTCCTCGCACCATAACAAGGTAGCTCCCACTACCGCAGCTGGCACCACGATAAAGTTGATCACCGGAATACTGGCACACAGCGCCACCAGGCCGCCAAACCCCATGCTGCTCAATCGTCGTCGCCTCACTGCTTCCTTTACATCTGAAAAACTCAGTTGGTGGTTGTCCATCGGATAATCCACGAACTGGATGCTCATCATCCAGGCGGCTAGTACAAGCCAGGCGATAGCACCCACCCCCGGGATAAAGGACAGCAGCACTGCAAAAAGTGCCATCGGAATGTAATAAACCAGCTTTGCCAATTCGCGCAGGATACTTTTCGGTATTGCCAGAACAGCTGCACCGAACCCTTCGAGTGAGTCCACCGGGCCGCCTGTAATAAGTTCTTCCGCCTTTTCTGCGAGCAGGGCGTTAAATGGGGAGGCGATTATTAGTGCAATGGTTGTAAACAGGAAGCCGGTGGCCAGGCTGACGGTAATAACGATCAGCGGCCAGAGTATCCAGCGGATAAAGTTCAGCCAGCTTGGAATTCGAGACAGCATAGAGTCCATTGCATCACTGATGTAACTAAACCCCACAGTGATCAGGGACCCGAAAATCAGGATGTTAACCAGCAGAGGAATGAGTACGAACAGGCGTAGCGAGGGGTGGTTGAGCATTCGCGCGCCCCTGGTCAGGTAACTGGCCCCACGCGCAACATTACCCTTCATCTTCCGTGTCTCCGGTAGGTCGGCCACAGGTCGGACAGATACAGCGCTCGGTTGCGAACTCAGCCGCTTTTTCGCGGGCCGCAGGACTGATGGTCACTTCCTGGCACCAGCAGCTCTGGGGTGGTTGGCCTGCCGCAATCGCACACTGGTTGCTGCCCCCACACAGTGGGCAGGTTGACGCTGCTTGCTCTGATTCTGTCATTGCTATGTCACATCCGCGTGTCCCAAGCGCTATAATACACCCAGTGTAAGCATGGTGGGTAAAAATGAACGGCGACGGCGACGACACAGTTTTTTCAGATGCAATGTTGGATGTTGTGCCGCTAAAGCACGCGCCCAAGGGGGCGCTTGGCAGCAACAAAACGTCAGTAAAAGACTCCTCTTTGGCGCACCGGCGGCATGCGGCGACTCAATTACCCGAGATCGACCGCAATCAACTGACGGATACCGCAATCGCGCCATTGGATGCTTGGTATGTTCTGTCCTTCAAACGACCCGGTGTGCAAAACGGCGTATTCCGTAAGCTCAAACAGGGTCGCTATGAGGCTGAGTCGAGGCTGGACCTGCACCGTATGACGGCAGAGATTGCCCGCCGAGCGATTTTCGAATTTGTCGAGGAATGCTATCAGTTCGGGCTGCGCAGCGTGCTCATCATTCATGGCAAAGGGCAGGGCCGCGAGGATGCGCAGCGTAGTTCGATATTGAAAGGGTGTGTTGATCGATGGCTGCGGGAGCTGGAAATTGTGCAGGCATTTCACGGCGCTCAGCCCAGGCATGGCGGCACTGGGGCGGTGTATGTATTGTTGCGCAAGAGTGAAGAAAAGAAGCGCGAGAATCGAGAGAAGTTTTCCAAGGGGCGTGTTTCCACCGAATTGGAAGAGTAGTGATTAGCTTTTGTTCACGCAGTGCATTCCCACCCTGAACATCGACCGACTCTTGCTTCGCTAGGAACCTCTAACAACGATCAGAGCTAACTACGCCGCCCCAGCCCCCTTTAAGGTAGCAGCGTATGCAATTCCATGCCGATGCGTATTAATAATCTCCAATACGGTGCGCCCATCCTTGCCGATAGCATTCAGGTCTCGCCCGTCTGTACAAAAAAAGCCGATAAACATCTCGAAATCTGAGGCCTTCATACTCTGGTAGGCTTTCAATAGCATGTGAAAATCATCTGCCGAACCATCGTGCGAGCGTACGTTCAGGAAGCTCTTGATATGGTCTTCCGTCCAGACCTCGTCGATCACCTTTTCCTTATCTTTGCGCATGCTACTGTTTCCTCTATACCAGCTTCTTGACCAGCAATTCGTTAACGATTTTGGGGTTCGCCTGGCCTTTTGATAATTTCATTACTTGACCTACAAAGAAGCCCACCAGTTTTTTACGTTTGGCCTCGTCCGCCTCCAGGTATTGTTGTACCTGGCCGGCATTGGCGCCCAGAACTTCATCCACGATAGTCTCCAGTGCGCCAGTGTCACTGACCTGTTGCAAGCCTTTGGCCGCTATAATCTCATCGGCACTGCCCTCGCCCTGCCACATAGCTTCAAACACCTGCTTGGCGATCTTCCCGGAAATACTGTTGTCCAGAATACGAGTGATTAGGCCGGCAAGATCTATTGCAGACACAGGGCAATTTTCGATGACTGTTTCAGCCCGGTTAAGTTGTCCCAATAGCTCTACCTGCACCCAGTTGGCCGCTATTTTTGCATCCCCACATCCCGTTGCTACCGACTCAAAATAATCTGCCAGTGGACGGCTGTCCGAAAGCACATTGGCATCGTATTTGCTCAATCCGTAGTGCGCGGAAAAACGGTCACGTTTTTCCCTTGGCAGTTCAGGTAGGGAGTCGCTAATGGCCTCAATGTAGGCATCATCTATAACGACCGGCAGCAGGTCGGGCTCCGGGAAGTAGCGGTAGTCGTTGGCCACTTCCTTACTGCGCATGGAGCGCGTTTCGTCTCGATCTGAATCGTATAAGCGTGTTTCCTGCACTATCTTTCCGCCGCTTTCGAGGATGTCCGCCTGACGTTCAAACTCATGGTGAATGGCTTTCTCTACGAAACGGAATGAGTTGACGTTTTTTATTTCCGCCCGCGTCCCCAGCGTTTGCGAACCCTCCGGACGCAGGGAGATATTGACGTCGCAGCGCATCGAGCCCTCGGCCATATTGCCATCTGAGATGCCAAGATAGGTCACAAGACGATGCAGCGCCTTGAGATACGCCACCGCTTCGGCTGCGTTGCGAATGTCCGGGTCCGATACGATTTCCAGCAGAGGGGTGCCGGCCCGATTCAAGTCGATCCCGGACTGGCCATGAAAATCCTCATGCAGGGATTTACCCGCATCTTCCTCCAGGTGCGCTCGGGTGATGCCGATGTCGCGAGTGCTGCCATCTTCCATCAAAACCTCGAAGCTGCCGCGGCCTACGATGGGCGCCTCGAACTGGCTGATCTGATAGCCTTTGGGAAGGTCAGGGTAGAAGTAATTTTTGCGGTCAAACACCGAGCGCTTATTGACGTTTGCACCAATACCCACGCCGAACTTGACCGCATGACAAACGGCCTGTTCATTGAGCACCGGGAGCATACCAGGCATGGCCAGATCCACCGCATTGGCCTGCGTATTGGGCGCCGCGCCAAAGGTGGTGGGCGAGCCGGAAAATATTTTAGACTGGGTGGCTAGTTGCAGGTGCACTTCCAGGCCGATTACACACTCCCACTGCATTAGTGTTGCTCTCCCGTTGCAAAATCAGGCGATCGCAGATGCCAGTCAGTCGCCTGCTGGAAGCGATGGGCCACATTTAATAATTGGGCTTCATGAAAGTGGCGGCCGATTAGTTGTAGTCCCACTGGTTTGTCCTCAACAAAACCGGCCGGAACGGAAATGCCCGGCAGGCCCGCGAGATTCACCGCCAGTGTGTACACGTCCTCCAAATACATGGCAATTGGGTCATTGCTCTTTGTTCCCAGCGCAAATGCCGGGCCGGGTGTCGTCGGACCGGCGATGATATCTACGCTGTCAAAGCAGTTCATGAAGTCTTGCTTAATCAGGCGTCGAACTTGCTGAGCTTTTTTGTAGTAGGCGTCGTAGTAGCCAGCCGACAGGGCGTAGGTGCCCACCAGAATACGTCGTTTTACCTCTTCACCAAAGCCCTCTCCACGGGTCCGGGTGTAAAGATCGTGCAAGTCGACCGGGTCGTCGCAGCGGTAGCCATAGCGCACACCATCGAACCGAGACAGGTTGGTTGAGGCTTCTGCCGGGGCAATGATGTAATAGGTGGGCACTGTCAGCGCGCTGTGGGGTAGAGAGACATCGACCAGAATTGCACCCTGGGATTCAAGTTCCTGCAAGGCATAGTCAACGCACTGCCTGGTAGCCGCGTCCAGCCCGTCGCTGAAATACTCCCGGGGCAGGCCGATGCGCAGACCGTCGAGATCATCACCCAGTCTGCTTGAGTAATCTTCGGTCGCGGCGTTCGATGAGGTGGAGTCTCGCGGGTCGTGTCCGGCCATGGTGTTGAGAAGCAGGGCGCAATCTTCAGCACTGTGCGCCATGGGGCCCGCCTGATCCAGACTGGAGGCAAAGGCAACGATTCCGAGGCGGGAGACACGGCCATAAGTAGGCTTCAGTCCGGTGATGCCACAAAAAGCGGCGGGCTGGCGAATTGAACCCCCGGTGTCAGTGCCAGTGGCGGCGGGCGCTAACCATCCTGCCACAGCCGCAGCAGAGCCGCCGGAGGAGCCCCCGGGTACCAGTTCGGTATTCCAGGGATTGCGGGCTGGGCCATAAAAACTGCTCTCGTTGGAGGAGCCCATGGCGAACTCGTCCATATTGGTCTTGCCTAGAACAACGGCCCCGTCCGCTTTGAAGCGCTGGATGACGGTGGCATCGTAGGGAGGCACGAAATTGTCCAGCATGCGAGAGCCGCAGCTGGTGCGCATACCATCTGTGCAAAATATATCCTTGTGCGCGATGGGCACCCCTGTCAGCGGGGGGGCATCCCCGGCAGCCAGACGTTTATCAGCTGCCTCGGCAGCGGCGATTGCTGCCGCTTCATCAACGCTGATATAGCTGTTGTAGTGGACATCCATGGCCGCTATTCGGTCGAGATAACTACGGGTTACCTCCACGCTTGAATATTGGCGTTCTCGAAGCCCTTTTACCAGTTGGGCAACTGATGAGTTGTTCATTGTAACAATCCTGATGTGACGGCAGACAGCCTATTCGATAACTTTGGGAACCAGATACAGGCCATTTTCCACGCTGGGAGCGATGGCTTGAAAGGCGTCGCGCCGGTTGCTCTCGGTCACTTTATCCGGGCGCAGGTGTTGGGTTGCGTCCAGCGGGTTAGCCATTGGCTCGATGTCGCGTGTATCCACGGCCTGCAATGCATCCACCATCTGTAATATTTCGGTGATGCGTGAGGTGACCTGGCCAATTTCTGAGTCGCTTATGCGGATGCGAGCCAGTTCCGCAATTTTTTCAATTTCGTTTTGCTCAATTTTCATGATAATAAAACCGCGGAAAGCCGCCTCAAGCGGGCAGGGGGCGTAAACTTATCACATTTGCGCCTTGCCCAAAATCCCCACGGTTGATACAGTTGTACAAATAACCTGACTGCCTCATAAGACAGTTTTCGCATCGCTTGTTTGGCCGCAAAGGCCGCCGGGTGGCGAATCAAAAAGAGCGCCAACGCGGGGTTCCCCGTTGCATCCAAAGGGTAGCAAAAATTAATGTTTAAAAAGCTGCGCGGAGTGTTCTCAAGTGACCTCTCCATAGATCTCGGTACGGCCAACACGCTAATCTATGTGCGCGATAAGGGAATTGTGTTGGATGAGCCCTCAGTGGTTGCTATTCGAATTCACAATGGCCAGAAAACGATTGAAGCAGTTGGCAGTGAGGCCAAGCGCATGCTGGGTCGTACACCGGGAAACATTACTGCTATTCGGCCACTCAAAGACGGCGTAATCGCCGATTTCCTGGTGACCGAGAAGATGTTGCAACACTTTATCGCCAAGGTGCATGAGAGCAAGTTTATTCGACCTAGCCCACGTGTATTGGTGTGTGTGCCCTGTATGTCGACACAGGTAGAGCGTCGGGCAATTCGTGAATCTGCGCTCAGTGCCGGTGCCAGAGATGTGCGCTTAATAGAAGAGCCTATGGCAGCCGCGATTGGCTCGGGTCTGAGTGTAGATGAAGCCACCGGGTGTATGGTGGTGGATGTTGGCGGAGGGACTACCGAGGTGGCGATAATTTCGCTCAACGGTGTGGTCTACCGCGACTCTGTGCGTGTCGGCGGTGACCGTTTCGACGAAGCTATTGTTGCACATGTAAGGCGCCGCTACGGGAGCCTGATTGGTGATGCGACCGCAGAGCGCATCAAGCTTGAGGTGGGATGCGCCTTCGCCGGCAGTGAGCTGAGGGAGATCGATGTTCGCGGCCGCAATCTGGCCGAGGGTGTGCCGCGCAGTTTTACACTGAACAGTGATGAAATACTGGAATCCTTGCAAGATCCACTGGCGTCCATCGTGCAGGCGGTGAAGTCCGCGCTGGAGCAATCGCCTCCGGAGCTGGCGGCCGATATCGCCGAAAGCGGTATTGTGTTGACCGGCGGTGGCGCACTACTGCGTGACCTGGATCGGCTTATCTCTGAGGAAACCGGTCTGCCGGTCATTATTGCTGATGACCCGCTAACGTGTGTTGCCCGTGGTGGTGGCATGGCGATGGAAACAATGGACCGGCATACACTGGATTTGTTGTCTACTGAGTGACATTCAGCGTGAAATTTTCGCTGTGTGGCCTTCCGTTGAGCCTGTCCCACGCTGTTTTTCTCGTCGCGAGTAGGACGGGGATGTGTGCCGATCAGGGCTGACTGAAGAGCTGACTGAGGAGCTGTCATCAAGCCGTTATTTGTCAAAAAGTCCTCCCTGGGATTACGCGTATTACTGGCTACGGTCGTAATAGCCGGCCTTATTGCGGCAGACCTCCATTTCAATAGTCTCCAATCTCCTCGCGCAGTGTTGGATACCCTCTACTCGCCGTTGTATTGGGCCGCTGATTTGCCGACACGCATGGGCCAGTGGACCGAGACCCATATCCAATCCAGGGCCCAACTGCTAGAAGAGAATGAACGCCTGCGGAGGGAGAACCTTTTACAACGAGGGCGCTCACACCAGATGGCCTCCTTGCAAGCCGAAAATGTACGACTGCGTGCTTTGCTGAATTCGACGGCCCTGTTGCGTGACGATGTATTAGTCGCTGAACTTATTGGTGTCTCGCCCGACCCGGAACGCCATCAGCTGGTATTGAACAAGGGGCAAGGCGATGGTGTTTTTGTGGGTCAACCTCTGATCGATGCCGAAGGCCTTATGGGGCAGGTGGTGGAGGTAGGCAGTCTCAACTCACGCGCGCTATTAATTACCGACGCAACGCATTCAGTGCCTATACAGGTGAACCGCAATGGTGTGCGCGCGATCGCGGAAGGCACGGGAGCACTTGGTTCACTGGATATCAAGCACGTGTCGGCCACCACTGATATTCAGGTGGGTGATTTATTGGTGACTTCCGGGCTGGGGGGACTCTTCCCCGCGGGGTACCCGGTAGCCGTGGTGAAGGAAGTTGAGCGCGATCCGGGCGAGACTTTTGCTCGTGTAATTGCTGTTCCCAGTGCGGCACTGGATCGCACACGGCATGTTTTGTTGGTGTTCACGCCCCACGAAACTCAGGACAATTGATCCGTGGCGGACCGGGAGGGACATGGCTACGGCGTCATCCTCCTGACGTTCATGGTGGCTTATGTCTTGGCGATATTACCGCTTCCCCCCTGGCTGCAGTGGGGTCGACCAGAGTGGGTAGCGCTGACACTGATTTACTGGAGTATTGCCCTGCCCGAGCGTGTAGGTATCGCCACAGGATTGGTGCTCGGTGTGGGACTGGATGTACTTGAAGGTGCCGTACTGGGGCAAAACGCCCTCGCGCTGATGGTGGTGGTGGCCCTCTCTTTAGTGCTGTATCAGCGCTTGCGAGTGTACAGCCTTGGCCAGCAGTCAGGCGTCGTTTTCATTCTCGTTGCCATCAATCAACTGATCTGCCAGTGGGTACAAAACCTTGAAGGCATAGGTGCCGGCACTTTGTTGTTTCTGCTTCCGGCCGTATCCAGTGCCCTCCTGTGGCCTGTTGTTTTCCATCTATTGCGTGGTTTGCGTCGCCGTTACCGGGTCAATTGACATGCCTGAGACTCGACTTGTTCTGGCCTCATCGTCCCCTCGTCGTAAGGAGTTGTTAAATCAGTTAGGTGTTGAATACCTTTGTGATCCCGCTGAGATCGACGAATCACAGCGGACGGGTGAATCTCCCCAGGACTACGTGCAACGCATGGCGCTGGAAAAAGCAGGTGCTGTTGCAGTCCGCTATCAGATTAAGGAAGTTGCAATTCTGGCGGCTGATACGACTGTGGTTATTGATAACCATGTGTTGGGCAAGCCACGAGATCATGTGGACGCTCTGAGTATTCTGGCGCGGCTCAGTGGCCGCACGCACCGCGTATTGACCGCGGTCTGTCTGTTGTACGCCACCGACACACGAAGTGATTTGGTAGCGACAGACGTGGAATTTGCTTCCCTGGATCGGAAAACGTGTGAGGCATATCTTGCGACGGAAGAACCCTGGGATAAGGCTGGAGCCTATGCAATACAGGGTCTCGGGGGTGCATTTGTTCGCACGATTAACGGAAGTTACAGTAATGTGGTGGGACTGCCTCTGTATCAAACATGGCAGCTACTGAATAGCATCGGTCTGGCAACCGGGCTGCACCCCGCGTCGGTGAAAGTGATACCCTGATAGCGCCGGCTGCGCGGGTCTGCTGGACATTTCGTTCAACCCGCTACTATTTGCAGGACCATTTTTTGGAAAGTTCATTTTTCCACAAGCTTAGCAGCCTACTTTGGCGTGCCCTTGTGCTGCTGGTGGTGGTGCTTGCTGTCTATGTCAGTGCGGGCCGCATGCTCGTCGCTAATCTCACGCCCTGGCGTACCGTAATTCTACAAGAGCTGAATGCGCGAGTGCCGTTTACCGTAGAAGCTCAGCAGGTGGACGGGCAGTGGCAATCTTTTTCACCGGTCATTGTACTGACGGGGCTGCGACTCACTTTCCCTGGCAGTTCTGACGCGCCGCTGGAACTATCCCAGGGCCGTATCGGACTGGACGTGCTCAACAGCCTGCGAACGGCTTCGCTGCAGATGACGCAACTGGAACTCACCGAATTGAGCTTGCGTGGTGAGCTTTCGCAGGGCGGCAAACTGCAATTGACCGGTTTTGGTGGCAGCGACGATGGGACGCTGGAGGAGCTGCGAGAGTTCCTGCTGAATGTTGAGAGGGTCACTCTTAAAAATAATCTGTTGAAACTGACCATGCCTGGCGGAGAGGTCCGCGAACTCGATCTCGATCTGGTGTTGTTTCGAGATGGGAGTCGACGTCATGTGCAAGCAAGCCTGATTTCTACCACTGGAACACACATTGCCATCATTGCCGATGGTATAGGCGATCCTTTTCGGCCGGAACTTTTTGCCGGAGAGGCCTATCTGGATATTCATTCCTCGGACATGGGTGCAGTCAGAGAAATATTGGCCATTCCCAACCTTCCGGTCTGGGTAGAGGGAGCGCTGGACCTGAAGCTGTGGTTCGAGTGGGATAAGGGGCAGCCGACAGTCGAAGCGCAGCTCGAGGGCCGCGACCTGCTTATCGCAGGGCCTGATTCAGAGTGGGAGGTGCCGCTGGATAGTGTTGCTCTGCAGGCTCGCCTGGTTGCGCAAGGAAATCTTTGGACAGCCTTTGCATCGGATATTCACGTTGCAAAGGATGATATGAAATTTAGTCTATCCAGGATGCAACTGGATGCGTGGGATAACGTCCTGCGTGTTCGGGCCTCCGACGTCCGTTTGGAACCTTTAAGCGCCATTCTGACGACATTGGATGCCATGCCTTCGACCCTGCGCGAGGTTCTTGCGACGTTGCAACCTCGAGGCCGTTTGTCTGCGCTGCAATTGGGCATCGGCGACATGCGCGACCCAAGCAAAGACTGGACGTTGGAAGTAAATTTTGAGGAGCTGGGGGTAGACCCGTTTAAGGGCGCGCCGGGTATAAGCTCGGCCACAGGGTATAGCCGCCTCACCACGAACAGCGGCATTGTACAACTCGATAGCCAATCGCTGACGCTGGATTTCCCCACTATTTATCATCAACTACTGCACTTTGAGGACATGTACGGCACGTTGTACCTTGACTGGGATGCCGACACGGTGAGACTCACCAGTGGCGTCCTGACGACTCAGGGTGAGGAGGGAATGGCGAAGGTGGTATTGGGCCTGAATGTCCCTGTAGCACCTGATGCCGCGGATGATGAAGTAGGTATCGAAATGGATCTGCTGGTGGGCCTGCAAGACGCGCACCCGGTTCATCGGGTGAAGTACATCCCCTACGGGCTCAATACAGGACTGCTGAACTGGCTGTCAGATAGTATCGGCGAGGGACGCATTGAGCAGGGCGCGTTTCTCTGGCGTGGCAGCCTGACGAAAGATGCAGCGCCAAGGCGCACCGTGCAGTTGGCGTTCAATGTTGCTGACACGCAATTGAAATACCACCCCCAATGGCCTTCGGTAGTGGTAGAGCGGGGTACTGTGCTCATCAATGACAGTGCGGTGAGTGTGTGGGCCGATAAGGCCAGACTATTCGAATCTGTCGCAGAAAACCTGTCGGTGGAAACGCGGTTGAATGCGCTGGGACAAATTGCGCTGGAAATTGAAGCGAATGTGCTGGGTAGCGCGGCCGATGGCCTGAGGGTGCTCAATGAGTCACCCCTGGCGGACATCATAGGGCCTACGTTTTCCGCCTGGACCATGGATGGAGATTTGGAAACAGATCTACAGATCTACCTAAACCTAAGCGATAAATCCGTTGCCCCTCAGGTCAATGTTAAGACCCGGTGGCGCGATGTAAACCTGGCTGTGAATCCGGGGAATTTGCCTATTCGAGCGGTGACCGGTGAGTTTAATTATAGCACTACAGCGGGATTCAGCTCCGATGGACTGCACGGAGAGCTGTGGGGAAAGCCTCTGAGCGTTTTGTTGCAGCAGCACCATAGTGCGCAGTTGAAGCGCTATGATCCGGCGCGGACAGTGTTGGATATTGCGTTAGCCGCGCAGGTGGATATGCAGGATGTGCGAGACTGGTTGGCGCTGTCGCCCTTGGGGTTTGTCAGTGGACAAACCACAGCTGAAGTCGGTATCCAGCTGGTGCCCGGTGAGCCGCCACTGCTCACGGTGGACAGCGAACTGCAGGGAGTCAGTCTTGATCTTCCTGAGCCGTGGAATAAGCGTAAAAATGAAGCGAGGCAGATGCACCTGCAAATGCCTTTGGTGTCCTCCGGTGGGCCGATACTGTTGGACCTAGAACAACAACTCAACCTGACATTGGATATCGCTGATGGCGTGCTCCTTAGCGGGGCGCTGGGTTTTAATGTAGAGCCGCCTCTGGCCGAGAAAGGGAGCATACGTGTCAGTGGGCATGCGCCGCTGATACAGGCAGATCAGTGGATAAAGTTTGTTCAAACTTATTTTGGCGTTGGTTCACTGTCTTTTCCGATGAAGCCAAACATCACTCCGCTGTCCTCTGCAGCTGCGGTCATGGACGCAGGCACAGATTTAACGCAAATGCCCGGCATGCAGTTCGACCCTGGCCATGCAGGTGGTCCGGTGGCCCCTATCGGAATCGTGATTGAGGAAGTACGGGCAGATACACTGGTGCTGCTGGAGCAGGAGCTACGCGATGTAGTGTTCAGTCTTACGACGAGCCGCCTGGGTTCCAGTTTGTCGCTGCACACCGACTGGCTGCGTGGTGATCTGTCTTTGGCCGCCGATGGTAGTTCGACGCAGGTCGATATCCAGCACCTGGATATAAGCCGGTTTGGCGAGTTTGATCTGGCCGCTGGGGACATTGGCACCGTACAGGATTTTTCTGTTGTAGACGTTAACCTGCTGAACCTGTTTCAGGAAACCGAACGCGTCGGCGAGCTCTCCTTTGAGTTGTTGGGCGAGGACGGCGAACTTGTTGCCCGTAATATAACCGGCGAGTTTGCCCATCTTCGACTGCGGGCAGGGCGGGCCGGTCGTCTGGTTTGGCATCCCGGAAGTGAGGGCTTTTCCGGGCTTCAGGCCAATCTCGGTTTTGAAGATCTGGGTCTGACGCTGGAGTATTTTGGGTACCAGCGCATAGTTGAAACCGAGGCAGGTGACTTCGCCCTCAACCTGCAGTGGCCGGGTCCGCCACAAAACTTCTCAATGGAGGCTCTGGAGGGCTCAATGGGGGTGGCTATAGGCCCTGGAAGTTTTCCAGAGGCCCCCTCTGGCGCCGCCGGAGCGGTGCGGGTTGTCAGCATTTTAAACTTGGCAGATATAGTGCAGAGGCTTAGTCTCACAGACACATTTGACTCAGGCATTCCTTTCTATAGCGTCGATGGTGAAATATATTTTCATAGCGGTGTTGTGGAGGTCGCGCGGATGGATGTGCAGGGTGGGTCCAGCTTTCAGTTTAGCGGAGTGTCTGATCTACAGACTCAAAGCCTCGATGGCGAACTGGTGGCGACACTGCCGATTGCCCGCAATCTGCCGTGGATTGCCGCGCTCGCCGCCAGCCTGCCAGTGGCGGCCGGGGTATTCCTTGTCAGCAAAATTTTTGACAAGCAGATGAATCGGTTGTCCAGCGCAGTGTATTCAATTGATGGATCCTGGAGTGACCCACAAGTTCGATTCGATCGTGTATTTGACGATACTCACAAGTTACCGGCTAAAGCGCCAGTGGAAGCCGCGGTGCAAGCTGAGAGCGCAACCTTAGCTGCGGATCGTGCTGAGACGATGCCACCGCAAGCAACAGTGGATGTGCACGCTCCTGCTCAGTCTGTGTTTCCGTAAAGCTGCTGTAACTCCCGCAAATACGCGAACAACTTTCGACTGGCTGCAGGCGGTTTACCACGTTGCTGTTCGCGTTGGTGCTGTAAAACGAATTGACGCAACTGTTGTCTGTCGGCTTGAGGCCAGCGGTTCATCGCCAGTTCCACTCCGCCAGTGCCTTGGGTAAGAATATTGTCGCGCAGTTGTTCCAGTTGATGAAAGGCGGCTGTGTTACCGGTGCGGACTTCATGCATCGTCCGTAGTGCTTTTTCTATGGGCGCGGGGTCGATGCCGCGCATAAGCTTGCCGATAAATTGCAGTTGGCGCTTGCGAGCGCTGTTGCTGCTAATCTGCCGGCATTCCGAGATTGCCAGCTGCAGCTGTTCATCGTCGATAGGAATCTGGGCCAGTTGCTTCTCGCTCAGGTTCGTCAGCGATTCACCCATGCTCTGAAGGGCAAGCATCTGTCGTTTGCGCTCACTCTTGCTCGGTGGGGCATCCTCTTCCGCGCTGTCGTCTTGATACCAGTCAGCCATAGTATAATGTCGCAAGACCCAGGAAAGAGACAAAGCCCACAACGTCGGTGATGGTAGTCAGGACGACGCTGCCCGCGAGTGCCGGATCGATATTTATGCGGGTCATCAGCAGTGGGAGTACAGCGCCAGCCAGCGCAGCGGTGAGTAGGTTGATTACCATTGCGGCGGCAATAATGAGTCCAATATTCCAGTCGTCGAACCACAACGACGCCGTGACCGCCACTACGGACGCCCAGAGGACTCCGTTCATCAGGCCAAGCAGTAACTCCCGGTTGATCAGCCAAGTCTGGTTGTTTCTAGAAACCTGCCCCAGAGCAATGCCGCGTACCAGGACGGTTAGCGTTTGCGTACCGGCGACGCCACCCATGGAGGCGACGATGGGCATCAATACTGCCAGTGCAACGACCTTCTCGATGGTTCCCTGAAATATATTGATGAAGCTCGCGGCGATAAAGGCGGTAAGCAGATTGACTCCCAGCCAGACTGCCCGTCGTGGTGCGGCACGAGAAAACGGCGCAAATGTATCGATGTCTTCTTCCAGTCCTGCCATGGACATCAAAGAACGTTCAGCGTCTTCGCGGATGACATCAATAACATCGTCAATGGTGATTCGACCCAATAGCCTTCCACCCGCATCAACCACCGGGGCTGAGACCCAGTCGTTGCGTTCGAACAAGCGTGCTACTTCTGAGTCTTCCATGTCGACTGGGATGGGTTCGATATTTGTCACCATCATCTCTCGCACAGAGACCGAGGGATCTGATACCAATAGTGTGCGTAACGACAGCAACCCGATGAATTGATCGGAGCGGTTGACCACGATTAGATTGTCCGTCATCTGTGGAATTTCATCGTGACGACGTAGATATCGCAGTACCACCTCAATCGTGAGTCTGGCCCGAATAGTGATGGTGTCGGTGTTCATCAGGCCGCCGGCGACATCGTCCGGGAAATGTATTACCCGCTCCAGGCGCGCACGATCTTGTTGATCCATGGCGGTGAGCACTTCCTGGGTCACGTGATCCGGAAGCTGTTGCAGGATGTCGGCGATGTCGTCGTCTTCCAGACCTTCGGTAATCAGTGCGACCTGGGCGGCATCCATGGCGACGAGAAACTGTGATTGAAGATCTTCGCTTAGTTCACCGAGAACCTCGCCTTCACGGTCGATTTCGACCATTTGCCACAGTATGTGCCTGAACTTGGGCGGGGAGGATTCGAGTAGGTGCGCGACATCGCCAGGAGAGAGGCCATTCAGCATCCGTCGCACGTCGACAAAAGTGCCGCTTTCGAGAGCCGTAGACAGCCGGTCGAGAGTCTTCTGGGATGCCACCTGCTCCTGTACCATCTTTACTCCCGGAAATGACCCCTATGACAGAATGTCTGGACAGGGAATTATCCGGAAAAGCAGCAGGGGCAACAACGGGATTAGTTACAGATTTGTGGCTTACTCACCCTCTTCAAAGTAGTCATCTATCAGATTCTGCAGGGCTTTGAGTGCTTCTTGTTCATCGGGACCCTCTATTTCAAGGTCTAGAGCCGTGCCTTGCCCTGCCGCCAGCATCATGACGGACATGATGCTTTTGCCGTCAACTAAATCTCCGCCGTTGCCAGTATGAATGCGACTGGAAAAGGATGCAGTGCACGCAACAAATTTCGCTGCTGCGCGCGCATGCAGGCCTAGTTTGTTAATTATTGTTACCTGAGTGCGGATCACACGCGTCCCTGCCTACCCTATTTCTCTGTGTCTTACATGTATTGCCGGGTACTGTTCCTGATAATGCTGAAACAGACGATTGGCCAAATATACTGACCGATGTTGCCCTCCGGTACAACCCAGGGCTATGGTCATGTAACTGCGATTGCCCTCCTGGTAACGCGGCAACCAGGTGTCCAGATAACTGCAAAGGTCGCGGTATAACTCAGCGGTTAGAGGCTGTTCCTCGAGGAATTGGCATACCTCGGGATCGAGGCCGGTCTTCATGCGCAGCTCCTTTACCCAGTGAGGATTGGGTAGCATTCTTACATCGAACACCAGGTTGGCGTCTGAGGGCACGCCGCGCTTGAAGCCAAATGATTGCACCAGTATAGACATGCTGCCTGCGGATGTTCCTAGCAGTCGTTGCTTAACAGCATCGCGTAACTCGTAAATCGTCATTTGGCTGGTGTCCAGCACCAGAGAAGCACTGCCGGAAATGGGCTCAAGTAGCTCGCTTTCCCGGTCAATGGCCTCTGCCAGTGGTATGGAGTCGGTGCTCAGTGGGTGTCGACGTCGAGTTTCACCAAAGCGCTGAATCAGGATTTGTTCCTGCGCGTCAAGAAACAGAACATGGCTGTCTACTGAGGAGGGCAGCGAATCGAGAATTGTTCGAAACGTTTCCAGATCCTTCCAGGCATTACGTGCGTCGATACACACCGCTGTTCCCTGGAAAAGGTCGTACTCGGCGCCACTTATTTTGTCGACCAGCGCCGGCAGCAGAGAGACGGGAAGGTTGTCGATGCAATAGAAACCCTCGTCCTCAAGCTGATTGAGGGCAGTACTTTTACCTGAACCGGAGCGACCACTAATAATTATCAAACGCATCGATTGTCTCAGTTTAGCTCGTTATGCCGCAGGCAATATTGTAGAGACTCTGGTTGTCTCTGGCGGCGCGTAATCGTCCACATAAATCTTCCTGGCTGAACAGGCGAGCGATTTCGGCCAGAATGTCCAAGTGTTGTTGATGCGCTTCCTTCGGCACAAGTAGTATGAACAGAAGGTCCACCGGTTGATCGTCTGGCGCGTCGAAGGAAATCGCTTCTTCCAGTGTGAGCATTGCTCCCAGCGGTTCGACACACTCGGTCACGCGACAATGCGGGATGGCAATTCCCTGACCCATGCCGGTGCTGCCCAGCTTTTCTCTGGCAATAAGTTGATCAAGAATTTTGTCATAGGTTAGGGATGGCTGGTCATCGCTGAAAATTTTAGCGATAGTTTCAAACAGTCTTTTATTGCTGACGTTTGGCGCGCAGCAGATTGTTCGATCTGGAGACAATATTTGGTTCAATGCGTGCATGATAGTTTTATCAGTGTCCCCTGTGCTTTTGCTTGTGTTTGATAAGTTGACGGTCGAGCTTGTCTGCCAATGCGTCTATGGCGGCGTACATGTCTTCGGAGTCTGCATGGGCAAACAAATCTCCCCCGGCAATATGAACGGTTGCCTCTGCTCTTTGAACCATTTTTTCAACAGATAGGATGACGTGGGTGGTGGTGATCTGGTCAAAGTGACGTTGCAGGCGCTCGAACTTGTTTTCCACGTATTCTTTCAGTGGCGTAGTGATTTCGAGATGGTGACCAGTGATATTGAGTTGCATAAATTGCTCCCTTTGTTGTGTTGGTTTGAGTAGCGCCTGACTCGGACAAAATCGGATACTGACTAATTGATCCTAGACTAATCGTTTGCGCTCATTGGACGGTGGAATAAAAAGTGTGTCGCGGTATTTAGCGATGGTACGTCTGGCGACTGAGATGCCTTGTTCCTGCAGTAGTAGCGTGATTTTGTTGTCACTCAAGGGTCTGCGTGGATTCTCTGCTGCGACCAGTTTCTTGATAAGGGCGCGGATGGCGGTGGATGAACATTCACCGCCGGCCGCGGTGGCCACGTGGCTGGAAAAGAAATATTTGAGCTCAAAAATACCGCGAGGCGTGTGCATATATTTGTTTGTGGTGGCTCTCGATATAGTGGACTCATGCATTTCTACCGCCGCCGCGATGTCATGTAGCACTAGTGGTTTCATAGCTTCTGCGCCATATTCGAGAAAATTTCGCTGGTGTTCCACTATTCGAGTAGCAACTTTCATTAAAGTTTCATTGCGGTTGTGCAGGCTCTTCAGAAACCAGCGTGCCTCTTGCAGGTTATCGCGCAGAAACATGTTGTCGGCGCTGTTGTCGGCTCGCTTAATCAAACTGGCATAGTTGTTATTGATTCGCAGTTTGGGTGCGATGTCGGGGTTGAGTTCCACCAGCCAACGCCCATCCTTCTTGCTCACGAAGACATCTGGCACGATGTACTCAATCTCCTCTGGCACGGCCGTATGTCCGGGGTTGGGGTCCAGCGATTGAATAAGGTTCAGTACGTCCTTAAGTTCGTGCTCCTGCAGTCGGGTGCGTCTCAGAATCTGCGCGTAGTCACTAGTGGCCAATTGTTTCAGGTATCGACCGATAATCAGCTTGGCCTGGTCCAGCCAGGGCGTGGACGCGGGCAGATGATTAAGCTGAATTTGCAGGCACTCCTGAAGGCTGCGAGCGCAAACGCCGGACGGCTCGAACTGTTGCAATCGATGCAATACGGCAACCACTTCGTCCGGATCGATCTCTATATCATTCACCAGGGAGTTGTAGATGTCCTCCTCAGTCAACAGCAGGCGTCCGTTGTCATCCGTCGCGTCAATGATGGAGAGGGCGATGAGTCGATCTGTATCCGATAGTCGAGTCAGGCTGAGTTGCCACAGCAATTGCTCGCGCAGAGAGTCGCTGCCGGTGCTGGTTGCACCTATATCGCCTTCGAAGTTTTCGTCTGCCGATGGTGCCGGTGCTGACGCTGACGCGGAGGGTAGAAGATCATCCCACTGGGTATCGACAGGCAGATCATCGGGAATGTTGGCAACTTCGGTCGACCCCAGTTCGGTGCCTTCATCGAAGTTTTCGGAGGCGGTCTTTTCTAATTCTTGCCCGTCGTTGATGCCGTCAAAGCCGTCAGTTTGATCGTCTCCGATTTCATGGGATTCATCTTCGGGAATTTCTAAAAGTGGGTTGCTTTCCAGAGCCTCCTGTATCTCCTGCTGGAGATCCAGTGTGGACAGCTGCAGCAACCGAATGGCCTGTTGCAGCTGCGGCGTCATCGTCAGCTGTTGACCCAGTTTGAGTTGAAGTGATTGCTTCATCAGAAAGCCCGCTGCATCCTTATATCTAAGCCTGTGTTAAATGAGCACAGTTTCAGTGTATAGCTGGCTGCACGCGTGTTGCAACACTTTGGCGCGAAAATTGCTTGTTTTTTGTGGAAGCTAGGAAAAGGCGCTTCTCAGCGGGTCAAAGCACCTGCTCGTGCGGGCAATTGACTGCTAATTGGGTCGAAGACTGGAGGTCGTGATGGTGCTCACATCCGAAACTTGTCGCCGAGGTACACCTGGCGGACATGTTCGTTGTTCAGTACATCTTCTGCCGTGCCCGAGGCAATAATAAGCCCCTCGCCAACGATGTAGGCCTTTTCGCAGATATCCAGTGTATCTCGCACATTGTGATCGGTGATGAGTACGCCGATGCCACGATCGCGTAAGTGATTTATGATTTCCTTGATGTCGCTGACTGAGATCGGGTCAACCCCGGCGAACGGCTCATCCAGCATGATGAAATCGGGTTCGGTGGCCAGTGCTCGGGCAATTTCAACACGACGCCGTTCTCCGCCAGACAGGGACTGACCGAGGCTTTCGCGCAGGTGCTGCACATGAAATTCCTCCAGCAGCTCATCGCGTCGCGCCAGGCGTTGTTGTTTATTGAGATCGGAGCGTGTTTGCAAGATGGCCAGTAAATTGTCGCCGACGGTAAGTTTGCGGAAGATCGAGGCTTCCTGTGGCAGATAGCCGATCCCCCGACGGGCGCGTTCGTGCATGGTGAGTCGAGTGATATCCTCGTCGTTGATTGTGATGCTGCCGCGATCTGCTGGAATGATTCCTATGATCATGTAAAAGCAGGTGGTTTTACCGGCGCCGTTTGGACCCAGTAGCCCGACTACCTGGCCACTCTCGATCTCCAGCGATACGTCCCTTATAACTTCCCTACCGCGGTAGGTTTTTGCCAAATTGTTCGCTTTTAGTTGCGCCACTATCGCTGTCTTTCCTGTTGTTGTGTTGACGTTAGGATCGTCATTTAGGGGTTTTCCTGTTCAGCGACGTTCTCGGCGGTATCTTCCTCGGCAAGGGGCGTGTCGATTATCAACGGCATTGCGTCCTGTGGTTGAGTCGATTTATCGCCTTCACTCTTTTGTGGGCTGGGCTGTATCACAACCTCCACTTTCTCATTGGCGTTAGACTGAGCCTGGACCAGTTCTTTGGCAATAAAGTAATCGATGGTGTCTCCATCGACGACCGAGCCGTCCTGTTCAATCCGGGCTTCAGTTTGAAGGTGTACCCTATCCTCAAGCCTGAAGTACTCAATAATGTTGGCATGGGCATGCACAATGCCCTTCCCTATTTCAGGTTGCTGGCGCATCTTGGCCGGATTGCCCTGGGCAACAAATTTTTCCACTTCTTCAGAGGGATGATAGATCGTGAGCACGTCTGACTCCAGTTCCATGCTGCCCTGGGTCATTTTCACATTTCCGCTGTACACAGTGAGCCCCTTTTTCTCATCCCTAACCGCCTTGTCTGCGGTGATGTGAATCGGCTGATCGCGGTCATCGGGTAAAGCGTAGGTCGCTGCCGGAGTGAGGTATAACAGGAGCGACAGGGTACTGGTGCACACTATTCGGATCAGCACTTTTAACTTGGAAGGGCGGTCGGACATGGAGGCTCTCCGCAGTATTTTATGTTCAGAATTCGCATAGTAAGAAGTCATCAGGCGAAGCTGGATTCCAGTGCGGGCCATGCGCCTTTGGCAGAGAGAATGAATTCACAGGCTTCGCGAACAGCGCCACAGCCACCCTTGTGCTGAGCCAGCCAATCAGCTGCTTCACGCACCGCTGAACTGCCGTCGGCCACGGTCATACCCAGGCCCGCCGCGCGGATTGCCCCTAGATCTGGCAGGTCATCGCCCATGTAGGCGCATTCCACTAATTCAATGTCGTTACTCTGGCATAATTCCATGAGAGCCTCGCGTTTGTCTTCCCGCCCCTGTATCACGTAGTCAATGCCAAGTTCTTGCGCGCGTCGCGCGACAATCTCCGATTGGCGGCCAGTGATGATGGCAACTTTGACACCAGCAGTCTGTAACAGTTTTATGCCCAGGCCATCTTTTATGTTGAAGGCCTTCAGTTCTTCGCCACTGTTGCTGTAGTAGATCAGACCATCAGTCATAACGCCGTCCACATCCAGCGCCAATAGGCGAACATTGGCGGCGCGATTTTCAGCTGAGGTCATAGAGAATCTATCCAGTATCAGGCAATGCCTGCATGCAGCAGGTCTTTGAGATGGACGACGCCGGTAAGCGCCCCTTTGTCATCGAATACAACGAGCGAGCTGATCTCGTTTTCTTCCATAATGCGCAACGCCTCCGCAGCCAGCATGCTGGTGCTAATTCTCTTGGCCCCAGTGCTCATTAGATCACCAATAATGGTTTCATTGATATCCAGGCGGGCATCCAGGGCCCGACGCAGATCGCCATCGGTAAACACACCAATCAGTTGACCCCCCTCATCGACCACTGTCGTCATTCCCATGCCCTTGTCGCTGATTTCCAGTAGCGCGGTGGACAATTTGACCGTCGGGTCGACGCGTGGCATATCGCTGCCGGATTTCATCACATCCCGTACCTTGAGCAGGAGTTGCCTGCCTAATGTCCCTCCGGGGTGAGAGAACGCGAAATCATCTGCGGTGAAGCCGCGTGCCTCAAGGAGCGCGATGGCCAGCGCATCGCCCATCACCAGGGCGGTTGTGGTGCTGGAGGTGGGTGCCAGGTCCAGTGGGCAGGCCTCTGTTTCAACACCCGTGTCCAGGTGCACGTCCGAGGACTTGCCCAGGGGGGACTGCGCGTTGCCTGTCATACTGACAAGGGGAGTGCCAAGGCGCTTTAACAGCGGAAGTAGAGTCAGGATTTCTGGCACTGCCCCACTGTTGGACAGAGCAATAACCGCGTCTTCGGAGGTTATCATTCCCATGTCACCGTGGCTGGCTTCCCCCGGGTGAACGAAGAAGGCTGGAGACCCTGTGCTGGCGAGGGTTGCCGCTATTTTTCGGGCGATATGTCCCGATTTACCCATACCGGTGACAATCACTCGCCCTCTGATGCCAAGGAGTATATCGCAGGCACGTCCGAAATCGGCGCCAATGCGCTGCTCCAGAGCAGCCACGGCAGTGGCTTCCATGCGAATGGTACGTTGCGCTGATGCGGTGTAACTGATGGTGCTTTGCAATGGCATAGAGCGAATCACAGGTTACGTGGTGGAATAGAGTAAACAATAGTACAGCACATAAAACGACACTAACATCGTACCGACTATGCGCCCCAGGTACGCGTGGCCTGCGGAAGCCTTGCTCCCTCTGCGACTCACAAACAGGGCAAGCGCGAGAAACACGGTCAATAATGTCATCATGAAGTAGTCGCGGGATATTGCGGCGGGCTCCAGAGTTTGCGTCGCCACCACGCCGGGAATGGCCATGACGGCGAGTAAATTGAACAGGTTTGATCCGATGATGTTCCCAAGCGCAATCTCGGTGTGTCCGCGCAGGGCGCTGGTGATGGAGGCGGCCAGTTCTGGAAGGCTGGTGCCGATAGCCACAACGGTTAGCCCGATGACCAGTTTCGATACGCCCAGTTCCTCGGCGGCAAAAACCGCTCCCCATACCAGAGCCTTCGAGCTGGCGACCAGTAACACCAGGCCAAAGAAAAAAGTAACCCAGGCGCGTCCTTTTGTCAGGTGCGGCATGGAGTCGGTGGCCGCCGCCTCCTCACTCAACTCGGCATCTCCGACTCGCAGACGCACCAGAAGCGCGACCAGCACCAGAAGGACGGAGATCATCAGCCAGCCATCAAATGAGGTGAGTTTTCCATCACTTATAAGCGCGAAGACGCCAAAAGTCGCCAGCAGCAATATCGGCATTTCAATTTTCAAGCAGCGCTGTTCCACCATCAGGGGGGCAACCAGTACCGTGAGACCCAGCACCAGGGCGATGTTCGCAATGTTGGAGCCGATGGCATTCCCGATGGCCAGATCTCCGGCGCCGGAGAGGGAGGCGGTGGTAGAGACCAGAATTTCCGGCGCAGAAGTGCCTATCGAAACGATGGTCAAACCAATGATGATGGGAGACATACCCAGATTCTTGGCAATCGACGCTGCGCCAGCCACAAACAGGTCCGCGCTCCAGATAAGGACGACAAAGCCAAAGAGAATCATAGCGGCTGCTAACAGCATATGAGCGAATTTCCTGTTAAAGTATCGGCCGCCGGGAGCATGGGAATGGTTAGGTGGAGCTTGTTGTCATAAACAGTGCGTGGCGAAACAAGTGAGTTTGTATCTGTGCAGAGGCGGATTATACAGGGCATTGCCTCTCAGGGTAGTGACATATTGGAGTTTTGGAGGGGAGGAATGTCAATTCGGGATAACACAGTTGGGATAGCGGCACTCTGGCTACTGGCAGTTTTTACGAGTGCACATACGGCCGCGCAGGAAAGCTCACCCTACGATCTCGTCCAGAGCACCACGGAGCAGGTGATGGAGGTCGTGGTGGCAGCGGATGAATATGTAGACGCTGAGCCCGATCGGTACTACACGCAGATTCAGGATTTACTTGATCCGCTTATTGACTTCCGCGGGTTTGCTCGCAACGTGATGGGTCCCTATGCCAATTCCAAGCGCTATCGATCCCTCGATGAGGCTGGGAGACAGCAATTAAAAGATCAGCTTAATCGGTTCACAGCCGCCATGCGAGCGTCTCTGGTGCGCACTTACAGTAATGGTTTGTTGGCCTTTGGGGGTTCGCGTATTGAAGTGATTCCCCCTGAAGAAGGCGTTGAAACGGACGCAGCTCTGCAATCGGTTCGGCAGCTGATCTATTCGGACCGATCGAAGCCCTATGAGGTGTTGTATCAAATGGGTCTGGATCGCTCTGGAGACTGGAAGTTGCGAAATGTCATTATCGAAGATGTCAATCTGGGTGAAATTTATCGCGACCAGTTTTTGACCTCGGCACGTGAGCAGGACGGTAACCTGGAAGCGGTCATCGACACGTGGACTATCGTGGTTGTCGAAGTCGATGAGTAAATCTGCCATAGGGTAGCAGTCGCTATCCGCTGGTATTTCTCCTAAAATACAGGCGGTTCGAGTCTATCTAGAACGTGAGTGATTGTGCCTGGTGGTTGCTGGGTCTCGTTCGCCGTTCTGGGCAGCAATACTCCCGGAGTTTTAAATGGATGCATCTACAGTCAAGACGTTATTACAAAATCACCTGCTGGAGTGCGAGTTCAATGTCCAAGGAGAGGGCAATCACTACGACATCGAGGCAATTGGTGAGGTTTTTGATGGCCTTCGTCCGGTGCAGCGGCAGCAGTTGGTTTATGCTGCTCTCAAAGACCAGATCGGCGATGGCAGTATTCATGCAGTCAATATCCGCACCTACACTCAGGCGCAGTGGCAGGCGCAGGCCTGAGTATCATGGGTGCTCTGCTTTAACCGCCCTGGCGACGGGTGAAGAAATACAACCAATGGCGGGGTTGATGGCAGATCCCGAACGATCAGCGCGGTGCTTTTTATGAATGAAAAACTGACTATAGCACTCACTAAAGGACGTATCCTCAAGGAAACGCTTCCACTATTGGCCAGCGTGGGAATTGTCCCTCTGGACGATATCAGTAGCAGTCGAAAACTCATCTTTGAAACCAATCGAAGTGATCTGCAGCTGGTCATTTTGCGGGGCACGGATGTGCCCACGTATGTCCGCTACGGGGCTGCAGATATGGGCGTGGTCGGCAAGGACATACTTATGGAGCATGGGTCTGAGGGACTCTACGAACCCCTTGATCTGGGTATTGCTCGCTGCCGACTGATGACAGCGGGGCCGGTAGGCTGGCAACACATTGGTGCGCGTATCCGGGTGGCTACCAAGTTTGTAAATATCACTCGTGAGTACTTTTCTCGACAGGGTGTGCACGCTGATCTGATCAAGCTGTACGGCGCTATGGAGCTGGCGCCCATGATGAATTTGGCAGACCTGATAGTGGACATAGTCGATACGGGAAATACACTGCGGGCGAACGGTATGGAGCCGCTCGAAGAGATAGCGGCCATCAGTTCGCGACTGGTGGTGAATAAGGCTGCAATGCGGTCTCGCTACACGGCTATTTCACAAATTATTGAGGAGCTGACAGCCGTCGTCAAAGAGGGTGAAGATGCTCCGGCTTAATACTACCGATGCGGACTTCGATCTGTCACTGACGCGATTGACCGCCTGGGAAGTGGAGTTGAACGACTCTATTAGCGAGCGTGTGAAGGCGATCATCGCTGACGTCGATGCACGCGGCGATGAAGCATTGCTGGAATATACGGCGCGCTACGATCAGCTGACGTTACATTCGGCGGAGCAATTAGAGGTTTCTTCGAAGCGTCAAAAGGCGGCGCTTGACCGGATTGATTCGGCACAGCGAAAGGCGCTGGAGTATGCCGCGCAGCGTGTGCGCAGCTTTCACGAACATCAGGTGCAGCAAAGTTGGCAGTACCAGGATGAACTCGGTAACGTGCTGGGGCAAAAAGTTACGCCGCTGGATCGAGTAGGGATTTATGTGCCCGGCGGTAAAGCCAATTACCCCTCTTCGGTATTGATGAATGCTCTACCTGCGAAAGTAGCAGGGGTCGAGGAAGTCATCATGGTGGTTCCTGCCCCCGGTGGTGAGCTGAATGACCTGGTGCTCGCGGCGGCATGTGTCGCGGGAGTGGATCGTGTTTTTACGATTGGTGGCGCACAGGCGGTTGCCGCTCTGACCTGCGGTACAGCCACTGTGCCGGCAGTAGACAAGATCGTTGGACCCGGCAATATTTATGTAGCGACTGCGAAGCGCCAGGTGTTCGGTCGTGTGGGCATTGATATGGTCGCAGGCCCATCAGAGATTTTGATTATTTGCGATGGCGACACCGATCCGGACTGGGTGGCAATGGACATGTTTTCGCAGGCCGAACATGACGAGCACGCCCAAGCATTGCTGCTATGCCCTGACAGTGCGTATCTGGACAAGGTGCAAGCTAGTATTGAGCGCTTGTTACCCTCTTTGGACAGGGCGGAGATTGTCCGTGCCTCACTTTCCTCTCGAGGGGCCATGATAGTGACCCGGGATCTTGCCGAAGCCGTGGCCGTGTCTAACCGGCTCGCACCAGAACACCTGGAGCTGTCGGTAGCTGACCCTGAGAGCCTCCTGCCATTGATCAGACATGCGGGCGCAATTTTTATGGGGCCTTTGACTTCGGAATCACTTGGGGACTACTGCGCCGGACCCAACCATGTATTACCGACTTCAGGTAGTGCGCGTTTTTTCTCGCCCCTGGGCGTCTACGATTTTCAAAAGCGTAGTTCCATTATTATGTGCAGCGAGCGCGGTGTGCAAGAGTTGGGGGCTGTAGCGTCGGTGCTGGCCGAGGGTGAGTCGCTGACGGCACATGCGCGCAGTGCGCAACTCCGGCTTAACAAGCAGTAGTCGTCGTTTATTCTTCGCGCTTTCTCTTGGATTGATTCAAGACGCCGAGCACAGCACGTAATTCAAAGCTCTGCTGTCCGCGCAGCAATGTAATGCCCACGGTATCGCCGGGTCTCAGCATGGCAATTCGGTGCATGGCAAGCCGCCCATCCTGCACCGCTTCGTCGTCGATATGAGTGATGATGTCACCCACCTGCACTCCGGCTTTTTGCGCCGGGCTGTTTGGAGCCACCACTTTCACTTCAAGCGGCTGGCGACCACTTCCCATTGCCGGGATGGTACTAATTGGCTCCACCACCACGCCTAGCCAGCCGCGAATAACTTCGCCGTATTCGATCAGGTCCTGCATTACAAAAGTGGCGAGATTTACCGGTATGGCCAGATTAATTCCGATGCCGGTGGTTCCTCTTTCGGTCGCACTATTGGGTGTATAGATCAGTGTATTGATGCCCAGTAGCCGACCCTGTGTGTCGATTAAAGCGCCCCCTGAATTGCCCTGGTAAATGGTGGCATCAGTCTGAATATAGTCCTCGTAAGTGTTGAGGTGCAGACCGTATCTTCCCAGCGCAGATACGATGCCCTGGGTTACCGAGTGGCCGAATCCAAGCGGATTACCGATCGCTAGTACAACGTCGCCCACTTGGATTGCGTCAGAGTCGCCTGGTGCCATAGGCTGCAGTTCACTCAGCTCCGCCTGAAGAACGGCAAGATCTGTCGCTGAATCGGTGCCGATTACGATGGCCTTGGCGGAACGACCGTCTTGCAGCATCACCTGAATGGCAACGGCTCCGGCAATGACATGGTTATTGGTCAGAATGTGACCACGCTCGGTCATGATAACGCCCGAGCCCAATGAACGCTCGATGCTTTGGCGCAACGGTTTGGGGCGTGTGAGTTTGCGAAAGCCAGAGTCATCTACTAACGGGCTACGACTTTCGGTCACCAGTTTGGCAGTATAGATATTGACCACCGAGGGAGTTGCCGCGCGCACGGCGGCGGCATAAGTGACAGGCGCCGCTTTGGCCAGTTCATTCGCCGGTACCTGCGGTAGCACCCAGCGGTCGAGGATTAACAGGGCTGCGAGCAGGCCGGCAATTGCGGGCCAGACGATGAATGTCAGGTTTTGTTTCATGCGGGACCAGTTGTGTTGTTTTCAGTGGCATTGTATATGATGCGAACTCCAGCATGCCAAACTGCTGGTCCCGCATTTGCCCAGTAAAGGTGACACCGACATGAGTGTAGCGCTTACCGAACTCTGCCGATTCCTGCAGGCGTCCCTGCAGCCCAGCCAGTATAAAGACTATTGCCCCAATGGTTTACAGGTGGAGGGCCGACCTGCGGTCGCTCGGCTGGCAACCGGGGTTACCGCCTGTCAACGCTTCCTGGACGAGGCGATAGAGTGGGGTGCTGACGCCTTACTGGTTCACCATGGTTATTTCTGGCGTGGAGAAGCACCACAGGTCGTTGGCATGAAGCGACGTCGACTGGCAACACTTTTGAACGCTGACGTCAGCTTGCTGGCGTATCACCTGCCGTTGGATGCTCATCCGGAACTGGGAAACAATGCGTGTCTGGGTCGCTTGATGGGTATCGAGCTTGAAGACCAGGAGCCTTTAGAGCCGGGCTTGGGCGGTATTGGCCTGATCGGTAATCTGCCTCAGGCGATGCCCGCCAACGAGTTCGTGGCCAGGCTGGAAGACATTACCGGGCGTGAATCCTTGCACGTGGGTGACCCGTTGGCACTTGTGCACCGCCTAGCCTGGTGTACTGGCGCAGCGCAGGAGTATATCGACAGGGCCGTCGAGGTTGGCGCAGATATGTTTGTGACGGGGGAGGCGTCCGAGCAGACTGTGCACACAGCCAGAGAAGAGGGTATTCACTTCGTCGCTGCCGGCCATCACGCAACCGAACGTTTTGGAGTGCAGGCCCTGGGAGAGCATGTGGCGACGCAGTTCTCCCTGGAGCACAAGTTTTTTGACATAGACAACCCGGTATAGCCTGGTGTGATCAGGCCTTCTCAGCCTCCTCTGGCAGCGGTGTGGGCTTCCGCTCCAGTCCAAATTCTTCATTGAGCATGCCCTTCTCACTTGGAGAAGTCTTGGGAGCGTAGTCCAGGGGTGGCTGGATGCCAGCCAGATCGGCTGGAATTTCGGCCCCGGAGAGGTTATTTTCCGATCGCTCTAATGATATCGGCCCCTGGCCCTGGCACAGAGTGCCGGCCCCCTTAGCGAGATGGTTGTGAACATCCCGGTAGTTTTCGGTGAGATTGTTCAGAAGTTTTGCGGTTTCGGTAAAGTGTTCCACCACTTCATCCTCATAAACTTTTTTGTCCTGTAGCACCTGATCCAGTTTGCGTTCAACTTCCCGGTATTTTTTTGCTGCTGTTGATGTGCGGCGGCCCCACAGGTAGCCCAACAATAAGCCAAGAATAGCCACAATAGCGCCGGCAGCCAGCAGTATGTCTCGGCTAAGTTCAGGTGATTCCACAGATGATTCCTCGAGCTGGAAAAATAAGGGGCGAGTATACCCCTTATGATGAGCAGACTGTAGCGTTGGGCGCATTGCCAACCAGTGGGGCGGTGGTTAAAGTGTGGCGTTTGCACGCGCCGGACTGAGCCGCCCACACATGACCACACCTTGGCAACGCTACCAAGCAGATCTGCAGCGAGAGGGCTTTTCACATGACCCCGCTCAGGAACAAGCGGTGTTATTGCTGCAAGATTTGTTTGACCGCCTGGTCGCTGCTCGGCGTGAGCACAAAGAGGGGCTAGTTGCCTGGGTTCGCAACTTTCGTGGAAAAGAGGTTGAACCGATAATCGGTCTCTATTTCTGGGGAGGAGTGGGTCGAGGAAAGACTTATCTGGTGGACACCTTCTACGATTGCCTGCCCCTGCACCGTAAGTTGCGAGTGCATTTTCACCGGTTCATGCAGAGAGTGCACCTTGAATTGGCGAGTCTCGAGGGCCAGAAAAACCCCTTAGAGGCGGTAGCTGATCGACTCTCCGCAGAGGCGAGGGTTATTTGTTTTGATGAATTCTTTGTGACCGATATTGGTGATGCCATGATATTGGGGGGGCTGATGGAGGCGCTTTTTGCACGTGGTGTAACCTTGGTAGCAACGTCCAATATTGAACCGGCCCTACTGTATAAAAATGGATTGCAGCGGCAGCGCTTTCTGCCCACCATCGCCCTACTGGAGAAATACACCCGGATATTCCATCTCGACAGCGACACTGATTATCGTCTGCGCACTTTGCAGCAGGCTGCCTTGTATTACTCCCCTCTGGGTGCAGAAGCAGACGAAAATCTGCAGGACTGTTTTGCGCGTCTGGCGCCCGAGGGAGGCGATCACTGGGAGCGATTGCAGATCAATCATCGTTACCTTACCTGCCGTCGTAAGGGCAAAGACGTTGCGTGGTTTGATTTCTCTGAACTGTGTGACGGACCGCGTTCCCAAAATGATTACATTGAGCTAGCCCGTAGCTTTCGCGCCATACTTGTTTCGGGTGTGCCGGAGTTTGTTCCGGACAAGGGCGATCAGGCGCGTCGATTCATCAGTTTGGTAGATGAGTTTTACGACCACAATGTGAAGTTGGTATTGGCAGCTGAGAAGCCGCTGCTTGAGTTGTACACAGGGGGGCTTCTCCAGTTCGAATTTCAGCGTACAGTGTCTCGATTGCAGGAGATGCAGTCTTATGAGTATCTCGCCCTGAAACATCGGCTTTAGGCAGAGTGCGGCCCCGGACAGGCTGTCGAGGGGGCGAACCGGCCCAAGTACCGGTGCGGCTTCGATTCAGGCCAGATCAGGATCGATTTTCAGGCGGGGGCGGTCCCCGATTAAGCCCGGACAGCCCCGTTCAGCCCCAAAGGTTATCGAGCCGCGAATTTATTGAACTCGCTGCTTGAAAAGAGGGGGTCCATTAGGTAGCATACGCGCTCCCGAAATTGGACTCCTCCAAGAGGCAGTTATTGATGAAAACGTTTAGTGCCAAAGCGGAAGAAGTAGCTCGCGACTGGTATGTAGTGGACGCCTCTGACAAGACGTTGGGGCGCCTGGCCAGTGAGATAGCGCACCGTTTGCGCGGTAAGCACAAGGCTGAATACACGCCTCATGTGGATACCGGAGACTACATCGTGGTAGTCAATGCCGAAAAGGTACGGGTCACGGGTGCCAAGGCCACAGACAAAATATACCACCACCATACGGGTTTCCCCGGTGGTCTGAAGTCTATGTCTTTTGAGAAATTGGTTGTTAAAGCCCCTGAGAAAATCATACAGGGCGCAGTTAAGGGCATGTTGCCGCGTAATCCTTTGGGTCGCGCCATGTTCAGGAAACTGAAAGTGTATGCTGGTAACGAACACCCTCATTCGGCACAACAGCCCCAAGCACTGAACATCTAACGGAAACAATCTATGTCAGCCACCCAATATTATGGAACAGGTCGTCGCAAGACGTCCACAGCACGTGTTTATTTGACCACGGGCGCCGGCGGAATCACGGTCAACAAGCGCTCACTGGACCAGTATTTCGGTAGAGAAGTGGCCCGAATGATAGTACGCCAGCCGCTGGAGCTTGTTGAGCTGACCGATAAATTTGACATCAATGTAACTGTCGCCGGGGGCGGGAGTTTCGGTCAGGCGGGCGCCATACGCCACGGTATTACGCGCGCTTTGATGGAATATGACGAATCACTGCGCGGTACGTTGCGCTCGGCAGGGTACGTCACGCGAGATGCGCGTGAGGTTGAGCGGAAAAAAGTCGGTCTGCGCAAGGCACGCAAGCGTCCTCAGTTCTCCAAGCGTTAAGGCGATGGAGTGTATCTCCGATTTGTTTATCGGGGGTATGGGTAGAATCAAAAGCGCCCGGGTGCTGTGCATACCGGGCTTTTTTTTGAGCCGGTGAACGGTGCCGATTTCTGCGTCAATCGGGGCTGGATCTTGCTGAAAACGCAGTAAAATCAAAGCGTTTTCCTTGTAACAAATAGGCAAAGTCATTACCATTTGCACCCTTTTTGGGGATGTGTGGTGCGTGGAATTATCAAGAGTCGCAAATCGGCCAGTAATCGGGGGAGAAAAGCATGAGTAGCGATGGCGTAAACGCGGGAAGAAGGAAAATCCTGACGGCTGCTACCAGCGTAGTGGGCGTGGCCGGTCTGGTCGGCGTCGCAGTGCCCTTTGTTGGATCCTGGAACCCGTCTGCCAAGGCCAAGGCTGCTGGCGCGCCGGTGAAGTTCGATTTCGGAAGATTGGAGCCCGGTCAAATGTCTATCGTAGAGTGGCGTGGTAAGCCCGTCTATGTTCTCAATCGTACCGCCTCTCAGTTGGAAGCACTGCCTGGCCTCGATGGGCAATTGAAGGACCCCGACTCAGACAACCTGGAGCAGCAGCCTTCCTATATCAAAGGTGTTGACCGTTCCGCCAAACCCGATCTGTTGGTTGTAGTTGGCCTGTGTACCCATTTAGGCTGTGCGCCCAAGTATGTTCCAGAGGTGGGCGTGGCTGATCTTGGCGGAGACGAATGGATGGGAGGTTTTTTCTGTCCCTGTCACGGTTCCAAATTTGACCTTTCCGGGCGCGTTTACGATGGGGTGCCCGCTTCCGCTAACCTGTTGGTGCCGCCTTATTCCTTCGAGGGTGAAAGCGTCCTTGTGATTGGCGTGAACCCGGAGGTGGTCTAATGAGTAATCTGTTGATTGGACTGCGCGACTGGGTCGACGCTCGTCTGCCTATTGTGAAGGCGTGGGATACCCACATGGGCAAATACTACGCGCCCAAAAACTTCAATTTCTTTTATTTCTTCGGTGTGCTCTCGCTGTTGGTACTGGTTAACCAACTCCTTACCGGCATTTGGCTAACCATGAGCTACACCCCCACCCAGGAAGGCGCTTTCGCATCGGTGGAATACATCATGCGAGACGTGGATTACGGCTGGATTTTACGCTATATGCATTCCACGGGAGCATCAGCGTTTTTCGTCGTCATATACCTGCATATGTTCCGAGCTCTGTTGTACGGTTCATACCAGAAGCCGCGGGAACTCATCTGGATTTTCGGCATGCTCATCTTTGTGGTGCTGATGGCCGAAGCCTTTGTGGGCTATGTATTGCCCTGGGGTCAGATGTCCTACTGGGGCGCGCAGGTTATTATCTCTCTGTTTGGGGCGATTCCGGTGTTCGGGGAGGATATCGTGACCTGGATTCGCGGTGATTACCTGATCTCAGGCATTACCTTGAACCGCTTCTTTGCTCTGCATGTGGTAGCGCTGCCGATTATTTTGCTCGCTCTGGTTGTTTTGCACCTGCTGGCGCTGCACGAGGTTGGTTCAAACAACCCCGACGGGGTTGATATCAAAAAACACAAAGACGATGCGGGTGTGCCTTTAGACGGTGTTGCCTTCCATCCGTACTACACCGTGCACGATCTGCAGGCAGTGGGCGTGTTCCTGTTCATTTTTTGCGGGATTATATTCTTCCTGCCGGAGATGGGGGGTTATTTCCTCGAGTTCGCAAATTTCGAAGAAGCCAATAATCTGAAGACTCCCGAGCATATTGCGCCAGTGTGGTACTTCACGCCATATTATTCCGTGCTGCGGGCGGTGCCGGACAAGTTCTGGGGCTTTATCGCTTTTGCGGCATCGGTAGCAATACCGTTTGTGTTGCCATGGCTGGATCGTAGCCCGGTAAAATCCTGGCGTTATCGCGGCAATATCACCAAAGTTATGCTGGTGCTGTTTGTGTCCTCTTTTGTGATTCTTGGGGTGTTGGGTGTTTGGTCCCCCACTGATGCTCGAACGATGCTGGCGCGGATATGCTCAGTCCTGTACTTCGCATTTTTCCTGCTGATGCCATTCTGGTCGTCCATGGATAGTACCAAGCCGGTACCAGAGCGGGTGACCGAAAACGGGGGTATTGGGATTTGGGGTAGTATCGGTGTGCTGTTGCTCATCCTGACATTGACCATATTGCCGTTAAAGGCGGTCGCATCGGATGCGGCGCACGATTGTGGCGCAATACCCTGTGATACCTTCACAGCAGACCCTGAGGATAAAGCGTCGCTGCAGCGCGGAGTCAGCCTTTACATGAACTACTGCATGGGGTGCCATTCCCTGCAATATTCGCGCTTCAACCGGGTGGCATTAGATCTGGGTATTCCCGAAGATCTTTATGAAGCGAACCTGATGTTCGACCCGAACGTAAAAATCGGTGCGCTGATGACAAACTCCATGGATAAAGACCATGCAAAAGCGTGGTTCGGGGCGGCTCCTCCGGACCTGACGCTCGTCTCACGCGCGCGCCAGCCGAAGTGGCTATATACCTATTTGCGCTCCTTCTATCGTGACGATAGCCGGCCTTACGGCGTGAACAACAAGGTGTTCAAGGATGTGGCTATGCCTGGTGTTTTGCTGGAATTACAAGGTATGCAGGAGTGTGCCCCAGGGCCTGTTACAGCAGTCAATGGCGGCATCAAACGCGACCGACTGACAGGCGAAGATATTCTTGAAGACCCCTGCGGGACGTTTGAAATACCCGTTGCTGGAGAAATGACCCCCCAGGAATATGATGGGGCGATGTATGATCTGGTAAACTTTCTCGCCTATGTGGCTGAGCCGATGGTCACTGACCGTCATCGTATAGGCAAATATGTACTGCTTTTTGTTGCGCTCTTTACTATTTTCGCCTGGTTACTCAATCGCGAATATTGGAAAGACGTGCACTAGTAGTGTGCAATAGTGAGTGCGTGTGAGACTGAGTCTTCTTCGCACAGCGTTTTTGTAAGAAACAACTGAGGAATCCCAGATGGGTGTAGTGGCAAAACGGTCTTCGATGACATTCTTCTCTGATAGTATCAGTCACTACAGTCACCGGGTGCGTATTGTCCTGGCCGAGAAGGGGGTTACTGTAGACCTGGTCGAGTCCGACCCGACTCATCCTCCGGCAGAACTGTCAGATCTCAATCCATACAATAGCCTGCCCACTCTGGTGGACAGGGACCTCGTACTTTACGAATCCAAGGTGATGATGGAGTATCTGGACGAGCGGTTTCCGCATCCACCCTTGTTACCTGTCTATCCGGTGGCGCGGGCTGAGAGTCGGCTCTTCATTCACCGCATTGAAAAAGACTGGAGTGCACTCGTGGACGCTATCCAGCACACGCGCAGTGACAATGTAGTGAAGAAGTCGACCAAGGAGTTGCGTGAGAGCATCATGGGTATAGCACCCATCTTTGCCGAGAAGCCCTTCTTCATGAGCGATGAATTTACTCTCGTGGATTGTTGTATTGCCCCCATACTGTGGCGACTTCCCTCACTGGGTGTGGAAATTCGCGCCAGCAAACAGTCCAAGCCTTTGCAAGCCTACATGGACAACCTGTTTAACCGTGAATCCTTTCAGGAGAGCCTAACCGAGCAGGAGCGGGAAATGCGCCTGTAAGACGGCCTTTCTCTGGCTATCCTAGCGGCAGCGTTGAATATGAATTCCAGTCGCCCCTACATTATGCGCGCACTCTATGAGTGGATTGTGGACAATGAGTGCACGCCCTATGTTCTGGTCGATGCATCCATGGCGGATGTGATGGTGCCCCAGCAGTTTGTAAAAGAGAACCAGATTGTTCTGAACATCTCTCCCGATGCGGTCGTTGATTTGAATATATCCAATCAGGCGGTGGCCTTTAACGGTCGGTTTGGTGGTGTTGCAACAGATGTTTTTGTGCCGATTTCCGCAGTCGTGGGAATCTATGCCAGGGAAAATGGGCAGGGAATGGTGTTTGATCCCGAGGAAGCTGTAGAGCCACCGGATGATACGCCGCCTGACCCCGAAAAGGCTGAGAAACGGCCTGCTTTGAAGATTGTTAAGTAGATTGAAACCTGGCTAGATACGATCCAACCGTCACGGCACCAGTCAATCCACCCATTCGAACAATTGCACAACCCGCTGGACGCCCGCAATCCCGGCTGCCTCATCAGTGACGCGTTTTGCTTCCTTGCGCGTGACCAGACCCATCAGATAAACCACGCCATTCTCCGTAACGACCTTTACGCCGGTACCTTCAATATCACTGTTGCCCAATAACCATGACTTCACCTTTGTCGTAATCCAGGTATCACTCGAGCGCGTAATGCCAGAACTGGGAGCTGCGATCTCCAGTTCATTGTAGATTCTGCGCACGCCACGAATTTTTCGCACAACGGCCGTCGCTTGGGACTTAAGTGACTCGCTATTGACCTGTCCTGCCAGCAGCAGGTAGCCGTTATAGCAGACAGCCACCAGGTTAGCATCGTGGAATGACTGATTGGCAGCATGGATATTGACGATAGCTTTGGTCTCGATATTGTCATCTTCAATCAATTGGCCCAGCGTACGGTCACCGGGGTGGTCCTCAATCGGTTCAGTTTGAAGGGTGGCCAGCAAACTGCCGCACCCTGCGAGTGAGAGTGTGCAACAAATGAGAATGGCGGTGATGAGGTATCGCATATCTTATTCCTGACTATGGTTTCCAAAAAGGCTGTGATCTATGAGTTCGCAAAAGCTGTGGATTGCCATAGCGTGTATTTCCACTACAAGCGACTGTCTCGCTGCATTGACTCGCAATTCAACATCTTCTTCGCGAATGAGTGTGCCCAATTCACCATCCTGGGTGTTCGACACGACAATGACTCCCATGTTCCTTTCGTGGGCAGTCTGCACCGCCCGCAGCAGGTTGCCCGCGCCCTCCGAACTATTGATGCAGACTAAAATATCGCCGGCTTGCCCTAGTGCGCGTAGCTGGCGGGAGAAAATATCGTTGATACTGCTGGACTGGGCGATAGCGGTCACGCTGGCACTGTCATTCCCCAGTGTCAGGGCGGGAAGAGCGGGCCTGTCGGCCTCAAAGCGATCAAGCAGATAGCTGGCAAATAGTTGTGCCAGCACTGCATCCACGCCATTGCCGCAGGTGATAATTTTTCGATCACCCACTAATGCGCTGGCCATCAGTGCGCTGCCTCGCTCTATGGGTTCGGCAAGATCATCGACTGACATGGCGATGGTTTCGATAGTGCTCTGGAAATTGTTGGCAATGATCTGGTAGTAATCCATGCGGTCGGGTCCGGCTCTAGAATGTCAGGCAGTGAATGCGCTTCGGATCCATCGCATCCGTGGTTCGGTCCCGAATTGTGGGGGCTCGAAGGCGATTACGTCAAATCGGCAGGGCATGTTCGCACACTGCGGCCTGCACTGCAGGAAGAGTTGCGCTGTTTTTACGATACGCTGTTGCTTGCGAGCGGTTACCGAGCCTGCGGCGCCAGCGAATTTGCGGTTACTGCGCGCCCTGACTTCCAAAAAGACGACCTGTTCGCCGTCCTGGGCAATGATGTCGATTTCTCCCGTTTTTCCCCGGAAGTTACGTTCCAGAAGACACAGGCCGCTCTGCTGTATCAGGGTCGCCGCCCTATCCTCGTAATCGTCGCCTAAAAATTTCACGGGTCACCGCGCTGTCTTTTGCTCAGGGTTGCTCAGTGTAGCTACTGAGCCTTGAGGACGCCCCCATCCAAAGTGGCCGCAGAGAGCTCCCGGTGAATGCGCAGGTTCGGATCCATGCTCAACAAGCCGGTGTTCCCGCGCAGCAGGGCGTCAGCTCCGCTCTGCAGGCGGCCGAATTCGGATTGCAGTAAAAAGGCGTCTGCGCCCAGGGCATTGAGCTGTGTGTAATCACCTGACCCGTTGCCGCCCGCGGCAATAGCCAGTCGTAGTTCCGGATTGGCACCCAGAAGCCACGGTGTCTCTACCAGGTGAATTCCCTCCAGGTCGCGATTGCGTTCGTCAGGGATGCTGCTGTAGATAGTGGAAATGCCGTAGACGGGTAGGTTGCCGGCGTAATGAAAAGCCAATAGTGGTTTGATAGAGCTGGCCTCGTAAGCATTTCGGCTGAGGAGAAAAACGACATCCGGGTCGAGTCGACGGCGAGGTATGGACTCGATGTTGGTGCCCAGCATACGGCGAATGTTGCCGGCTCTTTGTTCACTTGCATCGAGGGAGAGCACGGACTTCACACTGCTGGAGTACTCATCGGGGTTGTTGTAGGTGGCACTGCTGGCAATACTGCCACCCAGAGCTATCCATCGCTGTTTAAGGGCGCTTTCCACTTTTGCCCCCCAGTCGCCGTCGGGGCGAATAATGATAGCCCGGCGTGCACCTTGGCCAAATGCGATTTCAGCCACGCGCTGCGCTTCGTCTTGCGGTGCCAGTGAGAGTTGCACTAGAGCGCTTCCAGAGGCCGGCAATACCGGGTCAATGCGGTTGAGCGCCAGGATGGGTATGGGTCGCTCAAGCAGCGTGGCAACGTCTGCCAAAGCGGATTTGCTCAGCGGGCCAATGGCAATGCCAGCACCCTGGCTGACGGCGTAATCGTAGGCGCTGCTGGCGGTAGGGTAATTTTCTACATCAAGGATCAACAGTTCATAGGATGGGCCGCCATTGTCGCGTGCGGAGTAATAGGCCGCCAGGTAGCCGTCCAGAACCGCTTTGCCAGGCCGTGCCAGTTTTCCGCTCAGGGGCAGTAATATGGCAACTTTACCTGTCCGGGTTGGAGATGCCTGTAAGTAATCCAGTCCGCCTGGTAGCGGCGCAGTCGCAGGGTGGCCGGGGTGATTGTTGCGCCAACGCGACAGCTGGGCGGGCAGTGAGGAAGGGGCGCCGCGGGAGATTAGTGCGAGGTCCAGCCATCCCTGCCATTGCGGAATCATTGTGACTCGTCGCGCGGCCAGTAATTCCGTCTCGTTCTCACGTTCCAGGTTGCGCCACACATTGCGCTTCCAGGCAGCGGAGTAGTCTGATGGGGCTGTGCGTAGAAGTTCGGTTGCCAGGAGCGCGCTCTGGAGCCAGTCCCCTTGCATTTCCAGAATGTAGGCCTTGAAACTCAGCATGCGATAGCGCAGTGCAGGGTCAACATTGGGATGATTCATCTTTTCGAGCTTCGCCAGTGCCGCGGCCTGATTACCCCGAAGAAAGGCGATGCGGGCCTGCAGGTAGGTGATGTAGGCTCGGTCGTTGGGCGTCGATGCGGTGTCGGCTAACGCTTGCAGTGTGACACTGGCCTGCATCCAGTCAAATTGAGAAAGAGCCTGCTCTGCAGCATTGAACGCTTCACTATGGGAGCTGGCAGGCAGGGTGAGCGAAATCCTCTTTTTCTGCGCAGACTGATGACTTTCAGGAAGCGGTGTCGTGGGCTCTTTGGGTTTCTTCTGCGGTTTATCGGCGCAACCCCAGAGCAGTAAGGTCAGAAGAATAACGGTCACTGCACGAACGCGGTGGTCTTGACTGGAACTGGGTTCTCTCATGCTATGCTTCACCAACAGGTTAGTAAGTCTTTAAAAATCGGGACACGCAAAGTGTCGACATTATAAGGGGAAATTTTGGATTCCGGGCTTTATGTTGTGGCAACACCCATTGGTAACTTCGGTGATATGTCACAGCGAGCGATTGAGGTGCTGAAGTCAGCTGACCTTATCGCGGCGGAGGACACGCGCCACAGCCAGCGATTGTTGCAGCATTTTGCAATTGATACGCCCACCATGTCATATCATGACCACAGTGATGAGCGTGCATTGCATCGAATAGGCGCATGCCTTGAAGGTGGTGGCAGTGTCGCATTAGTCTCCGATGCTGGCACGCCTCTAATTTCAGATCCCGGGTATCGGCTGGTGCGCTACGTGCAGGACAGGGGCTTTGCTGTGCGACCGGTTCCCGGTGTTTGCGCCGCAATTGCCGCCCTCAGCGTGTCCGGCCTGCCGACAGATCGATTTCTCTACGAGGGCTTTTTGCCAACGCGCGAGGGTGCCAGAGTCAATCGGTTGACCGCCCTGGCCGGGGAATCCGTCACGCTGATCTTCTATGAGGCGCCACATAGAATCGAAGCCTCCCTGGGCTCTATGATTCAGGTATTGGGTGCAGAGCGAGAGGCCGTGTTAGCGCGGGAAATTACCAAGCTGTTCGAGACGATCAAGCGCGGCACATTGGCCGAGCTACAGCACTTTGTAAGCAGTGACAGCAACCAGCAGAAGGGTGAGATTGTATTGATCGTGGCCGGCGCACCCAAAAATGCGACAACGGTGAGCCCTGATGTGGCTGCACTACTATTACGCCTAGCACAGGAATTGCCTGCGAAACAGGCGGCGGCAGTCGTGGCAGACTGCTCCGGCCTGCGTAAAAAGCTGCTGTATGAGTATTTAATCGCTGAGAAGAATAGCCGCGTAGAATAGGGAAGAGAGGTGGTCGCGGATAGTAGATAAAGGCGACCGGTCTCCCCCGCGCCATCTAAAGACACACTCATCTGCTAGCCGTCGCGGTTCACTTGCGCTGCGCACAGTGACGGCGTAGTCTTGGCGCCGAGTCGGTCAGACGATCGCTTCCTGGCAGCGTTTACGTGGTTCGGGGGGAGGAAAGTCCGGGCTCCATAGGGCAGAGTGCCAGGTAACGCCTGGGGGGCGAGAGCCTACGGAAAGTGCAACAGAAAGGATACCGCCTGGTTCGCCAGGTAAGGGTGAAAAGGTGCGGTAAGAGCGCACCGCGCGGCTGGCAACAGGCGTGGCGATGGTAAACCCCACTCGGAGCAAGACCAAATAGGAATCCGTTAGCTGTGGCCCGCAGTGGATTCGGGTAGGTCGCTACAGGCAGGTGGTGACACCTGTCGCAGATGAATGATCGTCCACGACAGAACCCGGCTTATCGACCGACTCACTAAATTCTTATGGGTGAAAATTGCGCGTCCCGGCCTTGCCGGCGCGGGTCGATTTCACTGGCGCCGGGCACCTGGCGCGTTCTTGCTTCCATTCAGGGCGCCTACTCAGGGTGGCCTGCCAATCGAAAATTGCAGAACTTCACACTAATTAGACTCATAGAGACTAAAAAACTTTATCTTTATAATTACATAGCCTTGAAGTTAATGTAAATCATTAGGAAGTCAATTTACCAGACTGTTTTAACGCATTATTCTCCCCCATATTATTCCCCCACCTTGACCTAATTTCCACTAAAGTCGCCCTAATTCGCTGATATTACAACGTTTTTTAGACATTGCTTGCTTGACACTTTCTCGATTGCAGACCTATAGTGTTGGCAAGTGGAGAGAAGTGGGATTTTTTGGCTTTATGTGGGTTAAAAGGCCAAATATGAGTGGGGAATAGCCGTGTTTCGCGGAGTACAGCATATCAACATGGACGCCAAGGGGCGGCTGGCAATGCCAGCGCGTCAGCGCGAGCCATTGCACGCCGAATCAGCGGGTCGGATTGTCGTCACCATCGATACTCAGGCCGCCTGCCTGGTTATTTACCCGCTGCCAGAGTGGGAGAGGATTGAGAAGGACATTCAAAACCTGCCTGCACTGAAACCCGCCGTGAAACGCTTTCAGCGACTGATGCTGGGTTACGCCACTGACCTGGAGTTGGACGGCAATGGCCGATTGCTGCTGCCCCAACCCCTGCGTGACCACGCACAACTGGACAAGAAACTGGTGCTGGTTGGTCAGGGTAATAAATTGGAACTGTGGTCCGAGGCGCTATGGCTGGCGGAGCGCGATCAGGCGCTGCTCGATTCGGGCCCCGAGGCCGAATTGCCTGACGAATTAATGTCGCTGACGCTCTAGGTGACCTCTATGCATCAAACAGTGTTGTTGCAAGAGGCGGTGAAGGCTCTGGTAACGCACCCCGATGGGTTCTATGTGGATGGCACTTTCGGTCGGGGCGGGCACAGCCGCTGCCTGTTGGAGTGTCTCGATGAGCGTGGCCATGTGCTGGCCGTTGATAAAGATCAGACAGCCCAGTTGGCGGCACAACAGTTGATAGAGGGTGAGCCCCGGTTTGAGTTTTTCCACGGGTCTTTCGCTCAGCTTCCCCATCAACTGCGTGGGATGGGGATCGACGCAGTTGATGGCATTTTATTGGACCTGGGCGTATCCAGCCCGCAGCTGGACGACGGTGAGCGGGGGTTCAGCTTTATGCAGGATGGCCCTCTGGACATGCGCATGGACACAAGTTGTGGTGAAACGGCGGCCCAGTGGCTGTCCCATGCCCAGCTACAGGATATTACTACGGTGCTAAAAGAGTATGGCGAGGAGCGCTTTGCGCGTCGAATCGCAGCGGCGATTATCGCGGCACGCGAGACATCTCCTATCGAGACTACCGGCCAGCTGGCGCGTGTTGTCAGCGAAGCCAATCCGCGTTGGGAAAAACACAAGCACCCTGCCACTCGTTCCTTTCAGGCTATCCGCATCAAGGTCAATCACGAAATTGAAGATCTGCAGGCGCTGTTATCTGGCGCGCTGGATATGTTGCGTATAGGGGGTCGCCTGGTGGTGATCAGTTTCCACTCGCTCGAAGACCGTCTGGTCAAACGTTACATGCGAAATATGGCGCGCGGCGATGCACTTCCTCGAGGTGTGCCGGTAACAGACGGAGCACTTAACAGGCGCATGCGATTAATAGGAAAGGCGATTAAAGCCAGTGAGCAGGAAGTTGCGGGCAACGTTCGTGCTCGCAGCGCGATCATGCGCGTCGCGGAAAAAATTAGTTAAACAATAAAATAAGTAGGGCAGATAGCGTGGTAAATAGCAGGGTGGTAAGCGCGACCGTGTGGCGTGGGGCCGGGAGTGAGCTGGTCGCTTGCAATGCTGTCCTGGTAATGCTGGTTGTATTGTCCGCCTTCGCCATTGTGCACTCTACCCATGCCTGCCGCGCGCTGTATGCCAAGCTGCAGGTTCTGGAGTCTTCTCAGTGGTATCTGCAGGAGGACTATGGGCGCTTGTTGCTGGAACAAAGCACCTGGGCCTCGCACTACCGTGTTGAAAAAGTCGCTCGTGGCGAGCTGGGAATGGTGGCGCCTGATCTGAATCATTTCAAGTTGGTTCCACAGTGAAGCCCAATATCCGACAGTCGCTATCCCACTGGCGCTTTTATGCCGTAGTGGGGATCCTGTGCTGCCTTCTGGTGCTGCTGGTTTCGCGAGTGTTTTCTCTACAAATATTTGACTATGAATTCCTCCAGGGTGAGGGGGCGATGCGCTCCGTTCGCACCGCTGAAATACCTGCCTATCGCGGGGTGATTACCGATCGGCGCGGTGAGCCGCTGGCGGTAAGCACACCGGTGGTATCGATCTGGGCTAATCCGAAGGTACTCAGAAATTCAGATCGGTTAGAAGAGTTGGCGCAGGCGCTGGGTATGGAGCTGACCGGATTGCAGGACAAGCTGTCCCGCTATAAAAATAAGCAATTCATGTATTTGCAACGGCACCAGGTGCCGGAAGTCGCTCGAGCCGTTCTTGAAAAAAAGATTGCAGGTGTTTACGGCGAGAGAGAATACAGACGCTTTTATCCCGCTGGTGAGGTTGCTGCACAGCTGGTGGGATTAACCAACCTGGATGGCCAGGGGATAGCAGGTCTTGAGCTGGCGTACAACGAATGGTTGCAAGGTACGCCGGGAAAGAAAAAATACATCAAGGATCTGCATGGGGAAGTGGTGCGTGATATTGGCGTACCAGTGGTGGCGCAGCCGGGAAAAGATCTCACTCTGAGTATCGACCTGCGCCTCCAATTTATTCAGCACCGACAACTACAACGTGCGGTCACCGCCTTGGGTGCAGAGTCTGGAACTGTGGTGACACTGGACAGTCATACCGGCGAAGTGCTCGCCATGGTCAACTACCCGGTTTACAACCCCAATGGCCAAAAGGGAGGTAGTGCTGCGGGTATGCGCAATCGCGCCATGACCGATGTATACGAGCCGGGCTCTACAATGAAATCGCTGACGTTGGTGGCTGCATTGGAAAGTGGCCGATATACACCTGACACAATAATTGACACCTCGCCCGGTCGCATCCGGGTGGGTCCTAAAGTCTACCCCGATCCGCGCAATTATGGCGAGATTAGCGTGACCCGGGTACTGCAGAAATCCAGCCAGGTAGGGGTTACCAAGATTGCCCTTGATCTGGGCCATGAACCTATCTGGGAGGTTTTCAATCGATTTGGTATCGGGCAATCTCCCGGTACTGGTTTCCCGGGCGAAAGTGCTGGAGAGCTACCCAATCGACCGCGCTGGTATGCAACGGATAAAGTCTCCCTGGCATTTGGCTACGGCATTACCGCAACACCGCTGCAACTTGCCAATGCCTATACGGTGTTTGCTAATGGTGGCGTACAACGTCCGGTTTCACTGCTGGCCCTGGAGGGTGAAGTTCCAGCGGGTAAGCGAGTGATCTCCCGGGCGACTTCTATTCAGATTCTGAACATGCTGCACGCTGTGACTTCCGATGATGGAACAGCACGTAGGGCCCGTGTTCCCGGTTACCGGGTCGGTGGAAAAACGGGCACTGTGCACAAAGTCGGCCCCAGCGGTTACGAGAAGCACAAATATGTGGCTCTGTTTGCGGGAATCGCACCCATCGACAATCCACGCATCGTTACTGTGGTTGTGATCAATGATCCGCAGGGTGAACGCTACGGTGGTGGCGCTGTGGCCGCGCCGGTATTTTCTGAAATAACAAGTGATGCGCTGCGTATCCTCAATATACCGCCGACAGAAATTGGCAGTGTCGAAGTTGCCGCAACAATCGAGCAAGGAGGTCCTGCCTGATGATGGCAGTAGCCCGCGCAGATGTGCCAGCTATGTCGCTCCCGGAATTGCTTGGAAGTAGTAACCCCTCCTATGCCGAAACGGTGATCAGCGGGATGCAGTTGGACAGTCGTAAAGTTCAGCCGGGCGATGTGTTTCTTGCGATGCCCGGAGAGATTTATGACGGGCGTCAGTTTATTGAGCAAGCTGTGGCCAATGGCGCGGCTGCCGTGGTGGCACAGGCACCCGTTGCAGGCTTCGTGGATGCTATTTCTGTGCCGCTGGTAGAGCTTCCGGAGTTGCGTTTTGATGCGGGCCAACTGGCGGCGCGATTTTATCGAAACCCCAGTCACGGTATGCGTGTGGTGGGTACGACCGGCACCAACGGCAAGACCACGACAAGCTGGATTCTGGCGCAGTTGTGCAGAGCGTTAGGTCAGAGCTGCGGCGTGATCGGAACCCTGGGTGCCACGCTCGAAGATAATATCAGTGAAACCCGTAATACCACGCCTGATCCCTTGTCGCTGCAGCAGCAACTAGCGAGTTGGCTGGAACAGGGTGTGATTGCTGTCAGCATGGAAGTTTCCTCGCATGCGTTGGAGCAGGGCCGGGTAAATGGCGTGAAATTTGAGACCGCTATTTACACCAACCTGTCACACGACCACCTTGATTATCACGGCACCATGGAAGCCTACGGTGGCGCCAAACTCAGATTATTTGCGACCGAAGGCCTGCGTCATGCAGTGATTAATGCAGACGACAAATACGCTCAACATGTGCGTGCAGCAGTGGCTCCAGGCGCCCAGTCTATTACCTATTCTGTGAGCGGTGCGCCGGCGGATGTGCGGGTGGAACAGGTCGAGTTCCAGTCCACGGGTGCGCGTGGCGTGTTGCACAGCCCCTGGGGAAAGACCGAGGTGTTCAGCCCCCTTCCCGGCCTATTTAATTTTTCGAACCTGGCCGCCGCAGTAGCCGCGTTGGCTGCCTCAGGCGCGGATCTCCAGGCCATTGTGGAGGCCGTTTCCAGTTTGTGTCCTG